>CAYQCE010000055.1:0-23897 GCA_964415885.1 uncultured Ignavibacteria bacterium
GACAATCTTGACAAGCAGGGTAAGAATTGCTATATTGGCGCGCCATGAGTATATCAACTCTGTCAAGATACGGTTTGCGGGCCCTGCTGGAGATGGCGGAAGCCGATGATATCTGCCCGATCTCATCCCGCGAAATATCGAGACGACAGAATATTCCGCCTACTTACCTCGAGCAGATTCTCAGCCGGCTGAAGCGAGCCGGACTCGTCCGCTCGACACGTGGAGCGCAGGGAGGCTATGTTCTCGGCAGGCGGCCGGAGGAGATTACTGTTCTCGAGATTACGGAGACCCTGGACGGTCCGCAGTACATCGCGGATTGCCATGACGGCAGATGCCTCAAGCAGTGCGATGACGGAACACCGTGTATCGCAGCGTTGTTTTGGACAGAGTTGGAGGATACGATGCACGACATCCTCGACACCACTTCTCTTCAGGATATAATCGATAGCTGGCGCGAGAAGACGCGTCAAGGAGGCTGAAGTTGGAAGACATATATATAGATCACAACAGCACGACCCCCACGGACGAGCGAGTGATAGAGGCCATGCTGCCCTACTATCGCGAGTTCTGGGGCAACAGCTCGAGCCTGCATCACTTCGGCAGAAATGCTCTCAAGGGACTCGAGGATTCCCGCGAGAAGATTGCCGGATACCTGAATTGCCGTCCCGATGAGATATACTTTACGTCTGGGGGTACCGAGTCGGACAATCTTGCGATCAAGGCGACAGCGTATGCGAATCGCGAGAAGGGCAGGCACATCATCACGAGTCATATCGAGCATCAGGCTGTGCTCGAGAGTTGCCAGTTTCTGGAGCAGGAGGGTTTCGAGGTCACATACCTTCCTGTTGACGAGTACGGTATGGTCAATCCGGATGATCTTAAGAAGGCAATGCGGGATGATACCACACTTGTCTCTGTGATGTACGTTAACAACGAGGTTGGAACGATACAGCCGGTCGACGAATTGGCGGAAATCTGCAGCGATAAGGGCGTGTACTTCCACACGGATGCGGTTCAGGCGGTGGGACGGATACCCGTCGATCTTCAGAAGCTGCGGGCTGATATGATGTCGACCTCCGCGCACAAGATATATGGGCCGAAGGGCGTCGGAGTCAATTTCATACGCTCCGGCACGCACATTCAGCCGTGGCAAACGGGTGGCCATCACGAGAGCGGTATACGGTCCGGCACGGTCAATGTGCCGGGAATTGTCGGCTACGCGAAGGCTCTCGAGATTGCAGTCGAAGAAATGGACGAGATACAGGAGCGTATCGGCACACTCGCCGAGGCGTTTCGAATGAAGATAGAGAGCGAGATTCCGGACGTGAAGTTCAGTGGTCATCCTGCCAGGCGCATAAAGTCCACTGTCAATTTCTGCTTCAAAGGCGCAGAAGGAGAAGCGTTGATCCTGAATCTCGATATGAAAGGTATCGGAGTATCATCGGGATCCGCCTGCACATCCGGCTCGACCGATCCGTCACACGTGCTGATAGCGATGGGCGTGCCGCCGGAAGTGGGGCAGAGTTCCGTCCGTTTCTCATTCGGTCGAAGCAACACGATGGAGCATGTCGACTACACCGTAATGGTCCTTAAGGAAGTGGTCGAGAGACTGCGCAGTATGTCGCCGTTCTACGCGAAATCGTAGATTCACACTTCAACGGGAGAGAGTTTCACAGGGATGCTTAAGAAGAAGCGAGTCGCAGTAGCTATGTCCGGGGGAGTGGATTCCTCGCTTTCGGCCGTGCTACTCAAGCAGCAGGGTTTCGATGTTAAAGGTATTACGATGCGTCTTCGCAGTCCGGTCGTGGACTCGAGGGGCGGCTCTGAGCTGAGGTGCTTCACGACAAAGGCGGAGGAGAACGCCAGAGAGGTCTGCGATAAGAACAATATCCTGCACCATGTAGTGGACCTTTCAGAGCCTTTCAGCAAGACTGTAATCGCTGATTTCATCAGCGAATACAAGGCCGGGAAAACGCCGAACCCATGCGCGATATGCAATCGGATGATCAAGTGGGGGGAGCTTTTCAAGGAGGCCCTCAATCTCGGCGCGGAGTATATGGCAACCGGGCATTATGCCCGGCTCGAATTCAATGCGAAATACAATCTCTACGCGCTCCGCAAGGGGCTCGATCAGAAGCGCGATCAGTCATACTTTCTCTGGGGTCTCAGGCAGGACGCGCTCAAGAAGGCGATTTTCCCCGTCGGTCAGATGACGAAGAAGCGCACGCGAGAGCTCGCACGACAGCTTGGACTGTCCACGTCGGACGCTCCCGAATCCCGTGAGATATGCTTCATCCCTGATGACGACTATCGACGCTTCATCCGGGATGTTGCCGGCGGCGATGAGCCGGGCGATTTCGTCGATGAGAAAGGGGAGATCGTCGGTCGGCATAAAGGTGTTGCGATGTATACGGTCGGTCAGCGCAAGGGTCTTGGAATCTCTCTCGGCTATCCGGCCTATGTTAAAGCTATCGATGTCGAGGGGAACACAATACACCTCGGCCCGGAAGAGGATGTCAAGGCGTCCTCGTTCGTCGTGCACAAGACGAACTGGATTTCGATTCCGAGACCGAGTCTGCCTCTTGAATGCGAAGTCAAGATTCGCTACACTTCCAAACCGATCGAGGCCAAAGTGACTCCTGTCACCGATGATGTCGTCGAAGTCGAACTGGGCGAGGCCGTCAATGCAATAACGCCGGGTCAGTCCGCAGTTTTCTACAGCCAGGACTATGTCAATGGCGGAGGTGTAATCAAATCACTGAGATCGTAGAGTTACATTTCGCTGTTTTAGTTGACACATGTCCGGGAACCTGAGTTAACTTCACTCGTAACTCTTTACATAAGAAGAGCTACAGCGCTTTGATTGCAGTCATGGAGGATATGCAATGGCTAAGATAGACTATTTGGGACATTCCTGTTTTGCTATCGAGACAAACGGTACGAATCTGATAATCGATCCTTTTCTCTCCGGCAATCCGCTGGCAAAGGTGAAGCCGTCGGATGTCAAGGCGGACTATATCCTTGTTACGCACGGTCACGGCGATCATTTCGGCGATACGATCGAGATTGCGAAGAACAACGACGCCACGGTTATCGGACCGAATGAGATTGGTGTCTTCTGCAGCAGGAAGGATGTTAAGGCACACAACATGCATATCGGCGGCGGCCATGACTTCGATTTTGGACGCGTTAAGCTGACAATAGCCCATCACGGATTCTCCGCGGGAGAGGGCGGTCTCGACATCGGAGGGAATCCGTGCGGCTTTGTACTGACTCTCGGGGGCAGGAAGATATACCACGCCGGCGACACCGGGTTGTTCATGGATATGAAGCTGATCGGCGAGGAAGGGCTTGATCTTGCGATGCTGCCGATCGGAGATAATTTCACAATGGGCATCGATGATGCGGTACGTGCGGTCGAGTTTTTGAACCCAAAGCGCGTAGTACCGATGCACTATGACACGTTCGATCTTATCAAAGCCAGCCCGGAGGAGTTTAAGTCGAAGCTCAAGGGCGCGGATTGTGTGATTATGAACGTCGGAGATTCGATTGAAGTTTAGTGCTGATCCGGCATTTCGAGGGCATGTGTAATAAAGAGTGAGGTTAGATAATGGCGATGAACAAGGGTTTGAAGGTGCTGCTGTGGGGGCTTGCAGTTCTGGTAGTGCTGATTCTCGTAGGCTATGCCGCGATTACCGTGCTGCTGCCGGAAGAGAAGATCGTCGAGATGATAATTCCCAGGCTCGAGGAGGCTCTGAACAGGGAGGTTACGGTCGGTGATGTTTCCGTGTCTATCTGGGGCGGGCTCGGGATGCGCATGTCCGACCTGCGCGTGATCAATCCGGAGCGATTTGCCGCGGACGATCTCGCTCACCTGAGCAGTCTGGATGTCAAGGTCAAGTTCTGG
This sequence comes from uncultured Ignavibacteria bacterium, assembly GCA_964415885.1. Classification (GTDB taxonomy): domain Bacteria; phylum Zixibacteria; class MSB-5A5; order JAABVY01; family JAHJOQ01; genus CAYQCE01. Next base: position 3,908 of record CAYQCE010000055.1, read on the forward strand.
CCGCTTTTCAAGAAACGTGTAGAGATTTCGCGGCTTCTTCTCAATGGTCTGACCATAAATCTCGAAAAGACGCCGTCGGGCGAATCGAGTCTGCCAGATTTCGGCGGTGGCGATGAAGATGCAGTTGCGAGAATTGAGCCCGAGCAGGCTGCTGCGGCGCTGCCTTTCTCGTTCGATGATCTGCGCGTTGACAATTCCGCAATAATTTATGCGGACGACTCGTCTGGATTCGTGACCTCACTCGATGGCATAAAACTGCAGACACGCCTGGTTCCGGTGGACCGAAACACACTTCTTCGTTCGGAAGGTGAGTTGCACATCGACAAGGTTGCCTATACCGGTCAGAAGGCAGATTACACAATTCCGTCAATGGATTTCTCGATGAGACACGAGTTGTTGCTCGACACCGAGGCGGACAGTCTGAACATCTCGGATCTCGAATTCTCGCTCGGCAGACTGGAGGGTAACCTGACCGGATCGGCGTATGAACTGACCGCCGAGACGAGCCTGGATCTGCAGTTCCGTTCGGATGATCTGAGCATGCGGGATGTGCTGGAATCGATCCCGCCGGAGCTTTTCCCGCAAATCGCCGACCTGAAGGGATCGGGCGAGATTCGCGCCGTGGCCGATTATAAGGGGCCGGCGCGGCTAACGAGAACTGCGGATGTAGAAGGCAAGCTCACCATGGACAATATCGAGCTCGTGCACGAGGACTACTCCGGAAAGCTCAAGATGAAACTCGCCGAGCTCAACTTCTCACAGACGGATTTGACTTTTTTCACAAAAGATGCAGAGCTTGTTGGTGAGCCATTCACTCTGAAGATCATTGTCGACAACATACCGGATCCGAATATCTCCGCAGAGATCGATATGAATCTCGATCTCAAAGCAGCCGAGCAGTTCATGGGGGAGGGCGATGAAGTGTCCGGCAGGCTTATAGTTGATGCATCCGCCTATGGCAAGCTCAAGGAGCCGCAGACTGTATCGATGCTCGGCAAAATGGAACTCGAGGATTTCAAGTATCATTCAGGCTCGATGACGGTGCCGATTGACGATCTCTCGACAGTGGTGGAGTTTTTGGGCAAGGACCTCAAAATCGAGAACTTCGTGGCAAAGGCTGGAGAATCTGACATTCGTATCTCTGGCCGGGTTACGGGCTTTGCGCCGTATATGCTCGCTTCCGAGAAACCGGAGAAGAAGCCGCAGTTCACGGGCTCACTCGCCTCGCGCTACATCAATATAGATGAACTGATGGGTAGTGAGGAGGCTGCCGAGGAAGAAGGCGAACCGGCAGACACGGCGGTGTTGCTACTGCCGGATATAGACGCAAGGGGGACATTCGAGTTTGAACGCGGAATATACTCTCTGGTTGCCTTCGAGGATGCAAGCGGAGAATTCGATCTGACAGATTACGTTCTGCACATCGAGAATGTATCTGCCAGCGTTTACGACGGTGATGTTACCGGATCGGCGGTTGTTGATATCGAGAACGTGTATGACCCTGAATTCCAGATCGACTTCAAATCAAAGAACATCAAGGTGAATCGGTTCCTCTCCCGGTTCACGTCATTCGAGGACAGACTTTATGGCGATATCGATCTCTACGGCAGCTTTGCAGGCCGCGGGAGCGAGCCGGAACAGATCGGTGAGTCTCTCTCGGCGAATGGATCATACCGTCTCGACGAGGGCAGACTGGTCAACTTCGAGCTAATCAAGAAGCTGGCCGAGCCCGTAGGATTCAAAACATTCGATGAGGAGAAGATACGCGATTTCGTCGGCACCTACCGCGTGGACAGCAGCCGTGTCTATATGGACGACCTGACGTTTACTACATCGCATGGCGACTGGCGCGTGGCGGGATCGGTCGGATTCAACGGATCTCTCGACTACGACGTATCGATTGAGCTGTCTGACAAAGCGAAGAAGGACCTCGGTGCGCTGGGCGAGCTGGGGAGTATTCTCCAGGGAGGCAGCAAAAGCCTGACTCTGAATTTTCACCTCGGCGGAACATACAGCACACCATCGGTGTCTCTCAATACTGCACCAATCGAAGAATCCGTCGATAAGAGATTAGAAGACGAAGGCAAGAAGCTAATCGACAAATTATTCAACAAGTAGCCGAACTGATCGGCAGAATCGAGACATGTTCAAGACATTCGCAGAAGACATGAAGGCGTGCTACCGGAATGACCCGGCGGCTCGAAACATCGAGATCTTCTTCTACGCCGGCCTGCAGGCGATCACAATGCACAGATTTACTCACTTTGTTTGGAGAATCGGCATCCCTCTGATACCGCGAATCATCTCGCAGTTTAACCGGTTCATAACGGGCGTCGAGATTCATCCCGGCGCCAGGATCGGCAGGGGCTTTTTCATCGATCATGGCATGGGTATCGTGATTGGTGAGACCGCTGAAATCGGAGACAACTGTGTGTTGTTTCATAATGTCACTCTCGGTGGCACCGGGAAACACAAGAAGAAGCGCCACCCGACCATCGGGAACGATGTTTTTATCGGTACGGGGGCCACTATACTTGGCCCGGTTACTGTCGGGAACAATGTCAAAATCGGCGCAAATACCTTTATTGTCATGCACGACGTACCGGATAATTGCACGGTAGTCGGATCTCCGGGTCATATTGTAATTCTCAACGATGAGCGCGTTTCGAAGCGTCTTGAGCCTACCGACGACTCGATGTATTGTTAGCTGTATCGTTAGCTTGCTCTTTACACACCAAACCGTATATTGATGCTCATGTTGAAACTGACTCGTGTTTTCACGACATTGCTTCTGGTTTCTATTGTCTATGTCTCGCTGCTTGCGGCTCCACCCAGGAACAAGCTGATTGGGCAGCGCTACTTCGACATTGTCGCGCCGAGCTTCGATCTGGCCAAACAGACCGAGACTGTACTGCTCGACGCACGTGAAGACGCTATTGTGATGCTGGGCGATGAAGTTACCGAGAGGATATCGGTTCATATTGTTGAATCCCGCGATGAGTTCGTGAGAATGACACGCGGTGCTCTTCCCGACTGGGGGATAGGTTGCGCAATCCCGTCGGAGAATACAATCGTGATCATATCGCCCGAGGCGATGGAATATGACAAGCCGTTCTACGAGATCGTGCGCCATGAGTGGGCGCACATCGCGCTGCGTCACAGAGTCGGGCGCGGGTATCTGCCGAGATTTCTCGATGAGGGGTTTGCCATGCATTTCGCCAACCAGTGGAACACCTCGTACTCTCTGACTCTCGCGAGATCAGGCTTGACCGGGTCGTGGTTCAACCTGCGGCAGATCGACAAGGTCAACTTCTTCAACACATCTCAGGCGCAGATCGCGTACGCTCAGTCGTTTCAGGCAGTGCAGTACTTTCTGGAGATGTACGGGATGGAGGCTCTCCAGATACTGCTGGACGAGCTCAGGGATGGGGCGAATCTCGACCAGGCGCTGCACGCATCGATAGGCGCGGGAATACAAACATTTGAAATCGAATACAATGAGTATCTCAGGAACCACTATAGCTGGTATATTATCTTTACAGACATGTCTATTATCTGGATTGGTCTGGCGTTCTTAATAGTGCTCGCGTTTCTCCTGAAGAAGAAGAAGGGGAAAGACACTATCAAGCGCTGGGAAGAAGAAGAGAAATATCAAAGCACAGATTTCGACTATGAAGAAGGCGATCCGTGGGATTGAGTACTTCGCGGTGCGCCTTCTGGCTGCGCTTGCAAACTCGCTGTCCGAAAAATCTGCGCTGATGCTCGGAGCCTCGTTCGGCAATGCCGTATTCCGATTTGCCGCAAGGCGGAGGAGGGTTGTCCGTACGAATATCCGTATCTGCGGACTTGAGTTTCAGGATGCCGGCTCGAAGAATCTGTTCGTGCGCCGCTGCTTCCAGCACATTGGAGTCACTGCTGTCGAGATTCTGCGCGAACGGTCCTATTCCAAGGATGACTATCTTTCCAAGCTTGAGTGTACCAACGAGCCACCGTTTCGTGCGGTCGCCGACAGCGGAAAGGGGTGTCTTCTGATGTCAGGTCATTTCGGCAACTGGGAGCTTATAGGCACATACGTTGGAAAACTGGACTTTCCAGTTGACCTGTTGGTAAAACGGCAGAGCAATCGCGAGGTTGATAACTATCTCAACGACATACGTCGATCGCAGGGAGTGGGAATAATCTACACAGATTCAGGCGCGCGAGAACTGCTCCAATCGATTCGCAACGGTCGTTTCGTCGCAATTCTCGCAGATCAATATGGTGGCGCGGATTCTGTTGAGGTTTCGTTTTTCGGGGTAAATGTCATGGTTCCGACGGGTCCCGCTGTACTGTTGCAGAAGTACGACATACCGCTGATATTCGGCACGGCGAAACGTTCGAGAACCGGGAAACACTATCTTAAGACCGAACTTCACACGGACTTCGCGGGTATGTCGCGTACGGAAATCGTGCAGTTTTACACGTCACTGCTGGAGAAGGCAGTAAGAAATCATCCCGAGATGTGGCTCTGGACTCACCGGCGATTCAAGAATGTCACGGATTATTCCGGAACGGTGTCGTGAGCGCCTTACGCGGAACTCGCATAGTGGTCCGCCTGCCGAACTGGGTTGGCGATGCTGTGATGGCAATACCGGCCGTATCGTGCGTGAAGAGAGCACTGCCGAACTGTGAGCTGACTTTGCTCGGGAAGCCCTCGGTGATTGAGTTGTATCGTTACAGAGCGGATATTGACCGGATTCTTGAGCTCAGGCTGCCGGCTGACAAAGGAAAGCTGAGCACGCTTCGCGAGTTCTCTATCGGGCTCCGTGAGTACGATTTCGATCTCGGTATCACACTGCCCAACTCGTTTTCGTCTGCACTCGTGTTCAAGATGGGCAATGTAAAGGAAATAGTCGGCTACCGGTCAGATATGCGATCTTTCATGCTCCGGCGATCACTTCGGCTACCGCGAGAGGTTATACATCGAAGCAGGAAATACGTCGAACTCGTATCATTCGCCATTGGTAGAGACTGTCCCGAATCTGACGTTTCTATCCCTGCCCCGGATGGAACAACCGGACGTGCAGATGCGCTGGCGGCTAAACTTGGATGTATGGCGGTGATTTGTCCGACTTCGCGCGCACGATCCCGAAGGTGGGGAGAAGAAAAGTATGCACAGCTCGCGTGTCAGCTTTCAACTGCGATGGGTTTTTCGGTTGTTCTCGCCGGTGCGCCGGAGGAGGAGATTGTACTCGACCGGGTTGGGAAGGCTTCCGGGGTTCCATTCCATAATCTCGCTCGCGACGGTGATATCCTTTTTTCTGTCGAGGTAATGCGGCGATCAGAGGTGTTCGTCGGCAACGACTCAGGAGCCGCTCATCTCGCTGCGGCTTCGGGTACACGCGTGGTGAGTATCTCGGGTGCGGATGATCCGGCGGAAACACGGCCGCTTGCCAGAGTCGCGAGAATAGTGAACAAGCATGTCGAGTGCAGCCCGTGCGTCAAAAATGTCTGTCCGCGGAAGGATCATATCAATCTCTGCATGGATGTGATCTCGGTGGATGAGGTTCTTGGGACAGTCAGAGAGATACTCGAAATTGAAGGATAGAATCAAAATAAGCGTTGCCGGATCGATCAACCGCGATACAGTCATCTTCCCGGACGGCCGAACCGAGCACGGCCTTGGCGGCATACTCTACAATGTGATTGGACTATCGCGTCTGCTCGGAAGCGAGGCAATCATCGTCCCGATCTGCAATGTGGGCGAAGACATAGAGGAAGACCTGCGGACCCAACTGAGGTCTGAAGGCAGTGTTGATTCGCACTCAATCTCGTTCGTCCCCGCGACAAACAACCACTGCATTCTCACTTACGACGACGACGGCGATCGGACAGAGAAATTCGAGGGCTTCTTACCAGAAATCAGTTTAGATCAGATGAGAGCGGCACTCGAATCGGCAGTCACGATTGTCAATTTCATATCGGGAAGAGACCTCACGCTCGATACACTGCGGAAATTCCGTGATATCTGCGACGGCACTCTTTACATCGATTTTCATACGTTGTCGCTCGGCCTGCACGACGATGGCAAGCGTTACCTCAGAAAGCCCGAAGACTGGCGGGAGTATTTCGCTCACTGTGACTATATGCAGATGAACAGGGTCGAATTCGAACTGCTTTCTGATTCGAATGCCACAGCGGAAAACCTCAGTGTGTTTTTCTCAAAGCTGAATCTCCGCAACCTTACCGCGATCCTCGTTACTCTCGATGCCAATGGAGCCTATATGGCGAGACGAAGCGCCGGTGGATTTGATATCGTCCATGTGCCCGTGCCGAACGGCTCCGAAGTCACCGATGCCACCGGTGGCGGCGATCTGTTTGCGGCGGGATTTGTGTCCGGGCTTGTCGCGAAGAGAAGTCTGGATGAATGTCTCAGGCTGGCGGTGTCGGCGGGTTCAGAGGGGTGCGGTTACGCGCATCCGCAGGATATCCGTTTCACGCGTACGTCCCTCTGAGGCTCACTTCAGACGCTCCTCGATTATCTCCCGAGCCTTCCTCAGAGCCCTTCCGCGATGCGACATGCTGTTTTTCTTGTCCGCGTCCATTTCCGCGAACGTTCTGCCGAGTTCCGGGACCTCGAAAACCGGATCGTAGCCGAATCCTTCCCTGCCTCTCGTTTCGTGCGTAATTCTGCCCTCCACACGTCCCTCTGCAAGGATCGGCTCCGCGTCATCGAATGCGATCGCTATTACGCATCTGAAACGTGCTCCACGCTCTTCATCCGGCACTCCAACTAGCTCCTTGAGGAGCTTCCGGTTGTTGTCGGCGAAGGTACAGCCCGGGCCTGCGTATCTCGCTGAGATGACCCCCGGTGCACCATCGAGAGCGTAGACTTCAAGGCCGGAATCATCGGCGAGCGATGGAAGCCCGGTAAACTCATAGATTGCTTTCGCCTTGATTGCGGCGTTCTCCTCAAGCGTCGACCCGGTCTCCTCGACATCGGGGAAATCGTCGAAATCTTCCTTCGCGAGGACTTCAACGTCGAGTCCATCAAGGATAGCTTTCATCTCACGTATTTTGTGCTGATTGTTCGTTGCGAGGACGAGCTTCATGATGTTAGTACTTGTTGATGTCTATTCGAATTACGTTTCCTATCGTGTCGCCGAGGAAGTGCCGTGCGACCTGGTTGAATCGATCCGGCACGTCCGAGACGTAGAACTTGTGAAGGACATCGGCGGTCTTTTCGCGCATGAGATCATTCTCGAGCAGATGCCTGTAGACTGCCTGTGCGGTTTCCTCTGCCGAATCGATGAGTACGAGCTTATCCCCGAGAACATCGCGTATCACACCTTTCAGCAGAGGATAGTGCGTGCAACCGAGCACGAGTGTATCGATTCCGTTGGTCCGGAATGGCGCGAGATAGTCTTCCGCGATCATTCTGGTAGCCGGCTTGTCCAGATATCCCTCCTCGACGAGATGTACGAACAACGGGCATGCGAGCGAGAATACCTTGACATCCCTGTCGAGGCGCTCGATCTCTTTGGCGTAGACATCGGATGAGATTGTGCCGGTCGTCCCGATCACGCCGATCTTTCCATTCCTGGTGGACTTCACGGAGGACAGCGCTCCCGGTTTGGTCACGCCGAGCATTTCGATGTCGAACTCAGATTCGATCGTCGGCAGCGCGAGCGCAGAGGCCGTGTTACAGGCGACCACGACCATTTTGACGCCCTGCTCGAGCAGGAACCGCGTGTCCTGGCGGGAAAACTCTGTTACGATGTCTTTCGAGCGGGGGCCGTACGGGTATCGTCCTGTATCACCAAAGTAGATAACATCTTCGTTAGGCAGAAGTCGAAATATCTCTTTGGCTACGGTCAGGCCGCCGAGTCCGGAGTCGAATATACCGATTGGTCGTGTGCGATCCTCGGGAGTCATCTTTGCTTTCTAATTTGAAATGGAATACTTGTCAATGAATTTCTTGACGCCCTCGTATATCGCCTCCGCCGCCTTCTGCTGGAACTGCTCCTTCTTCAGAAGCGCCTCCTCGCGCTTGTTCGAGAGGAAGGCCACTTCGACCAGCACCGACGGCATAAAGACCTTGTTCAGTACGAAGAACCCAGCCTGATCGACACCACGTGAGCGGATACGGAGTTTCTCCGCGAGCTCGGTCTGGATCATCTTGGCCAATTCCTGCGATTCGGACAGATATTCGGTTTGCATGAGATCGAAGAGGATAAAGTCGAGATCATCTATTGGCTCGAAGTCCATCTCGTCGCGCTCCAGTAGAATCGATCGGTTCTCGAGCATGGCCGTGGCGCGTGCCTCGTCGTTCATAGCTGCGGCGAGGAAGAATGTCTGCGATCCCGAGATCTTTTCATCCCAGTACGAGTTGCAGTGGATTGACACATATAGATCGCCGCCGTTGCCGTTTGCGATATCTGCGCGTTCCTGCAACGTCAGGGTCTTGTCTGCGTCACGTGTCATTATCACCTCGATATCGTCTTGCTGAGCGAGAATATCTCGGAGCTTGAGTGAGACTCCGAGAGTTATGTCTTTCTCGCTCGTGCCCTGACTGCCCATCGCGCCATCCTCGTCTCCGCCGTGACCCGGATCGATTATCACAACATCGATCGGATCGGTGTCGTCGTACTCGGTTGTTGCCAGAGTATCAATATCATCCGGGTTGAAGGTCGTATCGACTATTGCGATCTGTATTCGTGGTGGATTGGTTGTGAAGCTGTGGTGAAACTTCGATATCGTGCGGTAGAACTTGATCGCGACTTGCGCCGACTCCTCGAACTGGAACGCCCGTATTCGTCTGATTACGCGTGGTCGCGAAAGTGTCGAGAGATAGGTGTCGTCGAGTGTGCCGCCGATGATATTGACATTCACCCATTTCTGCTCGGTGACATACGCTTCATAGGGCAGTTTCTCGCGGAGAATAATCTCGATCAGATAACCGTTCGCCTTGTTTTCGAATTCGATATCGACGATGTTGAAGAGTGCCAGCTCGGCACGAATCGTCATCGAGGTCTCATCCCAGAAGAGGGTCGCGGGGATCAGGTAGTCGAGCGCCTTGAGGAATGTCTCGGCCGGGACATACAGATCACCCTCGCGATAGACGGCCGGATATGTCATGTTGAGAGTTTGCTCGTCGAATCGCACATAGTTTGAGAACATCGTTGTCCGGAGGAAGTGCTCTCCGTAGACTAACTGCGCCTCGAAGAGTATCGGGTTCCATTTTAGCGTGCAGCCGGTTGCCCGAGCGAGATCCACGACGGACAGGTAGGTCTTCCGTTCCTCTGTGATCGATCGCACCGGCTCCTCGGTACCCTTGGAACGGAAAATCGCATCGCCAAACGCGGTCGAGAGGAGAGTAAAGACTAAGATCAGTGATATTACATATTGGCGCATTCGCATCCTCTGGCACACTCCGAGGTTGTTACCTCCAATATCCACTATCGTTCCCGGTAAATCCGCCTGATTTTGCGCTCTTCCTCGCGTTTCTTGATCGACTCACGCTTGTCATACAGCTTCTTGCCGCGAGCGACGCCGAGCTCGAGTTTGCACACCTTCCCTTTGAAGTAGATCGAGAGCGGAACGACCGTGAGTCCTTTCTCGGCGGTTTGCTGTTTAATACTGCGGATCTCCCGCTTGTGCAGCAGGAGCTTACGGTCCCGCACCGGGTCCGGCTCGAAATGGGCGGCCTGCTTGTAAGGGCTGATTCTCATCCCGACGATGAACGCCTCGCCGTCACGGACGGTGACATACGCCTCCTGTAGCGAGGCCTTGCTGTCCCGGATCGACTTCACCTCCGAACCGATCAGCTCGATTCCGGCCTCGTACTTGTCGAGGATATGGTATTCGTGAAAGGCCTTGCGGTTTCGCGCAATGACCTTGATGCTTTTTTCGCCTTCTGCCATGCCGCCAATAAAGGGGCTTGGAACGCTATCTGCAAGTCAAACTTAGGGGCGAAGAAAGTGTGCCCGCGGGATCTAATTGGAGTTGACAAAGCAGGTAAACAACTTTAGCATGGAAATGTATTCACCCGCGCTGCGCTGGGGCAGCTCGGCAGATACCACGGCAGACATCATTGATTCAGTTGACAAAATGCGTGGGGCAGAATAGCGATGCCGCAACATGGCTTCTAATAGAAGCGTGCAGGGGCGTATTGTACCCCGATCATGGGTTGAGCTGTTTGGTAGACAGCGGAAAGGAGAGAGATGAAACGATCTATTCTCACAGCGATTCTCACACTGATTGTCATCGCGGGGTTAATGTTGCTCTCGTGCGACGATGACGATTGCCCGGCCTGTCCGAAGCCGGGGGGCGAGCACGAACCGGACTATCATCTCGTCTACAGCTATTGCGGCAGCACTAAAGAGACCAAGTACATCCTGACCTACAGCTCGCGGACTGGCGCGGTGATAGATACGGCTGCGTATGATACTGCGCCAACTGGAGATGAACCGTTCAACAACCTTGCGTTTACGCACGATGGTGAGTTCGCCGTCTACACATCGATCTACAATTTGAACATTGGGACAAGTCAGACTTGGGTTACAAATACGGCAACGGGTGATACGGTTTCATACCTCTCCGGATTAGGGGCATGGGGAGCCATCATCTCCGAGGATGACAAGCAAGTTCTTCTAGCGGGTGGTAACATTCTCGCGGTATTGACACTTCCTGATCTGGGAGTTGTGTTTAGAGATTCAATCGCCAGCTGGGGCGGTGTATTCCATCCAAGTAAGAAGCGCATCTTCGTGGCGCTTAAAAGGGCTACTGACAGCTTGTTCATCATTGACTATGACGAACTACCAGTCACTATCAGCTCGATTCCCGTTCACGATGAGGATGGGTATACATTACATACTCTAGGCGCTATTCTGATTACACAGGAGTACTTGTTTCTAAATCCATTCATACCCGATGTTGCGTACTTCCTGCAGGTATATGACCTCGATAGTCTGACCCTGCTTAACGAAATACATACCAAACTTCCAACGGTTTATCGTGGTGCGGCACTGCATCCAGACGGGAAGCGTCTCTTTCTATCGTACAATGACGGGTATGAAAGGCCGTGGATTTCGGGCGTCGATGTTTACTACATCAACACTGGTGAGCTCCTGCCGTACATAACACCCACCGAGATAGCATCTCACTATGAGCTGAATAGCCCCCACAGACATACAGATTCTGCCAAGCGGAGAATCGTTTTTCATTCTGGACGGTGGCACAGGCTACTGGTTCGGACCGATCCTTCAGATCGACACCTCTTCAATGGAGGTGATGAGAGTAATATGGCCTGATGACGGCGGCACCAGACTCATCCGTCTCAATCCGAAAGATTGGGCCAAATGAGTCAAAACAGCAATGGTTCCAACGGTAGAAGGAGCCATTAGCTCAACAGAAAACCGGTTCATTTCGAAATTGTGATTTGAACCAAACCTAAAAAGGGACTTTCAAAGGGAGACAAGAAATGCGAGCAATTGATGAGTTTACAAGTGAGTACAAGTTTTTCAACTTACTCCTGGTGATATTGATGGTCACCCAAATGAGAGTTATTGGGTGCAACTCCAGTTCTGTTGAATCGAATGAGAGTGCTGTCGGAACCACTGAGGATGCAGATCTTCCCGCAAAGATCAGCTATGGTGGCGGTCACTGGGTAGAATGCGTTCTACAGTCCGCGTTGTTTGAGGTGAGTGCACAAGACATCGATATCAGTCTACATGATGCCACCCTCGTCGGAGATTCAATTCTTCTCTGTTACAGCTACATTAATTCCGAGGAAGTTCGAGTAGTCAGAAAACTTGACCTGCATACTTCACTTCTTGGGGTGACCTTGTACAACGAGCTTGGAATTGCGGTTGCGGGACATCAGTATGATCTCATAGATGACAGTACCGCGACATATAGTTTTTGGTCTGGAAGTGATCAGGTCGAGTTCCGAGTCGAGACTTATGTGGATTCGCTCCGTATGACAGTTTCGGACGGCACACGGTCAGACTCTGTTGCTGGAAGAGAGCAGAACTGGGGAGCCGATTGTGGTGATTCGCTGGAAGTTCTACTTGACGACTATGCGACATTTGCAACTGACGATGAGGATCTCATTACAGCCGAGTACTTGGTCGCTGACGAGGATGTTCTGAAGTATCTATATACCGAGTTCGGCGACGACATCGTAGATTCCTCTCGTAGAACAAAACTCTGCGCGATTGCCCAACTGATCTGCACTGCCTGCACCTGGCTATGGGTGCCGTGTCCGCCATGTTGGCTTGTTTGCGTACCGGCATGCGGTCTTGCACTCGCTTGCGCCATAGCAGATTTATTTAGCTAAGGAGGTTAGAATTGGCAAAGTCTTTAGGCTTGATAGGCGCCGGCTGCGTCTTTGCAGGACTCGGGATGATACTGGCTGCTAATCTCTTTAGGACTCCAAATCATCCAAAGCCCTTCTACCATCCCATGCTTCTCGGCCATCTCGGATGGAAGCAAGAGTGGTGGACCAGACCTGGTTACGTCCTACAAAGGTCCGGAACGATTCTCTTTTCAGCTGGACTTCTAATTAGCGCAATCTCGAACTTTATGCGCTGGGACTGATGCCGGATGTCAAGGTCTTCGCGGTGATTCATTATGGCAGGTCCGAAGGCGGACCTGCCGTACCACTTCCGGCACCAGAAACTGAGAGAATAACATTCAGAGGCGCACTTCGAGGGAGTCTTGTAGGTCAAGAGTCTTGACCTTCGACATCTTGATTGTCGAAACCGCAAAGGTATCGACCAACGAGTTCTCGACGATAACGTCCGGTTACGCTTGGGAGAGGTTGCTTTCACAGCTCTCTGCTTTCCGTCTCGGCCTTCTCCGCTCACCCGATATCGCAATCCCGAGTTTTACCTTGCGAGCCTTCGAAATTTGGCTAATATTCCCATGTCTGGAAATTTAAGTTGACTGGAGCGTATCATAAAAGCGGAAGGGGAAGTTTCGCTTTGATAACAAATCTGATTACGAAAATATTCGGCTCGAAGCATGATCGCGATATAAAAACGCTATCGCCTACAGTCGATGAGATAAATCGGATCTTTGAGACTCTCGAAGATAAGCCTGAGGAGTATTTTACCCAGAAGACCGAGGAATTCCGGGAGATGGCCGACAAGGTCTTCTCCGAGGCTGACGAGGAGGCGAAGGAACGCGAACTCGACAAGAAGGAGCGGAAAGAGTTCATTCGCGAGCGGATGGATGAGTATCTTGACAGTATCCTCCCGGAGGCGTTCGCGATAGTCAAAGAGGTCTGCCGGCGGCATGTCGGCAGGAAGTGGGAGGCCGGCGGAATCGAGATCGAATGGAACATGGTGCCGTTCGATGTCCAGCTTATCGGCGGAGTAGTGCTTCATCAGGGCAAGATCGCCGAGATGGCTACAGGTGAGGGTAAGACACTCGTGGCTACTCTGCCGCTCTACCTGAACGGTTTGTCCGGACGAGGCGCGCATCTGGTGACCGTGAACGACTATCTTGCGAAGCGAGACCGTGAGTGGATGGGGCCGATCTTCGAATACTGCGGACTAACCGTAGGCTGTATCCAGGGAGGGATGAGCCACGATGAACGTCAGCAGCAGTACGCGTGCGATATCACGTACGGAACGAACAACGAATTTGGCTTCGACTACCTGCGCGACAACATGGTCTGGTCGAAAAATCAGCGCGTGCACCGCGATTTCGTTTATGCGATCGTCGACGAGGTCGACAGCGTGCTGATCGATGAGGCACGTACGCCTCTTATCATATCGGGTCCCGTAGAATCGAATATCGGCGAGGCTTTCCGCGAGACGCGTCCGCTGATCGACAGGATGGTCAAGAAGCAGACCGTGCTCGTGAATCAGATGGTCTCCAAGGGTGAGAAGGCTATCGAGGACAGTGACTACGACACGGCGGCGGAAGAGCTGCTTACCGCCCGCCGAGGAGGCCCCAAGAACAAGAAGCTGTTGAAGCTCTTCAAAGAGGGCGGGGTACAGAAGCTCGTCAAGCAGTTCGAATACAACGTGCTCCGTGATGAGAAAACACTTGTCCGAATTGATGAACGCCTCTACTACGCGATCGATGAGAAAGATCATTCAGTGCATCTGTCTGAGATGGGGCTGAACGAGCTGTCACCCGATGACAGGGAACTCTTCGAGATTCCGGACCTTACCGACGGGCTTCACGATATTGATACGAATGAGTCTCTGTCGACAGAAGATCGTGTTAAGGAAAAAGAGAAGCTCTATAAGCAGCATACCGAGAAGTCGCAGAAATACCACGCCATGACCCAGCTTCTTAAAGCATACTCTCTCTTCGAGAAGGATGTCGAGTACGTTGTGCAGGACGGCAAGGTTCTTATCGTGGATGAATTCACCGGAAGGTTGATGCCGGGGCGTCGTTTTTCCGACGGTCTCCACCAGGCTATCGAGGCGAAAGAGCTCGTGAAGGTGGAGGGCGAGACACAGACCGTGGCGACAATCACGCTCCAGAACTACTTCCGCATGTACGAAAAGCTCGCGGGAATGACCGGTACGGCCGAGACCGAGGCCGGCGAATTCTGGGATATCTACAAGCTGGATGTCGTCGTTATTCCGACCAATAAGCCGGTTCGAAGAATCGACTTTGATGACGTCATTTATCGGACCAAGCGCGAGAAGTACAACTCGATCATCGATGAGATCGAAGAACAGACCGAGCGTGGCAGGCCGGTTCTTGTTGGCACGGTATCCGTGGATGTCTCCGAGACGCTGTCACGCATGCTCAACCGTCGCGGGATCAAACACGAGGTTCTGAACGCCAAACAGCATCAGCGCGAAGCGGAGATTGTCCAGTTCGCGGGCCGCGCCGGCGCGGTGACGCTCGCCACGAACATGGCGGGTCGCGGTACCGATATCAAGCTGGGGCAATCGGTGCTCAAGCATCTGAACTGTGCAATCGTCGAGACCCCCGAGTATGGCGAGGTATGTCCGCTCAAGGATAAGTACAATTGCGAGGAAGACGTCCCGTGCGGACTCCATATCGTCGGCACCGAACGTCACGAGTCGCGTCGAATCGACCGCCAGTTGCGCGGAAGATCGGGCCGTCAGGGTGACCCGGGATCATCACGGTTTTACCTCTGTCTCGAGGATGACCTGATGCGTCTCTTCGGCTCTGATCGTATTGCTGCGGTTATGGACAGGATCGGAGTGGAAGAGGGCGAAGTGATCACTCACTCGATGGTGAGCAAGGCGATTGAACGGGCTCAGAAGAGGGTGGAGTCCGAGAATTTCTCGATACGAAAGCGTACTCTCCAGTACGATGATGTGATGAACAATCAACGCGAGGTGATCTACGGTCGACGCCTCGATATACTCGAGAATGAGGATATCAGCGATCAGGTGAAAGAGAAGGTCGAGGAGGTCATCGAGCAGATCATAGCGTCTCACACAGATCCGAAGGAGTATCCCGAAAACTGGGATCTGGTCGGGCTGCGGTCGGAGGTCGAGAAGACATTTCTTATCCCGCTCGATATCTCGCCTGAGGCGATAGAGGAGCTAACTCAGGAAAGGCTCTTCGATTTGATCAACGAGATTGCCCTCAAAGTCCACAGTCACAAGGAAGAGCTTCTATCACCGGAGCGCATGCGGGGCCTCGAAAGATACGCGTTTCTGAAGGCGCTGGATGACCGCTGGCGCGATCATCTATACGAGATGGATCAGCTTCGTACCGGTATATCGCTGCGTGCCTACGGGCAGCGCGATCCGCTTGTCGAGTATAAGAAGGAAAGCTATCGGATGTTCACGGAACTTCTCGATCAGATCGATAGAGAAGCCGTTCGCCTGGTCTACTGGGCGCAGCCTGCCGAGGAGAAGTCTACACGTGAGCGGAAGCAGTCCACGGCTGAACGCCAGAAGGAGATCCATCAGTCGATCACCGGACTGGGACTGGCGGGGTCCGCTCAGCAGGAAGCCGCGCAACCTGCGAAGGCAAAGACCGTAAGGAAGGGTAAGAAAGTCGGACGAAACGACCCTTGCCCGTGCGGCTCGGGCAAGAAATACAAAAAGTGCTGTGGAGCTAAAGACTGACATGCTGCAAGACCCGCCGTATCCTCACGGCGGTACGGCATTCCCGTATATGACAAATCCAACATGAGCTTTCCACCGGAGGAAGTGATATGAGAGTTTTGATATGTGTAGCGATTATTGCGCTGCTTCTGTTGACTATTCTGTCCGTGCATGCCGCAGCGGAGGCGCTGAATGTGGATGTCCACAAGCATGTGCTCGACAACGGTCTTACGCTTCTGCTCGTGGAGCGGGAAGGCGCACCAGTCTTCTACAATCAGACAGTGTTTCGGGTCGGCTCCGCCAACGAGATCGGTGGGATAACAGGCGCCGCTCATCTGCTGGAACACATGATGTTCAAGGGGACGCGAGAGGTCGGAACCACCGACTGGAAGAAGGAGCGGACGCTGATGGCATTTCAGGACAGCCTGTACGCCTATTTGGACGAACTCGAACGCGAACAGGAGAAACGGGACTTTCTCGGTATGCAAGCAGAGACCGGAAACGGTGAGCTTGCCGCAAAGATCGAGTTCGTCCATGAGTCGCTCGCCGAAGTAGAAGAGCAGCTCTCCGTGCTTGTCGTTCCCAACGAACTCGAGGATATCTACAATACGAATGGCGCATACGGCTTCAACGCCTTCACGGGTTACGATCTAACCGGATATATCGTGGCTTTTCCCAGGAACCGTATGGACTTGTTTATGGCGCTCGAATCAGAACGGCTGATGAACCCCGTGTTTCGCGAGTTCTACTCGGAGAGAGATGTAGTCATTGAAGAGCGGAGATTGCGCGTTGATACGCAGGGATCGAGCAAGCTGTTCGAACAACTGATCGCGACAGCTTTTGTTGCCCATCCGTACCAGATCTACTGGGAATGGAAATCGGAGGTTGCGAATCTGACACGTGATGAGCTGTACGGCTTTTTCAATACGTTTTATTCGCCATCGAATGCCGTTGTAGCTATTGTCGGTGATATCGACATTCCGCAAACGATCGCTGCCGCCGAGAAGTATTTCGGTGAGTGGCAGACCGAAAGAAAGCTTCGCCACATTGATGTAGTCGAACCAAAGCAGACCGGCGAACGCAGGGTCGTCGTCGAATTCGACGCCAATCCCGCAGTAAACATAGCATACCACAAAACGGCTTTCGATCATCCGGATGATGCCGTGTTTCAGGTCATCCAGCGGATTCTGTCACAGGGGCGGACATCGAGATTCTACCAGAATCTCGTAGAAGGGAAGCGTGTGGCTCTCTACGCCGACGCGTTTCAGTTTCCATGGGGTGAGTTGGGTTCCGCGGACCCGAATGTTTTTGTCATAGACGCCGCTCCAAAGGCACCCGCTACGGCAGAAGAACTCGAACAGGCAATCCTTACCGAGATTGAGGCGCTCAAGACAATACCCGTGACGGATGATGAGCTCCAGAAGACCAAGAACAACATGCGGTCGGAGTTCATCTGGGGGATGTACAGCGGATTCGGCCTTGCTGGTCGCCTGTCTGAGGCAGAGGCGCTTGTCGGTGACTACCGGTACATAGGGACGATGCAGGAGAAGATCGCTGGTGTCACGGCCGAGGACGTGATGCGTGTCGCTCAGGAGTATTTCACGGCCGGTAACAGAACGGTTGCCGTGCTCGAGCCGATTTCGAAGGAGATGATATATGAAAACTAAGTTGATACTCGCTCTGCTGTTGCTCCCTATGATCGTCGTCGGAGCGCGTGCCCAGGACCTGGACCATATTGAAATCCCGGAATTGACATTCGAGATTCCGGATGCGGAGCAGTTTACACTGGATAACGGCATCAGGGTGTTTTTCTACGAAGATCGTTCGCTCCCCGTGGTTGCGATGGACGTGCTGTTCAAGACCGGTGAGATTCGAGTCCCGGGAGAAAAGGCCGGACTCGCGGATATCTGCGGGACAGTCTTGCGGACCGGCGGCACGGAGACCGTACCGGCCGATGAATTCGATCAGCGCCTTGATTTTGTTGGGTCAAGTCTGTCGTCATCCTGCGAAACCGAGATGGCGAGAATAAGCCTGCGAACACTCAGAGAGTATGTCGAGGAGTGTTTGTATCTGACATCTCTGATGCTCAAGGAACCAGTGTTCGCGCAGGCCAAACTCGATATCGCGCGCGAGAACAAGCTCGAAGAGATACGGCGCGAAAATGACGATCCCCACACCATCGTTCGTCGGGAATTCTATCGCAAGGTATTTCCGGATCATCCCTACGGCAGAAGTGCCACGGAGGCTTCGATATCGAGTGTGACACGTCTCGATCTCATCGACTTCTACCGGTCGACATACGCTCCCAGCGAGTGTGTCGTTGCGCTGTCCGGAGACTTGAGCCGCGTAGACGCCGAGGTTATGCTCAAGGAGTACTTCAAGGATTGGCGGCCGGATGAATCGCCACCGATGGAGTTCACTCCTTCACCTTCCGCCGAGCCGGGAGTCTTCTTCGTCCAGAAGGACATGAGCCAGTCTTACATACGGCTCGGTCATCAGGGAATCGGCAGAACCAATCCGGAGCGGTTTGCGGTCGAAGTGATGAATCACATACTCGGCGTCGGATTCACATCCCGGCTAACCTCGAAGATACGAGTCGAAAAGGGGCTGGCATACAGCGTCGGATCGAGTTTCTACCAGATGGACAGCACCGGCTCGTTTTACGTCTATTGCCAGACAAAGGGCGAGAAGACCGGTGAAGCGGTCTCCCTGATGATCTCGGAAATCAAGCGGTTCATATCCGAAGGTGCAACCGCCGATGAACTCGAATCGGCCAGGAACTCGATCATCAATTCGGACGTCTTCAATTATGCCACGCCACATCAGGTTGCGATCGCCAGGGCGATGCTCGATTTCAATGAGATGCCTCCCGACGGCGCAAAACAGCGAATCGAGAAGATCAGGGCCGTAACACTCGCGGATGTCAGCCGTGTGGCTCGAAGATATCTCAATCCCGAGCAATTCACTATCATCGTTGTGGGGAACGAAGAGCTGGTTGGAAACCAGTTGGAGGAGTTCGGGGCTGTTAGTCGGATTGAGCTATGATACTCGGTGGTATCAGGAGTTTGCTTCGGTTTTGACCGTCACGGTCCTGGAACCTTGCGCAGCCTTCCTGTAGCGTGAGAAGGCGACAAGCATTGCGCCTGTCCCGATCATGACGGCGCCGATATATACGAGTTCGCCGATGTAAGGTATCTGATATATGATGGCAAGCAGGACCAAACCTATGAGAAGCGCAAGTGCCTGAGAGCCGCCGCCGCGAGATGAAATCAGGCGAATAATCCTCTCTCCGACATAGATGGCTGTGAATAGCTTCGAGACATAGAAGACTATCAGAAACGCGAACATCCCAATGATCCCAACCGGAATCCCAATGACGGTGATCATCGCGAAGAACACAAGAATCGGCGTAACGATCAGTGCAATCAGGCCGATTCCGAGAGATTTCGCGGGTTGCGACCCGACTATATCCTTTACGGAGCACGCCTGATTTCTGCAGAGCCAGATAAGGAAAAGCCCCGTGATGAATGCAGCAACAAAGAACAGAAAATCTTTCAGGAATGATCTGAGCGGGTCTCCGCGATCCGGCGATATCCTCTTCCACCTCACGTCACCATCAATCTGGGCGTCATCGGCGATATCCGCCTTCTCGGGACACGAGTATTCGAGATCGCCCGTAATGACCGCGGTTCTCTCGATTCTCAGCTTGCTTCCGGCTCTGATGTTCACATCCTGGTCGATGAGCCCGGTTATGATAACCTCATCGCCCTTGATTTGAAGATTCCCCAAGACTGTTCCATTGATGTAAACGGTCGAAGCCATGATGTAGACATCATTCTGTACTTCGCACGTGGAACTGACCCGGGCGATCGCGGACGCCATCATCAGGTTGTTGCCGATCGCGCCGTCGGCTGTCGTCTTGAAACCCGCCATCCGAACCGATCGGGTAACCT
>CAYQCE010000056.1:0-22437 GCA_964415885.1 uncultured Ignavibacteria bacterium
ATCGGGTGGCGCCTTCCGTCGGAATCAGGTGGCGGAATCGATCGGAATATGCAATCCGGACATCAAGCCGCCAGCCACCAGTACCGTCCATTGCATACTTGACAACCATGGGCTCGTGAATAAAAAGAAGCGGCGCAAGAAGTTTACCTCTATTGCCGGCTATCTATCGACCCCTGGACATCCCAATGATCTGTGGTGCACTGACTTTAAGGGTCAATTTCGGATGAAAGACCGCGTCTATTGCTTTCCGCTGACGATAACAGATTTCAGCAGTCGTTATCTTATCAGTTGCGAAGCATTAAGCAGCACAGCCGAAGCCCCTTGTTATGCGGTCTTTGAGCAGGCTTTCAAGGAATACGGGATGCCTGAAGGCATCAGAAGTGATAATGGTGTTCCCTTCGCCAGCGGGAACTCACTCTGGGGGATGACCAAACTCTCAGTATGGTGGATACGCCTGGGCATAAAGATAGAGCGTATAAAGCCGGGCAATCCACAGCAGAACGGACGTCACGAAAGGATGCATAGAACGCTCAAGTTGGCGGCTACTCAGCCTCCCGGCCTGAATCAGCTTCAGCAGCAGGAAAAGTTCTTTGAGTTCATTAACGAATACAACAATGAGAGACCACATCAAGGTCTTGATATGAAGTGTCCAGCAGATGTTTACAAGAAATCTACGAGGCCATATAAAGGCTTAAGTGATATTACCTATCCCGGCTGTGATAAAACCCTGTTGATCTCTAACTGCGGGAGAATCTGTATAAAAA
Organism: uncultured Ignavibacteria bacterium; assembly: GCA_964415885.1. Taxonomy (GTDB): domain Bacteria; phylum Zixibacteria; class MSB-5A5; order JAABVY01; family JAHJOQ01; genus CAYQCE01. The sequence continues at coordinate 765 of CAYQCE010000056.1, forward strand.
AGATGAAGGTCCACATCAGTAAAGCTTTTGCAAATCAGCCGATTGGTCTTCAGGAAGCCGATGACCGTATATGGTCAGTCTACTTCATGGACTATCACTTAGGCTATTTTGATGAATACAGCAGGAAATTCGCACCTAAAGAGGACCCTTTTGGGATTAAACTTGAAAGCGTAATGTAAAATATGTATATAAAAAGTGTAAACCATGTCCCCGGAATAAAGTGTAAACCATGTCTCGGGAAATACAATTACGAGGCCGTAAACGGAGTCACGGCCACGCATTGAGTAGCCGCGAAACAAGTATGGGAGCCGATTTCGGCTCCCGTTTCTATTTGATTTGAACCTTCCCTATACTGGGCAGGCAGAGACTGCGATCAGCAATCCGGTATGCCATCACCGTCGGGATCGCACGGGTCGAGAAGGCCCATGAAGACGTGCTGGATCAGATAGACGATATCGTCAATGTCGACATTCTCGGAGCAGTTGACATCTCCCGCCATCATAGGCTCGGGAGCTGGCCCGCCCATGAAGATGTAGGCCACGAGGAACACGATATCATCGATGTCGACAGATTCATCCGAGTTGACGTCTCCGCACAACTCGCCCATCACGGTGATATCTATAGCAGCGGTATCGGCCAAATCACCGTCAGACGCGACGACATCAACAGAATGAGACCCAGTCTGGCTCGCATCCGGCGTAAAAAGGAATCGTGCGGTATTGTTTCCGTTGTCCGTGAACGATGAGTTATCCGGCAGGCTGATCGTCGAGAACGATATGTTATCCTGATTCGGATCGCTCGCAGAGATGAACACGGTGAGAAGCTCGCCGACATCGGCCGACTGCTGCGGAATCTCGTTGATCGATGGTGGAGCGGGAAGCCCTTGGACTGTCATCGCCACGGTAACGCTGTCTTTCTGTGGAGGCACGCTTTCGTCAGTGGCCTCAATGATGAAGCCGTACGTTGCCTGATAACCCGGTGTGCCCGAGAGCAGGCCGTCGGAGGAGAGAGTCAGACCGTATGGAATCTGGCCCAGTGCCTTCCGCCATGTGACATTACCCGTGCCTCCGATACTCCAGAACTGATAGCTGAACGGTTCCCCGAGGTTGGCCCCCGGCATATCGATACAGCACTGTATGTAAAGCTTGTCATCGTCCTCGCAGGCGTCCCCGATGCCATCACCGTCTTCGTCATACTGGTATGGATTGGAGACGTCGATGCAATTATCGCAGGCGTCTCCAAGGCTGTCTGAGTCGGAATTTACCTGATCGAAGTTGCCCACAAGCCAGCAGTTATCGAATTCGTTTTCAATTCCGTCATCATCCGCGTCCGGATCGCAGAGATTGCCGAGGCCATCAGAGTCGACATCAAACTGGTCCGGGTTGTGGACATAAACGCAGTTGTCACAATCATCGTAGATGCCGTCGAAATCGCTGTCGACGGAGCCGGGAATGAACTGGCAAATGTAGGAGCTTATCATGCGCAGATTCACGAACGGACCAATGTGGTGCGACCCGCTCTGCGGAATGCCTGCGTCTTTGAGCAGTTGCCGCATCTCCAACGGTTCAAGTCTTCGTCCCAACTCGCTAACGGCGTAAGATTGGACGAGGACGGCTGCCGCGGCGGTCAGAGCCGACGCCGAGCTTGTACCGGAAAATCCTGCCGTATAATACTGGTCGTTGTCACCCCCACCGGTGAACAAATCACCATAACCGAGCGTCGTGACGTTCTCGCCCCATGCGTGCACGTCCACACGGCTCCCATAGGTAGACCATGACATGGGTTCATGATCGAGATTGGACGAGCCAGCCCCCACTATTATGGCCTTGCTGTCTCCCCAGCTCATGTAGTCGGCGTACGCAGGGCTGTCGAGATTCTGGCCGCCGTTGCCTGCGGCAGCTACGACAATCACACCCGCATCGGTACCGTTCTTCACGACTGTCCACACTGAGGGGTCATATTCCGCGGGCACGTAATCGTAGTTCGGCGGGGCCCCGCCGGTTTGCATCTCGAGCAGGACTATATCGCCGGGGCTCGAGTTCGCAATAGCATTGGCGATACAGGTTACTCTTCTGTAGCCTTCCTCGACCGAGACTTCCGGGTAGGTGTACACGTCGCATCCGACTGCTCCGCCGGTGCAACCGTAGCCGTTCTGTACAGCGGCACAGATTCCTACGGCAGCGGTACCATGCTCGTCATATCCGAAGATTATCGTTTCGTCGGTGATTGTCTGTCCCGGTTCGAGATGGATGTCGATATCGTTTAGGTCCTCGTGTGTCGGTACCCATCCATATTCACAATCAGAGTAGCGAATCCCGGCTCCACCTGCACCGAGTGCCCGGAGATGTGAGAAGTCCATTCCCGGATTGCCGTCGAGCCAGTCCTGCTGATTCGCGAAGTCGGGCGTAGTCGGTGGAATGTCCCCCGGAGGTTCAATGCCGAGGTTCTGTATGTAGGCAAACTCGATCTCCTGAAGCGAATGCAGTCGTTTCGCAAACGCTACGAGCTCTTCTGTCGTAATTTCACCGGTTTCAACGATCATCATTCCGCGCAGGTCCGGCTGCTCAATGCCGGATCGGGATCTTGCACGAGACTCAAGCCCTTCGATCCTGGAGTCGGATAGACGAATCAACTGGCTGAACGAAAGGGCGCTGTTAGTGGTGAGGTCATGCACGGCGCTAATGTCTGCCTTGTTAAGCGAGCTGACAGTCCCGCTCTCATTTGCTCTGACTTTCAGGTTGTCGTTGAATTTCACAATCAGTCTGTGCTCGTAGCCATCGGCTGCGAAGATCGGGACGTTTGTGAGCGGTTGCCTGGCCGTCTCACCGAATGCCGGTTCCGCCGACAGGAACAGTGCGGCGAGAATAATGCAGTTGAGCGCCGAGACCAGCATTCTTCTTAGAAATGAGGGCTGCATATGTCCTCCGACATGTTGAGAGCCGATGTAATAACCTGCTATACGGATGGTGTGGTCGCGATGTAACATGACCTACCGCAATTTACTATTAAGTCTTATTTAGTCAATAAGATAAAGACGAGATGATGATGCAAATGTCACACGTCCGTGTGCGATGTCCGAGCGGCAGGCATCATGCCCGTGCTGTCGTTTCAGAGTTACAGGATGCTGTAACCGGTGGCGAAATTGACGATGTGAAAAGCCGGTTGCCGGACGAGTTCATGCCGCTGTTCGAATCAGGCAGCGAGGGGAAGTTGAACTAGTAAACTGCTCTCGTCTTGGCGGGCAGCAGTCAGCGCGGGCGCGGAGAGGCTGATTGTCGGCTGTGACAGGCAGAAGCCGCGCGTGCGAACCGACAGAACACTCCTGATAGCTGAGACACGTTTGGGACCTGTGCCCGTCGACTCTTTTGATAAATCCTGAAAAAACTCTGGAACCGGAGTTTTTTATCGATGTAGAATGTAAACTCGGCAAATAAAAAACCGCCGAATCAAAGAGCCGAATCAAAAAAAAGAACTTGATTCTCGTTCGCGGATTTTATAGAGTAGCAATTCAACGATTCCCGAACTGAAGCTATGATCGAGATCAAGAACCTGTCGAAATACTACGGTGACACGCTCGCAGTCGATAACGTGTCGTTTGAGGTCCAGCAGGGCGAGATACTTGGATTTCTGGGACCGAACGGTGCGGGAAAGACAACAACCGTCCGCATCGTGACAGGATTCCTTCCCCCGAGTGCCGGAAGCGTTAGCGTTGACGGCTACGATGTCAGCGTTTCGCCGATGGAGACCCGCAAGCGCATCGGCTATCTTCCGGAAAACACACCGCTCTATATGGAGATGAATGTCGTCGATCATCTGCGTTTCATCGTTGATATGCGCAGGGACGGCATTACGAATGTCAGTGCCCGACTGAAGGATGTAATCGATCGATGCGGTCTCGGGGATGTCACTCATAAGGATATTGGCGAGCTCTCGAAGGGCTACAGGCAGCGTGTCGGACTCGCGCAGGCAATGGTGCATGATCCGCCCATTCTTATTCTCGACGAGCCAACCGTCGGGCTCGATCCGAATCAGATCGTTGAGATAAGGCAGCTCATCAAAGACCTCGGAAAAGAGAAGACGGTCATTCTCTGCTCACACATTCTTCCGGAGGTCGAGGCGACTTGCGGCCGTGTCGTTATCATATCGAACGGCAGGATTGCGGCTGACGGGAGCCCTAAGGAGCTTCGGGCGTCATCGGAAGGCAAAGTCACGATCTTCATGCAGGTTAAGGGTGCCGGTCCGGATATTGCGGGCCAGCTCATAGAGATTTCGGGTGTTGAGAATGTCGCAGATGCGCGCCCGTTAGGTGAAGATATCTCGGAGTTTACGATAGAGACATTCCGTGATTCAGATCCGCGCGAGGGTCTTTTCAAGTACTGTGTGGACAACAATCTGGTGCTCCTGGAGATGTCACGTAAGGAGATCTCCCTCGAGGATGTCTTCCGCGATCTGACGAGGAAGGAGCAGATATAGCATGTCGCAAATTCTGGTCCTGACAAAGAGAGAGTTGCAGGCGTATTTCTCGTCGCCCGTGGCATACATAATCATGACTCTCTTTCTTATTCTCGCTGGCTGGTTCTTCTCATCCGGGCTGTTTCTCGCGAACTCGGCAGACTTGCGGCCGCTGTTTTCGGGGATTCGGATGATTCTGCTCTTCTTCGTGCCGGCGATCTCGATGCGACTTCTGGCTGAAGAGAAGCGTTCGGGAACTATAGAACTGCTCTCCACGATGCCGCTCAAAGACTGGCAACTGGTAATCGGCAAGTTTCTGCCGTCGTTCCTGCTTATCGCGGTTACCATCATATTGACACTGGTTCATTACTTTACCTTGACTTCGCTCGGCGATCCTGATACCGGGGTGTCGTTCGGTGGGTATGTGGCGGTCTTGCTGATGGCGTCATCATATCTTGCAATTGGGCTGTTCACATCGAGCTTGACGCACAATCAGATAGTGGCGTTCATATCGGCCTTTGTGATCGTGTTTGTGCTGTTCCTGCTTGATAAGATCACGATCTTTATGCCGAGTTTCATGGCAACGTTTCTCGAATACCTTTCGACGGATTATCATTTTAACAACATCCAGCGCGGAGTCATCGACTCACGCGATATTATATATTTCGTGACGCTGACATTTTTCTTTCTCTACCTGACCGTTAAATCTCTCGAAACGAGGAAGCACGGGTAATGGCAGCAGATGTGAAGAAATCAGTGAATACGACTACAGCGGTCATAATCGTCCTTGCGATTGTGGCGGTTCTTAACTTGATCTCGATGAACGTCTTTGGGCGGTTGGATTTGACCGATAACGACATATACTCTCTGTCCGAGGCATCCAAAGAGCTGATGCGGAATCTCAATGACCGGGTTGTGATCAAGTGCTATTTCACTGAGGATCTTCCGCCGCCATACAATCAGAATGCGCGCTATTTGAAGGATCAGCTCGCAGACTATCGTTCCTATTCCGGTGGAATGCTGGAGTTTGAGTTTATTGATCCGGCCAGGGACGGCAAGGAGGAAGAGGCTCAGGGCTATCAGGTCCCGCCGGTGCAGGTTAACGCTTATGAGAACGACCGGCTGGAGATCAAGAAAGTCTACATGGGTATCGTCTTCATGCACGAAGATAAGACCGAGGTGCTTCCGGTGTTCGAATCCACGGCGGGACTCGAGTACGAGATTTCGCGTTCGATCAAGAAAGTGACCGAGGATCGTACGCCGAGAGTGGCGTTCACGACCGGCCATGGAGAGCCTGATTTCCAGCAGGGGCTCCGGGTTGTGAATCAGGCGCTCTCGCGAGAATACAGCGTGCAGCAGCTCAATACGCAAAACATCAATGAGATTCCGGACAATATTGACGCGCTCCTGATCACATATCCGAAGCAGCCATTCACCGAATGGGAGCTGTTCGTGATAGATCAGTATATAATGCACGGCGGCAAAGTCGGTGTTTTTGTCGATCGGTATGATCCACAGATTCAGACGAACACAACCGATTCAATCGATGCGAACTTGGAGCCGCTCCTTTCGCATTACGGCGTGGGTTTGGGAGAGGGACTCGTTCTGGATGCGCGATGCTCTCGGATCGCAGTGCAGCAGCAATCGGGAGGATTTAGGATACAGAATATGATAGAGTATCGTTTCTTCCCGATGGTGACCAATCTCGATCAAGAGAATATGATTGTGAAGGGGCTTGATGCGATCAACCTGATCTTCGTTTCACCGCTCGATACGACCGTGACTCCCCCCGAAGGTGTTGAGCGAAGCATTTTCGCTCATTCGTCCGAGTACTCCGCGATCGAGAATCCGCCGTTCAATCTCAGTCCGTTTCGCGAATTCACACGGGCGGACTTCGACCGGCAATTCATTCCGCTTGCGGCAACACTGACGGGTTCGTTTCCGAGCTTCTTCGCAGGCAGAGGAATTCCGCAGTACACGGGTACCGATACCGCATTCTCTGTCGAGTCGACCGTGAGAAAAGACTCGTCGACAACCACACGAATGGTCGTAATTGGTGACGGCAATTTCGTGGACGACCGCAATATGAGTTCGCAGAATAATGTCGTCTTCTTCATGAATGTAGTAGACTGGCTGTCTCAGGATGAGGGCTTGATCTCGATTCGGTCTAAGCAGGTCGAGATGAGACCGCTCGAGGATGTGTCCGACGGTACCAGGCGGTTTGTCAAGTATCTTAATCTCTTCGGACTGCCGATCCTCGTTATCGTAGTCGGCGTAGTCCGCTGGAGGGCCCGAACCGCTTCGAAGAGGAGGAGGGCGCTATGAAGAGGAGACTGGTCCCGCTAATCATCCTCATTCTCCTCGTGGTTGTATACCTGGCGGTGCAACAGAAAGAAAGCGCTGAGATTTCCTCAGGGAAAGCGGAGAACTACATCGACATCGATACTGCTGCGGTTACCAAGGTCTCGATCAGCAAGCTCGGTTCACAGACCGTGCTCTCGAAGGTGGAGGGGAAGTGGTATCTGCTCGGTGAGGAATCGCGCAGAGCCGATCCTCAGGCAGTCGCCTCATTGTTCGAGGCTTTGGAAGGGCTGACCGTAGGTACCGTGGTCTCAGAAAATCCCGAAAACCAGATGAAGTTTCAGGTCGACACTCTTACTGGCTCTACTGTGAGAATCTTCGAGGAGGGTGAGCTGGCGTCGGCGATTGTGGTCGGAAAGATGTCGCAGGATTTCAGTCACACATATGTAAGGAAGACGGGCAGCAACAATGTGCGTCTCGCCGAAGGGATGCTGACGTACATGGTTGGGAGACAGCGCGATGCATGGCTCGACAAGACCATATTCGACATTCCGTCCGCGGCTGTCGAGAGCGTGAAGTTCACGTATCGTAACGAGGATTATACGGCACTTAAGGGTGATACGCTCTGGCTCATTACCAGGCCCCCTTATAGCGATACTCTCGCCGCGGATCAGCAGGTGATGAGCGAACTGCTGGGACATCTCTGTATGCTCAAGGCAGACAGGTTCGCAACCCCCAATGACTCAGCGAAATACAACTTCGATAATTTAGTATACGTTGCCGAGGTTAGCTTGGAGAATGGGGCGAGTCACGTTCTTCAAGCCGCTGAAACGGAACAGGATGCGAGTGCCCACTTTGTAAAAACCGGCACAGATGAGACAGTTTATATCCTGAATAATCCAACTTGGCAACAGATTGTGAAATCTTACGACGAACTAGTCTCGGCGGAAAAAAGTAGTTGACAAGTACATCGAATTTATTTATAGAACAGTAGCCCTTCATACACAGCCCTCTTATCAGGCGGTCGGTGAATCTTTGATTTCCGGCCGCTTATTTTTTGGGGACTTGTGCCAGTCTTTTGATAGAGGGGTTTAGCCTGTCCACATTTATTAATCCACACTCTTTTCACACGTAATCAACACACTGAGACGTCGATTGATCGACAAAGACAGACTTCGATGTTTCCCTTGAACTGAATCGTCTCGCGTGCTATATATCTTCGATGAAAGACGACATCGGGGAGATCATTCGGCGCTTGAAGAAGCACTATCCGGAGGCGAAGACCACTCTGAGCCATCGGTCGCCGTACGAGCTTCTGATGTCAACAATTCTATCCGCACAGACTACTGATAAGGCTGTCAATCAGGTCACGCCAGAGCTATTCAAGAGGTATCCATCCGCCGAGAAAATGGCACGGGCGAGACGGTCGTCTATCGAAAAGATCATCAAGTCGCTCGGGTTTTTCCGTAACAAGGCCAAGTCTCTCAAGAATTGTTCGAAGATGCTGGTCGAGGAGTTCGGGGGGGAAGTGCCGAAGAGCATTGACGAAATGACCAGACTGCCGGGAGTCGGGCGAAAGACCGCAAATGTTGTTCTCGGGAATGCTTTCGGAATCGACGAGGGTATTGTGGTCGACACGCACGTCGGCAGGATTTCCCGCAGGCTCGGTCTCACCTCCGAGGAAAATGCAGGAAAGGCTGAGCTCGATCTGATGGATGTTGTTCCCAAGAGAGACTGGACCGTGTTTTCCCATCTGCTGATTGCGCACGGCCGGAGCACCTGCATGTCTCGTAAGCCGCTATGCAGCGAGTGTTTCCTCGATGATGTCTGTCCGAAGATAGGAGTCGAGAACCGCTGACTATTGCCTCGAAGCTTGCACTTTCTGCCCCACAATCTCCGCGTCGGCTATCCTTCCGATCCAACGAATGTTGCACAGTCACACTGGTTTTGCGGCATAGTGTCTCCCATGCCACAAATCGACTCATGATATCCCTCTTTCATGCCGATTTATGTAGTGAGGTGGAAAATCGAAGTGCTCATGTCTATTCACAGATTCCTCAGCAACCTTCCCAGGTGGTTGATAGTAGTTGTCAGCTTCGCGCTCGTGCTCGCAGTCGGCGTCAGCTATAACCTGACAGGTTCACAGTTCGCAGTCTCGTTGTTCTATCTCTTTCCAATCTCGCTTGTGACTCTCTACGTACAGAGGTGGTACGGCTATCTTTTGTCCTGCCTCTGCTTCGACATCTGGATACTCTCGGATGTGATCGGTCACGGCGGCGAGACCGGGACTGCGGTTCCGATCATGAACGGTCTCTTTGAGCTTGCGGTGTTCTTTATTTTTGTCACAGTCCTCGGTCAGCTTCGAAAGTTCGTGGCAAGTGAGAAAGAGAGGGCGCGAATCGATCCGCTAACAAAATTGAGTAATCGGTTTGGATTCTACGAACGATCCGAGGCGGAGCTTGCGAGGGCTCGGCGTAATCGGGATGCGGTTACGATAGCGATCATCGATGTCGACAACTTCAAGGATGTAAACGACCGCTTTGGTCATATCACCGGTGATCTGCTGCTCGAGACAATGGCTGAAACCATGAGGAACAGCCTTAGAGCGTTCGACCTGACTGCACGTTTCGGCGGGGATGAGTTCGTCATTTTGTTTTCTGTCTCCGATGTTAACCACGCCGGGCGCATTCTTGAGAGGCTTTACAGTGATCTGAATCTCGATATGCAGATCAACAACTGGCCGGCGACTTTCAGCATCGGAGCGGTTACCAGCGAATCGCTGCCGGAGTCGGTAGATGAGATGATCTGTCGTGCAGATGAACTGATGTACAGTGTGAAGAAGAGTGGACGGAACCGAATCGCGCACGAGGTGGTGGCGAGGATATTCGGCGAGCGTAAGAAATCCGCAGCTAATCGATTGCGCTCCGTTACGGCCAGATCCCGGGCCTGAAGGGCCTGTTGAAAAACTTCGTTGCACCAGATCCTGCGGCCGCGTTCCGCGAGCGTGTGATCTGGCGTTCTTCGAATCGTCCTTTGTTTATGCCGCCATACGGTCAGGGCACACCCGCCTTCGGCGGGCAGGACCTGACCGAACCTTACTACTTGCCCTTTTTCAACAGACCCCTGAAGCGACGGCAGCGGTCTTATTATCATTCACTAAAGATAAACGCTGAGAACTTCTCGATCTTAGCTCCCTCTTTCCACGCATTCTCGGGCAATCCTGCCTTTCGACATGTGTTTGCCAGGAACTCCTCTCTGTCCCAGCCGTTTTCGGTGGCGACTTGAGGAAGCAGCAGCCCCCGTCGACCGTGAAGCGAAATCATGAGGCCGTCTCTTCCGACGACAATTTCCGATACATCGTCGACCGGTTCGAGCGGTGTCAGCACCGAGATCTCGACTGTTATGTCCGGATATTCCTCCGGGGCAAGAGGGGGGAAGCGAGGGTCTCTGAAGGCGGCTGAGATGGCGCAATCGCTCACGCATTCGTGGAGCGACTTGATTGGCTCGGTGTATCCGATACAACCTCGCAGATTGTGTTGCTTTTCCAGAGTCACAAAAGCCGCACCCGGCTCCGTTAGCTTACCCTCCGGTATGTCAAATGCCGGGATGTCATTTCCGCTCAGGACTGCCTCGATTGATGCCTTCGCAATTTTGATCAGCGTCCGTTGCTCGTCGCGGCTGAGGTAGTCCGTATTGCCGGAGTCAATTTCGCGTTCGCCCAAACTCTCCTCCTTGTAGATCACTGCCGAAACATACCCGACGACACGCGAGGTGTCCCCGGAGGCAGTCCCTGAGTCATCATATTTGAGTATCTCTGATCGATCAAATCCAAGCTTGTTGCAGGCGATAAGCGTGGCAGCAGTCGGCCCGCCCCCGCAGGCCTGCGCCTCACCGCTCATTACAGCTCGCGTCAGGTCATCGCCACTTAGCTTCTCTATGAATGAAATCGTATACTGATCGAGCTTTGACGCGGCTTTCCTCGGATAGTAATGCGATAGGTCAGTGGATGCGACAATTAGAATATCATCCCTGCCACGGATAGTCTTTGTCAATGCATCCGCGAGCTCTGATATGATTGCCTCGGTTACATAGCCCATTTCCACGGGGACGATTTTGAAATCCTCTAACACACTTTGAAGGAATGGAAGCTGGACTTCGATCGAATGTTCGGCGGAATGCTCACTCGTCCCTGCGAAAATCAGCTCACTCTCTTCGATTAACTCCGAAGCTATTGCAGTATTCACGTGAGCACTGCCGAGTGGCGTAAGCCATGCGCCTCTGTCATAGACCGCGCATCCGCGAAAACCTGCTCGATGCGATGGCCCTATGATGATCACTGTCGAATACGAGTGGCCGATGAGCGTCTTGTAGCCACAGGCTGCGGTGCGGCCCGAATATATGTATCCCGCGTGCGGAGATATGACAGCCCGAGGCTTACCCGAAATGTCCAGATGGGGGACCTCGCTGATAAGCGAATCCACCAAACTCTGCAGCTCTACTCGCGAGCCGGGGTAGAACATGCCTGATACGACTGCAGGCCTGACGGCGCCGGAAACTCGCAGAGTCGCACCGAGTATGATAAGTACCAGAGTGGCGAGTATGGTTTTGCTTTGAATCATTCCGCGCTTTCGTATAATAAACGGTGAACATGTACTATACGTTCTTGCATTGAATTAAGATGGCGCGATGGGAAAAAGCAAGGTTGTTTTAGTCAGGTCTCTAAAGCTGAACGGCGATGGGACGCGGCAGCAGGATATACTCGTCCGAATGCTGGACCGTGGATTGTCCGAGTTGTATGACCTGTCTCCCCAGTCTGCCTGGAAGTCGCTGTCTGAATCTACCGGCATACTCGGACTCAAGACAAACTGCGTTGCCGGGAAGAACCTCTCAACGTCGGTGGCGCTGACTGCAGCACTGACAGACAGGCTGCAGGATGCAGGTAAGAAGGGGAGGGACGTTGTAATATGGGAGCGCTCGAACCGCGAGCTCGAGAATGCGGGTTTCAAGCTCAATTTCGCATCGGACGGTATTCGGTGTTTTGGCACCGACACGCGGGATATCGGCTACGGAAACGAGTTCCATACGTATGGCAGGGTGGGGAGTCTCGTGACGCGTATAGTCGAATCTGAGTGTGACAACCTCATCAACCTGCCGATACTCAAGGATCATTCACTCGCCGGTGTTTCGGGCGCGATGAAGAACAACTACGGGGTGGTGCACAATCCGAACAAGTATCACGACAACAATTGCGACCCGTATGTCGCCGAGGTCAATGCGCTTCCAGTGATAAAGGAGAAGAGTGTTCTTGTCGTTGCCGACCTCACGCGAATCCAATACAATGGAGGTCCCGGGTACCGAAGTGGATATGTCGTCAACTACGGTGGAATTTTGCTCGCAGTCGATGCTGTCGCGGCGGACAGGATCGGAGAAGAAATTTTGAATGACTACCGCGAAGAGAACGGCCTGAGATCACTCGCCGAGACGGGACGGGATCCAAAGTGGCTCGGGACCGCCGAGGAGATTGGTCTGGGGAATGCGCATATGGAGAACATCGATTTAGTCAAGATTCGGGTGGATTAGCAGAGTGGATCGGAGATCGTTTATACATCGCGCTGCTGCCGGTACTGCGCTGGCCTGTGCCGGCGGAGAACTCTGCCGGCAGATTTGCGGCGCAGCCGAGAATGCGTACGCCTTCTCGTACACGAATACACTTTCGGACGTGGAAGCTCGTTATTACGAGAAGCTCGATGAGGGCATCGTGCGGTGCAAGCTCTGTCCGCGCGAATGCGAAGTCTCCGATGTCGAACGGGGTTTCTGCGGCGTGCGCGAGAATCAACGTGGAATCTACAAGACGCTCGTGCACTCCCGAGTCTGCGCTCTTAATATTGATCCGATTGAGAAGAAGCCGTTTTATCATTTCAGACCCGGCACGGATGCATTCTCGATTGCGACTGCCGGCTGCAACGTCAATTGCAGGTTCTGCCAGAACTGGAATATCTCGCAGGTCAGGCCTGAGCAGGTCAAAAACATAAAGATATCTCCGAGCGAACTCGTCACGGAATGTATGAGTCGCAAAGTCCCTACGATTGCCTACACATATTCTGAACCGGTCGTCTTCTACGAATACATGTACGATGTCGCAATCGAGGCGCGGAAGCACGATCTGGAGAACGCTGTCGTGACCGGGGGTTATATCAAGAACGAGCCGCTCGATGAGCTGCTGGAGGTCGTCGATGGTGTCAAGGTGGATCTCAAGTCGTTCTCGGGACAGTACTACCGCGATATAGTAAACGGTGAATTGGAGCCAGTCTTGAACGCCATTCGCCGAATTCACGACTCCGGTACATGGCTTGAGATTGTGTATCTAGTCGTGCCCGGCATGAATGATGAAAGCAGTGAGATTGCCGAGCTCACCAAGTGGATGATCGGCGAGCTGGGTCCGGACGTTCCCATACACTTCACGCGCTTCTATCCAACATATCTGATGAAGAACATTCCGCCGACACCGATCGAAACACTCGAGCGGATCTACCGTGATGCTCGTGATGCTGGCCTGAACTTCGTATACGTCGGCAACGTCCCCGGTCACGAAGGCGAGAGCACATTCTGTCCGCAGTGCGGCGAAACAGTGGTAAGAAGATATGGTTACCGTATCGATCTCACAGGACTCGAACAGGGCCGATGCCGAAGCTGTGGCCGACAAATCCCCGGAGTCTGGCAGAAGCCTTAGTGCTTTCCATTTATACGTGAATTCCCTAACATAGCATCCATGAATCGTGCTGTATTCGGCAAATCCGAGTTTGTGTTTATCGGGCTGGTCTCTGCTGCGACGCAGGCGGTGTTTCTGCGTCAATTGGTTGGGCTGCTCGGATCGTCTGAGATTCTCTATGCGATGATTGTAACTGTCTGGCTCGTGGAGGCCGGTATATTCAGCCTGCTGTGCGGGCATATAGCTCGGCGACACTCCGGTGCCGCCACTCCGTTGCGGAGACTGGTCTACGCCGTGATGATCCTGTTTCCGCTATACTATTTTGCCGTCCCGACCATGAGGGGTTTGTTCGGGACAGACATCGGGACAGTATCAATATCGGGGGCGTCGGTAATATCGTCAGTCGTACTGATCCCGCCGAGCCTCTTTGCAGGCGGTGCATTTGCGCTCGTATGGGGGGAACTTGGAAAGCGCGGCAGTCAAATTAGGGTGGACACATCCTACGCGCTCGACTCAATCGGATTCGCGCTCGGAGGATTACTCGTTACAGTCATCTTTGCAGTCGGAGCTTACGATCTCTACCTTTTGTTGTTCTGCGCGCTTGCCGGATTGCTCACATTGGTTTCCGGTGTCTGGAGCAGGGCGGGAAGGGTGTTCGGCTGGATCGTTGCGCTCGTCTCGGTCGCGCTGCTGGCTTTAGTGCTTTTACCGTGCTCGAAAGACGGCTCTGGAGGATGTGAATGCTCGGAGTCGTTTGTCTACAGCAGGCTCGTAACGAATGACTCGATTCAAGTGAAGGCCCGCTCGCCTTATGGTCACGCCACGCTGATATCGGCGGGGAAGAGTTCTTCGTTTTACTACAACTCGCAGCGGATCGCAACAGTGCCGGATGCATCGGAGCAGGAACTCGCAGTTCTTGCTGCTGTTATGTCCGCAGATCCCGAGAGATCCCTGATTGTTGGCAATCCGGTCGATGGCAAGTCCTTGTTTCTTGCAAACGAAACGTCGATGGAGGTGATTCAGCTCGAGGTCGACCCCGCTCTCTGCCGCTTCTTTGAGATTCAGCTCGCGAATCAGATACGGCGAAGTGCGCGCGAGCGGTTTGAGTTGGTCATTACCACACCAAGCGACTTTCTTTTGGAAACTGAGCAGCAATTCGATCTTGTATATCTGAACTTCTCCGAGATATCGAGCTCTGCGACGAGTGCATATTTCAGCCGGGAGTTTTTTGAGCTCGCCCGGTCAGCTCTGCGAAGCGGTGGTGTGTTCGCGTTTTCTCTCGAGTCGGGAGAGAACTTCATTCCGGATGAACGACTGAAGCTTCTCAAGAATGTGCAAATGACTCTCAGAAGTGTTTTCGACTCGACATTGATTGTCCCCGGTCAGCAGGCGATGTTTCTGGCCGGAGATTCGAAGTCGAGGCTAACGCTGGATGCTGAGCATATACTCAGTAGAATCGATAGTATCACCGACGGGGCCACATTTCTGCCGGCATATCTTGCCGATAGAGTGTCGGAATTCAGGGTAGCTAAGCTGAACGAGCTGCTTGACGAAGTAGAGGGCAGATTACTCCACTCCGGTAAGCCTGATCAGTTTCTTCTCAATTCGATTCTGGAGATGGATCGATTCGGCGGTATGGATTCATCGGTACTCCGTGCCATAAACAGGATGAGCGGAGTGGCATCGACCGCAATAGCGGTCGTTCCGATGTTCGTTCTGCTGCTGGCCGGTCTGCTGTTTCGCCGGGGAAGGGCCGTGCCACTGCTCTTCTCCGCCGGATGGCTGTCGATGTCGGCGGAGGTCCTGGTACTCGTGCTATACCAGACAGTGGCAGGCAATCTGTACTCGCGCATCGCCCTGATCACCGGCGCTTTCATGGTGGGAATTACGTTTGGTGCGATATTGGCGGCTCGACTCAAGACAACGACCTCTCGCGCTGCGGTTGCAGCAGCTCTACTTACTGGGGGACTCCTCACCTACTCTGCGGCTCTCGGCAGTCCTCTATTTATGGGTGAGTTTGGAGTGCGGTTGATTGTGGAATCGGCTCTCATTGCACTCTCACTGGTGCTCGGAATCGTCTCGGGATTCGTTTTCAACAGATCTGTGTCGATGCATGAGCATTCCTCAGGTATCAGGGCGCCGGGATTTGTGTACGGACTGGACCTGATCGGCGCGGCGGCCGGTGGGGCGACGAGCATTGTGATAATCCTGCCCGTTCTCGGCATATCTGCCGGCTTCTGGATTATCGGGTCAGTCTCGCTGGCTATGGCAGCGTATTCTCTTTATTCGGATCGCTGACACGGGAATGTTAGAATTCTGTTTGTGATTGCAGAGGGGATTTATTGTGATTGACTTCCGTCCCACACCGAATAATTTAGCGGCAGTATGAAAGTATCCGCTATCATACTGTTTGCGCTGCTAATGCTGCTCCACGCTGCCGGGCTGCAGGCTGAGGTACGACGACTTACTTTGGATCAAGCAATTCGGACGGCTCTCAGAGAAAATGACGCACTCCGTGCAAGCGAGTATGATGTTTCCGCGAGGAGCTGGGGGCGGTGGAATGCAGTCACGCAGTTCTTCCCGAGGGTCGAATTCAACACAACGTGGTCGAGAGTTGATGAGACGACTTACCGCAACCAGAATGCTCAGCTCGAGTTTTTTCGCCAGTTCGTGGACAATCTGCCTCTGATTCCGCGCGAGTCCTACTCCTCGAACCTGACCGTGTACCAGCCAATTTACAACGGCGGCTCTCTGTGGGCGAATCTGTCCGTAGCGCGCAACAACCTGAGAGCCTCCCGTTCAATGCACGAGGAAACCCGTCTGAACACAATCCTCGCGACCAAGGAGACCTTCTTCGATGTACTCCGTGCAGATGACGTACTTGCAATCATATCTGAGTCCGTTGAGCTCGCCCGGAGATACCTGGAATTCGCTGAACGTCAGCGTGAACTCGGAATGCTCTCCGATACCGAGGTCTTGCGATGGGAGTTACAGGTCGCGGAAAACAAAACTCAGTTCGTACAGGCGAAAGCGGATGCCGAAATCGCCCGTCTCGCGTTAAAAAACACAATCGGTGCATTACCGGAGGACTCGGTCGACTTGGTGCCTCTCACTGAGAGCGAGATAGAGACCTCATTGAATGCAGCGAGGGGCTCGCTCGAGTCAGATTTCGAATCGAAAGTCGAGGAGTGGAAACGGGAGGCGCTCGATAACTCGCCATTGTTGAAATCGGTGAGGGCGGCTACCGCAGTTAATCGGGCTGCCTATCGTCAGAAGTACTCGCTCTTTCAGCCAAGTCTGAACTTTAACTACACGAGATCGTGGGAAGCGGATAATGATGTCGCACTCGACGGGCTTGAAACCTGGCGAATGAGCATTGTGATGAGTTTCCCGTTGTTTTCGAGCCTCGGCGATTATGCCATCTTGAGAGAGGCTCGTAACGACCTCAAAGGCGCGGAGGCATCGGAGTCAGACTTTGAGCAGAACCTGTTAACTCAGGTCGCATCCACGGCAGCCGTGCTGCGCATTGCGCTATTGACGGTCGATGCGGCTCGGATCAGCAAACGACTCGCGGAGGAGAATCTGGCGGCCGTCGAGAACCGATTCAAGCAGGGGTTGGTTGATAATTTGAATCTCATTGATGCCCAGATAGAGGCGACCAGCGCCGACGCCGAACATGTGTCGGCTGTCTACAATTTCCTTGTCAAAAAAGCCGAACTCGATAAGCTACTGGGTGAAGCGGACTACTGAGGCAACTATGAAATCAATAGCTCGATATTCAATTCTCACATTTGTTCTATTGTTCCTCGCGTGCGGTGGTTCTTCCGATGACGCAGTTCCGGAATCAGAGTCGACAGGCGTACCGGTTGAGATCGTGAAAGTGGAGGCCGAGGACATCGATGTAACGCTTGAGATGTCCGGTGTTGTGGATGCACTGTATGACGCGGACGTTGCAGCGGAGACATCGGGTTCTGTAAAAGATATTGTGCGAGATGTCGGGGATCGTGCGCAGATGGGCGACCCGGTCATTCTCCTCAATGATGAGACCCAGGCTCTGAACCTGCAGCAGGCTGCAGCAAGTCTTCGTGTAGCGAAGGCTGCGCACGAGAAGGCGCAACGAGACCTTGAGCGAATGGAGAGCCTGTTCGATTCGGGTGACATCTCCGAGAGCGAACACGAGCAGGCTCGGCTGCTTGCAGAGAGGGCGGCGGGTGAGTATGATCTCGCCGTGGCGACGCTCGGACTGGCCGAGAAGGCCGTTCGGGATGCGCGTATCCCCGCGCCGTTTGACGGTGAGATAGCCGCGCGATATGTGTCGGTGGGGGAGATGGTAAACGTGGGACAGCCGGCTTATGCGATCGTCGAGACCGACACAATCCGTGTCTACATAGATATATCGGCCGGTGATCTTGCAAGAGTTTATCCGGGGCAGGCCGCTGAGCTGACTGTCGGCACATACTCGGGCGAAGTCTTCCCCGGTATTCTGAAGGCCGTCTCCAGCAAGGCCGATTTAGCCACCCGAACCTATCAGGCAGAAATCCAGGTTGCCAACCCCGATGCGATGCTGAAACCGGGGATGCTAGCAGATATCAGGCTCATCACTCGGACAATGTACGATGTGGTTGCGATTCCGGGCGATGCCATCGTCGAGCGTGATGGTGAATCTGTCGTTTTCGTTGCGAACGGTAATAAGGCATCACGACGCAGTATAGTGATTACCGAGCGCATCGGGGACAGAGTAATCGTAACCAACGGCGTGAATCCGGGCGAATCTTTGATCGTGGTCGGTCAGCATGGCCTGAGTGACGGCAACAAGATAATCATCACCGAGTAGAAGCGTCTGCAATGAACAAACTCGCCAGCTTCTCAGTCGACAATCCGGTCCTCGTGAATCTAATCATGATCGGGATTTTGATTTTCGGAATCGGCTGGGCGCTCCCATCTCTCCCCCGGGAGCTGATGCCCAATATGTCGCTCAACTGGGCGTTTATCATCGTGCCGTATCCCGGTGTTTCACCGGAGGAGATCGAGCAGTATGTTACGATTCCTATCGAAGACGAGATCGAGGGTGTCGATGGGATCGAGTCGATTACCTCCACCTCTTCGGAGGGGCTGTGCCAGGTGTCGGTGAAATTCGAGACGATGTCTGATGATGAATTCGACAAGCGGTATCAAGACCTTGAATCGAGTGTAAACTCGATACGCGATCTTCCCGAGGATGCCGAAGACCCCTTCATGCTTGACTTCGGAACCGAAGAGTTTATGCCGATGGTATCCGTCGTCGTATCGGGTGATATACCCGAGCTGGAAATGAAAGAACTTACCGAGGATCTTCAGGATCTGATCGAGGATATCGACGGGATATCGAAAGCGGATATGTACGGAATTCGCGACCGCGAGATCTGGGTAGAGGTCAACTCAGATCAGCTCAGGCACTTCAATCTTACGCTCGGACATGTCGTCACTGCGCTTGCCGCGCAGAATGTATCGGTACCCGGCGGAAAGATAGATGTGGGTAGAGAGGAGTATCTCCTTCGGACGGTAGGACAGTTTGAATCGACTCAGGAAATCGAGGACGTGATCCTTGTTTCGACACCGGAAGGCGCGACTGTGCGAGTATCGGATGTCGCGATGGTGAACGACCGCTTTGAGGAGCGGCATTCAACCTCTCGGTTCAATTCGCGCAGTTCTATGACCATCTCGACATCCAAGAAAGCGGGAGGCAACACGCTCGATCTTATCGCGCAGATTAAACAGATTGCGAAAGACTTCGAAAAGCGTGTGCCTCCGGGCGTGAACATCTCGGTAACGGGTGATACCGGTGTCCTCATTCGCGAGGTTATCAGCACGCTTACGAACAACGCGTATTTCGGAATGGTCTTGGTGATCATTCTGCTCACGGTCGTCATGGGATGGCGGAATGCGATGTTCGCGGCTATCGGCATACCCGTCTCCTTTATGCTCACGTTTATCTTCCTCTGGTTCTCGGGTGAGTCCCTGAACGGTAACTCGCTGTTCGGACTCGTGCTGGTGCTTGGTGTCGTCGTGGATGATGCTATAATAGTGATCGAAAACTCGTATCGTCATATGCAGCTCGGCAAACCATCACATCTTTCCGCAAAGCTTGGAGCATCGGAAGTGATGGGACCCGTATTTGCCGCAACCGCAACCACTGTCGCGGCATTTCTGCCACTCATGTTTGTACCGGGGATAGTCGGGAAGTTTATGCGGATTGTCCCAGTCGCCGTGAGCTTGACTCTCCTCGCATCGCTGTTCGAGTCTTTTGTGATCCTGCCTTCGCACTTTGCAGAGTGGTCGGGCAAACTGAAGCGGGAGAAGAAACGTCACTCTCCGTTCATGTCCAAACTCCGCAGAAAATATATCAAGCTGCTGAAGTTCACTCTCCGGAGACGGTATGCTGCGGTTGCAACCGTGGTGGCTATGTTCCTGATCGCCGGTGTCTTTATGTTTGTGGTGACGGGCGTCGAGCTGTTCCGCGAGGATGAGATGGACATCATGATGATCTGGGTGAAGTTGCCTCCCGGTACTCGAATCGAAGCTACCGACGAAACGATTTCGAAAATCGAACAGCTCGCGTGGCGACTGCCGGACGGCGAGGTGGAGTCCGTGATCGGCAACGCAGGGATCCTCCAAACCGACAAGGAATGGCTTGGTCGAAGCTATGTCGGACAGGTGACGATCAATCTGATGAAGAAGGACCAGCGGGAGTACACCGGACTCGAATTGCGCGAGATCATGGATTCGATTCTGGCGCTGAATGTCCCCGGCGTGGATGATATCGAAGTCGGCAAGGTGAGTACTGGCCCTCCGGTCGGCAAACCGATCGAGTTCATGGTTAAGGGGAAGTACTTCGATGAACTCGAGGCGCTTGCCGAAGAGCTGAAAGATTCACTTGCCACTGTCAACGGTGTCTTCGGAATCAACGATGACTACCAGCCGGGTAAGCGCGAGATTGTGATCGATGTCGATATTGAGAAGGCGGCGATGCTCGGCCTCGATGTTCAGACCGTCGCCGCGACTGTGGCTGCCGCGTTCGAAGGGGCGGTCGCTACCGTGTTTCGCGAGGGGGACGAGGAGATCGATGTCGTCGTCAAATACGACCCCGAGAGCCGAAAGAGAGTCGAGAATATCGAGAACCTCAAGATCACGAATCGCGCGGGGCATATGATTACGTTTAAGGATGTCGCCAGCTACACTATGGAGCGTGGAGTCGCTGACATACATCGATATAATCAGGATCGTTCGATTACAATATCTGCGGACATCGACAAATCGAAGGCCACGATTGATGTTGCGATCGACAAGGTGGTCGAGTCGTTTGGCAGCATCTCGCCCAAATACCCCGGGTACCGAATCGACTTCGGCGGTGAGTTCAAAGAATTCGAGACCGCGTTCGACAATATCACAATGCTATTTGCTCTCGGAATGATCCTGATCTACGCCATCCTCGGCGCGCAGTTCAAATCGTTCGCGCAGCCGATGATCATCATGTTCACAATACCGTTCGCCATAATCGGCGCGGCGCTGGGGCTGTTCTTCAGCGGCAATCCGTTCTCCATCGCGACGATGTACGGCATCGTTGCGCTTGCGGGGATCGTTGTGAACGACTCACTGGTGTTGATCAGTTTCATTAACAACCGCCGCGAGTCGGGAGGGGAGAGGCTGCGGTCGATCATGAAGTCGGGGCTGATTCGTCTGCGGCCCATCATACTGACATCAATCACGACCATATTCGGGCTCCTTCCGATGGTGATCGGACTCGGCGGCAAGTCGCTGGTGTGGGCGCCGCTCGCCAGCACGATCGTCTGGGGGCTCGCGGTCGCAACAGGTATGACGCTGTTTATCATTCCAGCATTGTATCTGATAATCTCAGATATCTCTCGCAAGACCGGTTTCTCGCGCTTCAAGGAGGATGTCCACGAGGGCTCGCTGCGTAGGCGGATATTGGGGTAGTTGGTGGCAGCGTGTCCCGGGTTTCATCCCGTC
This sequence comes from uncultured Ignavibacteria bacterium, assembly GCA_964415885.1. Classification (GTDB taxonomy): domain Bacteria; phylum Zixibacteria; class MSB-5A5; order JAABVY01; family JAHJOQ01; genus CAYQCE01. Next base: position 22,234 of record CAYQCE010000056.1, read on the forward strand.
ATTGCGTTGGGTGGCCCACCATCCGGGTGGGTCAGGGTGTTGACAAAGTAGTCGTCACCTTTTTTTGACTTTGCCATTTTTTGCGGGAAAGACTATATGATGTATACTCAAATCATATACTAAGGGCCGGGCAGCCAGCCTTTCAAGCGGGTTTCTTCTTCTGTACGGACCGCAACATTGGTGACATTTCCGATAGCAGTTTTC
>CAYQCE010000057.1:0-22399 GCA_964415885.1 uncultured Ignavibacteria bacterium
ATTGAATCGCAAGACCAAGATGGGAGAAACCCACCTGAAAGGTGGGCCACCCGGGCGCAAGACCAAGATGGGAGAAACCCACCTGAAAGGTGGGCCACCCCAAGACTTACAGCAATCTACAAAATATACTTCGACAGGTCTTCGTCCTCGACTACCGTATCCAGGCGTTTCTTGACCATTGCCTTCGTGATCTTGACAGTCTTGGCCCGCTTGCCGGGATAGTCGAACATGATATCTTCGAGAAGTGTGGTCAGTACGGTATGCAGCCGCCGCGCACCGATATTCTCAGAAATCTGGTTCACCTTGTCGGCGATCTCCGCGATCTCGGATATTGCCGCCTTGTCGAATACGAGGTTCGCCCCCTCGGTCGCGAGAAGTGCCGTATACTGCTTGACCAGCGCATTACGCGGTTCGGTGAGGATTCGGACGAACTCCTTCTTGCCGAGGCTGTCCAGCTCTACACGTATCGGGAATCGCCCCTGCAGCTCGGGAATCATATCGGACGGTTTCGCCATGTGGAACGCACCGGCGGCTATGAAGAGAATGTGATCCGTGCGGACCATGCCATATTTGGTCATCACGTTCGAGCCTTCGACAATCGGCAGAATGTCGCGCTGCACGCCCTCACGGGAGACATCGGGACCGGTGCCGCGTGTCTCGGACACGGTAATCTTGTCGATTTCATCGACGAAGATTATGCCGGAATTCTCGACTCTCTCGAGTGCGGTCGCGGTGACCTCGTCCATGTCGATCAGCTTGCTGACTTCCTCGGAGGCGATGATCTTAAACGCGTCCTTAACCGGCATCCTCCGCTTCTTGCGCTTCTTGGGGATCATCCCCGAGAACATCTCCTGGAAATTGACACCGAGTTCCTCCATGCCGGACGGAGAGAATATCTCCACGATGGGAAACTGGTTGGTCGCCGTCTCGATCTCGATCATCCGATCGTCAAGATTGCCCTTCCGGAGCTTGACACGCATTTTTTCACGGTTCCGCTCCCATTTCTCGCGCGTCTCCTCCGCCTCCATCGGGACCTGCCCGGTAGCGAGTTGCTCGCTGAATTTCTGCGGTGGTTTCGGGAGCAGGAGATCGAGAATTCTCTCTTCGGCGTGCTCGTTCGCTTTCTCCTGAAGCTTCTCCGCCTGCTCGCGCTTGACCATCGTGACCGCGATCTCGACGAGATCGCGCACCATCGACTCGACATCACGGCCGACATACCCGACCTCGGTGAATTTCGACGCCTCGACTTTGATGAAAGGAGCATTGGCGAGCATCGACAAACGGCGGGCTATCTCGGTCTTGCCGATACCGGTCGGCCCGATCATGATGATGTTATTCGGCAGGATCTCGTCCCTGATGTCATCGGCGACCTGCTGTCGGCGCCACCGGTTACGCAGCGCTATCGCCACGGCCTTCTTGGCGTCGTCCTGACCGATGATATATCTATCCAGTTTCGCTACAATCTGTTTGGGTGTCAGTTCTTTGTTCATTCATAACCTCCGGAAGGCTATAGTATACCGCTTGTCTATCGCAAGTCAAGGTCTTACGGATCGATTGTTGACTTGCGAATCGAGAATGCCAACTCTATCTTCGTCGCATGAGGCTTTATACGACTGCGGGATGACGCCGAGATTAGAATCTTATAATAGCAGCCAGAGGATGGCAGGCTGCTCGGCGCCCGGCGCGGACGCCGTCACAGGCTGCTGTGTTTCTACCACCGACTCTGAGACCTGAATTATGGATCATCGATACAGAGAGCTATATACGGCAGCGCGATATTCGCTCTTAAGTGCAGTCAGATGGAATACCGCCACATTGGTCGCCTTCAGCCTCCTTGGTTGCATGAGTGGTTGCAGTCACAGTCCTGAAGACATCGTCCGAGAATTCGAGAACGCGCACAACGATCAGAACATCGAGCAAATGCTGGAACTCGTGAGCGAGGATGTCGCGTTCGAAATCTCCGACGGCTGGGCGATCGAGGGAAAGGGGCAGTTCCGTGTTTACGCCGAGTGGGACGCCGCAGTAAACTCGCTCTTCAGGTTCGACAGTCTGAGCGCATCGGGCGACACAATAACCGGGCGACTCATCGAAACAAACGACTGGTTCGATCTGATGGGTGTCAAGGCTGTGATCTATGATTCAGTTGGCGTAATTGTCGTTGACGGCAGGATTTCGGAGATTCGCGCTTCTCAGAAGGATTCGAACCGGTTACGCACACGCTCGACGTTTGAGTCGTTTATCCGCTGGGCAGCCGATGAGCGAAGTTCGGAGTTGGTGGGGCTGATGGATGGACCGAGCTTCGTCTTTCGGAAGAAGAACGCAGCCCGGTGGCTCGGGCTGCTCGAGGAGTGGCACCTGTCGACACTCGAACCACCAAAGCAGAGTATCGGCTTGAGTGTTCAGTATGTTCATGCAGATAGAGTCTTGATTACCGATCAGACAATCCGCTTTCGCAACCTGACTCAACGACCAATACATCAGATTGCATTCAACAAGAGATGGGACCCGATCCAGCCTTACTACGTGACTGTCGATGGATCAACAGCGCACCCGATAGCGGTCTTCCAGCAGAATGTGATCAATGTACCGGTGATGTTTGATCTGGCGAAGCCGATTCTGCCCGGCCAGGAAACCGTAATCGAGGTCGTCTCGCGAATCGATCTCGATATCGCAGCTATTTTGCGCGAGAGCACCTCTCACACTCTGGTGGACTGGTTTCCCAGGATATGGTGGGGCAAACGAATCGAAACTCACGCAGACTATACTCTCCAAACAAGCGGGTTTCCTGGACTTAAGGCCATCCCGGCTGTCCTGTCTTCGACCAGCGATGAGCTTATTCGATCCAAGAGTGTCCGATCATACGCGCTCCTGATTGGAGCGAACTCCGCAATCGGCATGGATGAAAGCGGGAATCCGGCGGTTCAGACAGTCTTCCCTGCCACCGATAACGTCAATCGCGGGGCGATCGTAATTTCGGTGAGAGACGCTGTCAATTTCATGGAGCGTCACATCGGCCTGTTTCCGTTCAGGACGGTAACGATCATTCCCAATATAGTACCCGAGCTTCAAACCAACTTGCCGACGGGTCTGCTGAGCGCGAAAACTCTTCTCGTCAAGGGCGCAAAACGGCGGAATCTGCAGAGATGGTTTACGGCTCACCGTATCGCCGAACATTACATTGGTGAGATGGCTATGCCGGCTCCGGGAGCGGAGTGGATTACCAGGGGACTAAGTCTCTATCTCGCCGAACGCTTCGCCGAGTCGCGCAGCTTGCGGTCCGACGACGCACACGCACTACTGATCGATCTCTATCTCGAAGCCGTCCGGCGCGGTCTCGACACAACGATCGAGACTCCAAACAGACTTGCCCCGGAAACAACCATGGATCGCAGCCTTGTCATAGACTACGGCAAGGGATACGCGATAATCAGCGCGCTTTCAATCATTATGGGTTCGGATCGAATGGACCACATACTGCGCGGTGTTTACCGAACGCACAGTGGTGACCGGATCGACCTCTTTGAATTCAAAAAGATATGCGAGCGTGTCTCCGGAGTTGGCCTCGAGTGGTTTTTCGATCAGTGGATCCGGACCAACTCTTTCCTGTCTTACAACCTCGACGATGTAGAATCGGAGTTTGTCGGTGGACGTTATTTGACCACTGCAGAAGTAGTTCGAACCGGATCGATTCGAATGCCCATTCCGGTAGCCGCACATTTCGAGGATGGCTCCGTGCAGGTGAAGTTCACTAATCGAGGACTTGACATCGATATAGTCACATTCGAGAGCATCTCTCCGCTCTCAGAGATCGAGATCGACCCGGACAACCGCCTGCCAATGCTGAAATCCGAGAATTACAACCTGGAGTCTTGATATGGGCAACATGAACAACACGGGATGGACCGTATTTTTGGACGCCGGCGGAATCCTCATCGATGAAACCGAAATCGAGGCGGTCTCAGCCAGGACACTGATCGAAGTCATCCGCGAGCATAATCCGGTATATTCGATGGAGCTGTACACATCGGATGTTCGAGTGGCGATACTGGTCCACTGTCCGGACATCCCGAAGTACGTCATATGGCAGAACTGCAACAAGAGTATCGATCTCTACAGAGAACTCCTCGAAAAGTACCTCGTCCGCTTCCAGGCGGAACGCCCGAAACTGAGTCTTCATTCCAGGATGAAGCCAGTCATCGAGGAGCTTGGGCGAGATTTCAGCCTTGCAGTTGCCAGCCAGTACGGAGCCGAGATAATCGGCGCCATACGCGATGGCGGTCTTATCGATCTGTTCGCATACACGTTTTGCCAGGATGACTTTGTGACGACGAAGCCGGATACACGGTTCTACGCTGAGCTTCTCAAGAAATGCAATGCGGAGCCATCAAAGAGCATTATGGTCGGTGACCGAATAGACAAGGACATCGCTGCCCCGAAACTGCTTGGAATGCACACGATTCTCGTCCGGACGGGATTACATCGAATCCAGCAACCGCGAACGCCGGATGATATCCCGGACATCGAATTGAGATCGATCGAGGAGATCGGCAAAGCCGTGCGGAGACTTGCAGCGCAGGGCGAATAAAATACGGTGACACTCGACAACAATCTGCCTGTTAATGTTGTTACAGAGTGGGGCGCGATCCGTGTGGGGCGCGAAATTCCATTGCGGAGGGGCATATTGATGGGAACGAAACAAAAAACCGAGACAGCCGAATCCACCGTCACAGGAAGCAGATTCCCCAAGCCTCTGATAGTAGTGAGCGAGTGTCTCGAATTCGCGGCATGCCGCTACAATGGAGCCAAGATCCCCGATCGATTCGTCTCCAGGCTGATGCCGTACGTCATATTCAGTCCAATCTGTCCGGAGGTCAGAATCGGTCTCGGCGTACCGCGTGATCCGATCAATATCGTACAAGACGGCGAGGCTCAACGCCTGGTTCAGCCGTCTTCCGGTAGGGACGTCTCCGAGGATATGGAGTCATTTGCGAAGAGCTTTCTCGATTCACTGGATGAAGTCGACGGCTTCATTCTAAAAAGCAGATCGCCATCGTGCGGTATCAAGGATGTCAAATTCAGGGATCCAAACAACAACGCGGTCATTGCCAGGGGAGCCGGGTTCTTCGGTCGGGCAGTGCTCGCACAGTATGGAGACCTTGCTGTAGAGGATGAGGGGCGGCTCACCAACTTCAAGATCAGGGAGCATTTCCTCACCAAACTGTTCGCGACCGCGAGATTCAGAGAGGTTTCTCGGGAGAGCACAATGAGGGCGCTGATCGACTTCCACTCCGACAACAAATTGTTGTTCATGGCATATAATCAGTCGGCTTTAAGGCAAATGGGGAAAACGGTTGCGAATCACGACAAGAAACCGATTGATGAAGTCGTATCAATATACCGAGATGAAATGCTCTATGCGCTCAGGCAATCCGCTCGGTACACGTCCAACATCAACGTAGTAATGCACGCCCTCGGGTATTTCAAGAAGCAACTCAGCGCTCGCGAGAAGGCCTTCTTTCTCGACTCGATCGAAAAATACCGGGAAGAACGTATCCCGCTATCTGTGCTCCTTGGGATCATTCAGGCCTGGATCGCGAAATATGAAATCGAGTACCTTGCCCGTCAGACCTTCTTCGAACCGTATCCTATGGAGCTGGTCGAGATAACCGACTCCGGGAAAGGACGGTCTGCGGGAAGATGATCACACAGGAAGGTGCAGCTTGAGCGAACCGCAACGCATACTCGTGCTCGGTGCGACCGGCTACGTCGGCGCCAGACTTGTGGGCAGGCTGTTAATGGACGGCTATGCAGTCAGGGCAACCAGCAGATCACTGGAGAAGCTGCGAATCAGGCCCTGGTCAGAGAACCCGAAAGTGGAACTCGTCGCAGCCGATGTTCTCGATCGCGAGTCTCTCGCAAACGCAATCTCAAACTGTGACACGATCTACTACCTTGTTCACTCGATGGCATCCGACTCTAGCGGATTCGCCGAGACGGATCGTATAGCCGCAGGGAATCTGCAGCAGGTTGCTTCCGAAGCAGGCGTTCGGAGAATCATCTATCTTGGTGGATTGGGTGATGATGATCCAAGCTTGAGTGAACACCTCAAATCCCGTGCCGAAGTTGCGGAGATTCTTCGAGGTGGAGATGTCAGCGTAACAGTCATACGTGCGGCGATGATAATCGGATCGGGTAGCGCATCATTCGAGATTTTGCGCTATCTCGTCGACCGGCTGCCAATTATGATTACACCCAGATGGGTCCATACCGAATGCCAGCCGGTAGCGATCAGCGATGTGCTGAAGTATCTCGTTGGTTGTCTCGGAAAATCCGAAACCGAGGATGAGACGTACGACATCGGTGGGCCATATGTCACAACATACAAAGAACTCATGACGATCTATGCGCGGGAAGCCGGACTCAGAAAACGGCTGGTAATCCCGGTTCCGGTGTTGACTCCAAGGCTCAGTTCTTACTGGATCCATCTCGTTACGCCGGTGCCGTCATATTTCGGTAAACCTCTCGCGGAAGGACTGAGCAACCGTGTCGTCTGCAAGGATGACAGGCTTGCCAAATCGCTGGGTATTCCGCCGAAACCCTATGACGAGGCATTCAGGAGCGCGCTCTCCGAAACGGCTAACGTGGTTGCGATCGGTACCAACAAGACGCGAAAATCTCGTTTGCCGGAATGGTCGATGATCGGGGATTCGAACTGGACCGGAGGAAGCGTGTATTCGGACTGCCGGGAAACGCTCGTCGAGGCGTCACCTGAACGTGTGTGGTCAGTAATCGAGCGGATCGGAGGCGAAAACGGATGGTATTTCGCGGACTTCCTATGGGATCTGCGGGGCATGATGGATAAGATTATCGGCGGTCCAGGTATGAGACGGGGGAAATCGCGTTCGAAAGGCCTGCACATTGGCGACAAGGTCGATTTCTGGAGAGTACTTGATTGCGAGGATGGTAGAAGCCTGACACTCCTCGCGGAGATGAAAGTACCCGGTATTGCGGTTCTTGGATTCAGAGTCGAACCAGACGGTGACAGGACACGTCTGACCCAAACTGCCTGGTTTTCCGCGCGAGGCCTTCTCGGAGTGCTCTACTGGCACGCAGTCAGCCCATTGCATGGATACGTATTTAGCGGTATGCTGCGCGAGATAGCGAAGGCAGCATCGGGCAACGAATCCGCCACCGTTAACAGGATCACTCGCAAGGGCACGCCGGGGAAGTTCCTGAGGTTCACGGAATAATGGCGCTTCAAACGCTGGTTAGAAAACAGAGACTCAGAGTATCGGTCGAGGAGGCATGGGACTTCCTGAGCAATCCGGCGAATCTGGCCGTAATCACACCCCCCGACATGAAATTCATCGTGCGTTCCGAATTGCCGGATAAAATCTACGAAGGCTTGATTATCGAGTATCGGGTGCGTCCCTTGATATCGATACCCGTAACATGGATAACAGAGATCACTCACGTTTCGGAACCCATGTTCTTTGTGGACGAACAGCGTGTCGGCCCCTACCGAATGTGGCACCATGAACACAGACTACGCGAGGTAGCCGACGGAACCGAGATGACCGACAGAGTGAGCTATGTCTTGCCATACGGACCAATCGGAGACATGGCCGGTTTTCTGATTGTGAGAGCGAGGCTGGAGCGTATATTCGACTTCAGAAGTACCTACCTGACAGAGAGATTCGGGGAGATTAAATGACCACGAGAAAACTAACCAGCCTGACCTTGCCGGCAATGCTCCTATTCGCGGCTTTGTATTTTGTGGCGGATGGGCTTGCCGATGGAACGACTGGATCGCACAGCCACGATTCGAGCGATCTCGCGAAGCTCGTCGACTGGATGACCGGCCATTTCAGCAGTGCCGAGCAGGCCGAGTCGGACTCGGCATATTTCCATATCGTCCTGCACATGGTGCCGATCTGGAGAGAGCGATCCGATGCGCATTGGCTCTATGTCGAACAGGCGGTCGCGGATTACACGGATGAACCGTATCGTCAGCGAGTCTACAGAGTTTCGCAAACCGACAGCAACACATTTGAAAGCCGTGTCTACACAATAGAGGAGCCGATTCGGTTCGCTGGGGCATGGAAGAAAGACGATCCGCTCAGAGCGATGACGCCGGATTCACTTAGGCTCAGGGATGGCTGCGCGATCTACCTCCACATGGAGGGAGACAGCGCCTTCGTGGGAAGCACAGTCGACCGCGACTGCGAAAGCAATCTGCGGGATGCGGCATATGCAACATCCGAGGTGAGGATCACGGATAGATTCCTTCTTAGCTGGGATCGGGGCTATGACTCGGATGGCAACCAGGTCTGGGGCGCGGAGAAGGGCGGATACGTGTTCAAAAAGAAGCTGTCTCCGGATCAATCGGACGCGGAAATCGAGTAAACGAGATACTCACCTTCGTCGTCCTCTTCCCTGCCCGCGAATTCGAATCCGCATGACTCGCAGAGCCTGATAGCGGCGATATTGTCGAGATCTACAGTGGCGATGATTCGGGTGAGACCAAGATCGCGAAAACCAAGATGGATAGCTCGACGTGCAGCAGATGTCCCAATGCGCTTTCGACGAGAATCAGCATTGACGACTACGATCAGTTCGGCTTCAGCACCACCCAGCAGCTTGATAGCGCAATGCCCCGCGTACTCTCCTTCGGACACTATTGCAGACGCATGCAGTCTACGGATCTCCATCGGTTGCAGGAAGAGGTCGAAGAGGCGTCGCGCAGCCCTGCGGTCGAGCACACCGCCCGCATGGCGCATGTTCTCAGGGTCCGAGACAAGCGATGCGAACGATTCGAAGTCGAATTCGCCGTATGGTTTGAGTATAATTGTACGATCATCCATTAAAGCATGACTCTCTTGCATGGTCTGACATAACGATCAGTTGATATATACGATCTGCTGATCACTGCTAACCATCAGGTCACGCGCTAACATAGCGCATCGACGGGTCCAATGGAAAAGCTTCTGGTCCGAATGCCAGCGTATAACCATCTGAGTCACCGGATCGTGGACAGCAGTCTATTCGGCATCTGCGAGTCGGTCGTCGGTACGTGCATCGGTCGATACATTCAACCGCGCAAGCTTAGCCTGGACCCCATCCGGGATTGTAGTCTGAAGTGGAGAGCAGAAGACAGCGATCTCGTCCACCGGATCAGTGCAAAAGGAGACATATTGAATCGATCCCTCTGTCTTACGCTCTGTCTCGAGGATGCCGTTGGAAAACGCGGCCGTCCCCCGCGGGACATCCGCCACCAGCCTGAACGTCGGTCTCTCGTCCGGCTTGCACGGGTACCACAGTTCATCCCGTGTGACAAGCATCTGGCTACCATTCATCATCTCGACAGGAAGCGTATACCTGAACTCCAGCGTCACCTCATCAGAGGCGATGCACTTGTCGAACATGGATGGAATCGTCACGCTGACGTGTTCCCGCCCGGAGAAGCCGTAGTTTATGGTCGAATAGATTTGATCGGTGGCTCTGAGATCGATATAGCTGACCTCAGCGAGTGGCGATATTTCGAAATCCACTGATCTCGCACCTGCGGGTTTTGTGAGCTTCCAGACAACGAAGACCTCCACAGACTTCGACGACAAATCAAAATCGGCGAAGATATCATAATGGGGAGCATCGGAGACTGGAATCTGCGCGGACAGTAACGACGTCAGAATCAAAGCGGTAATCAACTTAACCAGAACGTACTTCATCGAGAACATCACCTTCCCCCTTCATGTCCATAAATTGCACCTCGCCACCGTACGAGATGATAATCTCTGCAAGTGAATCGGTTTCCGAACGAGATTCACAAGTGGCGATAGCGGAATTGCTGAAAAATGCTACAGAGTCTCGACTGTGATCTTGTCGTTGGTGTAAACGCAGATCGATGCCGCAACCTTGAGCGCCTCGCGCACTATACCGTCGGCTTTCAGGTCGGAATGCTTGATCAGCGCCCGCGCAGCAGCGAGTGCGTAGTTGCCTCCGGACCCGATAGCAACGATGCGGTCATCCGGCTCAACAACGTCGCCGTTCCCGGAGATCCAGAGAGCGTGCTTCCTGTCCACCGCGACCATGAGGGCCTCGAGACGCCGAAGGTACTTGTCGGTGCGCCATTCCTTTGCGAGCTCGACCGCGGCTCTCGGGAGACTGCCGTCGAATTCGTCGAGTTTCGCTTCGAAACGTTCGAACAGGGTTAGAGCATCGGCGGCGGCGCCCGCGAACCCGGCAAGAACCTTACCGTCGTACATGGATCGGATCTTGTTTGCCGTTTCCTTCAATATAGTCTCGTCATACGAAACCTGGCCGTCGCCGGCGATAGCCACACTGCCCTTGTGACGCAGGGCTATGATTGTAGTCGATCTGAGGTTTTCCATTCAGGCCTTTCTATTTGCCGGAGCGTGGGTGAGTCTGATCGTAGACACGCTTCAGTTTCTCCAGCGAAACATGCGAATATACTTGCGTTGTCGAAAGAGACGAATGACCGAGCATCTCCTTGATCGCCATCAGGTCAGCGCCGTTGTCCAGAAGATGTGTCGCGAATGAATGGCGAAGAACATGCGGCGAAATCGGGTCGACCGTGCCGAGCATAGCCGAGTACTTTTTGACGATCCGTGATATTGTTCGAGACGATATCGGGCTACCGGTTCGATTCAGGAAAACACGCTCGGTCCGTACGCCCGGGAATCTGGTCTGGCGAATCGCGAGGTAATTCTCGAGCGCCATGCGTGCATAGTTGCCGATCGGAACGATCCGCTCCTTCGAACCTTTCCCCAATACGCGAAGACTCCCGCTACGAATGTCAACATCGTCATATTGCACGGCGCAGATTTCGGAGAGACGGCAACCCGTTGAATATAGAAGCTCAATTACGGCCAGATCCCTGCTGCCCATGAACGTCTCCGGATCGGGATACTCCAGCAAACGTTCAATATCCGTCTTAAGGAGGAAGCGAGGGAGCTTCTTCTCGAACCTCAGGCCGGTGATCGCCGCCCCGAGATTCTCCTCGGTGACATCTCGGGCGTGCAGATATTTGAGATAGCTCTTGATCCCCGACAGCACCCGACAAACGGATCGATTCGAAAGGCCGTCGGCGTGGAGCCGTCGGATGAACTCACGGATCACACGCGAGAGACTATTCTCGATTTCCTGCAGCGTTATTCGCTTCTCGGATAGAAACCGCTGGAATCGTTCGATATCGCGCCGATAGGCGTTGACTGTGTTGTTGGAGAATGACCTCTGATCTGACAGGTACTTCAGAAACTCGCTTGCGTGCCGTCTACTGGTAGGCATTCTGATACTCGGCAACCGTTTCCTTCTCAGCCGACGATATCGTGTTTTTGCAGTCCGGGCAGGCGAGATGCCGGCCGAGACGTTTAGTCTCTTTTTCTACCATTACGGCAAATCCACACGCTGGGCATTCCCGTGCAACCGGCTGATACCAGACAGCGAATCGACAGTTCGGATAGTCGGAGCAGCCGAAGAACAGCTTGCCTCGACGGGTCCGTCGCTGGACCAGATCACCGCCGCAATTCTCCGCCGGGCATTTTATACCGACCGAGATCGACTCGGTATACTTGCAGTCCGGGTATGCGCTGCACGCTATGAATTTACCGAACCTGCCCTGCCTGTATATTAACGGTTCACCACATTTGGGGCAATCTCTTTCAACCGGCTTGCCGTTATCTTCATTGTTGAGCGGGCGTGTGTTCTCGCATTCCGGATATGCCGAACAGGCAAGAAACTGCCCGTTCCGCCCCCATTTCACAATCATCGCAGAGCCGCACTTGTCACAGAGTTCGTCCGACTCGCGCATGGTCTCGGCCTTGATCTCCTCGATTTTGCCCTCCACCTCGCTCAGGCTCACGGAGAACTTCTCGTAAAACTCGTGGAGGACATCCACCCAATCATCCTCGCCCTCTTCTATTCGGTCGAGATCATCCTCCATGCACGCAGTAAACTCGACATTGAAGATGTCATTGAAATGGGCAACGAGGATACCGTTGACTGTGGTGCCCAGCTCGGTCGGCAGCAGACGCTTTTTGTCGAGCTCGACATATCGTCGCGACTTGAGTGTGTTAATGATCTGTGCGTATGTGGACGGTCTCCCTATGCCATTACGCTCGAGTTCCTTCACAAGCGAGGCCTCGGAATAGCGCGGGGGGGGCTTGGTGAAATGCTGATCCGGTATTACCTCACCGAGCGCAATCTCCTGATTCTCCTCGAGATCCGGGATTTCACGTTCTCTTGCAGATTGATCCGGCCTTTCATCCCCGGCCTCTTCGTACACCTTCAGATAACCATCAAACTTCAAGCGCGTATCGACGGCCCGGAAAATGTAGTCCCCGCCTTCGAGATCGACTTTGAGCTGATCGTACAGCGCCGGAGTCATCTGCGACGCCACAAATCTCCGGTAGATGAGATTATATACCTTATACTGCTCGGCCGAGAGATACTCCCTAATCGAAGATGGATCCAGCGAGAGGTCTGTTGGACGGATCGCCTCGTGCGCGTCCTGAGTGCGCTTCCTCGACTTGAATTCGCGAGGATCAGATGGCAGATAATCGCCGCCGAATCTCTCTCCGATATGCTCTCTGAGTGATATCAGCGCTTCTTCAGCGGTTCTGACCGAGTCCGTTCTCATATATGTAATCAAACCGACCGCACCGTGGTCTCCGAGGTCGATTCCCTCGTAAAGTTGCTGCGCGATTATCATAGTTTTTTGAGTAGAAAACCCAATCTGCCTGGCGACATCCTGCTGGAGCGTGCTCGTTATGTACGGAGGCTGCGGATTGCGTGAACGTGTCTCTCGAGATATCGTTTTGACTCTGAAGCGGTTGGAACGGATATTATCTACAGTCTTTTCCGCCTCTTCCGATGATCCGATCTCGACATCGGCACCGCCGATCTTGAAAAGATCGGCCTCGAATGACGCCCCATTGGAGCCAAACACGCTGCTTATCGACCAGTATTCTCTCGGCTCGAAATTGCCTATCTCTTCTTCACGTTCGCAGATGACGCGCAGAGCCACGGACTGGACTCGACCGGCCGAGAGACCACGGAGAATCGTCTGCCACAAGATCGGAGAGACCTGATATCCAACCAGACGATCGAGGATACGTCGAGCCTGCTGCGCAAAGACCTTCCGCATGTCGATTTTGTCAGCGTCGGCAAGACCCTGCTCGACCGCACTTTTCGTTATCTCGTTAAACCGAACTCTCTTGACCTCACCTTTCACCTTGTCGAAGCGAGTGAGGAGATGGTAGGCTATCGCTTCGCCCTCACGATCGGGATCGGGTGCAAGGTAAACTGTCGCGTGTTTCCTGGCCTCCCGAACAAGCTCCTTGATGATTGGACCCTTGCCGTGGATAACCTTGTACTGGGGGTTGAAGTCTTCCTCGATTTCGACACCGAGCTTGGACTTCGGGAGATCGATTACATGCCCCTTTGTGGCCAAAACCGTGAAACTGTTGCCGAGAAATTTCTTTAGAGTCTTGATTTTGGTGGGTGACTCTACAATAATAAGCTGCCCTTTGGGCTTACGTGAACTTCCGCTCTTGCGCTTACTATTGGTACCTTTATCGGTCGGCTTCCGTGCCGATGCCTTGCTTTCTCTGCCCATTTCACTCCACGGAAGTAGACCTTGCGGTCACTTATCGTTTGACGTTAACTCTGTCCTCTGCCAACTCCCGTAAAGCGACCTCGGTTACCTTTCTTGTGTCAAGTTCAATGCTATCGTCTTCCGGCATCAACTCCAGCTTCGCGAGCCTCTCCTCGTTCAGTTGACGGGAGCGCTTTGCTGCAATTATGACTGCCTCGTAGACATTTCTCGCATTCTCTTTGACTCTCTCGAAATTCGGTTTTACTTCGCGCCGCATCACTGCCTCCTGTTGTTTATATTCCGGTATCTCAAAACAGGTGCTCGCCTCAAAATGTTCATACCGCATAAACGGTTGGAAGTTCGAGGCGAATCTTCACAGCGGCTTGAAACCGGGTTCCGTAGATCGCTCGTCTTTCTGAATGTCGTCCGCCGTGAAGAAACCTTTAGAATCGAAATCCAAATAGCTCCGAATAACCTGATATGGCGACCCGCTACTCTATATTCTGAACCTGCTCGCGGATCTTTTCTATCTGCTCCTTCAAATCGATAACTTCCTTTGAAATACCGGATGACATCGACTTCGAGCCAATCGTATTCGCCTCCCGGTTCAGCTCCTGAAGAATGAAATTCAATCGCTTTCCTATGGGCCCATTCGAATCGAGTGCTTCTCTGAACTGCTCGCAGTGGCTGACTATTCGCACACATTCCTCGGTAATGTCAGAGCGTTCGGCGACAACTGCTGCCTCGGTCATGATTCGATCGGTGGGATCGGTTTCCTCAGCGATCAGGTCACGAATTCTGGCCTCGAGCTTCTCTCTGTATGCATCGACGCTCTCTTTGGACAACGGCTTTATCCTGTCAACCGCCTCCAGAATCCTGTCAATTCGCGGGATCATATCCTTGACCATCTTCTCGCCCTCACTGGCTCGCATCTCCTTTAGCTTACCGAGAGCAGCCACCAGGGCCTCTTCCAGTAGTTTCTTCTCGAACTCGGGGTCGGCCTCGTCCTCCGCCGGTTCAAATACACCCTCCATTGAGGCGATATCAGAAATGCTCACTTCGCCGGCGAGGCCGTGCTTCTTCTTCAACTCCCTGAGTACCCTCACGTAGACCTCGGCGACCGGTTCCACGAATCGTACCGGCAGAGCCACACTTTCATCGACGGTCCATGTGATAGAACAAATGATCTTGCCTCGAGAAATCTCGCGCCTGAGGACATCCTTGGCGGCGGCCTCCAAGTGCGAAATCCGACGCGGGAGCCTTACTATCGCATCAAAATACCTGTAATTCACGGACGATAGCTCAATCGTAACATTCATGCCGTTGCGGCTCAGCTCGGCCTGCCCGAATCCTGTCATGCTATTGGTCATACAGTATCTCCTGAAAGCGATAAAGAATATGGATAGCGGCCCTGCTTGTCAACTTTTTCATTGAAAAAAGAGTCGTTAAGGCCGATCTGTAACCTTCACTCCAGATTTGATTTGCGATTCTGGTCGTTTCTCTGCTAAATGGAGACCATGCGACTCTCCGCTTTACATCTTGCCCGCTGGCTTACCGAGGCCCGTGAGAAACTCATTGGCGGTACAATTGCGCTGCTGCACAAGGACGAGATCCGCAAACTCGTGAGCATTGAGTTATACAACCCGGAGCGTATCGTGCTTTCGTACCTATTCCTTCCAGGCGAAAGCCTCCTCCACTTTGAAGAGGATCCTCGCAAAACGCGGGTGCGGGCGAAGACGACGAACTTCCTTCCGCAACTCCTCGGCGGGCGAATCCGCGAGATTGAACAGGTCAACTTCGACCGGATCATAAAACTCATGATCGAAACCGACGAGGGCGATTTCGCACTGGTTTTCGAGCTCTTCGGTCCGGGAAGCAATGTCTACCTGACCGAGATGAACGGAAGAATCGTCACCGCTCTGAAGCGCGCGGAGGAAATGGACATCTACTCGCCTCCGCTCCCTCCTGAAGGGGTGGCGCCGTACGAAATCGAGCAGGACGCGATAGTCGAACGTGCAAAAGAAAGCCCGGACGCCAGGATTGTTAACTTCATGAGGAATGCACTGCGCGGATGCGATCGTAGTTTCTGGCAGGTAGTGCTGGGCGATATGGATGGCGCCAGGCCCGTTTCGAGCTTCTCCGAGGTCGAGCTCAGACGAATACTGGTCAGGACCTGCGATGAGTTCAAACTGTGCCGTGACGGTAGCCGCCCCGTCTTCCGGCAGGACACCGAGCTGACATGGATTGCATCGGATGCGGCAGAGGAGTACGCGAGCATTAACTCTGCTTTCACAGACATTTCGCAGGAGCTCGGTTACGGTTTCGCCACGAAGAGCATTCGCCAGCGGATCAGCCAGGGATTGAAAACGTACCGCAAACGTCTCGACACCAAACGCAGCAAGATCAAGAAGGCACTCGAGGAATCTGAGGATGCCGAAAGATACAAGCTCTTCGCTGAACTCCTGACGATCAATATCCGAAAACTACGCAGGGGGATGAACACCGTGATGGTCACAAACCTGTATGACGAGGATCAACCTGAGATAGCTGTTCCGTTGCAGCCTGATCTCTCACCGTCCGCCAATATCGACCGTCTGTTCCGCCGATACAGAAAGCTCACCGACGGTGTGAAGGCGAACCGGAAGCAATTGAAGCAGATCGACAGAGACCTCGAAAGAGCAGACGAGCTGAAACGCAGGATCGAGGAGGCCGATGCTTTTTCGGACATAATCAAGCTCGATGATGAACTCGTGAAGGCCGGTATTCTGTCGCCGCGCAAGAAGAAGCCACAGGCATCTCGTGCCGAGCCGATAGAGCGGTTCAGCCCAAAGACCTACTCAACTTCCGATGGCGCGACAGTCCTCGTCGGAAGGAACAACAAGGAGAATGAGTACGTCTCATTCGTGGCGGCGAGCAAACACGACCTCTGGTTCCACTCTGAGCTCACACCCGGATCGCACGTCATTCTCAAACGTGACAGCAGAAGCGACGAGCCGTCGCGACGAAGCATCATCGAAGCCGCCGAGATTGCAGCCTGGCACTCAAAGGCACGGACGTCCTCGAGTGTACCGATAATCTACACGGAAGTGCGCCATCTTCAAAAGATCAAGGGCGGGCCTCCCGGCAAGGTCCGATATACGAATGTCAAGTCGATGATGGTCGAGCCGAGGCTGCCGCATTAGATTTCCCTTGACTGGTAAGGAATCTGGATGCTCATTTGCTCCATGACTAAACATCTGTTCCCACTGCTGTTGTGCGCGATCATCAGCATCAGCCTCTGTTGCTCAGAGGAGCAAGAGGAATCGCTGTCGGATCAGCGCTTCGAAAAATTGACAACGGTACTCGCAGAACTGTCCGTCGGGTTCGAGTTGGCGCAACGAGATACGCTCGATTACTTCCCGATACGAGATTCGATTCTCGAGATGCATGAGGTAGATACTGCGTGGCTGAGAGAGTCGACAGAACGTCTGGGTGAGGATCCGGAAGTCTGGTCCGAAGTCTGGAAGGCTATCGAGGGTGACCTTGAAACGCTCAAGGATTCCCTGACTCCATAAACGCCCCCTCGATGTGTTCGAGAGTGTATCCTCCCCCCTTATCGCGCGGGAAAAAGCAGATTATATCGAGCCGAAAGTCATATCCCTCGAACATGTTATCCATGATGTAATGCCTCGCTGCAGTTAGGATATTGACCTGTTGTTTCCTGGTGACACGCTGAGCCGGATGACCGAAATTCATTTGACGGGTCGCCTTGACCTCCACAAAAACGATAGTCCTCTTGCGACGCGCTATCAGATCGATCTCCTTGTGCCCGGCGCGGTAGTTTCGCTCGAGGATTTCGTAGCCGTTGTTCTCGAGATAATCCGCCGCGAGATTCTCAATGTTTCTCCCGAATTCTCTGCGGTCATCTCTCAAGAGGAAGCGCCTCCTGGAAGACCTTCTCCGGAAGCAGGCGGAATGATTTGCGATGGATATCACAGATGCCGTGGGTGTAAATTGCCTGCCTGTGCTCAACCGTCGGATAGCCCTTGTTCTGACGAAAATTGTACTGTGGGTACTTGTCGTGATAGTCGCTCATTATTCGATCCCGCTCAACCTTGGCGAGAATCGAAGCCGCTCCGATACACACAGACTTGCTGTCGCCCTTAATGATGAATTCCTGCGCAAAGTCAAGATCGGGCAGCAGGTGGTTGCCATCAACCAGAACGAGGTCCATCTCAGTCGCAAGCTTGAGAACAGCCATCTTCATGGCGAGGAGTGATGCCTGGAGGATGTTGATGCGATCGATGGTCTCATGGTCGACCGATTCCACCGCCCACGCGAGAGATTTGATCTTGATCTTCTTTGCCAGTTCCTCACGTTTGAGCGGTGTCAGCAGTTTCGAGTCGGTGATACCGGTGCGCCTGCAGTTATCGGGCATTATTACTGCGGCCGCCGTCACCGGACCTGCGAGCGGGGCACGGCCCGCCTCATCGACGCCGCAGATCAGCTTGAGTCCGCTCTTCCACAGCGAGTATTCGTAAATCGCCAAAGCAAATGCCCTCCGAAACGGGTTCGAAGAGCATATTATTCTCAGCCTGCATGCTGATCAACAAAAAAGGAGCGATCGCCTATTCCACGGTGACTGACTTCGCCAGATTGCGCGGCTGATCAACATCACAGCCTCTCTTTACGGCCATATAGTATGCCAGTAGCTGCAGCGGAATGATCGCGAGAATTGGAGTGAGATGGTACGGCACACGCGGAATGTAGATAACATGATCCGCAAGACGCTTGATATCCTCATCACCCTCAGAGGCAATTGCAATCACACGGCCGTTCCTCGCCTTTATCTCCTGAATATTAGAAATCACTTTGTCGTAGACCTGGTCCTTCAGCGCAATCACCACGACCGGCATATTTTCATCGATCAATGCAATTGGGCCGTGCTTCATCTCCGCGGCAGGGTAACCCTCAGCGTGGATGTACGAAATCTCCTTCAGTTTCAGCGCTCCCTCAAGAGCGGTCGGGAAATTAATGCCGCGACCGAGATAGAGGAAATTCGTGTGATCGGAGAACGTATCGGCAATCTCCTTGACGCAGTCCGCTTCTTCGAGAAGCCTGTTGACATGATTGGGAATGTCCTCGATTGCCTTGACAAGCTGACGACCCTTCTCGATCGACATGTCGCGCTGTCGGGACAGGAGCAGAGTCACGAGAGACAGCACCATGATCTGCGACGTAAACGCCTTGGTCGAAGCGACACCGATCTCCGGGCCAGCGTGAATGTATATTCCGCCGTCGGTTTCGCGAGCAATAGTCGAACCAACCACATTGCAGATTCCGAGCCCCGTTGCACCTTTGCGTTTCGCCTCGCGCAGCGCCGCAAGTGTGTCGGCCGTCTCACCGGACTGCGAGATCACGAATACGAGAGTGCCGTCGGAGACTATCGGCGAACGGTAGCGAAACTCTGAGGCATACTCGACCTCGACCGGGATCCGCGCCTGATCCTCAATCATGTACTCACCTATGAGTGCGGCGTGCCATGATGTGCCGCAGGCAGTTATGATTATCCGCTCAATATCGAGCAGTTTGTCGATCTGAAGACGAAGCCCGTTCAGACGGGCGGTCCCCTCATCGTAGTTGAGTCTGCCACGGATGGCATTCCGGAGCGCTACCGGCTGTTCATAGATTTCTTTGAGCATGAAATGATCGAATCCGCTCTTCTCGATCTGCTCGAGCGACCATTCTATCTCATGCACGTTGGCCGGCACCTCTACATTCTCAAGTGTCGAGACCTGGATGCCTTTTGGAGTGACCCGCGCGAGCTCGTGATCCTCGAGATATACGACATGTTTTGTGTGCCGCAGTACGGCCGAGACATCGGATGCTATGAAGTTCTCGCCGTCCGAGGTGCCGATAACAAGTGGCGAACCGTGGCGCGCAGCAATCATCTCCTCCGGATGATCGGAAGAAAGGACGGCGATCCCGTATGTCCCCTCAACCTGCAGGAGAGCGTGCCTTACGGCGGCAAGAAGATCTCCCTCGTAGTAATGCTCGATCAGATGAGCGATTACCTCTGTGTCGGTCTCTGTACGAAATGTGTGGCCTTCTCCCTCAAGATACTGCTTCAATGTGCGGTAGTTCTCTATTATGCCGTTGTGGACGACCGCAATCTTCCCCGATCCATCGGTATGCGGGTGAGCATTCGTGTCGTTCGGCTCGCCGTGCGTGGCCCACCGGGTGTGCGCAATGCCGCAACTCGACGAGAACTGCTTGCCAGCGATATGCTCTTCCAGTACTCGGATTTTGCCTGCGTTCTTTTGTACGATAATGCCGTTACCCTGTATCAATGCGATCCCGGCGGAGTCGTAACCGCGATACTCCAGACGCCGGAGCCCGTCGATTAGAATTGGCACCGCAGGTTTAGGGCCGACATATCCAACTATTCCGCACATATATGCCCTCCGTAAACTTCTATTTGAGCAGAGATTTGATTTCGGCTATGAGTTCTTTCGCCTTCCTGGCCGTACGCGCTTCTGCGAAGATACGATAGATCGGTTCCGTATTCGACTTCCGAATCTGTACCCAGGAATCCGTATAGTCTATGCGTATTCCATCAAGCTCATCTATTCTATTATCGTCGAGCTTTCTCTTCAACTTCTCAAGTTTTACGCCGAAATCGTCCGTCAATTTCCCTTTATCTTTGACCAAAATGTAATTCGGATACTGATTAATGGCATCCGTGACAGTCGACTTGCGATTGGCAAGATGCTCCAGCACGAGTGCCATACCAACGAGAGAGTCGCGTCCGTAGTGTGTCCGGGGCATGATAACTCCACCGTTACCCTCTCCGCCGATAACGGCGAGCTTTTTCCGCATGAGCTCCACGACATTCGCCTCACCGACTTTGGAGCGATACAGCCTGCAACCGAACTTCGTAGCGACCTCCTCACACATCTTCGACGTCGAGACATTCACGACGACACTTCCAGGCCGTACGGCCAGTACTGCAGAGAGAGCCAGAGCGAGGGTATGTTCCTCACCGATGGCTTTGCCGTTTTCGGATACGATGGCGAGACGGTCGGCATCGGGATCGAGAGCGAACCCGATATCCGCCTTCTCGGATTTGACACGTCGTTTGAGTTGCGTCAGATTCTTAGGCAGCGGCTCGGGCTTGCGGGCGAACCGGCCATCCGGAACCGAGTTGATAGCCAGAACGTGACATCCCATCTCAGACAGCAGCGTGGGCGCCGCGATCGAGCCTGCTCCGTTCACACAGTCTACAACCACGCGGAATTTCCGACGCTTGATCTTGCGGAGATGCAGGAGATCGAGCTTAAGCACGGTCTCTATATGACGCGTAATAGCGTCTTCATCGACCGACATCGAGCCGACGCCTTTCCAGTCTTCCAGCGGTTTTGAGGGCTTCTCAAGAACCTTGCGGAACTGAGCATACTGCCTGGGGGTCAGAAACTCGCCCTTGTTGTTGAACAGCTTGAGTCCGTTCCACTCGACCGGATTATGGCTCGCTGTAATCGCGACCGCCCCACTTGCGTTGAAATGTTTTACTGACATCCCCACCGTAGGCGTTGGGCAGATTCCGATGTCCACGCATTCGCATCCGGCAGCCATCGCACCGGCCATCACGGCGGACTTGAAGACATCATGTGACGTTCGCGAATCTCCACCGATCACGAGCCTGCCGCCGCCGAGGAAACCCGCGAAAGCCGTACCGTACCGCAACGCCAGTTCTGGCGTAATCGATTCACCGACAATTCCGCGTGCGCCTGATATGCTCTCGACTAGTGTATCAGCCATCCTCGCTTTCCTTCTCAATTGGTTGGACCAAAACGAATAATATAGCCTTCATTAAATGTCAAAGGTAGTCTTTTTTCGGGTCGTTCACAGAATCTGCAAGCTCCTGCACTGCTTCCGGATGTGTGCAAAAAAGGTAACCGGGCCTATCATATTGGCACACGTACAATTAGCTTTTACTCGTCATACCGTCCCATATTGGCACGCTCTTTGAGTCTATGTATAGCCTGGAAGCAGTTATTACAAGGTTTGCACCGGGGGTGTGAGTTATGAAGAAGGCACTGATTATATCGATTCTGATGATGATATTCATGGCATCTCAATCCTACGCTTATTTCTTCAATTATCCGAGGGACGGCTCGTTCAAACAGCAGTCGATCGAACAGGATGTCTGGTTCTACAAGGGCGATCCGGACTGGACAATCAAGGCACCTGACAAATGGCAGCATATGATGGGGTCGTATGCCTCTACCGAGATTCTCAGCCTGATGATCGATGACAAGCTTGCAGGCGGTCTGGTGTTCACGCTCGGCATACTCAAGGAAGTCGAGGACGGCTACCGCGAGGGTTGGAGTATTCGCGACATCTTCATGGACGCTGCAGGAGTTGGCGCTTCGCTATTCAATAATGACAAGTATAAGGTATGGTGCGATTGGAAAGATGACAACGTGCAGCTAAAGCTATCGATTACACTCAAATAACGACTTTCTTCAGCGCTCTCTACTTCCCATTACTTCCCGCAGACAGCCGGTTCGCACCAGACCGGCTGTTTTAAAATTGTGTGGGTTGTGACGCTCGGTAGCCTCTGTTCCAGATTTCGATGCCGGTTCGAGGGTGAGACATGTACAATTCGAAGCACGAACACAAATCTTTGTTTTATTTTGCTTTAGCTATTGACAGAGCGATTGGTATTGATTACTTAGAGGGACGCGACGCGGGGTGGAGCAGTCTGGTAGCTCGTCGGGCTCATAACCCGAAGGTCGTAGGTTC
>CAYQCE010000058.1:0-21917 GCA_964415885.1 uncultured Ignavibacteria bacterium
AATGATAAAGAATTAAAAGACTTCGCCTAATCTATTCGTGAAATATCCGGGTTAGTCAACGGAATTGCCGTTCACGCAAGACACCCTGCCTACGAAACCTTCATTACCGCACACTTCAGATACTTGCTCTCCGGAAATGTGAGCAGCCTGTAGCCCACCCAAAGCCGAAGGCGTCGGGTGGGATCATTTGGTTTCCCACCCGTCGTCTCGGCATGCAGCCTCGACTCTGGGTGGGCTACGGAATTTCAGAGCGCAAAATACAAAGATGGTGGAACCGCTGCGGGTTCCACCTACTCGGTCTACCTCTTTGCCATTTCCCGCTAGGGACCGAGGTAGGACCGGCGCACCAGCTCTTGTCATCCCCGCGAGGGTCTGCCGCAAGGCAGGCCCGAAGGCGGGGATCCAGAGCACGCTTGATTCGAAGGGTACGTTCACATGTAAAAGGCGAGATAGCCGCGACCTCGCGCTCGCTCTTTCGACCCCCCATCGCGCCTCCGGCGCCAGCCAGGAGCGCAGGGGTGACGAGTTTCAGTTTAGTGAAGCAAAGGCCTTCGCCGGTTGCGCCATGTACTCGAAAAATACGGGTAAAGGAAACCCGGGTTTGAAAACCCGGACCGCGCCGGCCGGAGTTGCGTGTAGCGCAGAGAGTCCGCCTAAAGCACCTGCATCACCGCGCACTTGAGATATTTGCTCTCCGGAAATGTGAGCAGAATGGGGTGGTCCGCTCCCTGTCCAAAATATCCCAGCATGCTGGCATCCCGTCCCGCCTCCACCGATGACTGCCACAGAACCCGCGTAAAGAGCTCGTCGCTCAGAGGACGCGAGCACGAACAGCTCACGAGGATACCATCGGGACTCAGGAGTTTCATCGCGATCCGGTTGATATCCTTGTACCCCCGGCAGGCCTTTGTCACAGCCGATTTGCGCTTGCAGAACGCCGGCGGATCGAGGATTATCATATCGAACTGCTCGCCCGAATCCTCGAGATCACGCAGGACGTCGAACGCGTCATCGCGACGTGTCGTAACCGGAACGGAATTGAACTGATTGCTCTCCACATTTTCTCGAATCTTCTCCTCGGCATTCTCCGCGATATCCACGCACCAGAGCTCCCTGCATTCCCCCTGCAGCGCGGCCAGGCCGAATCCACCGGTGTACGAAAAGACATCCAGCACACGGCGTCCTCTGGCGAACGGCACAATCCGCTGATGGTTGAATTTCTGGTCGAGATAGAGACCCGACTTCTGCCCGTTCTGCATGTCGACAGCCATCTTCCGTCCGAACTCCGTTATCTCGATTCGATCCGGAAGCTCCTCGCCATATACCACCCGGTTTTCGGTCGGCAGTCCCTCACGTTCCCGCATGTCTGAATCGGAACCATCGAATACTGTCTTCGCGCCGGTGACTTCGGTCATCACCTGGCAGAGCTCGTCCTTAATCCGCTCCCATCCTACGGAATGGAACTGCACGCTGAGATAATCGCCGTACTTATCCACAACGAGGCCGGGCATGCGGTCCGCTTCGCCATACACGATACGCCATGCATCGCTGTCGGAGTATTCCGGCAGATTCCGACGCATCCGAAACGCATTTTCGATACGTTCGCGAATTGAATCGATGGAGATTGTCTCTCTCGCAAATGAGAGAATCCGGACCATGATCTGTGATTCTGGATTGAAGAATCCACGTGCGAGGAATCCTCCCGACTGGTCGACCAGATCGACCAATTCCCCCGGTGCCACATTGTTCGGGATATCCTCGACAGCGCCGGAGAAAATCCACGGGTGATGACCCGCGATAGACTTCAACGCTTTCTCCCTAATCGTAATACTTCCTGCTGGCTCCATTCAAAGCTCCTACCCCAAAGATGTTTGTGCCCCTCTCGGACTGGTATCGTCCTTATTAATGTAGAGTTATCGCTCTTATTGCGCAAGAAATAATTGGCAAGCAACAGCCCCGGGCCGATAGAACTCGTTGATTATCCCAAGTGACAAAGCGACCCAACCGTTGCAGTTTGCAGGGGGCGGACTAACGGAGAGAATCCAGGGAAGGATAGTAATTGAGGCCGATACTTTCGGCGATCTCATGCATTAACTGCTCATGCTCAGAATCCTGAAAGCGATCTGATCCATGAACGATGCATGGCGTGTCAAGCGCCTTTGCCTTCTGAAGAACAAATCTCAATGCACTTTCGAAGTCGGCGTCAACGTCCGCAGTTGAAGCCGGCAGCGACACGAGTATCAGATACGCACCCGGCGCAACGCCGGTGAAAGTCGAATCGGGGATGCCGTTTCCGGTTTCGCGTCCCGTGCCCGCTGCGATACCGGCAACTCTGGTGCCATGACCGGTTAAGTCTGAAGAATCCACGCAGCTGTAGCCGCCTGGAGTATCGAAATCGAATTTGGTCCAGAATCGACCGCTTACCGGATGCGGTGAACCACCCGCTGATACAGGAGCGTCCATATCCCAGAAGTAGAGTATCTTGGAGTCCCACGGCCCGAAGTAGAAGTCATCGCTCAGTGGATTGAAGCCCTCATCGATTATACCCACGATCACACTGTCACCGTCGATGCCGTAAAGGCGCCGCGCTTCATCGGCAAAGAAGTACGGCACGCTCTCATCAAGTCGAGGACCTTCATACCCGCTGCTCATAACGGGTATGATTGCGATATTATGAGGAATAGCGCCTATGTATGATGGAGTTACCCGTATGACCCCTTCCATCTTCAGAAGAACTGGATACTGGTCAACGCTTATCCTGGCGCTGTACATGTTGTCGCGAGATTTTGGTCGAAGCTTTATCCCCAGCGCCTTCACCTCCTCGGTGGATCCTTCGATCTCAATCCAGACCGCCATACTCTCCGCCCCCTCGGGGCCGTAAGTATACATCCGTTTGAAGCGCGGGTTATTGTCAATCGGGCTGCGCCCCTTTGGTGGACACGTCTTGGTGTTCTCGAATACAACGGGGAATAAGTAGAATGTGCTCTCTGGAGGGCTGCAGTCATTGTAGGCGGTAACCCAATCCAATAAAGTGAGCGGAGAGTTCAACTCGAGTGAATACTCGCCCGTGAGAGAGTCTATTTGTCCGCTATGTGCCCACCACCAGACACTCGTTCCTCCGCCCGGATCGGCCTCGAAATCCCAGGTGACACGGTTGCAGTTGTCGCCGATCAGCGTATCCGGCGGATTGAGAATTGTCGGCGGCGGGCAACCGGCTACCACGTTCAAGCAGATAGGATGGCTCGCGTCCGATCCGCTGCCATCCACGAACAAGGGTCGGTCCGGCGCTCCTCCCTGACCGCAGGTCATCTGGGAGAATTTCCACGGTCCCGTGGAACCGACCTGCGATGAGTCGATGCAGAGCTGGCCGTTTGTCCCGTGGATCGTGATACGAAACTCCAGAAACTCCTCGTCCACAGTCCCGGAAGCAATATTGGGGTATGCTGTCGGACCACCCGTAAAGAACTTGCCGACCGTAAGACCGCTGCCGATAATGCCCGGCTCTCCACCGACAGCCTCGTTGATGTTCAAACCTCCGAACGACCACCAGTCGGTGTCATGCAGTTTCGTGAAGTCTCCCGCTGCATGATCGAAAACTACGTCACCGGTAGCTGTGATCACGAATCCGTTCGACGTGCCCTGCAGCGGATTCGGGCTTCCGCATTCGTAAGTGAGACGGAACGTGATCGTGTAGTACGTTCCGTCATAGACCACATCGCCGTGATCGAAGTTCACGCCGATGTAGTCGTCCGCTGAAGCGATGCTCCAGCAGAGTAAAGCGGCAGTTAAGAATGAAACAGCGCGTTTCATTTCTTCCTCCTTTAGGTTCTGCCCCCTTGAGTTAATACAGAACCGAATACAAATTATTCCTGCCGCTAATAGTGAGTGGAACACTCAGTATCTAAATAGCCCTTCGAGCGTACGGTGTCAACCGCTTTTCGGCTTTCATGCAACTTGACAAAACTCGTATTTCGCATCATCTTCCATCAAACTCCAGAAAGGACCCCGTATGCCAGACTTACTCAGCATGGAAACCAATGCGGCAAGAGAGAGGCTTCGCGAACTGGTCAACGAGAAAGCCGTCCTGCGCGGTGATTTCGTGCTCGCCTCCGGCGCCCGCTCCAATTACTATATCGATGTCAAATTTATCTCGCTGACATCCGAGGGTCTCGCCTACTTCGCGCGCGTGATACTCGACGAGATCAAGGACCTCGATGCAGACCTGATTGGCGGCATGACACTCGGAGCGGACCCGATAATCGGTGCCGTCACCGCGCTTTCGCATATCGTGGACAGACCGATCGACGGGATAATAGTCCGAAAGGAGGCCAAGGAGCACGGCCGGGGGAAACAAATCGAAGGTCCGATGGTAGAGGGCGCAAAAGTCGTTATCGTTGAGGATGTTGTGACGACGGGAGGGTCGTCGGTCAAGGCGATCGAGGCGGTCGAGAAAGCCGGCGGCAAAGTCGTGAAAGTCGTAACTTTAGTCGATCGGCTCGCGGGCGGTCGAGAAAACTTCGAGTCGAAAGGTTACGACTTCGATCCAATCTTCACAATCCAAGACCTCGATATCCCGGATCAGGATTAGTGATCTAATGAAGATTTACAGGGAAAACGACGTTGATCTTGAGATTCTTAAGGACAAGTCGATCGTGGTCGTCGGTTTCGGCAGTCAGGGTCGTGCGTTCGCCCTGAACCTGCGAGACTCCGGTCTGGATGTCTCCGTCGCGCTCGACGAGTCGAGCAAATCTGTTCGCGCCGCCGCTGAGCTCGATTTTCCGGTAGTCGACAACGCATCGGTCGCGCAAAGCGACCTCATTCTTCTGCTGATTCCGGATCATCTGCACGAAGACTACTATCGAACACATCTTGAAGGCCGACTCCAGAAAGACTCGGCTTTGGTGTTTGCACACGGGTTCTCTATAGCATTCGGGCAGATCGAGCCGCCCAAGGGTGTGCACTGCGCGCTCGTAGCGCCGCATGGACCGGGTGACGATCTGCGGAGCCTGTATCTCGACGGATCCGGGTTGTCGTGTTTCATCGCGGCCAAACCTGAACGGTCTCGCAAATCCCTCGACCTGGCGCTCGCGATCGCGGACGCGTGCGGGTGCACCAGAACGGGAGCATTTAAGACAACGTTTGAGATTGAAGCGATCGGCGATCTCTTCGGTGAACAGTCGCTTCTCTGCGGCGGGCTGCTGCATATCACTGCCAAAGCGTTCGATATTCTCGTCGACAGAGGTCTCCCACCGGAGAACGCGTATCTCGAGACAGTTCATCAAATTGATCTGCTCGCGAATTTGCTCAAGAGCCACGGCGCCGCTGGAATGCTGGAACGCATCTCCAAAACCGCAGCCTACGGCGCGCTCAAAATGCAGCGGAGACTTGAGAGCGAACCGGTAGAAGGTGCGTTCCTGGAAGCATACAACGAGATCGATTCCGGTGAATTTGCCCGCGAATGGAGCAAAAGCGAGAGTGCATTGGAGCTTCTGGAGGAATATATCCGGCAGCAAAAACGCTCACAGCTCGACAAAACAGCCGCGAAGCTTCGTAGAATTATTGAAGACACTGACAGCGATTAGCCGTTGACAGGGAATTTAACACGTGCCAGAGAAGAAGAAAAGACCGCCGACATATAGCCTCGACGAATCGTCTATCGCGAAACTCGAAACATTTCGGGATGATTTCCTCTCGCTCGCGAGACGGCATTTCGGGGAGTACATGCAGAACGTCGTGCCGTACGTCGAGAAGAGCAAAACCGATCCGGTGCAGAACGGGTTTACCTGGGCGACATTCCCCGAGGACTTCTACTACGCGGAACTGGCGCAGATTGCCGTATTGAACGAATCGCTCTGGGATGATTTCGCGGCAACGACAACGACGATTATCTTCATTCCCGACTGTCTCTCGCTCATGCAGGTCAAGTGCAAGCGTTTCGGAGAAAAGCCACTCGAGAAATGCGCGCAGTGTGTGCCAAATTGTATGGTAAACAAGATTGTGGAGCTCAAGGCGAAGTATGATTTCGAGGAAGTGTTCGCATACCGCGAACAGACCGAGCAGTTCAAGTTCTTGAAGGAGAAGTATGAGTCACTGGGATTCATCGGAATTGCGTGCATTCTAATGCTCGCTGACGGATTGCGTACGTCGATGTACAACGGAATCCCGGCGGTAGGTGTGCCTCTCAAATTCTGCGGATGCGAACATTGGGCAGAGGAACCTTTCCCGACCGACACGTTCATAGGGAAGATAGAAGAAATACTACGGGCAAAGAGATCAGCTTGAGCCGTAAGTTTTTAGCTATGCCAAGCGCCTGTCAAACAGCAGCTTAGGGCTCACAGGTGATGGGAGTATCCGTTCGCGATTTACCACGCGATTTGCCGGTTTGACTTGACATTATCTCAACATTTGGTATAATAAAGGTGCACATTTTCTGCTTTTGACCCTACCAAAGCCCTATCCCCAGGGCGAATAGGACTGGATCTGGAGTCGGCCTGAATATCAGGCCGACTTCGTTTTTTGGCAGAACACTCGCCGCATAAATCCTTGTATTATGCGCTATTCGACCTATATTGAGACTACTTGCTGAAACGACTTTCTCGCCTTAAGGAGATTAAACATGTATCGCCGCCTTCTACTTGCATTCGCGTTTCTGTCGATCTACTCTTTGGCTGCTAACGCTCAGACATACCCGGACCCGTTTGAATACAGCTTCATCAGCGCGGGTGGAGACTCCGTCCAGTTTGAGCTCGATGTCCCCGACACGCTTGCAGTCGATACATCGCTTTCAAATGGAGTATTCTATCGCGATCCGGTTATGGATGAATGGCAGAACGTGACGCTATCCGAGGTTTATTCAACGTGCTCAATCTACACATACTCAGCCACAGTCGAACTTGAAACATCCACAGCTCTTCTCGAATGGTACAATCGATCGGAGAACGACACCGCCGTGGTAACTGAATCGCCGAAGAACGAGAACGACGGCTTCCCGGTGCAGGAGCATCTTCTCGCCGATCTCGGAGCAGATGCGGTCGGTGATGCAGAGGATGCGTCCGGTCCGTTTCTCGATCTGACTCACTGCCATGCCAGCTATTCAGAGAGCAAGCTCTACTTCCGCATCCAGAATGACGGTGGCGGATACCCCACAAACTCGGGCTTGAATTACTTCGGCTATATCGTCGGGATCGTCAACCCGGATGCTGGAGATTCGGCTGCTTACAGCCTCGTTTATGCGGATATTCCTTTTTTCCTCAGTCCCGGTCTCTACAGACTCGATCTTACAGACAGCTCGTTCACTAATATCGGGAGCATCTCTACGAGCATTTCCGGCGACTATCTCTCCATGTCCTGCGATATTGCCGACCTTCTCGCAGAGCCGGGTTGGGACACATGGCCTCCGCCATCCGGCTATATAGGAGTCGCACCTGCAACCATTACCCAGAGTTTGTCCGAAATGACCGCAAATGACTTCGGTAAGACCGCGATATACATCCCTCGCTCTCGCACTGCAGATTTCATCATGAATACAGCACCCAATTTGACGGATGCCACAGCGGAGCCAGATTTGACCGGTGTTGTCGGTTTCTCCGTCACCTATACCGACGCCAACGATCACCTCGCATCGGTTAGAAACCTGTATTTCGAGTCAACGGAACACCCCATGACTGCATGTATCAAACACCATGATATCGGCACGGTCTTCGAGACATCTGTTGTGGTCGAGAACACCGGTTGGTATGACTACTATTTCGAGTTTTCGGACGGCCTAGCAGTCGTAAGCACTGATATCGACTCCGTGTTTGTCGAAGTCGACTCGTACGATCCAGGCGACGCGGACGGCAACGGCAGCATTGACATAGACGATATCGTCTTTCTAATCGACTATGTCTTCGGCAGCGGTCCCGCACCGGACCCGGTTGAAGCGGGTGACGCTGACTGTTCGGGCGCCGTAGACATCGACGATATCGTTTATCTCATAGACTATGTTTTCTCGGGCGGACCGGCGCCGTGTGAAGGCTGAAAAACTCTTCGGCGGAAGAGAGTTGACAATCCATCCCGCAATGTTGAATATTCAGTCCCGGAAGTTCACAATTCCAATCGACATGGAGGTAGCATGCTCACCATAGATAATTCGTTCTTTCTCCTTGTAGACATGCAGGGCAAACTTGCGCAGATGATGCACAAGCGTAAAGACCTGTTCGAGAACACGGGCAAGCTGATACAGGGACTCAGAATACTCGAGATACCTTTCGTCTGGATGGAGCAGTATCCAAAAGGGCTCGGTGAGACAGTGCCGGAGATCAAGCAGCATCTCGACGGCCTCACGCCGCATGAGAAGATCAGTTTCGGATGCGGCGGAGACGAGGCAATAATGTCCGCAATCAATGAGCTCGGGCGAAAACAGGCAATTGTCGCCGGTATAGAGGCGCACGTCTGCGTATACCAGAGCTGCAGGCAGCTTCTGGAAGCGGGTTTCGAGGTCACGCTCCTGGCGGATTGCACGTCATCCCGGAAGAAAGCTGACAAAAAGATCGCCCTGTGCGCGCTCGAGAATGAGGGTGTCAAGCTCGCCTGTGTGGAGATGACTCTGTTCGAGCTAATGCACAAAGCCGGTGGAGACAAGTTCAAGCAGATTTCGAAACTCGTTAAGTAGAGAGCACCATGCTACTCTGTATCGACATCGGCAACACTAATATTGTAATGGGTCTCTACGATGGCCCCCGGCTGCTGGGTAAGGCGCGCTACACGACCTCGACCGTTAGAACGACCGACGAGTGCGGTATGCGCGCGGATCATCTCGTGCGGCGCCTCCATCCCAACAACGAAGTCGATCTGAACGGCGTAATTATATGTTCAGTTGTGCCGGCCGTGACTCCACGTATGATCGAGATGTCACGTGAATATCTCAATACGGAGGCTGTTGTGGTTACGGGAGATCTCAACTTTGGCGTCAAGATCCGCACCGACAATCCATCCGAGGTTGGAACGGACCGCCTGGTGAACGCGCTCTCTGCATGCCGAAACTACAATGACGACTGCATTATCATCGATTTCGGTACGGCGACCACATTCGATATCGTCTCATCCGAAGGTGAATACCTCGGCGGCGCAATAGCCCCCGGAGTGGAGACCGGATCGCGCAATCTCGCCTCAGGAGCCGCGCAGCTCTTCGCGGTAGATATAAAGCCGCCAAAATCCGTTATAGGCAAATCAACCGGCGAGAGCATGCGGTCAGGTATCTTCTGGGGACAGGTCGAGATGATAAACGGCATGATTGTGCGTATAGAGGATGAATTCAAGGATGAGTGCACGATTATAGTGACCGGTGGGCTTGGAAAAGTCTTCGTGGATTATCTCGATCGCGAGGCGATATATGACCCCGATCTGACACTCGAAGGGCTGCGTCTAATCTACAGCGAACTGGATTAACGAGGCTTCGGCCTCAGAACCGGATACCGAACGAGAATCTGTGCACCGAGTCGAGCCTTCCGAAATCGGACCACGCGTAGTCGATCACCAGGTTCGAGTTCGACGTCGGGTTGAGATTCACTCCTCCGCCGAGAGTCAAACCCTCTTCCTCATACTGGAACTTGTAGCCCGCACGTAGAGCGACCATTTCGCTCCAGGAATATTCGGTACCGAGAGACATCTGCTGGTCGTTGTCATTCGGGTGTTTTGCTTCCGCAGCAACAGTCCAGACAGAGGATTGCGTCCCCATAATATCATACGCAAGTCCGAATTTGAAGCTGAGCGGCATGTCGTAGCTCTCGGTCTGGAACTGAGCATTGACCGGGTCGGAATTCGTGTTATCGTGGTCCCTGCGATAGTTGAAGTCGAGATTGTGGCCCGAGAATTTGAGTTCCGGCCCGAGGTTGGAGATAGCCATACCCATCCGGAGATTATCAAGACCCGTGTTAAACTGGGTTCCGAAGTCAAATCCGAATCCACTCGAATTGCTTTCGTCTATTCTCTCAGACACATACTTGAAAGATAGTCCGAACGCAAATCGATCGGTGAGACTTCTACCGTATCCTACTGCGAGCGAATAGCTGGAGGCATCGAACATAAAGCCGGTGCCCTCCGGCTCCCAGACAGTCGTTCTCTCCATCTCACCTATCGAGAGCACGGTCATGGAAACTCCGAAAGCTCCCCCGAATTTCATCGGTGTTGCGAGTGAGACATAGTTCAGCGCCACATCCTCAATCCAGTTCACATTGGTAAAGGCGAATTCCGTAGCCTCCATGTGTGACATGCCGGCCGGATTCCAGTACATGGCGTACGCGTCATTAACGACTGCGGTGGATGCCTCACCAAGCCCTATGTATCGCGCGCCCATGCCGACTTTCAGGAATTGAGCGCCGGCGCTACCGACCTTGGAAAAGTCGTTCGCGGCAGCCGGGGTACTGAAGGCGATGAGGATCGCCAATGTCAGAATCGTGCTGTATCTAAACCCTCTCATCACATTATCCTCACTTTATGATCGCAAACTTGCCGATCTTCGTGCCATATTCAGAATCGACGTGATAGAAGTAGACCCCCGGTGCTATGCCCTGCGAATTGCTCGACAGTACATCCCAGGATGCTGTGCCGCCGTTGTCGGCATGCTCAAGCGTCCTCACCAAATCGCCGGCCAGCGTATATATTCGGACTGTGCATCTATCTGGAAGATTTGTGAATTCGAGTTTGCTTTCTCCCGCTGTATGCTCCCACGCGGCGCTGACCACATACGGGTTCGGAACCACCTTGATGTCATCCAGCTCGGATGACGCCGTCCTGAAGTCGACTCCCGGTCCTCTGAACGAGAAGACGTCATGAACGCTGTTTATCGGAGATCCTGAAATAGTGAACACATCTCCCGGTCCCCACTGGTCTCTCAAATCCGGATCGAATTCGAAATACCACGTGTGGAAGTAAGGGAAACCCTCGGGATGCGGACTGCCGTCGTACTCGATATTGACAATCACGATACCGTCCACGGTGCCGTCAGAGGGATCATACGGAGTCCATTCACCGTCCTTTTTATAGTCGACTATCTCGACGACTACCTGCTTTCCGGTGCTCAGATTCCAGACTTCAAACGGCAAATCTACGGGGGTAACATCATCCCACCACCAGTAACCTTGCGAACCCGTTTGGGTGAAGCGTATCTCATAATCTGTGCGGAAGTGCATTCCTCCACCGAGCGGATAGCCAGCCATGGTGTTTACCGGACGAGGCCCGTAGCCTGCTCGCAGTGTAGTATCGTTCGATGATACGAACTGGCTCTGGTACGTCCCCCTCGGCGATATGTCAGCGTCATCGATTACGACACGGAACCCGTCCGTAACGACCGAGCTCTCCTCACTTCCGGACTGATCCGTCTGGTGCGAAAGAAGCGTATCGCCCGTAACTGCATTCAGCAGATGCCAGTAGGTGTAGTACGGACCCTCGCTGAAGCGTATCTCGTACTCATCATCCGTCATCAGCGCCGGATTGAACTCGGTGACCGTGACAGTTGCATCCGACAATCTGCCGCCATCGACTGCAGTGTGCTCAAGAGTTCTTTCGATCGGATAATAGCCGGCAGGCTTCGATCTCGGAATTGCCGAAACGGCGTTCGAGTCGTCGCCGGGTGTGCCATACGCGGTTGCGAGGGAACCGAGCGAAAGCTCCATATCTCCGGCATCGTATGACACGAGGCTGTACCAGTACTCGAAACCATTGGTTACATTGCTGTCGACATGAGTATGGTGAATTATATCGTTCTCGCCCTGCTTCTCGAACTCGGCGATCGGCGTATAGCCCGGTCCTCTGCTCGAATCCGCGTTCTTGGTCAGATCACCCCAGGTGAGCCCGAAATCGGTCGAACGGTAGAGCCTGTAGCCTTTGAAATCCACCTCACCCGAGAACCTGTCTGGCGTGATCTCGGACAAGTTATCCCACCAGAGGCGCACCATACCGTCGTCCGGCTGTGCTTTCAGCACGGCGGCCCTGGGCGGTTCGGGACCTGTGAAATAATTGTCGTACATCATTTGCGCGAGGTCAGCATTTGCCTTGAGCTGTAACGAATCGGGTGCCGCGACGAGCGCATAGACAACCCGTACCGTCTTGCCCGCCTCAAGATTGATCCCGCGCGTACACTGGATGTAATACTGATCCGTAGGTGGCAAACTCTCGTCGAACTGGTCGCTGGCGATAAGCTCAAAACGACCGGCGTCAGTCTCCGGAAGCTCCTCCCAGCGTCCGGTTCGGAATGATGTCATCCCGATACCGTCTGGCGTTTCGATATACTTGGTGCCCATCACACCCGTTTCGGCATCCCAGCCTTCATCGTAGCCATCTTCGTCGTAGGTCCAGGCGAGATTTCGCTCGGCGTCATACGCCACCAGATCGCCAAGTCTTCCGTTCTCGCCGGCGGAATTCCAGCCGCCAACGTCGAAGTCGCTGTAAAGCCCGAAAGCAAACTCGCTATAGTTATTCTCGCTTCTGTTAGTGATCTGCAGAACAAAGAATATGAAATCCTGATTATAGCTGTAATTCCACTGGTAACCGGTATGTGTGATCTCGATTCCGAGCTGGCTCGAACCGAGGGCATCATCAGTCATGCGGTAATGGCTCTCCTGCTGGGCGATCGCCCCACCCTGGAAAAACCCTCCGGTCTCGGGATTGTAAATGTCGTTATAAATCCACTCATCTTCGACAGGATCGTACACTCTCCAGCCGTACCCGGGATATCCCATGCCCGCACCGAGAGTATCGCTCACATTGAAGTCGTAGGTCGTATCAATGGTCGACACGCGAATTCCGTAGAAACTGCCTCCTGATACGAGAGATGGAATCGGGTTGAGATCATCATCCGTGTTAACGACGACAGTATCGCCGTCCTCGGTTATCGCACCCATCCAGTACTTCATCTCAGCGAGATAGCTGTGTCCGGAGTTCTTCGGCCATTCGCCATTTGGGATGCTCGTGTATCCGCTGAATCCACCGATAAGGCCCCAATTCGTGAAGATCGTCGAGATATTGCCTTTATTGTGATATGTATAGGCCTGCACTTCAGAGGGCGGTGTCAGACTCGATTTCGCCGCAGCCTGAACATCACCGGCGAAGGTCAACAGAAGTAGACCAACAGTAACCGAAATAGCGACTATCGTTTTGTTTGGCATATCCATACTCCGGGATCGGTTTAGAATATGAACTCAAGTCCCCAACGAATCTGTCTCGGCTGGTCATAGTTCTGGGGATCGGCGGCAAGCAGACGATACGCTTCGTTGACGTCCTCGGCAGTCAGAGGACCGTCACCATCCGGGTCGGGAGTGGAAGCGAAGTCGGTACCGTCATCATCCGGCTCACCGGTGTTCGAGTACACATTTATCACATTTCTTTTATCGAATATATTCTCAATTTCGACGAACATCGAGAGGAACATATCGCCGGCGGAATTCAGGTGAAAGTCCTTGTTCACCTTCAGGTCGAAAGTATAGTTGGACGGCATCCTACCCTCGTTCGGGAGACCGATACGGTTGCCCTCGTTGTCTGTCTTTGTGTATGGCATCCCGCTCCCGTACTTGAAGAGCATATTCGCTCCCCATGCGCTCGGGAGTCCGACACCGAAGAGTTCGACTTTGTGGTCTCGCGGAATGCGGTAGTCGAGATTGAACGAAAGCGTGTGTCTCTGGTCGAATGCGAGCGGATACTCCCGTACAGGAAATTCCGGCGGATCATCCTGCGTGAAGTAATCGTAGTATCCTTCCGTCGCATAGGATGCGTTTCCGCGAGCTATCATATAACTGTAGTTGAGCGTCGCTGCGAGGTTGTTCACCCGCATCCTGCTCAATATCAGATCGACACCCTTCACCGAACCATAGTCGGCGTTAACATACTCGACGTACGATCCGCCGGCGTAGACCACCTTGCGAGTCGTCGTCAAGTTGGAGATGTCCTTGTAGTAGGTGACCGCTTTTACGACCGTATTGTCGTTGATTGCGTGGCTGAGACCCAACTCGTACTGCACTGTTTTCTCCGGCTCCAGATCCGGATTGCCGACCAGCGGAAATCCTGAGTTGAGTTCGCCGAGAAGATTTGTGTACATGTACGAATAGAGCGGCACCTGGAAGAAGAGTCCGTAGTTGAAGTGAATCACCGTGTTCTCGGCAATCGGATGAGAGATACCGAACCTCGGCGACCACTGCGTCTTCGACTCGGCCGTCTTCCACTCGTTCTTCGTTACCGGATTATCAAAGTATCCCACGGATGCGTCGAGATAGTCGACACGGATTCCGCCGTTCAGGACCATCTCGCTGAGCTCGAGTTTGTCCTGCAGATACGCCGCGGCGTATTTCGGTCGGACAAAGTACTTCTCGCCGTAGGGCACACTGTTAAAGAACTGCTTGTTATCCCACTGCAGCTTATTGACCCGATACTCCACACCGAACTTGACCTGATTCGACTTGTTCATCTGCGTGAGAATATCTGCTGCAAAACTCTTGTATCCATTTCCCCAGTAAGCGTATACCGGGTAGAAATCATCCCCGGACGTAAAACCGGTATAGAAATAGTCGCTGCTCGCGTTGTAATTGTTCGTGTGTATATCGCCGTTGTAGTTGCCTTGACCATCTTCGGAGTAGCCCGGCCATTCAGTCCAGTACTTGTCAAAGAGATGCTCGGGAGCGAGTTTGGTCCAGCTCTCGAAGTGGTTCAACCTGGCGTTGAGTACGACGTTTTCCCTCGGGCTGTATGTCCACCAGAATCCAATTCGCGATGACTCGGTCTTGTACATTCCGAGACCATCGAGGTTGAAATCGTACGAATAGCCGTTAACGTCGCGATGTACATATCGGTCAACCCTGGCTCTGTAAAAGTTGCCGAGGATATTCAGCTTCATGCTCGGAATCGGCTTGAGCGTTACTTTCCCCACCTGCGAATATGAATTGAGATCGTTGTGCGGCAGATAGCCGTCGATCTGCCGGTACTCGCTGGACGTGAAGAAAGTCGCCCTGAATTTGTCATAGAAGTAAGGAATCGGCCCGCCGAGGTTACCGACAAACGAGTTCCGTCCCAGCCGCTCCATGTCCTCGAAACTCGAGGACTCCGGATTGAAGTCTCTCGTGAGCCCATCGTAGAACTTGAGCTTGCCGTGATACTCGTTGGTCCCTTCCTGAGTGATTGCGCTCACTACGCCGGAGAGGGCCTCCCCATACTCAGCCGAGAATCCGCCGGGCACGATGTCAATCTCCTCGAGAGCATCCGGAGCGATACGGGTTGCCGCATCGCCGAAAAACGGATCCTGCACCGGGATGCCGTCGAAGTAGTATGAGTTTGTGCCGTCGCGGCCACCTCGAATGTGTAGATTACCGTCGGCGTCACGCACCGTTCCGGCCGTAATGTCTATCACCTCCTGAATGCTCAAGGCGTTCGGGAGGTAACGCATTTCATCCCGCGTCACTATATTAACGGAGGATGTTCTATCCCTCTGAATTTGAGGCCTGTCAGCCTTCACCTTGACGATTCTGTCAGTTGCAATCGGCGCCGGAGGGAGTTCGAAGTCTACAGGTGTGGTTAGATCGAGCATTACTTTTACTTCGAGCTTCGCGAGAGCCTTATAGCCGAGCGAACGTGCCAGAAGCGTGTATGTGCCGACCGGGATGTCTATGAGATAGAATTCGCCGTCGGGGTCGGTCACGCTCGTTATGCCGAGTTGCTCGATACTCACAGTTGCGCCGGCGAGAGGTTCGCCAGTTTCGGAGTTGACGATCATCCCGGCTATCTTTCCGCTCGTTCCGGCATTGAGGGCAGAGGTGAATGCAAGGAGAGCAAAAACAATCGCAACCGGATAAATACAATGGGACCTGTATGACTTCATTGTTTTACCTCGACTTCTGCTGATAGCAAGGGACCATTCAGCGATTCCCTCTCATTCAAGTATATCTCTTCGTGTGATTTGACTGACTCTGCCCGGTTGTCTCTATCTGCAACGATTATCGACAGGGGCCGGATAAACTTTAGCAGCCAAATCCACGTTTAGCCCGCGTTCGTGAGCGGGACTCCAGTATCCTCATCGGCTTCTCAGATGATTCCGTAAACACAATTTCGGTATGATTCTCATATTCTTTTTTTTTACTATCGATTCTGGGGGTTAAGAGGCGATCGAAAGACCTCGGCTCGGAATAGCCCTCCTGCCCGATCGCAACATCATCGTACAGGAAGCCGCCGTTGCATCCGAAGGATATAGAGAGGGTGACGCGACGACTTTACAGCTCGTAGACGAGCGAATCCCTGTTCAAGTCGATGCAAACAAATGCCGACATCAATGTCATAGTCGCCGCACAATAGGAGGACGACCGACACCCGTCGGGCAGTGAGCGACCGATCGTACGATCTACGCGAACACTCATACAAATGCAATGTATCGAGTTTCGCTATGCGATAAGGGAAGTGACAACAGATGCTGAGACGATCCTTAGTGCTTATCGCTCTTCTGGTCTTCTTGATACCGAACCTGTCAATCGGGCAGGACGATTCGGGTCTGGTATTGGTTTTCTGCACGGATCTCAATCGCACAACCAACCGGACTATCAAGGGACTCAAGCAGGCGGTATTCACTTCAGGTCAGAATGCTGAGATTGAGGTTTTCTCGCCTGAGGCGGGGCAGAACGAATCCACATCACTTGCGAAAACATTGGCAGAGCGAAAACCGACTGTACTCGTCACCGTCGGATCGCGAAGCACTCGCATCGCCAAGTCAATTCATCCCGATATACCGATTATCTTCGCATCGGTGCTGAATCCTGTAACCAGCGGGATAGTTCAGAATATCGAGTTTCCCGGCCAGCCCATCACCGGTGCCTCGCTCGATATATCAGTAGAACTGCAACTTCAGAAGTTTGTTCAGCTCGTTCCCAATCTCAACAAAGTCGGCGTGCTTTACAGCGAGAAAACCAGGTATATCGTCGATCAGGCGGAGGCCTGGGCAGCGGGTCAGAGCGTAGAAGTCGTCTCATTTGAGATAAGATCACCAAAGGACCTTCCCAAGGGCGTCGACTTCCTCATTCAGAACTGCGATGGTATCTGGGCGATACCCGACGAGCTGATCTACACGCCCCAGTCAACCAAACACATCATGCTCGAGTCGTTCCGCAGTCGCATACCGATCATGGGCTTCTCCCCCTCATTCGTGAAGTCGGGTGCGCTGTTCGCGCTGATCGTCGACCACAAGTATGTCGGTGTTCAGGCGGGTGAGCTGGTCGTCAAGGTACTCAGGGGATTCCTGCCGAGCGAGCTGGCGGTCACCAGGCCACAGGCGCCATACCTCTACATCAACAAGAATACCGCTGAGAAGCTGCGGCTAAACATAAATCCGGACTTCTACTCTGTCGCGAAGGAGGTGTACGAATGAGTAAATTCATCTCATTCTCGAGCCTCCGGTTCAAGGCGATGCTGACCATTTCAGCGCTGATTATCCTGTCTTCAGCGGTACTCGGAGCTTTCCTTTTCAACCATTTGCGCACAGAGGTGAAGCGGGAGCTGCTAAAGAGAGCGGAGACAACAGTTCGTCAGCTCTCCAAATCCTGTGAGTATGGCGTTCTCACCGAGAACCGCATGGAACTCGACGATGTCCTTAGTGCGCTGACTCTCCAGGATGACATAGTCTATGCAGTGGTGCAGGACAGCACGGGCGTAGTTCTCACACAGTACAATAGTATCGATGCGGAAGAGCTCGTTCGCTGGATCGCGACAAAGAACTTCGCGCTCAATTTCGGTTCGGACACTACAGCCCTGCATTACAGAGAACTTCCGGACATTGAAATGGAGGTCGTGGATATATCGTTCCCGGTCAGGACGCGTACGTTCGAAATCTCGCTCGAGGATCTCGGAACGACCACCGTCGATGACGCCGGTCATGCGGCCAAAATGGAAAAGATAGGGCTAATCAGGATTGGTATCTCTCTCGCGGACATGCAAGACAAGATATGGAACACGGCCAGGATGATCGCACTGATAATGCTCGTCGTCACTCTCGCGGCAATCGTACTGACTGCTCTAATGGTCAACGTGATCGTCAAGCCAATAGACAATCTCGTCGTGGCTACAGAGCATATTGCCGAAGGCAACCTGTCCCACCTTGTGGAAGGCGGATCGGTGGATGAGATTCAGCGCCTCGCGAACGCATTTAATGTGATGGTCGAGTCTTTGAAAAACTCGCGCGAGGAGATCGAGATGTACAATCGTACGCTTGAGGTCAAGATCGCCGAGCGCACCAAGGAGCTCGAGGCGGCCCAGAGCCAGCTCGTGCAGTCGGAGAAGATGAGCGCAATCGGACAGCTCGCGGCCGGGGTTGCGCACGAGCTAAACAATCCGATGGGCGGAATTCTCGGCTATGCACAGTTTGCGATCGAGCGCCTCTCCAAAGCGCAGCCGGGCATTATTACTGAAAAGGACATTTCGGCACAGCGCAAGTATCTCGCGGATATCGAGCAACAGGCCAGGCGGTGCCGCACGATCATCAAGAACCTCCTGAAATTCTCACGCGCCTCCGACAAGGAGGACAAGCGGGAGTGGGAGGACTTTGACCTGAACACTATGCTGAATGACACGATTTCGCTGATACAGCATCAGCTTGACCTTGGCAGCATCATACTCATACGGGATTTCTCTGGAGACCTGCCACCGGTGAATGGAAATCCGAACATGCTGCAGCAGGTATTCACGAATCTCATGCTGAACGCCCAGCATGCCATGCCACAGGGCGGCGAACTCAGGTTGACTACACGTCTCGCGCCGAGGCTCGGTGAATTCTCGGGCTGCGTGGAGGTAATAGTGGAAGACTCCGGAAGCGGTATCGAAAGCGAACATATCAACAAGATTTTCGAGCCATTCTTCACGACGAAGGAGAAGGGTCGGGGGACCGGATTGGGCCTCTCGATATCATACGGTATTATCAAGGAACACGGCGGTGACATAACGGTGCAGAGCGAGCCGGGCAAGGGAACCAGGTTTACGGTGGTCCTTCCCCTTGAATCAACTACAACAACGCATGAGAAAGAAAAGAAAGACTCGAAAGAAGAAGGAATGTCGCCTTCCGATAGCTCCGACCGGAAACGGCGCGGGTAAGTCTCTCCGGAAAAGTGTGCATGAATCAATCAAGGTTTTGCATCTAACACCCGATAAGTCAATCGAAGAGAGGAATCGATGACTGATTCGAAACGAGTCAAACAAATTCTAATAGTTGACGATACCGAGGTCATCAGAAAGCTGCTCAAGGATCTTCTCGAAACGGAGGGATACAGCGTATCCTGCGCTTCAGACGGTGTCGAGGCGATCGAGATGATTCGGGAGAAGCAGTTCGATCTCGTCTTCTGCGATATCCACATGCCACGCAAGAACGGTTTCGATACGTTCAAGGAGTCCAGGGATATTGCACCGGGTTTGCCATTCGTGATGACAGACAGTCTGCCTGACCAGCTCGCCGAAAGCGCTCAGAAGGCTGGTGCAGTAACCTGTATCACCAAGCCGTTTGATATCGACGATATTCGAGACTGCGTAAGTCGTGCCGAGAAAAGCAAGGTGAAAGGCGACGATGTCACAGGATCCATCCATAGACGGCAGGAAGACAAGGCTCCTCGTAGTTGACGATGAGGAGATAATCCTCAACATAGCCACAGATGTTCTCGAGAGTGAAGGTTACGAGGTTGTAACCGAATCCAATCCTATCGATGCGCTGGCGCGCGCCCGTCAGGAAACGTTCGATTTCGTCCTGACCGACATCAATATGCCGGAGATGAACGGTCTCGAGATGGTCAAGAAAATTCTCGAGCTGAATTCCGAGATCGGCGCAATATTCATGACCGGCTACGCCAACCTGGAGACCGCCAAGGAAGCGATTCAGACCGGCGCATTCGACTACATCATGAAGCCGTTTGAGCTTACCGAGCTTCGAGCGGCCGTCACAAAGGCTGTCGAGAAACGAAATCAGCAGGTGGCGAAATCTGAGAAGGGCCGCCTTGATCGCCTTTCAGATCTCGTCGAAGTTCTCTATACCGTTGGTGACAAGACAAGCCTTCTCAAACTATCGCTCGGACTCGCGCTCATAAACTCCGGCCTGACCACAGGTTTCATTGCCTCGTGGGAAAAGAAAACCACCAGGCTGATCTTGATCTGGACGGATAATGTCAGAGAGAGCGATTTTAAAGAGGTCAGCGTGACCATCGATCGAGATACGGCAGCCGAGGCATTTGATTTCGATTCGAACATGCGCGCTGTGGGACTGACGGATCACCCGATCATATCGAAAATCAAGCGAACCAGATCGGATATCAACTCGATACACACGTTCTTCGATGATTCCACCGGCACTACCACACTTAAAGTATCGCATCGCGAGAATTTCTACAT
Source organism: uncultured Ignavibacteria bacterium (assembly GCA_964415885.1). GTDB lineage: Bacteria > Zixibacteria > MSB-5A5 > JAABVY01 > JAHJOQ01 > CAYQCE01. The sequence continues at coordinate 20,371 of CAYQCE010000058.1, forward strand.
GGCTATCTGCGTCCAGGACGAGCCGGACAAGGAAGCTCTCTCCGAGAGCGATATGAAGCTCCTGAATATCGTCCTGAACATGGCGATGGTTGTGGTCGAAAATGTGATGCTGCTCTCCGAGTCACAGCAGGCGCTGAAAGAGCTCGAGCAGTTGCATGACCAGATGGTCAACCTCGAGCGCGTAGCAACACAGGGCATTATGTCCGCCGAGATAGGTCATGAGCTGAACAATTATCTCAATATCGTCAGATCGAATTTCGAGCTCCTCAAGCTGAAAGCCGATATCACCAACATCGATGATATGGCCAAGTACATCCGCGGCATCGAAGAGAGTATCGATCAGATGACGCGTTTCACGACCGGACTGTCGGATGCGGCCACGCTAAAATCGGAGAAAACCGAGATCGATCTCGAGGAGCTGATCGACGACATCATCTCGTTCCTCCAACCACAGAAGAAATTCCGCGAGATAAAGCTGAGCCACGAGAAAGAAACGGAGATTCCAAGAATTGTCGCCGATGCACGCCAGTTGCAACAACTCTTCTACAACCTGATGAACAACGCCGCCGAAGCGCTGCACGCCGCAGACCGCGAGATCAAGAGTATCTCAATCACAACCGGTCGATCGGACAGCGGAGTCAGGTTCAGGGTCACCGATAATGGCTGCGGGATCCCGGAGGATTTGATCGAAAAGACTTTCTCTAACCGGTTCACCACCAAATCAGGCGGACACGGTTTCGGCCTGATTGTCTGCAAGAAAGTTGTCGAGGATCATAACGGCACGATCGAAGTTCACTCGGTGCCCGACGAGGGTACGACCTTCGATATATCTCTGCCTGTCAACCAGCACTGATCGTTCATTCCGCTTCAATACACCCGTACGTCGGCTGCGGTCCACCGGCGAATATGTAACCCACGAGATACTGCACATCCAGAATGTCGAGAGTACAATCGTTGTTGACATCGAGTCGATTCGCGTCGGCTGGCAGATCAGCCTCGTCAAACAGCACTCGAATCATGCTGACAGCATCGTAGAGCGTATACCGGGCATCGTCATTGACATCCCCCGCAACATCGCGCGGAATACCGAACAGATCGGCGATCCTGTTCACGAGCGCCCTGCCCGACTGATCCGTCAGATGAAACGTCGGCACCCCCATCAGCACGGTCTTGAGCGTATCGTCCGTAGCCAGGAGACCGACTATTTTGTTTTCAAACTCGCTCGAGCCGTCGGGGCTGCGGAAGTAGTACAGCGGATCGGAGACAGTGCTTTCGAAACCGTAGTAGCCGATTCCGCCCAAGTCATCCCTCGTTCCGTCCCAGTTGAAATGCGACGTTATAGACCGATCTATCATCAGGTCCGGCCAGCCCGGCACGGCCTCCCCATAGTCAAACCCGAATGGGGAAATGCGCGAATCGTACAGTGCAAACCAGTCGAGGTTTGAAGAGCTAATACCGCTGCCGGCAAAAGGACCTAGAAAAGCAAGATCGCATCCCCAGTCCGACACCGAGCGGAGTTCGTCCATGAATTCGCCCACGCTCGAATA
>CAYQCE010000059.1:0-21425 GCA_964415885.1 uncultured Ignavibacteria bacterium
TCGTGACGGCAATGCCGAACTACCCGCAGATGGAGATACATCCGGAATATCGCGGCAAACTGTTCGTCGAACAGAAAATCGACGGTGTACGGGTGTTTCGGAGCTGGCTCTATGTCAAACGTGCCCGCAGGAACCTCCTTCTCAGAATGATCAGCTATCTCTCTTTCACGCTATCATCGCTTATAACCGGCCTATTCAAACTCTCGCATGTCGACTATATATTCTGCGAGTCACCTCCGCTTCCGCTCGGAATCAGCGCCGACCTGCTCGCGCGAGTCAAGCGGAGCAGGCTGATATTCAATGTTTCCGATGCATGGCCGGAAAGTGCGATTCAGGCCGGGTTGCTCAAAAACGGCCTCGCAATTTCCCTCGCGACGCGAATGGAAAAGCACTTCTACCGAAGGAGCTACCTGATATGCGGTCAAACGCGTGGAATCGTGAACCACATCAAGGATAAGACCGGCGGCAAACCGGCTTACTGGCTGAGAAATGGCGCCGATCTCTCTTTCTTCCAGCCGATAGAACGTTCAGAAACAGAATGGAGAAAAATGCGAGGCTTCGCCGAAGATGACATTCTGTTTCTATACGCAGGTATCATCGGACTTTTTCAGGGGCTCGAAACCGTGCTGCATGCCGCTTCGAAACTGAAGTCGATGTCGAACGTGAAATTCGTGATAATCGGTGAAGGGCCTGAGAAGGAAAAGCTCCTCCAACTCAAGTCGCATCTCGGCCTCGAAAATGTCCTCTTCCTCGATCCTCAGCCGAGAGCCGCGATGCCTGAGACTATTGCGTGCTGCGACGTCGGTGTCGTGCCGCTCCGGAAGCTGAAAATCCTCACAGGCGCTGTGCCATCCAAGTCGTTCGAATACCTCGCAATGAGACGCCCGATTCTTCTCGGGGCCGAAGGCGAAGCGCGAGAACTCTTGATCGACGAAGGAAACGCCGGTCTCGCATTCGAGCCGGAGAATCCGGAAGACCTCGCGGACAAAGCCGCACATCTCGCAAAGGACCCTGATCTTCGAAAACGACTCGGCGATTCCGGCCGAGCGTACGTTCAGTCGAAGTTCGACAGGGCTAAGATTGCCGACGATTTCCTGGATCACCTCGAAGATATCTCCTCATAACCTGAATAGCTATAGAATGTTAGGCCTTGAGAAGGATGATGAAACCCCGGGGGTGTGGGTAACTCTGCTCGATTCAGGCTTCTAACTTGCTGCCATAACTGAATTTGCGTACTGTGTTTATAACTGATTTAAATTGCCCACATGTATCCACAATATAGTGTGCACGCCAATCCTCTGCACCACAAGATATTGTGATTTTTCTTGAATTTATCCTTGACGGAATTGAACTCCAACCTTATCATAAACGCGCTCCGATAGCCAAGGGCTTCAATGGTATAGCCTCGTTAAGCTATTACTGTACAAAGTTATAGCAGGAGGCCGTGTTTTAGGGCTGTGGTGTGGATCCTTGAGTTCTCGCATGTACAATCTGAACAGTCCTGTTTGTGGTCTGCTGGACCGTTGCCAAACCAGACAAAATGATTGTTGTAGTCGAATCATCGGGGTTGATTATAGAGATGAGTTCTGAAGATAAGAACCTGATATCGCGCATCGTGGATTTTTGTATAACAGTTTAGAGGGGAGTCAGCAATGGATAGCCCGGTAAAGGAAAGTCAGGGAACGGATGCCATGGTGAAGAAGGCAATTCCCGAGGTGATCCTGATGTCTATCACGCCCAATGGTGAGGATGTCATTGAGAGAGCCTGTCGGACCTGCTACCTGTCGTTTCACAGGTACGATCCGCCGAAGTCAACGAGTGAGCTGATCAAGAAGGTCATTCGCAAGGGGCACCATTCGGTGCTCGAGCATGCCTCGGCAACATTCCGTATCAAGGGCGCGTCGAGGGTGTTCACGCACGAGATGGTGCGTCACCGTCTGATGTCGCCGTCACAGGAATCGCAGAGATACGTGCATTACGGCTCACGAAAGCCATTCGAGGTGGTGCTCCCCGAAAGCGTCAACGATGGCGGGTTCGAGGAGCACTACTTCGCGATCGCAGGTGAATGTTACCGCATCTACCAGGAAATGGTCGATGCCGGCGTGCCGAAGGAGGACGCGCGCTATATTCTGCCGGGGGGAATAACCTCGGAGATAGTGGTGTCCGCGAATTTCCGTGAACTGAGACACATCTTCACGATACGTACGCAGGAGCGGGCGCACTGGGAGATCCGTAAGGTCTGTCTCGAGATGCTGCGGATCATGAAGAGAGAGGCGCCGATAGTGTTCTGGGATTTTGAAATCGACGATGACAAGGGCGTGTCCGTCAAGATCGATTCGAGGGAGAGCAGATAATGAGAACTGACAAAAAGCTGAAGCTTTCAGAGAACGCGGTGAAAGTTCTCGAGCGCCGTTATCTGATCAAAGACGACGACGGCAAACCGATAGAAACCCCAAATGAGCTATTCGTGCGTGTGGCGCGCCATATCGCCGAAGCCGATCGCAATTACGGTGCTACCGACGAGCAGGTGGAGGAGACGGCGCAGCGGTTCTACAATGCGATGACCGAACTCGAGTTCATGCCGAATTCACCTACACTTATGAATGCCGGTCGTCCGCTCGGACAGCTCTCCGCGTGTTTCGTGCTACCCGTCGGCGATTCGATGGAAGAGATATTTGATGCCATCAAAAATGCAGCGCTCATCCACAAATCAGGTGGCGGAACCGGATTCGCATTCTCGAGACTTCGCCCGAGGAATTCTGTTGTAGCGTCGACTTCAGGCGTTGCTTCAGGCCCGGTGTCGTTCATGAAGGTGTTCAATTCCGCAACCGAGGCGGTCAAGCAGGGCGGGACCCGTCGCGGCGCGAACATGGGCATCCTGCGTGTGGATCATCCCGATATTGAGGAGTTCATCTCGTGCAAGGATGATGTCCGGGAAATCACCAACTTCAATATCTCAGTTGCGTTGACCGACGAGTTCATGCGAGCCGTCGAGGAGAAGCGCGAGTATGCGCTTCTCGATCCGCGCAGCGGCGAGGTTTTCGTTCGAGACGGCGAGAAGCAGTATCTCGACGCAGCGAGAGTCTTCGAGGAGATAGTAGATCACGCATGGAAGACCGGCGAACCGGGGATTGTCTTCATCGATCGCATGAACGATGCTAACCCGACAAGGAAAGTCGAGCAGATCGAGGCCACGAATCCGTGCGCCGAGCAGCCGCTCCCGCCGTACGACTCGTGCAATCTCGCGTCGATCAATCTCGGCACGGTTGCGCTCGATCCCCTGCCGGCAGATTACTCGCCGAAAGATCCGTCGGCTGGAATCGATTGGAGCAAACTCGGCGATCTGGTCCGGATGGGCGTCCATTTTCTCGATAATGTCATAGACCAGAACCGATATCCGATCCCCGAGATCGAACAGCAGACCCGCTCGACTCGCCGTATCGGACTCGGCGTAATGGGCTGGGCGGATCTGCTGGTGCAGCTAAAGGTGCCGTACAACTCGGAGATGGCGCTCAGTCTCGGCGAAAAAGTCATGGATTTCGTGAACAGCAAGGGGCATATGCACTCCTCGGAACTCGCCAAGACCCGCGGCAAATTCCCGAAATGGGATCAGTCGACCTTTGCCGACGAGGGCGTCTCGATGCGCAATACCACAGTGACGACCGTCGCGCCGACCGGGACAATCTCGATTATCTCGGGCTGTTCTTCGGGAATCGAGCCGTACTACTCGATTTCGTTTATACGGAATGTCATGGACGGCACCAAACTCATCGATGTAAACCCACACTTCGAGAGAATCGCAAAGGAACGCGGTTTCTTCTCGACCGAGCTGATGGAACGAATCGCCAATGCGAATACGCTCAGAGAGCTCGACGAGATCCCGCACGATCTGAAAGAGATATTTGTCACGGCGGCGGATGTCACTCCGGAGATGCATGTTCGCATGCAGGCGGCATTCCAGCGTCACTGCGACACGTCGATCTCCAAGACAATCAACTTCCCGACCAATGCCACCCGCGATGATGTGCAGACCGGTTATTGGCTGGCGTACAAGCAAGGCTGCAAAGGAGTTACGATATACCGTGACGGTTCCCGTACGGACCAGGTGCTCTCGACCGGTGCGACGCCGAAATCTGAGAATCCGGCAGCAGCAAACGCTGCTGAAACGGCAGTCTCAACCGCCGAACCGGCAGTATCGAGTCCGGCGGCCTATGTTACTCCGAAGGCCGAGGAGCGCCCGGATTGCCTTCCCGGAATCACTGAGAGGATCAGAACCGGTTATGGAAATCTTTATGTGACAATAAATTCAAAGAACGGTCGACCTTTTGAGGTTTTTGCTCAGATCGGGAAGTCCGGCTTCTCGACTATGGCCGATACTGAGGCGACATGCAGATTGATCTCGCTTGCGCTAAGATCACGCCTTGCTGTTGACGATATAATAGAACAGTTACTGGGGATTGGCGGGGCATCACCTGTTTATCAAAACGGCGGTGTTGTGATGTCGATTCCTGATGCGATCGCAAAAGTTCTAAAAAGGCATTTCGGCAACGGCAAGAGCAGGGAGTACGAGCAGAGAACTTATGACATGTGCCCTGACTGTGGCGGGAGAGTGCAGTATGAATCAGGCTGCGTGGTATGCCCGTCCTGCGGTTTTTCGAAATGCTGACAGCATCTTATGAGCAAATTCCTTCCTGCAGGAAGACTGGCCAAGGTTGAACACGACGGGGTCGTCATACAGATCCAGACCGAATTCTCATGGCGGCCCCATCCTCGTATAGCCACCGGTGTATTCATCGATGGCGTCGTAATCCACAAAATCCAGAAAGACTGGGACGCACCGGTCGAAACCGATGAGCAGCAGCGTGTAGCCGAAAATTTCATCAACCGTCAGCACGCCGAAGTTCTCGGGATTATCGAATCGCAGAAAAGAGAACTCGTTAAGCGCCAGCGGCAGATATCTACCGAGGACCTGCTGGAGAGTATACTGCAACTCGAGGGCGTAAACGCTGCCTGGTGTATGACCCGCAAGGGCGTAATCTCGCCAGATTCCGGCGGCAGAGAGCTTCTACCCGAATACAGGGCCACGTTTGAGACCCTGATAGACCTCTGCGGGATGCTCTCATCCAATTCCTCGGTCGGACAGCTCATCGATGGCAACATCGTCCTGCAGGATGACTCGCTCGTAATTCTGAGGAGAGAGGGCAGGCACTATATTATCGGATACGAGCCCGACTTCGAGTCGGCAGACATTCTCGAGCGAGTATGCAAACAGGTCGGAGATAATTGATGGACCAGATTCTGCACCAGATCAAGGGAGTTGTTGGCGTAACCGGAGTCATGGTATACGATCCGGATGCCCATCACGTCCATTACCTGCTTCCATCGAGATTCGAGGCGGAGCAATCGGACGAGTTTCGCAAGCTGTTTAAGATACTCGTTTCCTCCGCAGATACTCAGATCGAGTTGAGGTTGCGTTTTCAGAACGGCTGGTGCGTAATCTTGAGCATGAGCCCGTTTTCGGTTCTGGTGCTGGGGCGGGAGGACCTCAATTTCGACACACTCGAGATCGTTGCCCGTACGAGCCTGAAATCCGCTTCACATTCCACCGGTATGATATCCGAAACCGCGCGTGAGAAAGAGTTCTCGCCCCGGAGTGTCTACACCCTGATCGAGGCAGTGAATATGATTTCCAAGGTATTCGCTCACGATCTGGGCACATTTGCAATCGCCGACCTGCTTCGCAAGGTCAAGAAGCTTCTTCTCGGGGATTTTCCGCTGCTCAAGCATTTCGTCGTGGACAACAACGGTGCGGTTTCTCTCATTAGAGGCTCCGAGAAGCATATGACCCCCGAGGTTGTCGATGCCGTGGCCTGGCTCTGCTACTGCCTCAAAGAGGAGGTCAACTCTCGCACACCGGTTGTGGGGTATGACATCAAGCGGGCCACGTCCGAAATCGAGTATCAGCTTTCTCCAATCGGATTCTATTCGTCATACAAGCGGGCCGCTTCCAGGGCAGTCAAAGTGACCGAGAAGATGGCGTCGATTTCCAGGGTATTCAGGCGGTAATCTTTTCAGGGGATTCGCGGCAGATCGCAGTCCCGATTCTCTTCGGGATCAGGATTTGCCGCAACCAGTCAAACAGCGGGGCGACCTATCCCAGGCTTATCACATTTTCCGTGATCGAGTCGTAATCCGAATGACAGGTTAGTAGAAATATCTGGTAGCGGTCGGCGAATTTTCTCAGCACTTCGATGGCGTTCCTTCGCCTGTTTTCATCGAAGGTCACGAATGGATCGTCGAGTATGATGACCGGATTGCGCTCTTCGGAAATTATCTTGACGAGCGCCAGCCGTGCGGCGAGATAGAGCTGATCGGTGGTGCCGCGCGAAAGGTACTTCTCCGGGTCCACCCAGTCGCCGAATTCACTCGAGAAGACATCATACTTGAGCGTCTGGCGGTCGAAACGAACCTTTGAGTATTTGCCTCCGGTGACCTCGGACAGAATCTGCGATGTCTCTTCTTCGAGGAGCTTGAGCGTGGATTTGAGAACGTCCTTGCGCGATTTTTCGATGAAGGTCTTTGTCGTTTCGTAGATATCGAGTTTGTGTTTAGTGCGCTTGAGTTGCTTGTCGATATACTCCAGCCGCTCTTCGAGTGAACGCTGGTGTTCGATACCGGATTCGGAGAAATCGAGCTGCTTTTCGAGAGTCGTCTCCTCGGATTCGAGCTTCCGGATTCCGAGCTCGGCGGTCTCGACGAATGTATCGAGCCTGGTCAATTCACCGGGATCCGTGATGTAGGCCTTGAGGTCCCTGAAACGTTCCTGCTCGACGGCAAGATCACGGGTCGTTTCCTTAAGCTCGGCTTCGAGTTCGTTGATATTCTTGTCGCCGAGATAGGCGTCATACCGGCTTGTTTCGTTTCTGATATCCTTCTCGCACTCTCGATGCTCTTCGTACTTCTCCTGAAGCGTATCAATATCTCTGATCCGATACTTTGCAAGCAGAGACCTCATTGCCGATTCGTTAGCCTTGATATCGTCGTTCATCTCGTCGAGACGAGTCTTCTTGGCAATCAGCCGAGCCTCCACGCCCTTGAGAGTCTTGGATTTTGATGTCCAGAGTGTGAGAAATAGAATGAACAGCGCGAGACCGGCTCCGGCGCCGATTATGAACGGCATCTGCGTCATCTGAGTAACGAAGTACCAATACGCTGCCGCGCCGCCCGCGCCGAGAATCGAAATGAATGTCATCAGCTTGATAGCGAGACCCGGCCGGGAGTTCCGTACCTGCTCTTTGGCCTCAGCAACGTCCTCTTCCGCACTCTCCTTCTTTGATTCGAGATAGCGCATCTGGGCGGCCTGCTCTGACGCGAGTGTGACATCGGACTTTTCTATCTCCGGGAGGTCGGCAAGCTTCTTCCGCAATTCCTCGACGTTCTTTTTCGATTCCTTGATATTGTTCACGCGCGTCGAGAGATCACCGAACTTCTCCTCGAGTTCCGCGAGACGTTCCTTCGCATGTACCGCTTTTTTTGCTTTTTCGAGCTGTGCGGATTTGACCTTGAGTTCTTCCCGCAGCCTCTCGAGGTTGTTCTTCACCTCTTTGAGACGGGTCCTGTTCTGAGCAGTCGTCTCGATGTCCCGCTTGGCCTTGTCGAGTTCATACACGATATGATCGCGGTCTTCTTCGAGCTTCTTCAGAACGCCGGGATATTTCTGCCCCTGCTTCTTGATCTCTTTAATCTGCGCGTCTATCTTTTCGATCGCCTTCGAGGCGAGCGTGTCCTCTTTGCCGCCTGTGATCAGTGATTCGAGACGGTCCCGTATAGCTTCCGGCGAGGAGGAAATCCGCGCCATTTCATCCTGGCGGATGCATGAAGTCGCAAGGAAGACCTCGCGGTTCGACAGGCCGAGGCTATCCGATAGAATCGATTCAACACGTTTCCTGTCCTCGAGCATCTCGCCGGATGAGCCCTTGATAAGGCTGACAGCGCCCGTATCAAAGTCTTTCGAAAGGCTGTAGGAGAGACCCTCCGACTCGAACTCGAGCGTGATCGCGAAGTCCTTGTCGAATCCCCAACTCTTCTTCTCTTTGATTTCCTTCTTCTGGGATTTGGGATTCTCGAAGAGGGCGTCGATCAGAGCGTCGACGAGAGTGGATTTACCCGCCTCGTTGGGTCCCTTGATCAGATTAAGGCCCGGCGAGAAGTCAGTCGAGAAATCGCTGAGCTTGCCGTATCTGCCAATTCTGCATCTATCTATCTGCATATCGTAATCCTACAGCACATCCTTGCCCGACATCAGGGCATATCCGGTTCGAAGACTCTCGATCAGGAGCGCCTTTTTGTCCTCATTCTCCTCGGCCTCGACCGCCTCATTCATCTGGCGGATGAATTGGCCCAGTATCGTCGTCGGGGGCAGCTTAAGATCCAGCAGATCGCCCGGTGTTGCCTCCGTTTTGTCTATGACTTCCACGAAAAGGAACGAGTCTTTCAGATTTCGCACTATCTCCTCGGTGTCGATATGAGTCTCCGAGTTCTTAACTCCGGAGAGTGTGACTCGCAGCAGTTTCTTTTCGCCGACGTGCTGCTGCAGCTCTCTTTCGACTTCGATCGTATACATGAAATTCGATGTCGACAGATTGATCTCATCCCAGACTGTTTCACCGACAGGCTTCCTTTCGATCTTGACCGAATCGCCAACATCAACGAGAAGCACGTTTCCTGCACCCGTCTGGTCGAATGCCAGACGTTCCGGAGATCCGCAATACGCCGCTCGAACCTGTTTCGTCGGTAGTTCGAAAGCTGAGTGCCAGTGCCCCAGCGCGACATAGTCGAAGCCGGAATCCTCGATATCATTGAGATCGAACGGATGATCATCCGGTTCGGTTTTGTTCGGTATCATGTACGATCCGTGCGCGAGCAAAATGTGGGTGCCTTCGCCCTCCTGCCAATCTACGGCCGTGATCGGATTCGTGGTCGAACGGTTGGAGAGATTCGGCATGCCGTAGAATGTCATCCCTTTGTCGGCGAGCGCAATCACCGGAGCATCCGGATCGGTGAAGATGTATAGATTCTCCGGCTTATCCTCCTCCAGATTCAATACGACCGATCCTTTTTCTAGGCAGTCATGGTTTCCAGGAAGGAGAATACACGGTATCTCGCCCAAGCGCTCGATTTCGGATAGCGCGAATCTCAGCAGAGAATTGGAAACACGATTAGAATCGAACAAATCGCCCGCGATCAGGAAAGCGTCGACTTTCTCAGAGACGGCGAGGTCGATCAACCGTGTAAACGTGTTTTTGATCGAGGCGCGTACACGGTCTCCCGTGCGTCCCAGTCCCGATAGTTTTACTCCGAGATGAATATCTCCGGTATGAAGAAGTTTCGGCATAGACGGTATATTACCCTTTTGCGAAGGTGTCCCTGCTTACAATCATCTATATCGGAATATAGAGGCCTAATCTCAAGTTCAAAGCGCGACTTGGCGTTCAAAAATCATACATCCGGCTCATCGATTAGCTCCAGACGGCTAACCGACTCCACGTGATACGTTTGCGGAAACATGTCAACCGGGACGGTCTTCACCAGTTTGTAGCCGTGCAGGTAGAACTGCTCAACATCCCGGGCCAGAGTCGAGGGGTTGCATGAAACGTAGACAATAATGGGTGGCTTAAGCCTCCCGAGGCGCCTGACTACCTTGTTCCCTATTCCGGCCCTGGGCGGATCGAGGATAACCCGGTCGAAATACTCGTCTGCCTCGTGTGCGCGTGCGAGGAACCACGCCGCATCAGCCGCCCTGAAATCCACATTCTCAACTCGGTTTTGCACGGAGTTGACATCCGCCATCTTAACAGCCGCCCCGTTCAATTCCACGCCGAGTACCGATTTGACGCGGGACGAAACGAAATGCGCGATCGTGCCGCATCCGCAGTACAGATCGAGAAGGCGGTGGGACTCGTCCAGACTCGCCATCTTCACAGCCTGCTCATATAGAATCTCGGTCTGTTTCGAATTGGTCTGAAGGAACGTAGTCGGTGTAACGAGAAACTTGTAGTCGCCGAGATTCTCGAAGAATTCCCGTCTCTGCAGCAATGGAATCTCGGTATTGCCGGTGGCGACGTTGGATGGCGTTGCGTTAATCGTGCGATATATGACCGCTATTTCGGGAAAATCGGCCGCGAGCCGATCGACCATCTCGGCCTGATTCGGGAAATCGCCGTCGTTCGTCACTATATTCAGAAGTACATCGCCTGTCGACTTGTTGTCGCGTACCACGAGAAATCGCAGAAAACCATGGTGCCCGCTTATATGGTATGCGGGGATGTTATACTCATTCGCAATGTCACGCACGGCCTTCACTATCTGGTTGGAGACCTTCGATTGGAGCAGACAATTTTCAATGTCGAACACCTCGCTCCATCGATTGCGTACATGCAGGCCGAGACGTACGGTGCCATCCTCCATCGGCAAAAATGAGAATTCCATCTTATTGCGATAGAAAAAGGCCTCGTCACACGATATGATCGGCTCGACAGGCGGATATTCCACGCCGCCAATACGCTTCAGTGTGTCGTACACGAACGACTGCTTGTATTCGAGCTGTTTCTCGTACGGTATATTCTGAAAGCTGCACCCGCCGCAAATGTCGAAGTGCCTGCACGGAGCCTGAATCCGATCCGGAGACGGTTCGAGGATTTCCTCGACGATCGCTTCGGCGAATTTACGCCTCGACTTGACGACTCTCGCTTTCAGGTGGTCCCCCGGTACTCCGCCCGCCACGAATACGGATCTGCCGTCGTAGCGACCGACGCCTCGTCCGGTGTACGCCATCGAATGTATGGTAAGCTCGATTGTCTCGCCCTTTGGTATCTTGCTGCTCAGTTCGTTATCTCCTTTCGGACACTTCAGCCCGTAGCTGTCTGGTAAGTATATTATCTGTCGAGGGACTCGATCGGCATTTGGGGTGATCTCTTGATTATGTCCTTCAGAATCGAGTCTCTGCTTTCGAAAAAATCAGGGTCATTCATGAGGATGTTCATATAGACTCCCGTTGCCTGGGCAGTGTCGCCTCGCTCCTCGTATATCTGCGCGAGATTGAAGAGGGCGAATGTGGAGTTCGAATCGTAGTAGAGTGTCTGCTCGAACTGCTCCTCTGCGAGGTATGTCTCGCCGAGCTGGGCGTACACCATGCCGAGATTTAGATGCACTGCCGGCTCCTCGGGATATATCTGAACCATCTCTTCATATATCTCTCGCGCCTTCTCCGGATTTCCGGTCTTGGAATACAGATTGGCCAGGCCGAATCTCGCATCCGGGTCACCCGGGAAGAGCGTGGCGAGCTTCTCGAAATATACGAGCGCCGAGTCATTCTGCAGTTTTTCCACGTAGTAGTCCGCGATCCGGAATAATCCCCATTTGGAGTTGGGGAATATATCGAGAAACTCGCGATATTCCTTAAGGAGAATCTCCTCTCGCCCCCATCTTTCATACAGTCGAATCCGGTTTTTGCGTGCGGCCTCGTAGTCCTGATTTGCGAGGATCGCGCGATTATACTTCTTCTCGGCCTCCTCAAACACGCGCTTCTTATAGTATACATTTCCCAGGTTATTATTTAGCACCGGGTTATCCGGGTCTATTGCCAGACCTTTCTTGAAGACCTGCTCTGCTCTGTCTATGTCTCCCGCATTCCAATGTATGTTCCCGAGGTGAGTGAATGCTCCCGCCGGGTCCTCATCGAAATCCGCAAAATCGACATTCGAGATCACCAGCGCGATCAGTACGGCTGTTCCCACTGTCGCGAGCTTTGTCGTCTTGTTCGCTCTGGCCCACTCCACGAGTTTGAGTGCGCCAGCCGCAGCGAATGGTATTGCGGCGAGCATAAACACCGCCCTGCTGTCCACCGTGACATAGAACAACACCGGGAATGACGCCGCTCCGATTGCGAAACAGTACAGCAGAGAGTTGCGCCTGAACTTGTTGATCGTCGCGATTACGCCTCCCATGAAAAGCGGCAGAATGAGTCCTGCGGGGAAGCTGATCAGGAAATCCCAGGTGAGTATTCTGAAGAGGACAGAGTCGCTGCCGAAGTAGTAAAATGGTCTCTCCGCCGATATCTCGAAGCCATTCAAAAGCATGTACGCGCGCTTGAGCGTGAGCGCGAGAAAGCTCCCCGGAAAACTGTTGATAAATGTCCACGCTTCATCGGTATAGAACGCGGACACTTCACCGGGTGTTAGCTGGCGCTGGCTGACCCTTTCCGCTATCGCCTCGGCCTTGCCGTACTCGCGCATCAACGCCGGATCCTGAGCGGGCAGGTACGGAGTCATCCCGTCAGACTGTACGTTGTTTCCCGCGAACAACTTGATTCCGGAGCTCCCCGATATAAGCAGAAAGTCGCCCGAGTGCGCCGCGTTATGGAGAGTCACCGGCAAAATGCAGATCGCCGCGCCGCCCAGAACGAGACCCCACCGCGCGAGCTTCCACGACGCCAATCGGTTGAATCGGATCATTATCCATAGTAGGATGAATAGCGCAATCGCGAGCAGATGCGGTTCCGCCAGTGATGCCAGCCCGAAGAATACCCCCGCTAACAGAAAGCGTCTGGTGGTGGGTTTCTCCTCCGATTTCGCGAGCGTGAGAATCGCCGCCAGGGTAAAAAGCGCACCGAGGATATTCGGATCGAGTTCGACATCAAGATAGATGAATGCGCCATAGAGTGATGCGACTAGTCCGGCGATGAATCCCACGGTCTCCCCGAAATATCTTCTCGCTACCGAATAGAGAAGCGCGCAGGTTATCGCTCCGAGAATCGCCTGTATCACCGATGCGAAGAAGGCGCTCTTTCCGGAGACGGCGTAGAGAATCGCCAAAAAGTACGGATACATGGGCGCACGGTAGAGTGTTTCGTCCGGGAAGAATTTCTCGCCGAGAATCGAGCGAGCCCATGAATCGAAGAAGGCGGGGTCGGCCGTCAAATACTCCACGAATGCCGCAGATTGGATCTCGAGTAGATATACGAGCCGGGCGATCAGCGCGACTCCGATTATAATAGCGAGCTTTTTCGGTTCCCCGAAGAGGCTCATCTGTTTGTTTTCATTTGCCATAGAGTTAGAATATACCAAAACGGTTGACGATTGCAAGCGCTGCCTGCTTTACAGGAACATTACGGCGCCCGGGAGTTTTATGTTGCCTGACAGTACGTTTGAATCTAAATTGCAAAACCACACGCGAAACCCAAATGGGAGATTCTGTATGTCGATCATTATACACATTCAGGGACGAGAAGTACTCGATTCACGCGGAAATCCTACTGTTGAAGTTGATGTTCTGACTGGTGACGGCTCATTTGGCCGGGCCATTGTTCCCTCCGGCGCCTCGACCGGTGCGCATGAAGCTCTTGAGCTCAGGGATGGCGACAAGAAGCGGTTCATGGGCAAGGGTGTGCTGAAGGCTGTGAAGAATATCAATGAGAAGATTGCACCTGTTTTGATAGACGAACGTATTCCGGTGACCGAACAGCGTCAAATCGATCAGTTCCTGATCGACATGGATGGCACCGACGGCAAGAAGAAGCTCGGTGCGAACGCGATACTCGGCGTCTCGCTCGCTTGTGCACGGGCAGCCGCCGACTATATGGGCCTGCCGCTGTACCGCTATATCGGCGGTTCGAACGTGCATGTCCTTCCCGTACCGATGATGAATATTCTGAACGGCGGGTCGCACGCCGACAACAATGTCGATCTGCAGGAATTCATGGTCATGCCGGTCGGCTTCAACAGATTCAGCGAGGCACTGCGCGCCGGGATCGAGGTGTTCCACCACCTGAAGAAGGTCCTGAGCGCGAAGAAACTGAATACCGCGGTCGGCGACGAGGGCGGATTTGCTCCCAATTTGGGTTCTAATCGCGAAGCTATCGAAGTTATCATGGAGGCGATCAAGAAAGCCGGATACAAGGCCGGCAAGGATATGTTCATTGCTCTGGATGCCGCCGCGAGTGAGTTCTATGTCAAGAGCTCCAGGAAGTACAATCTCGCGGGCGAAGGACGGAAGCTCAGCTCTACACAGATGGTCGATTTCCTCGAGGAACTCGCCGGTGATTTCCCGATTATCTCGATAGAGGATGGATTTGAAGAGGACGATTGGAAGGGATTCACCGAGTTGACCAAACGGATCGGCGACAAGGTTCAGTGCGTTGGTGATGACCTGTTCGTCACAAACCCGAAGCGTCTCCAGAAGGGTATCGATACCGGGGCGTGCAACTCGATCCTGATCAAGTTGAACCAGATCGGCACGCTGACAGAAACGCTCGACGTTATCGAGCTGGCGAAACAGAATGGTATGACCTCGGTTGTATCGCACCGTTCCGGCGAGACGGAAGATACGATTATCGCCGATGTCGTCGTTGCCACGTCCGCCGGACAGATAAAGACCGGGTCGGGATCGCGAACCGACCGTATCGCCAAGTACAACCAGCTACTCCGAATCGAGGAGGAACTCGGCGATAGTGCGGTGTATGCCGGCAAAACAGCATTTTTCAACCTGAACAAATAAGATGACACGACGAAGCCTTAGAAAACCGAAAGACAGGTCACCGCGGAGGCTGATCAACCGTATTCGAAAGAAGGCTTCGCCTCACAAGCAGATACTAATCAGGACTGCGATATTCACGTTGGCGACCTTCATCCTCTACAGCTTTTTCGGCGGCGAATTCGGTATGCTCAATCTCCTGAGGATGCAGCGCAAGCGCGCCACACTCCAGATGGAGAAACGTCAATTGATAGCCGAGATAGCCAATCTCGAAGATCGCTACGAACGAGCCCAGACCGACACGTCGTATATCGAGAGAATCGCGCGCGAAAGATATGGCCTGGTGAGAGATGGTGAGGTCGTGATCCGCGTGCCGGAGAACCTTAAGTACCAACCCGAATGAGCCTGCACAAAACAGACTGCATAGTCCTCCGGTCCGCACGGTCTGGAGAGTCATCACTTCTCGTTTACTGCTATCTCAAGGATGGCGGCCGGACGAATCTGCTCGCCAAGGGGGTCCGTAATCCGAAATCGAAGATGGTCGGCAGGGTATCACAGTTCTCTGTTGTCGAGATTCTCTACTATCGTTCCGATCCGGAGAAGCTCGGTGTGGTCTCACAGATCGATACGATTCGCGACTTTCCGGCGATCAAGGATGACATCCGCAGGCTGTCGTACGCGTCCGCCGTGGTTGAGGTGCTGGAATCGCTTGTTCCCAGGGACGAGACCAGCGTTGAGATATTCAGTCTGATGCGACGGACTCTCTACCAGCTCAACTATGCGCATGGTTCGAAACTCGATTTCTTGTTTATGGCCTACTTGCTCCGTCTGCTGAGTCTCTCCGGTTATCATCCTGAGTTCAACATGTGTGTGCGGACAGGCAAGGACTTGCGCAGTGAAAGCACGGCGTACTTCTCGCCCGAGGAGGGCGGAGTTGTCGCGAAGGATGCCGCCGACGCCCGGGGGCTCTTTTTCAAGATCGATCAGGGCACGCGAAAGGTGTTGAATCTCATCCTCGAATCCCCTATAGATAAGCTCACAAATGTGAATTTCTCGAAGAGCCAGAAAGAACCGGTGCGGGCGATGCTACTGAAATTCCTATCCGTTCAGACAGAAAAAGCGCCCAACCTGTCGTCGCTTGAATTCCTGAACAAGATTTCACCGACCGGCTAATCAAGGAGGTTTTTCTCGTGGCGAAGAAAAAAGAAGGCCCGATGGATAAACTCGTCTCGCTGTGCAAACGACGCGGTTTCATATTTCCCTCATCCGAAATCTACGGCGGACTCGGCAGCTGTTACGACTATGGTCCGCTCGGTGTTGAGCTGAAGCGCAATATCAAGAATTTCTGGTGGGTCGAGATGACGCATAAGCGGGATGATATCGAGGGTATCGACGCGGCTATCCTCATGTCACCGCGTGTGTGGGAAGCATCCGGGCATGTCACGGGCTTCACCGATCCGCTCGTCGACTGCCGGACGTGCAAGGCTCGGTTCCGTGCGGATACGCTCGACGAGGCTCGCTGCCCGCAGAAGCCATCGAAATCGCCGGTCGAGAACGAATGTGACCTCACAGAGCCGCGCCAGTTCAATCTCATGTTCAAGACATTCATGGGGCCGGTCGAGGATAAGTCCGCGATAGTCTATCTCCGCCCCGAAACCGCGCAGGGTATATATGTCAATTTCCACAATGTCCTGCAGCCGTCGCGGCAGAAAATACCGTTCGGGATAGCGCAAATCGGCAAGGCATTCCGCAACGAGATCACGCCCGGCAATTTCATTTTCCGCACCCGCGAGTTCGAGCAGATGGAGATGCAGTTTTTCATCCATCCCTCCGAGGAGGACAAGTGGTTCGAGTACTGGAAGGAGCAGCGTTTCCAGTACTACATCGATCTCGGTATCCGCAAGGAGAAGCTCAAGATGCATGAGCATGCCGAGGATGAACTCGCCCACTACGCCAAGCGCGCGATCGATATCGAGTATGAATATCCGTTCGGATGGAAAGAGCTCGAGGGCGTGCATAACCGGACCGATTACGACCTCTCACACCACCAGGAGCACTGTGGCAAGGACCTGCGCTATTTCGATCAGCAGCGGAACGAAAAATACCTGCCTTACATAATCGAGACTTCCGCCGGCTGTGACCGTACGCTTCTGACCGTGCTCGTCGATGCCTACCGTGAGGAGGAGGTCAAGGGCGAGACGCGCGTGTTGCTGTCTCTGTCGCCGCGAGTCGCGCCGATCAAGGTGGCGATTTTGCCGCTGGTCAAGAAAGACGGCATGCCGGAGATCGCGCAGGATATCTACAAGACGCTGAGCAGGCATTTCAAGTGCTTCTACGATGAGGCCGGCGCGGTGGGACGGCGCTATCGCCGTCAGGATGAAGCCGGAACGCCGTTCGGTATTACGGTTGACGGCCAGACCAGGGAAGACGAGACTGTCACACTCCGCGACCGCGACACGATGGACCAGTCACGGGTCAAGATAGCAGACTTGGTCGGGATACTGAAGGAGAAGATTGGGTAAGAAATGATTGACAGGATAAGAGGGATAAACTAATGATGTGTTATACGACGAAGATACGGATGGTTTCGTATGACTTGTGATAGCCTATCAGATTTCATACGCGGCCACTATCAAGTCTTCGAGTGGAAGCACGCGTTGACGATTCTGGAAAATGACTTTCCCTCTGAATGGAGCGACTTATGCAATGTACTCGAAGAATTCAGGCTAAAAAAGGACTGGATTGTAGTAGGAGGCGGGCGCAAGTCTAAAATCGCGGAGGCCGTTGATTCAGAGTTCGCCAGACGGGGGTGGGAGGAAAAGGGCTTTGCGACTCAGGTTGTTGTAGATGGGACGCCAAGAGACAACCCGACACATAAGATCGACTGCTATAAGAACCGAATTGCAGTCGAGGTTGAGTGGAACAACAAAGACGAATTCTATGACCGCGATTTGAACAACTTTCGTATTCTATTTGAACTCGGAGCAATAAGTGTTGGTGTTATCATTACAAGATCAGATGAGCTGCAAAGTATATTCAAAGACTTGGGAAAGGCAAAATCTTACGGCTCTAGTACAACACACTGGAGTCAGCTCATTCCACGAATTCAAGGTGGGGGAGCGGGAGGTTGTCCAGTTGTTACGTTTGGTATTACTGAGAAACTGTATGTAGAATGATTCAAGTATAGGGGCCACATATGTCCGCTGCACGTGATTGCATATCGAGCAAGCTCAGGAGCAAGTACGGCACCATTCTTGCTGATCCGCCGTGGCGTTTTGGAAATCGAACGGGCAAGATGGCTCCAGAGCATCGACGTCTTGCGCGCTACCAAACGATGACCTTCGAGGAGATTGCTGATCTACCCATAGGAGAATTGGCACTTCCACAGAGTCATCTTTACCTCTGGATTCCGAATGCTCTCATCGCCGAAGGTCTCGATATTATGCGTGCCTGGGGGTTTCAGTATAAGACTAATATAGTCTGGTATAAGATACGGAAAGACGGTGGCCCCGATGGGCGTGGAGTGGGATTCTACTTTAGGAATGTTACGGAACTCGTATTATTCGGAGTTCGCGGAAACCTGCGCACAAGGGAGGCCGGACGCCGTCAGGTGAATATTATCAGTAGCAGGAAACGCGAGCATTCGCGCAAACCCGACCAACTTTATGATATCATCGAAGAATGTAGCCCGGGTCCATATCTTGAGCTGTTTGCAAGGACATCGCGAGTCGGGTGGGATCAATGGGGAGATGAGCTAAATAAGTTCAGACCCGAAGAGTCCTGTAAGCAAGAAGTTGGCGATAGGTCTCAACTGAGTATGGCGTTCCGACAAGCTGGACGTCATTCGTAGGTTCATAAGCTTCTATTCTCCAAAATACAAAAATACCGTCGGAACTGCTGGACGTATCACTCGAGTATTCAGTCTTTGTCTTCGAATGTCATTAGCTGAACCATTTGGAACCTCAATTGCCACGTCTATTTTTCCTGCATGAAAGTCGCCAGCGTGACAGTTGCACACTGTTCTGCGAGATAAATCTGTGTGAAGAAGAACTTTGTCCTTTATACACACGAAGGAGGCTTCTCTTAAGTCCTGTTCTGTTAACGCAATGTTCTGAAATATCCACCCATCGCTGCTCAGATTGGCCACAAGTTTCTGGAAGTCATAAAAGTAGTTGGAACCAACCTGTGTCTGGGAGGAGCGCTCGCCACTGCGGAGTCCTCTGGCGCAATCGACGATCATTCGCAAGAGATCATCCCACACCCTTCGTTTGTGTATGAGCATGTACTCCAAGCCGACGAAAACGGATAGTTCTGAACAGAATTGCAGAATTCATCCTCCATGTTTCTGCCAATGCGTAAGAACCGCGAATACTGTTTTATAGAGATCTGTTCTGTCTTGCGTTAGCAATCACTTTTTTAGAAAATCGTAAACTTGGGGCAGCCCCCCCTCACTCCACCCCCGTCCCATCCGAGGGAGCGTAGCCTGCGAGCGAATCGGCCGGTGGGGAGAGTTGGACGTATGCCGGTGCAATGTCGATTGAATCCGGCCGGGTGATGCTCGAGGTGCTATAGCCTATCACAAATCCTATAGCGAGAATTGCGGCGACCCGCAGAAGACTGGAGACGAACGAACCGCGCTGAGATGCGGGAACCGGCTGCGCCATCGGCGATTTTGTCGGCCGGATGCTGCCGATCAGATCGATATCCTGCCTGATTCGATTGAGTGCTTCGCTGCATCGCTCACAAGATTCAATATGCTCCTCGATCTTCAGTCGTTCGTTCTCATCGCATGCCTCGAGCGCGTACTCGAGCAGCTGGTCTTCAGATATATGTATCATTCTATTATTCCTTTCTCTTTCAGTATCTTGCGACATTTGCTGACCGCATGGAACACGCGCGATTTTGCCGTGCCGGGCGGTATGTCGAGTAGCCGGGCTATATCGTTGTAGTCGTGATCGCCGTAGAAGCGCAGAACCATCGCATTGCGATGATCCTCATTCAGCGTGTGTATCGCCTCGGCAATCGACCGGTCACGCTCGCTCGTGAGAATCTCATCGAGCGGATTGCTGTTCCGGGCTCGCGCATTGGCGTGCTCTATTCCAATGTTCCGCTTTTCGCGTTGCTTCTCTTTGAGTGCCAGACGGTATGCAATCGTGGTCAGATAACCGTGCACCGTTCCCCGTCGATGTCTGATTCTCGACTGAAACGCCCGGAGAAATGTCTCCTGCACGATGTCATCAGCAGCTACGGACGATCCCGTGATCAACAGGGCGAGCGCCGCCAGGCGACTCTGGTGACGCCCGAGAAGTTCATCCCAGGCAGCGGAGTCCCCGTTTTGGGCACGATCAAACCGCTCCCATTCATTGCTCACCGTTTCATGCCCTGATTCCTGCACCACTCTCTGATCTCTTTCAGTTCAGCTTTCGTACACCACGCGGTAATCGTAGCATCGCGTTTCTCAACAGACAGGATATCATACGCATTCTCCAGATACCAGCGAAATAGGTCGGCCTGCAGATCGGGGATGTGTTCTCGGATCGCCTCAAGATTGTCGGCTATAGCCATACCGTAGTTCGAAGCGAGCATTCGCCCGGCATCGGCCTCGGTCGAATGACGCAGCCTCCAGCTCTTGAGTCCCGCCGTGCGGAACTGTTCGAGCCAGCTCTCGTAGACATCCCGCAGGCGTTCTTCGTATGCAACATCCGTGTCGTTTACTATCGTCACAAGCCCGAGCGACTGGCCATCGTCATAGAGCGATTTCAGCCTTTCAGTGATATAGAGAGTTTCCGAGAAATAGACTGGTCGATTGGCATTCTCCGCCGACTTAACGAGTCTCACAATCAGCGTATCGCCGAAAGCTCCACCTGCAGGCGGCTGCATCTTCTTCTCTTTTATCATCTGCATGATATCAGTGCGGAGTTGTTCGAGGCCGCCTGAAGTTATGAACCTCGGTGCGCCGTGTTCAATCACACGGATAGGGTACCAGTCGGTATTCAGAAGACTGCGATTGACTATCAATACATCTGGACGGATATTGAGGATTCGCTGAAGCACCCAGCCGGGGTATGTGTCGTTATCGCCGTTCGTGATCAGAATTCCGTTCCTGTCGAGGCTCATCAGCATATTGTAGTTGTAGTCCATCACTTCGTCGCTGATAATCCCGCTCTCGAGGATATGCCTCAATGCGAGATCGAAACGCTCCTCGTCGCCGTTCGTTAGATACTGAACCGCCAGCACAAACCAGGCGTCGGTGTAGTCCGGATCGATGGCGATTGCCTTTTCAAGTTTCTTGATTATCTCGGCGTTATCGCTCGTCCCGAGATTCTGAAGCGCAGACAGATATAACAGTGTCGGATTTGCGGGGTACTTATCCAGACCCTTTTCGATAGTCTCCGAGTAGTTTTCCGCACCGGCATATCGCGAGGCGTAGGCCCAGTTCGAGTAGGCATACTCCGACGGGTACTTGGCGTTGTATTCCTTCCAGAGGCTCGCGAGTTTGGCGTAGGTCTCCTTGTCGTACACTACCTGACGCATGCTCACGATCTCCTCGGGGCGGACGATGTCATCCGCGTTTACGGTAACTGCGTGCGCGCCGATAGCCGCGATGACTATTGCGCAGACTAAAGCAATTGTACGGGTACCTCTCATGATGTTCTCTCCTTTCTGCTGTAACAATCCGGAGGGTGGCGATTGGTTCAAAAGGGGAGAGCAGAATTGTGGAGAGAAGATCTCGTTCGCGCCGCAGGCGCGATGGGGAACTTCGTAGGTCAGGAGCCCTGCGCTACTGACGTCCGCGCCGAAGGCGCGATGGGACAGAAGAGCCAACGCGAGGTAGTGAGTCCTCGCCTGTTACATGTCAGCGTTTCCCTACAACTGAACGTGCACTGGATTCCCGC
>CAYQCE010000060.1:0-7595 GCA_964415885.1 uncultured Ignavibacteria bacterium
CCTCAAAGACCTTGCGCTAATCCACCCAAAATCTTAAATTACGAATCTATATTAAGAGAAAGAACAGGTTAGCATACAAGGAGGACATATGCCGTACAACGTTAAGCCCGAGATTCAGCAGCCGATTCGCGATATGGTAGACGAGATAGGCCCGCAGCTCGAAAAGATGGGCCGTGAGGCAGATAGAAAGCCCGATGGTTTTTCACACGAGATATTCAAGCTCCTGGCCGGGAAAGGCCTGGTTGGTTTCAATATGCCGAAGGAGTACGGCGGCGGCGGTCATTCCGCGCTCGAGTACGCCACGATGATCGAGACTATCTCTTACTGGGATCCGCCATCATCCCTGCTCTCCGCGGTCTCGCAGCTCGCCGTCGACCCGATCACCAGAGTCGGCACCGACGAACAGAAAAAGGCTATCGTACCGAAGGCCGCCAGCGGCGAGATAATCCCCGCGTTTGCGCTCACTGAGCCGAGCGCCGGTTCCGATGCCGCTAACCAGCAGACAGAGATCAAGCCGGATGGCGATGATTATGTCATAAATGGCGAGAAGATTTTCATCATGCATGGTGATGTCGCCCAAGTCGGTGTTGTGTTCGGAAAGATCATCGACGGTGACGAGCGACCGAAGGTCTCCGCGGTTATCGTGGACCTGAAGCAGCAGGGTGTTAAGGCCGCGACTCTAATGCACAAGATGGGCATGAAGTACGCCACCACCGGACGCCTCTGGTTCGAGAATGTGCGCACGCCGAAATCGAACCTTCTCGGTGAACTTGGCAAGGGCTTCAAATATGCCATGATGACCCTCGATGGCGCCCGTATCGGTATCGCCGCGCAGTCGACCGGTATCGCGCAGCGCGCTCTCGATGAGGCAATCAAGTACGCCAAGGAGCGCCAGCAATTCGGTTCCCCGATTGCCAAGCTGCAGGCTATTCAGTGGATGATCGCGGATATGTCTACCAGGGTCGAGGCCGCGCGTCTGCTGACATACAAGGCCGCCGAGATGCAGGACGCCGGCGTCCGTTTCTCGCTCGAAGCCGCACATGCCAAGCTGTTCGGTGCCGAAGCGTCTAATTTCTGCGTTGACCGCGCCATGCAAATCCATGGCGGGTACGGATATATCGGCGAATTCTCGATCATCGAGAAGCTCTATCGCGATCAGCGTGTCGCCGAAATCTACGAAGGCACCTCGGAGGTACAGCGCCTGGTCATCGCAGGGAATGTTCTTAGAGGTTAGTTCGCAGTTAATCGCTGCCGGCTCTCGCGGGGTCGGCAGCGTTCTTTTGTCCGCATCTACACCAGAATGAGAAGATATGTCCGGATCAGTCGAAGAGATAAAGAGCCATCCTATCACCCGCTATGAGTTCGGTGATTTCGAGATATTCTCGTTCGTCGAAAACCGATGTCATTCCGACGGCGGCCTCATGTTCGGCGTGGTGCCCAAGATGCTCTGGTCGCAGAAGATACCCGTCGACGAAAACAACATGATCCCGGTCGACAACAATTGTCTTCTGGTCAAGCATCACAGGCACCGTATCCTGATAGACTGCGGACTCGGAGATGTGATCTCCGACAAGGAGCGGAAGATGTACGGCTGCAAGACTCCGACTCGAATCGAGGAGTGCCTGGATCGAATCGGCCTCTCCCCCGACATGCTGACCCTCGTGATACCGACACATCTGCACCTCGATCATGTCGGCGGAGCATTCAACCAGGAGGGCGACGACGTCGTGCCAAGGTTTCCGCACGCCCGTCATGCTGTGCGGCGTCTCGAATGGGAATCGGCGATGAACCCGGATTCACGATCCGCTGCGGCATACCCGACCCAGCGTTTAATGGCGCTCGACAATGCGGGACTGATCTATCAGTTCGAGGGTGATGTCGAACTCGCTCCGGGAATATGGAGCGTGCGGACCGGCGGGCACACTGCCGGGCACAGCGCTGTCATAATAACAGATGGTGAGCACTCCGTCTTTTTTGCGGCGGATCTCATCCCGACATCGATCCATCTACGACCGGAGTACATAGCTGCCGCAGACCTGTTCCCGCTCGAAACGCTCGATCACAAAAAGAGATTCTACGATAAGATCGCCGATGGCGACTGGGTTCTGGCATTTGACCATGATATAGAATACAAGTTTGCGCGAGTTAAACCGGACGGCAGGACATTCCACATCGAGAAAGTCGGCGAACCGTTTCTGGCAGCCATATCAAGCTGTCGTGACAACCTGAAGGATGAGGCTGAATAAGATGTCGATTGAAGAACAACTCGAGAGACTGAAACAGAAACAGGCCGAGGCAAAACTCGGCGGCGGTGAAAAGCGTATCGAGGCGCAGCACGAGAAGGGCAAATTGACCGCGCGGGAGCGGCTTGATCTCCTGCTCGACAAGGGCTCGTTCGAAGAATTCGATATGTTTGTCACGCACAGATCGCATGACTTCGGACTCCAGAGTAAGAAGTACCCCGGCGACGGCGTCGTCACCGGCTGCGGCCTCATCAACAATCGTATCACGTTCGTCTTCTCACAGGACTTCACCGTATTCGGCGGCTCGCTGGCAGAGGCACATGCTGAGAAGATCTGCAAGATCATGGATATGGCGATGAAAGTCGGCGCGCCCGTCGTGGGCCTCAATGATTCCGGCGGCGCCCGCATCCAGGAGGGTGTTGTATCACTCGGCGGATACGCTGACATCTTCCTCCGAAACACGCTCGCCTCGGGAGTCGTCCCGCAGATTTCGGTCGTGCTCGGACCGTGTGCAGGTGGAGCGGTCTACTCCCCCGCTATCACCGACTTCATTCTAATGACCAAGGGAACGTCATACATGTTCGTGACAGGCCCGAACGTTGTGAAGACCGTAACACATGAAGAGGTGACATACGAGGAGCTCGGCGGCGCAATGACACACGCCACAAAATCCGGTGTCGCGCATCTCGTCGGCAACAACGAGGCCGAGACTCTCATGCTGACGCGCAAGCTGCTCGAGTATATGCCGCAGAACAATCTCGATGATCCGCCATATAAGGAGACAAGCGACAGTCCCGGCCGGATGGATCCAGAGCTGAATCATGTCGTGCCGGATAACCCGAACAAGCCGTACGATATCAAGGATGTAATCACACGGGTCGTCGATGACCGTGAATTCTTCGAGATTATGCCCGACTGGGCTGAAAATATCGTGATCGGTTTCGCGCGCCTCGGCGGGAGATCAATCGGCATCATCGCCAATCAACCCGCTGCACTGGCGGGAGTGCTCGATATTAACTCATCCGACAAGGCGGGACGGTTCATTCGTTTCTGCGACTCGTTCAACATCCCGATCATCACATTCGAGGACGTTCCCGGTTTCCTTCCCGGCACCACGCAGGAGTTCGGCGGGATTATCCGTCACGGTGCAAAGCTGCTTTACGCATACTGCGAGGCTACTGTGCCAAAGATCACGGTTATCACGCGCAAGGCATACGGTGGCGCGTACGACGTTATGAACTCAAAGCATGTTCGCGGAGATATGAACTACGGGTGGCCGACGGCCGAGATCGCGGTGATGGGCCCCAAGGGCGCAGCTGAGATCATATTCAAGAAGGAAATCTCGACGGCGGACGACCCGAAAAAGATGCTCGAGCAAAAAGAGACCGAGTTCCGTGAGATGTTCGCGAATCCGTACCTCGCGGCTGAGCGCGGTTATCTTGATGATGTCATCGAGCCGAAGACCACACGCCCGCGTCTGATCCGCGCGCTGAATATGCTCGAAACCAAGCGCGACACCAACCCACCGAAGAAACACGGGAATATACCGTTGTAGGGGTGGCTTGGGGCGTCAGTTCACAAGCCCGCAAGCGGGATCAGGAACTGACGCAACGAGTGAAACGTGCATCCACCCTAACCGGTTATCGGACATAAAGCAATATAAACGTGTACTCAAGTTCCGTTCTGAGACGCCGATACACATGATGAGGCTCTCACGATGCATACGAGCTCGCGAGAGGCGCTTCAGTCGCGAAACTCATTGCACAACGATTGGCCTACTAACACACGACACATGGAACAAGGGTCCAAAGTGCCCAATCTGGGTCAACATATACCGGGGCAGGAGCCTCGCATGCAGAACACGAAAAACCGACCTGGTGAGTATAGACTGACCGAGTATTTCGATCTGGACAACCTCCAGAGACTTCAGGATTCATTATCAAACGCTACCAATACAGCCTCGATCATAGCCGACCCAAGCGGCAATTCCATTACACGCCCGAGCAATTTCAGACGTATCTGCGAGATCGTCCGATCTACTCCCGAAGGTGCGAAGCGCTGCGGTCTCTCGGATGTGATCCGCAATAAGAAAGCCGCGCTCTCGATCGAGCCGGTATACCATCGTTGCCGAAGCTGCGGATTAATGGACGCCTCGGCTCCTATCCTCATCGGCGATGATGTGGTGGCCAACTGGCTTCTGGGACAGTGCCGCGTAGGTGATATTTCCTGCCAATGGATCGAAGAATACGCTAAAGAGATCGGCGCAGATATAGACGAGATGCTCTCGGCACTCGCCAAAGTTCCGGAGATGACGATAGAGCAATTCGAATCGGTGCTGGAACTCCTCGGTGCGATTACAAATGAGATATCACAACAGGCTCATAGAAATCAGCTCCTCTCGAGGGAGATAGCCTTGCGGAAACGTGTCGAGGATGAGCTTAGTTCGAGCGAACACAGGTTTCGAAAGATAGTCGAAACAACACCTCTCGGAATCCACATGTATCGTCTTGAGGACGACAATCAGTTGATTTTTGAGGGCGCAAACCTCGCCGCAGACAGGATTCTCGGTGTGAAGAACCAGGAGTTCGTCGGGAAAACGATCGAAGAGGCTTTCCCACCAATTAAAGCCACCGAGATTCCGAACGCCTACCGCAAGGCGGCTGCCGAGGGGAAGACCTTCCACTCCGAACAGATCGAGTACGAACATGATCAGATCAAGGGAGCGTACAAGGTTACAGCATTTCAGACTGCCCCGGGACGAGTCGCGGCGCTCTTCGATGACATAACCGAACGTAAGCGGGCGGAAGCGATGCTTCGAGACTCTGAGAGAAGATACCGTGAACTCGTCGATACGGTTATGGAGGGCGTTGGAATCACGGATCTCACAGGGGGGCTCGTCTACGTCAATCGCGCCGCCGCAGAGATGATTGGGTTGGAAGATCCGGAAAAGCTGCTCTCGAAAAGCATCTTCGATCTGTTTCCAAAGCGCGAGCACGAAAAAATCAAGTCGAAGATGAAGGAACGAAGCCGTGGAGCCCGCTCCAGCTATGAGCTGGAGGTTGATTTGGATGACGGAACGACGAAATGCGTTCTCGTTTCAGCATCTCCCCGACTCGATCAAGACGGCAACCACATTGGAAGCGTTGCGACGCTTCTGGATATCACTGAAACCAAACGCCTTCAAAAGCAGTCGGAGAGAGCAGCTCGGCTCGAGGCGGCCGGACGAATTGCTGCACAGGTCGCGCATGATTTTAACAACTTGCTCGGGCCGCTCCTGTCTTACCCGGCCCTTTTGAGAGAGTATGTCGAAGGCAATGCAGACGCGTCTGCTATGCTGTCCGATATTCAATCTGCGGCCAGCAGAATTGCAGATATCAATAATGATCTGTTGTCTCTCGGCAGACGCGAGACCAAATCCCGGGATATCGTCGATCTGAAATCTCTGGCGGATGAGACATTGCGACATCTGACCGACATCCCGGAGAACATCCGGATAAAGAACTACGCCGATCCTCGCGTCTCACGGGTAGCCGGCTCAAAATCCCAGCTATTCCGCGTTCTATCCAACTTGATATACAACGCCGCGGACTCTCTCGAAAGTGGAGGAAAGATATTCATCGATGCGAAGGACGTCACTATTGCCGACCACAAACATGGAATCGAGAGCATTCCGCCTGGACCGTTCGTAGCGCTGTCAGTACGAGACAGCGGCCCGGGCATTCCGGAGGAGATTCTTCCGCGTATATTCGAGCCGTTCTTCACAACCAAATCATCAGATTCCCGAAGAGGTACCGGCCTCGGACTATCGGTCGTGCATGCGCTCGTAAAGGACCACGGCGGCTATATAGACTGTACTACTGCAATTGGTGAGGGAACCTGCTTCACTGTCTATCTTCCGCAGGCCGGTTCGAAGTCTCGGGTAGCGGTTGCCGACAGTTCCTGCACGGGCTCAGAGCGCGTACTCGTCGTGGATGATGAACCGGAGCAGCGGAGCCTTATGAAGAAAACGCTCGAAAGATACGGCTATTCCGTGAGGTGCGCTCAGAGCGGAGAGATGGCGGTCAAGCTCGCGGATGAATTCGCACCAGACATACTCGTCCTCGATATGATGATGAAACCGGGAATCGATGGCGCCGAAACATACAGATTGGTGCGCGAGCATATTCCGGAAGTAAGAGCGATAGTTGTCTCCGGCTATGCAGACTCCGACTCTGTTGAGAGAGCGCGTTCCGAAGGCATCGAGTTCATCCTGAGAAAACCCGTGTCACCGTCGAAGCTGTTGCGAGCTCTGCGACTTGCACTCAACGCTAAACCTGAGGATGTCCTGAGGTAAGCGCTCGCTCATCCGAATCCAAGCGAAAACGGCGCCTGCACTCAGTGCAGACGCCATCTCCAAATGCGCGTTTCCGTGCCTCAGCAATTTGGTGTTCCATCACCATCCGGATCGCACGGCGCATTTCCTCCCTGGAAGACATACGCTATAAGGTAAACTATGTCATCGATATCAACGCCTCCGGTGCAGTTGACATCACCTGTCGAGACCGGACTCGGAGCCGGACCGCCCTGGAAGACGTATGCAATCAGATACACAATATCATCGATATCGATTCCACCGCTTCCGTTGACATTTCCGCACACGCCTCCGGTGTCGCACGCGTCTCCGATACCGTCACCGTCTGAGTCCGCCTGGCTCGGATTGTAGTCAGACGGGCAGTTATCGCAGACATCACCGACGTTGTCGCCATCGATATCACTCTGCGATGTATTCGCAACGGCCGGGCAGTTATCACACAGGTCACCTACAGTATCGGAGTCTGTATCGGTCTGACTCGGATTGGTCACAGTGGGACAATTGTCGCAGTCATCTCCGAATGCGTCACCGTCGGAATTGGTCTGTAGCGGATTGTGAATCGTGGGACAGTTGTCGCAGACATCGCCTGCATTATCTGTATCGCCGTCCGCCTGGCCCGGATTGGGTGTCGACGGGCAATTGTCGCAAACATCGCCGACATTGTCACCATCTGTATCAGTCTGGCTCGTATTAGGCGTGCCGGGGCAGTTATCGCACAAGTCGCCTACCGTGTCGCCATCACCGTCGGTTTGAGACGGATTGGCTACTCCGGGGCAGTTGTCGCATAGATCACCTACGTTGTCGCCATCACTATCGGTTTGTGATGGATTAGGTGTTGAGGGACAGTTATCGCAGACATCGCCTACGAAATCTGCATCGGCATCTGCCTGGGACGGATTCGGCACCGAGGGACAGTTGTCACATAAATCACCAACCGTATCGCCATCGCCGTCGGTTTGAGACGGGTTGGCTACTCCGGGGCAGTTGTCGCACAGATCACC
>CAYQCE010000060.1:7695-15158 GCA_964415885.1 uncultured Ignavibacteria bacterium
CAGTTGTCGCACAGATCACCGACACCGTCGGAGTCACCATCACCCTGAGCCGGGTTAGGAACGGTCGGGCAGTTGTCGAGCATATCGACAATGCCGTCGCCGTCGCTGTCGCAACTCGGCATGCTCTCGAAGAAGATATCTTGATCCACCGTGTTTCGACCATCATTGAAGGTGATACCCAGAAGCGAAAGAGCATTGAAATCGATGTCCAGGTAATCTCCGAAGTAGGGAATCAGCGACTGATTCAAAATGGTTGAAACCGGCGGGACCGGTCCGGCGTCGGAGACGAGACAGTCGATCCAGGTATTACCGCAGTCCATCGAGCGCGAGGCCCAGACCTCCGTATTGGTGTTAGCCGGGTCATTTCGACGATCGAAATATGTCACAATGATCTCACCGGAATTCTGATCAATTGTCATCTGCGGAGCCCACTGGTCGAGACCTGTTCCCGGTGGATCCTGGTTGACCCTAATGGGACCTACCCAGCTTCCCGGTAAACCGCTCGTACTCCAGAGCAGGAAAATGTCTCCATCACCAGAGCTGAAATCTGAATACGCGAGATATACGTTACCCGCACACGGTCCGGGCGAATTGTCGATAGCGATCGACACAACGGAACCGTTGTTGATTCCAGGGTTCAGCCCCGGTCCGAACGGCACTCTGCCGAGCGCAACCGGTGGCCCGCCGAGCGCGCCCATTCCGGCTCCCGGAGCAATTGACGCATCAACGAATATGCTCGGTCCATCGCTCCAGGCAACGTACACACCGCCCGGCGGAACAGCGGGGTTTCCCGCTCCAGCGATTACTGCAACGTCCGGACGATGCGAAGCCATGTGATTCGGGTTCACCGGTCCACCAAAGAACGGAAACGCTCCTGCGGTTGCAGGATACATTGTTGGGCTACCCGGCACGAACTGTGTAAAGTCATACCAGATTTGGTAGTTATCTCCACCGTCATCAAACGGGTTTCCGTTACCATCGGAATCACCGCCCGTACCGTCGATGTATTCGATCCAGGCCATGTGCGCGGTGCCGTGCGCAGGCGCGGGATTGGTCGGGTAATCATCAACCTCGGTTGCGGGATAGTCGAGCCAGTTCGCACCTGGAGTATTAGGCATAATCATAAACGGTGCGCCGAAGAGCGCACCACCCCCCGGACTCATGTTCATGTGGATACCATTCGGGGCACCCCATAGCCCGGGATTGTGCGATTCATTAACCAGAAAATGCCCTGCACCGCCTGCCGGAGGGATCGAGGCTATACTTGGATTCCACTCGAACGTGAAACCTGCGGGCGGTGGATTAAACGAGTGCGCCCAGGTTATTCCGCCATCCATTGATATGCCGAGGCTGACATTCGCCGGACCCAATGGACCGCCGAGGTGCTCGGACCAGACGGCATAAATCTCGCCCGGGGTTACCTCACTAAGCGAGAGATCGGAGTTGTTTTGCTCGGTCACCGGTGGACTCGCGAAGTTGACAAAAGCGTTCGGCCACGCAAATGCAACGATCGATATGCCCAACACTGTGAAAATGGCTGTCAGTAGCGCCAACCTGATCCTGAGAGTTCTGGGAATGAGTGAGTGCATTTCGTCCTCCAATAACTGGTGTGTGGTATTGTAGAAGCTCTTTGGAAAACAGGTACAGAGTGGGTGTCGATGGGAAGGATTCGCGAGCTCACACTCCGAAACCTGATACAATGTTTCGTTGCCAGAACGGGCCGTTAGCCAAACCAGACAAGACCGTGGAGCCATTACTCCATGGTCTCAAGGTACGCCTCGAATGCAGTTCTGTCAAGAACCAAAATAGTGCGGTGCAGTCGACTATTCCGTGGAATGAACATGCGGGAGCTGGCTAGCCGCCCTGTAAGCAGCATGAGAGTCAGCAAGGTAACAAGATGGACTAATCTCTCATTACCTTAATTACCGTCCTCAGTGTTGGGAATCAGTTTACCACCCTCTTGAAGCTGCTTGATATTGGAGTGGAAGACCGCATCCAGGATACCGTTCACGAACGACGCCGATTCCATCGTAGAGTATTTCTTCGCAAGCTCGATCGCCTCGTTTATCGAGGCCCTTGCGGGTATATCGGGGAAGAAGAAAAGCTCGCATACGGCGATGCGAAGGATGTTCTTGTCGACGACCGCAAACCGTTCGAAATCCCAGTTCTCGGCGTGTTTCCCAATTTCCTTGTCGATACGTTTCCGTCTCGAAACAATCCGCGTGAACAAGTCCTTGGCGAATAGGCGATTCTCCGACTCCATCGCAGATTTTCCGGCAGTCCTCTCAAAAATCTCTTCTGCATCCCCCCCGAGAGACTCGTGAGCATACAGACACTTCAGGACCAGTTCTCGTGCGCGTGTTCTCTTGCTCATACGCCCAACTGCCGGTAGACATTTATCATTTCGATAGCGGTCTGTGCTGCGCTGAATCCTCGATTCCCGGCCTTGGTGCCGGCTCGCTCAATCGCCTGCTCGAGCGTATCAGCGGTAATCAAGCCGTAGATCACGGGCGTCTTGCCTTCCAGCGAGAGATTGGCGATCGCTTTCGACACTTCGGCGGCGATGTAGTCGAAATGGGGTGTAGCTCCTCTGATCACAGCCCCCAGACAGATGATCGCGTCGTAACCACCGGACTCGACCATCCTCGCGGCAGCATAGGGCATTTCGAATGAACCCGGGACCTTCACAATAGTCACATCATCATCGCTCGCATTGTGGCGGACAAGGCAATCCATGGCACCGTCGACCAATTTCGTCGTAAGCAGATCGTTGAACCGGCTGACAATGATACCGAATTTCTGCCCTTTGGCGTCGAGTTTTCCTTCAATTACTTTGGCCATATCTATCTCCGTTCCATTCTACAGTGTTCCAAACAGGTGACCGAGCTTGTCCCGCTTCGTCTTGAGGTACTTCTCATTGTAGGTGCTCTTCGCGCAGAGAGTCGGCACGCGTTCTACAATCTTCAAGCCGTGACCGTCGATTCCAATAACCTTCTTGGGATTGTTTGTTATCAGTCTAATCGTAGAGAGTCCGAGGTCCACCAGAATCTGCGCACCGATTCCGTACTCGCGCAGATCGGCCTTGAAACCGAGCTTTTCATTCGCTTCAACAGTATCCATTCCCTGGTCCTGGAGATGATAGGCGCGCATCTTCGCCGGAAGACCGATACCTCGTCCCTCCTGACGCATATACAGAAGAACTCCGCAACCCTCCTCCTCGATCATCGAGAGAGCGTCCGATAGCTGTGGCCCGCAGTCGCAGCGCTGCGATCCGAATACGTCCCCGGTGAGGCATTCCGAATGTACTCTAACGAGAACATTCTCTTTGCCTTTTACATCTCCCTTGACGATAGCGAGATGGTGCTGATGATCGACGTCCGTTTCGTACATATGCAGGCGGAAATGACCGTACTTTGTCGGAAGATTCACCTCCACCGCCTTACGCACGAGCTTCTCTGTTTCACGTCGATATGCTATGAGATCGCGTATTGTGATAATCTTGAGATCGAACTCCTCCGCTATTTCACGGAGCTTCGGCACTCGGGCCATGGTGCCATCCTCGGCCATTATCTCGCACATCACTCCGACCGGCTGCAGCCCTGCAAGTCGTGCGAGGTCCGATGATGCCTCCGTATGTCCGGCTCGCTTGAGCGCGCCTCCGCTGCGGGCCCTGATCGGGAAGATGTGACCCGGCCGGGCGAGTTCCTCCGGCCTCGAAAATGGATCAGCGAGAATCGCAATTGTCTTCGCCCTGTCCGCTGCCGATATGCCTGTTGTGATTCCTTCAGCGGCATCCACCGAGACAGTGAATGCTGTTGAAAGCTTCGCAGTGTTGAATTCCGTTTGAGGATGCAGTTGCAGGCGCGTGATTGCGTCGTCCGGAAGAGAGACGCAAATGAGACCGCGACCGTGCATGGCGAGAAAATTCACAGCCTCAGGCGTGATTTTCTCCGCAGCCATCACAAAATCACCCTCGTTTTCGCGATCCGGGTCATCCACAACGATGACCATCCGTCCCCGCCGAATATCCTCAATGGCATTCTCTATCGACGAAAACCCATCTTTCCCCTCATAGCTGCCGGACTTGAATTCTATCTTATCGCCCATCTCTACCTCGCTTAGTAGCCGAGTTTCTCCAATGTAGTATAATCTATCTGTGAGTTACTGTCTTTCAGTTTCAACATCCGGGCAACATACTTGCCCAGGATGTCGAATTCGAGATTCACACCGTCGCCGGACCTGAGCCTGGGCAGCGTCGTCTCCTTCCACGTTGTTGGAATAATTGCGACCGTGACAGCGTGCTCATCGAGCCGTGCAATCGTCAGACTAACGCCGTCAATAGATATCGATCCCTGCGGCACCACGAGTTCCTCGAAATCTTCCGGAAAAGCGACAGAGATTTCGATCACGTTCGACTGCTCCAATGTGCCGGTCACGCTGCCAACACAGTCGACATGACCCTGGACTATATGTCCCCCCATTCGATCACCCGGCCTGAGAGCCTGCTCGAGATTGACTCTATCGCCGGGTTTCAGATTGCCGAGCGTAGTCTTCTTCATCGTCTCCGCTATCGTATCCACCGAAAACATGTCGCCGCTTAGCTCTGTCACGGTCTGGCATGTACCGCTTATATTTATGCTCGCGCCGAGTTCTGTCTCCTGAGCAGTCCGGGGCGCATAGATCGTGAGCCTCATTTGTGAACCAACTCGGCGGCTCTCTCTCACTGCTCCTATCTCTGTGACTAACCCGGTAAACATCGCCTATCTCCACTCAGGGTATCCGACCATCCAGCAGTCATCACCGGATGTCTTAACACTGGTACGCGCCAAACGCAACGCTCTGTCAAGACGACTTGGTCCGATATCGGACACGGATGGCAACCCCGATCCGAGTATCAAGGGCGCTGTGAAGACGTGGAGTTTATCGATGAGCTTCCGTTTGACGAACGAGCTCGCCAGGACATTGCCGCCCTCGAGAAGAACCGAGCTAATCCGCTCTTCTCCGATTTTCATGAGGAGCTTGATCAAACTCAGGTTTCCGTCTCTATCCTTCTCGAACTCCCAAGTCGTGACATCTTCGAGGTTCTCGTACAGATTCACCGTATCGGTCGTACAGGCAACTATTGTGTTCTTTCGATTATCATCCTTGAAGACTCGAGCATCAAGTGAAATCGGTTTTGCGCCCGCTACGACAATCCGTTTCGGATTTCGTCCTTCGACGTGCCGAACCGTAAGCTCAGGATCATCGATTCTTACGGTATTAGCCCCGACCAACACGGCATCATATTGAGCACGAAGCCGGTGGACCTCCCTGCGAGACTCCTCCGATGTGACATACCCCGGTTGGCCATTCTCCTGCGCAATGCGTCCGTCCAGAGTCTGCGCGAGCTTGAGGACCACAAACGGCAACTGAGTTGTGATATACTTCAAGAAGACCTCGTTGATTTCCCGAGCTTCCTCTTCGAGCAGCCCAATCTCAACCTCAATGCCCGCCTCACGCAGCCTCTCTATACCGCCACTGTTGACCTTCGGATTCGGATCCGAAATGGACGACACGACACGTTTCACACCGGCGGCAATCAGCGCATCGGTGCATGGCGGGTTCTTGCCGTGATGACAGCAAGGCTCAAGATTCGTGTAAACCGTTGCGCCAACAGCTCTATCGCCAGCCTCTCTGAGCGCGACTGCCTCGGCGTGGGGAGCGCCGTACTTCGAGTAGTTTCCACGCCCGACGATTTCGCCGTTCTTCACAACAACTGCGCCGACGACCGGATCGGGCGACACCAGCCCCGATGCCTCAACAGCAATCTCGAAGGCAATTCGCATGTATCTTTCGTCATCACACATATAAGAAAACCCCGAAGAACATACGTCTCCGGGGCACCATATACTAATTCACCCACAGAAAATCTATCGCTTCTTCTCCCATCCGGACTTTAACCGTCGGCGCCTGAATTTCACAGGCTCAGCGAGAGGTCTAAGTTACCTCCGCTCACGGGCTTTCACCGCCGGTTGAGGAGTTTCACCTCACCCCGAAGAGCGTATGTCCGGGCTAAATTAACAGAAACTCAACAGAAGTCAAGCCAAATCGACATACCGACTTACGAAGGAAAATAAACCTTGCCATGCCATTATATGTATAATATTATGGTAGTTACAACACTCCAGGCCCCGTCAGTTGAGGCGGTGCATAAACTTAAGGAGCGGTAAAGTATGAAAACTATGGCGAAGGTAACTGTAAGCATGTCGACGGTACTGCTTCTCCTTTTCGTCCTATCGCCCAGCACAATGGCGAAGAAATGGGACGTTAAACCGGACAGCGTCGAGCTGACCGGCGGAGATATCGACAGACCGTACGAAATCAAGGAGATAGTGAGTTTCACTCTCAAGCGCGATATAGCCGAAGAGTCGATGAAGGAGGCGCACGAGCGTTTGAAGAAGACTGCATCCGACAGAGGTTGCGACGCCGTGATCTTTGTCGATCATTACACCGAGCGCGATCCAACCGAACTGTTTACGAATGCTATTCTCGTGCAGACTCTCGACTCTGCAGAGTATGCGGAGCATCGCGAGGAGTGGAAATCTCCGGATGAGATAAGAGAAAAAGTGAAGAATCGCGATATCATCCTCGCCGAGGATGATATCCCATATCCGTACGAGATCGAGTGGATAGCGGACGTTGTGTCGCCGGATGGCTCCGCGGCATCAACGAGCACGGTCGATGGCCTCCTGTCGGATTTTGCGCGCAAAAAGCGCGGCCACGCGGTCATTTTCATTAGCTACGATCGCGCAGGCACGCAGGTTAACGGTGCCAAGGGAGTCATAGTGAAATTCCCGCGCCAGTGGCTCAGAAAGGGTGACATTCCGGACTGGCCGGATCCATGGAAAGGAATGTAGGGTTTGACTGGTTAGTCGGCTGGCGATTCATGCCGGTAAGCGCTGAGACCAATAGAGTACAAACTTAACGCTGGAGATCTTCGTTTGGCTGAAGACAGAAAGATACGAATACTGCTTGCTAAACCGGGTCTTGATGGGCACGACCGTGGCATTAAGGTAATAGCCGCCGCGCTGCGGGACGCAGGCATGGAGGTGATCTATACAGGTTTGCGGCAGACGCCGACTATGATAGCTGATGCCGCCGTTCAGGAAGACGTCGATGCTGTCGGAGTCTCGATTCTCTCCGGCGCACACATGACCCTCTTCCCTGCCATCCGGCAGCTTCTCGATCAGAAAGGCGCCAAGGATATGGTACTTTTCGGAGGCGGAATCATCCCGGACGCGGAAGCGCGCGAACTCGAAGCGCAGGGTATCGACAAGCTGTTCCAGCCGGGAACTCCTACGGATCATATCGTCTCGTATATCCGCGAACGGGTGAGCACCAAACGCGAGGGAGAGTCGATCCTGTAAGCAGTTGTCGACTTCAACGCAAAGACTATGAAAGGCCTGCACATTGCGGGCCTTTTT
>CAYQCE010000060.1:15258-21374 GCA_964415885.1 uncultured Ignavibacteria bacterium
CGTTCTACACTCGGTTTGGCATGAGACGAATGGGAGCGATGGCCCTGAGGAATTACGAGTCCCAGGCGGGAAAGAAGGCGTAATATTCGGGATCGACCGCAGGTCAGACGACGCATGGCTTGGGAGCTGTTGAGAGAGCGAGCCTCAATGGACCCTTGCCACATCCGCCGACAAGACAATATCGCGAAACAGACCACAGCACTGAAACCGGACAAGAAGACTTCACATTCTACTTTACTTATCATATTCTAATAAATTGATCTGCAACAAATTGTCGGCTCATACGTAACAAGTACATAAGAGACTGACGCGGGTGCATGCTTTGATATTCACAACGGGGACTCGCGATTGTGAAGTCGACATATCAGCCCTGACCACGCCCAAGGTGCAGGGCACCCGAGTCGGGTGCATTTGGACGCTGCGATTTTTGGAGACTCCATCGATGGCGCCTGGCTCATATCTGCAGCCTTTGGCTGCAAACGCAGTCCGTAAGAGACTGCTGATTCTGGCGGCCGCAGGGCTTGCTGCGGTAGTCATTACTCTGTTCCTCTATCTTTTAGGCTATACATCATTTGCAGATGTCCTCACCGCCATACTGACCTCCATCACTGGTATTGTCGTAGTTGAGCTTATCGTACGAACCGTGTACGCATCCAAGAGGATCCCGAAGTACCGTACGCCCGAGTTCGAGGGACGATCTCCGGTTCAATCGACAATTGCAGTACTTCTTTACGCACTGATCACGGTCATCTTCTTCTACCCCGTTCTATCCGATATCAGCTTGGCGCTGATCGGACCGACTGAGGATAATGTCAAGTATCTCTGGAATATGTGGTGGGGCGAGCGCTATTTTGCGGGTCTCGAACCGAGCCTGACATACAGCCAGGACATTTTCTATCCCGAGGGCAGCTCGCTAGTCTTTAACGACTACTCGTGGTATAACCTCGGGCTATCGCTTATACTCGGGACTTTCGTTAACGACACGACGATTTACAATTTGCTGATCCTTCACACGTTTGTGTTGAGCGGCCTCGGAGCTTTCATGCTCGTGCGCTACCTGACCGGGTCATTCTGGGCAGCGCTCCTCGGCGGTTTCATTTTCGCGTTTAACCCGTCGCACTATGCGCATTCGCTGCACCACCTGAACGTTGCATCGATACAATTCCTGCCGTTCTTCGTGCTATTCTACATCAAGGCCGTGCGGACCGGGATGTTTCGCAACACGATTCTCGCCGCGTTTTTCCTCTTTCTCTGCGCCATGTGCGACTGGAACTACCTGATCTTCTGTCTGATATTCATGGCCGTGAGCTACCTGTTCATCAGTATCCAGCGACAGAAGCTGATCCTTCCGGACAGACTCAGAACATCCGCGATCGTGTTTGGGATAGGCGTTCTGCCGGTAATACCGTGGCTTGCGCAGATGAGTCTGGTTGGGCTGAACAGCCCGGAGGCAAACCCGATCGGCCACAATATATTCGTTGCAGACCTGCTCGCATTCATAGTTCCCCATTCGTATCATCTCCTGTCGGATGCGGGCTTCATCGAGAACTTCAACAGGGCAATAACCGGCAATGCCTGGGAGAGCGCGGTCTATCTCGGTGTTGGGAACATAGCCCTTGCAGCGTACGCCGTCTTCGCGCGAACGAGACGGGTCTATATACTGCTCGCATCGGTCATTACATTTTCCATACTCGGTATGGGATCGTATCTCCATTTCGCCGGAGTAGAGCTGCCGATAGCGCTGCCCTATCGGCTTTTCGAGATGATTCCCCTGCTGCAGCACGCACGAAACCCTGCCCGATTGATAGTCTTCGTATATCTGGCGATGGCTGTACTCGCACCGCTCGGGATGGTGTATCTGATAAGAAGATGGAAATCGCCATTAATCAGGACGGCAGTCTTCGCCGGAATCTCGGCCGTGGTGTTCTTCGATTTCTTCTCCGTCTGCACGGAGACATCGGAGACATCCTCTCCGCTCTGCTACGAGGTTATCGAGCGCGATAACGGCGACTATGCGATTTTGGACCTGCCGACATCGTGGGTAGGGAACGCACAGTACATGATGTTCCAGACGCATCATAATAAGCCGATAGTGCAGGGCCTTGTACCTCGCAAGATCGGTCGGTCGCTTATCGATTATCTCGCTTTTCGGGATATTCAGGAGCGTCGCCGGCAGTTGATCCGCAACAAGGTAAAGTACATTGTGCTTCACAAGAAGCATCTCGGCGCCGCCGCCGCGGACGCCATCCGCTATCACAGGCAGGCGTTCATGCAAATCTATTCCGACGCTACGCAGGTTGTATTTCAAGTCTACAGGGAGTAGATACAGGCTGGCTCAGCAGTTCAAATGCCCGATGGGGAGTCTCATGGTCACAGTGGTTCCCTTTCCCGGCTCACTCTCAATATCGATCTCGCCGCCATGATCCTTGACTATGCTGAAGGCCGATGCCAGGCCGGTGCCCACTCGCACGCGGGTCCCCCCTCGGCGAAAACCGAACCTGAACAGGTGCCGCAAGTCTTCTTGCTCT
This sequence comes from uncultured Ignavibacteria bacterium, assembly GCA_964415885.1. Taxonomy (GTDB): domain Bacteria; phylum Zixibacteria; class MSB-5A5; order JAABVY01; family JAHJOQ01; genus CAYQCE01. Next base: position 17,787 of record CAYQCE010000060.1, read on the forward strand.
ATCCCTCTGCCGGTGTCGCTAATCTCGACGACTATATTCCCGTCGTCGAAGGAAGTTCGCGCCGTGATTTCACCGCTGCCCTCGATTGCGTCGACAGCGTTTCTCATCAGGCTCAAAAACGCTTGATTAAGCCTGGTTGGATAACATTGAAGCTCCGGAATTTTCCCGAGATCCTTGTTAAATGCAATACGTCCACGAACGCGATGCTGAACTAACGCAACTGCGGCTTCCAGTCCCTCGTTGATGTCGACCAGCTTGCATTCCGACCCATCCAGATGGCTGAAACTCTTGAGGCTCCGGACGATTTTGTCGATACGATGGGATGCCTTCTCGACCACAGCAATGTTGTCCTTGAGCATTTTGAAATAGCGCCGAATCTTATCATTCTGACGGAGATCATCAATTGACTCGGCCGACGCGAGGGTCTCATCGATTCGCACGAGGCATCTGTTGGCGGCGTCTGCGGAAGCCTTCACCACTCCGTTTGGGTTGTTGATCTCGTGCGCAACCCCCGCCACGAATTCGGTCAGGCATGAGTGACGAGTGGATGTCACGAGCGAGGATCGATCGTCCATCAGTGTCGATAGCTCCTCCAGGAGATCGTCATACATAGCCTTCAGATCGCCGCATTTCGATTCGGCGGAATCCGTCTCGCAGAATTCCGGGTCGTTCTTCAAGTCTCTGGCGTCCATTGCACTTCCAATCTAATAATCTCGCCGTCAGCCGCTGAATTTCGTCTATCGATTATTTGATCAGGAATGCAGCGAAACGATTCAGGGAATCGTCCGGCATGAGCCGGAAAACCGGACTCCGGGATTTATGTTGACTTTTCGGTGTGTGCTGGATATGCTTGGATTTAAGCATGCCCCCGTGGTGTAATGGATAACGCACCAGCCTCCGGAGCTGGTAATCCAGGTTCGATTCCTGGCGGGGGTATACTGATTCTGTCTTCCCTCTTGACTTCTCCCCCACACCCGCCATATTCACTCAACATCAACCTAACGGAAGCGACCGAGCATGTCACCGAAGAATATCCCGCCCGGAATCAAATATATCCTTCTCTCGACCATTTTCTTCCAGTTCATGAATGTTGGCGTCAAGATGCTGCCGCATATCCCGGTGATCGAGATCGTGTTTTTCCGCGCGCTCGTGACGCTGATAGTCGGCTATATCCTGATCGCGCGAGCGGGTATCTCCCACTGGGGCAATAACAGGAAATTCCTGATCGCGCGCGGAGTCGCGGGCACTGCCGCACTCATCTTGTATTTCTTCACTCTGCAGTTTATGCCGCTCGCGTCCGCTGTTACGATCCAATACATGTCGCCGATTTTCACCATAATTATCGCGGGGATCCTGCTGAAAGAGCCGCCTCGACCGATTCAATGGCTCTTCTTTCTGATCTCGTTTGCGGGAGTTGTCATGCTTAAAGGGTTCGATCCGCGTGTTACGCCATTCGAGCTCGCGATCGGGATTACGTCCGCCTTCTGTTCCGGTCTGGCATACAACTTCATCCGCAAGGTGAAAGATACCGATGATGCGCTCGTCGTTGTGTTCTATTTCCCGCTTGTAACGGTACCCGTGGCCGGCGGCTACGCGGCATTCAACTGGGTAATGCCGCACGGCACAGACTGGCTTCTCCTTCTGATGATAGGGCTGGGCACCACGATCGCCCAGATATTCATGACCAGGGCATATCAGGCCGATCGCGCATCCAACATTTCGAACTTCAACTATCTCGGGTCTGTCTATGCCATAATCCTCGGCTATTTCCTCTTCGGTGAGATCCTCCCGCCATTAGCATTTGTCGGGATCGTGGTCATTGTCTTCGGCGTCGTAATGAGCAGCCGTTACCGCGTCCCAAATCACTGAATCTTTCCAGAACTGAGGGGCGCTAATCAGTGTTGTATTGCTGACGAAAGGGTAGCAACATTATGGACTCAGTCACACAAATTGCACTCGGCGCCGCGGTTGGTGAGGCGTATCTTGGCCGCAAGGTCGGCAATAAGGCGATGCTCTGGGGTGGGGCGATTGGCCTTTTGCCCGATCTCGATGTCGCAGCATACCCGCTCCTCGACGAAGTCGGGAAGCTCGCATTCCACAGGGGCATCTCTCACTCTGTGACTTTCACAATCCTGGCCGCACCAATTTTGGGCTGGATCATCTGGAAGACACACAAGAAAGAGCCGGTAAAGTGGCATCACTGGTCTATTCTCGCAGCGCTCGCGATCGGAACGCATATTCTCTTGGATTGCTTCACGGTCTACGGAACACAGGTCTGGCAGCCGTTCACCGATTTGCGGGTGCAATGGAACTCTATAGCGATAATCGATCCGCTCTATTCAGTGCCGCTGCTATTGGGGCTGATCCTCGCGTTCCGTCTCAAGCGAAATCTGTCGCGCCGCAGATTGTACAATTACCTCGGTATCGGGATCAGCACGCTGTACTTGTTAACCGCGATCGGTTTCAAGACTTACGCGAATTCGGTTTTCGAGGGCGCCCTCGCTCGCGAGGGAATCGAGTACGAGCGATATATCACAACGCCTACGCTGTTCAATTCGCTATTGTGGAGAGTGACGGCACAGACCGATGATGGGTTCTACACAGCGTACTACTCACTTCTCGATACTGATGATGCTATCAGGTTCACCTATATCCCTCAGAATCGGGAGTTGATCGAACCGCACATGGAGAGTCGCGTTGTGAAGCAATTGATCTGGTTCTCAGGCGGCTGGTGGTCAGCGAATATCAACGACGGCAGAATACAATTCCACGACCTCCGGTTCGGCCAACTCGATTTCGACGGCAGAACCGGGGCGAGCTTTGTTTTCTCCTGGCAGTTGAAGCCATCCGGCAATACGGTTGAGATGACGAGAGCGGAAATGGATGTTGAGGACCCCTCCTCACAACTCAAGGGACTCTGGAAAAGGATCAAAGGAACATAGGAAGGAACATACGATGAGTATTGACGCATACGCCGCAATGGAGGCCAGGGCGCAACTAAAACCGTTCGAGTACGATCCGGAAGACTTCGGCCCGGAAGATGTCGAAGTTTCGATCACGCACTGCGGAATCTGCCATTCCGACATTCACCTGATAGACAACGACTGGCAGGTATCGAACTATCCGTTCGTACCGGGACACGAGATTATTGGTACCGTAACAAGCCTCGGTCGAAACGTCAAGGGCCTGAATGAGGGCGATAGAGTCGGCATCGGCTGGCAGGCAAACTCCTGCGGGACGTGCGAGTGGTGCATTCAGGGAGAAGAGAATTTCTGCGCCGAGCAGCAACCGACGTGCGTTGGACGAAACGGCGGATTCGCCAACAAGATCATCGTCAACGGGCGCTTTGCGTTTCGCATTCCTGATGAGCTGACTTCGGAGAACGCCGCCCCTCTCCTGTGCGCAGGTATTACTGTCTACTCGCCGCTGCGCGAATTCGGCGTCGAGCCTCCGATGCGAGTCGGCGTGGTCGGAATCGGCGGACTTGGGCATGTTGCTTTGCAGTTCGCGAACAAGTTCGGCTGCAAGGTGACAGCATTCTCATCCTCACCGGACAAGGAGTCGGAAGCACGGTCGTTTGGCGCACAT
>CAYQCE010000061.1:0-20554 GCA_964415885.1 uncultured Ignavibacteria bacterium
AATGATAAAGAATTAAAAGACTTCGCCTAATCTATTCGTGAAATATCCGGGCTAAGGAGCCCATCTCACTGCCTGAATCACTGTCAACACTCTCCACGCATTTGTCATAAAACATGGATACGTTTTGTCTTGCTTTTATGGAACCTGCAGTGCATAATACCGATTGTATCAAGTATAGTAGCTAACATACCGATTACTCCCATAACCGCGCCAAACAACAGGAGTTTGTCATGTACTCGGACCTTCCTGGCCGTCTTACCAGCGCAGTCCGCGCAAGCACCTTTAACTCTCTATTCATAGCCATTGCACTCCTTGCATTTGCTCTGGTTACCGCAGACAGCTCGTTCGCGCAACTGTCGCAGGGTGGCACGCCTCCGAGTTTCTCGAGGACGCTGACCGCCGGGTTAGATACACGCCAGATGCCGTCAATCGATGTCGAGCAGTATCTCGTGGAGGACTCGATCGATCAGAGTCTCGGAGGGATACCGTTCCGATTTGGCGCAGAAATCGAGGTCGATTTCGGTCTACAGAACGCCGGCGAGTGGACCACTCTATCAGGCGGTGACCGTATCTGGAGACTCAAGGTCACATCTGAGGGTGCTTACTCAATCAATCTGATCTTCGATCGCTATAAGCTTCCACCCGGTGCGAAACTCTTCATATATAATCAGGATAGAAGCGAAATCCTGGGCGCGTTTACAGACTTGAACAACAAGCGACACGGAATGCTGGGAACGGCGCCGGTTCCCGGTGATAATATTATCCTGGAATACTTCGAACCTGCGAACGCTGAATTCCCCGGCGAAGTACACCTGAAGACGGTAGTGCACGCATACCGCAACATTTTCGGCAAGGATGCACAGGGTTTCGGTCATTCGGGATCATGCAATAACAACGTAAATTGTCCGGTCGGGGATAACTGGCAGGACGATAAGAAAGCGGTTGCCATGATCCTGACCCAGGGCGGCAGCCGTATCTGCTCTGGCAGCTTGATCAATAATGTCGAACAGGATTTGACGCCGTATTTTCTGACGGCGAATCATTGTCTCGGTGGAGATGCGACATGGGTGTTTATGTTCCACTATGAGAGTCCGACTTGCAGTAATGTTGATGGCCCGCTGAATTACACCCTTTCCGGGTCGACACGGCTCGCGAATAGTTCGACCTCAGACTTTGCGCTTCTATTGATCGATGAGGATCCGCCGGAGGAATGGGACCTGTATTGGGCCGGCTGGAATCGTGAGGACTCACCGAGTCCGCAGTCGACCGCGATCCATCATCCGAGTGGCGATATCAAGAAGATATCCTTCGATTATGATCCGGTGACATCGACAAACTATCTCTCGACTACCGGCACGACCCATTGGCGTGTCGGACAGTGGGAGGATGGCACGACCGAGGGCGGTTCATCCGGTTCGCCTTTGTTCGACAATAATCATAGAATTGTGGGACAGCTCCACGGCGGATATGCATCCTGTACGAGTATCACAGCCGACTGGTATGGCAAGTTTTCCATGTCGTGGGACGGCAGCGCTTCCAACCGCCGATTGAAAGACTGGCTCGATCCGGAGAACACCGGTGTGATGGTTCTCGATGGAACCGGCGTGAATCAGGACAGCGACGGCGACAGCATTCCGAACACTCTCGACAACTGTCCGTTGGCCTACAACCCCACTCAGGCTGATCAGGACCTCGACGGTGTCGGTGATGCCTGCGACAATTGCGTTTCCGAGTACAATCCGGATCAGGGAGATGTTAACGGGAATGGCATCGGCGATTTTTGCGACCCGGACGCCGATGGCGACGGGATTTTGAATGAAAACGACAACTGTTGGCTGGTGGAGAATGTCGACCAGGTCGATTCTGATGATGATACTGCCGGTGACGCCTGTGACAATTGCCCCGGACTCGTCAATTCGGAGCAGTATGATGAGAATAGTGACGGTGTCGGCGATGCCTGCGACGGCGAGTTGCATCTTCAGTCCTACACAGAGGATATCCCGACTGCATATGTCGGTCTGCCATTCTACTACGAATACTGGGCCGTGGGTGGCGTTCCGCCGTACCAATATAACCGAGTGTTTGGGCAGACTCCGTACGGCACCACGTTCAACGGTTCGAACGGCACTCTGACGGGAACTCCTCAGTTCGAGGGCTTCACATTGCTCTCGGTTGAAGTCATCGACTCCGACAATCCGCCGAGCAAGGACACCGTAACCGCGAAGATTACGGTTGAGACCCCGCAGTGGATATGTGGCGATGCCGACGGTTCGACCGAAGTCGATATTGATGACATCGTGTACACGATCTCGTATGTTTTCAGCGGTGGTCCTGCACCTGATCCGCTGGAATCGGCGGATGTCGACTGCTCGGGCGGTGTTGACATCGATGATACGGTCTTTCTGATAGACTACGTTTTCGGTACCGGCCCGCCGCCGTGCGATGACTGCTTCTAAGCGAAATCACACAGCATTACGCGTAACGAACGGTTCGGAAAATCAGCGGGAGTTGCAATGCGCGGCTCCCGTTATCTTCTCCACGATCTTCCTTGTTCTTAATCAAGCTTGGCATGCCCCCGCCGGGAGGCAGGAGCATGCAAGCTTTGTCGGGTGAGACAATAGGCGGATTGGGCATTGGTGTTGGACCGCTCGGTCCAAATAGCCAAGTTCATGTAGCGGATAATAGCCCGGTCGAATTAGTGCTCGATTAGTCGGTAGTGAAATCTTTGCGAGATGCGGTGACTGCGAGTTTTCCCGCTGGTCATCGGCGGAGTCACTCGGTTAATGCCTTGACATGCCCGTATGTTCTCCCTATATACAGGACTGACCAAGTCCACTATATCTTCAAAAGGAATTGATATGCGTAAAGATCCATATAATCAGTATTCGCCGCTGAAAGCCTCATCCTCCGAGAAGCATAAGAACAGGCGTTTGCCGAAGTGGTTCACGGTGCGGGGCGAGTTCAACGAGAACTATCGCCGGATTAAGGCAAAGCTCTCGCATAACAAACTCCATTCCGTGTGCGAGGAGGCGGCCTGCCCAAACATCAAGGAGTGTTTCGGTGAGGGAACCGCCACCTTCATGATCCTTGGCAATCATTGCACTCGCGGCTGCAGATTCTGCAACGTCAAGACCGCGGTGCCGCTGGGTCTCGATTTGGGGGAGCCGGAGCGTCTCTCGATAGTAGTCGGCGAGCTGGGCTTGAAACAGGTTGTTATCACGTCAGTTACTCGTGATGATCTGCAGGATGGCGGTGCGGAGATATTCGCAGATACGATCAGGCAGCTCAGGATTCGCGACAGCGAGGTCCAGGTAGAGGTGCTCGTCCCGGACATGAACGGCGACAGGGACGCAATACATTCGGTGCTCAGGGCACAGCCGGATGTCTTCGCCCACAATGTGGAGACTGTGCAACGACTCTACCGTCGAGTCAGACCCGGCGCAATCCTGAAGCGCTCGCTCGATATATTGAGGTGGGCCGACCGGTTCGAGCCGCGCCCAGTGGTTAAGACCGGCTTCATGGTCGGCCTGGGTGAGACGAAGGATGAGATTGTCGAGTTGTACGAGCAGATTCATGATACCGGTACGCAGATAGTCACCGTAGGTCAGTATCTCATGCCGTCAAAAGACCACCTTCCGGAAGAGAAATTATACACGCCCGATGAGTTCAGGGAACTCGCCGCGATCGGTCGCGAGATCGGATTTGGGCATGTTGAGGCGGGACCTCTCGTTCGCTCTTCGTACAAAGCATTCAGCCAGTCGAAGAAGCTCCTTAACAAGAGTGCGTCCGCCTGAATATGCTGTACCATGCGAAGATAACCGGACGGAGCGTTATCGCGGAGAGAACGATAGCGCTTAACCTCGAACGCCCAACGGGATTCGACTTCATCCCGGGACAGAACATCGACCTGACTCTGGCGGATCAGATGGAGGTCGATTCCGGTGACACGGGACGGACATTTTCAATCGCCAGTGCACCGCATGAAGAAGAGATAATGATTGGCGTTCGACTGCGTGACAATCCATATAAAGAAGCTCTCGAAACTCTGCCGATCGGAAGCGATGTCGTAATCGACGGCCCGTACGGTCTTTTCAGTCTGCACTCAGATGAGACCGTTCCGGCGGTCTTTATCGCAGGCGGTATAGGGATTACGCCGATACTCAGTATGTTGCGTCATCTCAAGCATACAGGTCGGAGCTACCCGCTCTTTCTGTTCTATATCAACCGCAGACCTGAAGACGCCGCCTTTATGGATGAGCTCGAACAGATGTCAGAGCAGTTCCCCGAGTTTCGGTATGTCCCTGTAATGAGCCGGCCCCATCTCTCGCTGCGCCCATGGAAGGGGCTGACAGGGTACATCACGACGGAGATGCTCGCCGAGGTTGCAGGCGATTTGTCGCGACCATATTACTACATCGTCGGACCGTCCAGAATGCTCTGGGGAACAGTCGGAGCGCTGTCGGATAGTGTTGATGCCTCGCGAATCAAGGCTGAGGATTTTACCGGCTTTTGAGGCTCACTCTGAGCGGAGCGAATCCACAGGATTAGCTGTTGCAGATTTGATCGAGCGGACGCCGACCGTTAAAGCTGCGACGAGCAGAGTTATGACGCCCGCCGCGATAAAGATATCCGCGCCAAGCGATATTCGGTAGAGATAGCTCTCCAGCCAGCGGGACGCCAGCAGGTAAGACAGCGGCCAGGATATTAGCGCTGCTATTACGACGGGAAAGATAAATCCTCTCGTGAGAAGGAGTGCCACTGATAGTGTGCTCGCGCCGAGGGTCTTCCTTACGCCGATTTCTCTGGTTCGCTGAATGGATACAATCGACGCCAGCCCGAACAGTCCCATGCACGCGATGAGTATGGCCGCAAAGCAGGCGTAGGCGAATGTCCACCCAAACCGTTCCTCGGCTGCGTACAGATCGTCGGTGTAGCTGTCAAGGAAGAAGTATTCATATGGCATCTCCGGTGTAAACTGCGTAACGGCCGATTTCAGGTCTTTCAGAGAACCGGGGATATCCTCTGTATCGAGTCGCGCAAGAAGGAAGTGGAGATGTTGATTATCAGCGCGCAATACGAGCGGTTGAATCGGCATCCGAAGATATCGAAAGTGGAAGTTCTCTGTAACTCCCGCGATCTGCACAGGTTTCCTATACCCACCAGGATCGACTATGAAGAAGCTGTTGTCCATTGCGCCATCAGCGTCGAGTCTTTCCATTGCTTTTTTGTTCACTACTATCATGTTGTCGAGCTGAGATGAATGGATTTCGGAAAACGACTTGCCGCTCTGCATGTCGAGGCCGAGGAAGTCGCCGTAGTTTCTGTCTACGAAGAGGCAGGGAAGGTGAATCGGATCCGGGCTGTTGATGGATTCTATGGCTATTCCTCTGCAGTCATTGCCAGCGGGGATGTCCGATGATGCGCTGACATCTTCGATGCGCGGAGATTGCAGACAGTCGATCCGAATCGCCTCGAGTTTGTCGCGCAGAATGTCGCGGGACATCGGTATCACGACTATACCATCTGTCTCGAATCCGAGATCCTGTGTACGGAGATGGTCCGCCTGACGGTAGGCGACTATCGCGAGTACGATCAGGATTATCGAAGCAGAGAACTGGATAACGACAAGTGCTGTTCTCAGGCGTGATCTGCCGCCGAGCGTTCCCTTGCGGCCGTGAATGATGCTCGCCGGATTCAGGCGCGAGAGCAAAAGTGCAGGGTAAAGCCCGGCGATGATGCCAACCAGAACGACAACGAGTACGGTGGCGGGCAGGATTCTTGGATTCGCCAGGCTGCTCGTAGTCGTGCGTACGCCTGAGATTGACTCAAAGGCTGGCTGCAATAGCTCCGCCAATGCTAATGATATCCCGAGTGCGAATAGGGCAATGAGAATCGGCTCCGTGAGAAACTGAAGTGCCACCTCACGCCGAGTCGCTCCCATCGCTTTCCGTACGCCGACTTCCGGGAGTCGTCGGGCAAAGAGCGCTGTCGACATATTAACGAAGTTGAAGCATGCGATCACCAGAATCAGCAGGCCGATTCCACCGAGCATGTACAGCTTGCCGATGTCGCCGCGTGCATGAAGCTGCGCTCCGAGGGGCAAGTCGCTGAGGTGAATGTCGCGGAGTGGCTGCAGGAAGTACGACAGAGTCTCCGAGACGTCCGCTCCGAGATGATTCTCGATGAAGCCCGGGAAGCTCGACTCGATGACAGCAGGGTCGGCGTCATCTTCGATCTCCAAGTATGTCCAGACCGGACCATCCCAGTGATCCTGAAATGAAGGAACTTTCGCAAAGTAATTCTCCAGCGATGCAATAATGCCGAACTGAATATGCGAGTTGTCGGGAGAATCTTCTGCGATTGCGGAAACTGTCAATGTTCGTCCGTCAGCAAGGTAGAGCTGATTCCCGACTGCAGGCTGATCCGGAAAGTACTTCCGCGCCGTAGACTGCGTCAGTACGACCGAATGCGGATCGGGCAGCGGATTTGCCCGGTTCCCGCGTAAAATCTCGAAACCAAAGATGTCAAAGAACGAGGGGTCGACATATAGGAAGTCGTTCTCGTAAATCGGCTCGGAATCCAGCCTGACTGCGGTTCTGATTCTGACAATCCTTGCGGTGTTCTCGATTCCGGCGATCTCCTTGTTGAGAAGCGGTCCCGGCGGAACGCCGACAGACGCCCACATCCCCCCGGAGCCATCGGGCCGTATGAGCTGTCGGCAGACACGAAATGTCCGATCCGCGTTCGAGTGAAAGTCGTCGTAGCTTTGCTCATGCAGGATGAAGAGAGCTATCAGAAGACACGCGGCAAAAGCGACTGCCATCCCCGCGACGCTTATGAATGTAGCCGCGCCTGCCTTTAGCATGCTGCGCAGAGCGGATTTTGCGAAATTCGCTGTGAGTCCCATATTCTACTCCGAGATTAATCTTCCATCGAGCATTCTGACAACCCTCCGGGAGTACTTCGCGCCGGCATCGGAATGAGTCGCCTGAACGATGGTCGTCCCGTCGGAGTTTAGCTTCTGAAAGAGCTTCATTATCCTGTCTCCCTCCTCAGAGTGCAGGTTCCCGGTTGGTTCGTCGGCGAGCACTACTTTAGGATTCGAGATTAACGCACGCGCAACTGCTACAAGTTGTTGCTGCCCTCCGGAGAGCTGATGCGGAAACAGGTCTTTCTTGCCGACAATGTTGAACCGGTCCAGGGTGTCGCAGACACGGCTCTTGCGCTCCGGTGACTTGACCTTCTGGTACAGAAGAGGTGTCTCGAGGTTCTCGTACACGGTCAGGTCGTCAATCAAGTGATAGCTCTGGAAGACGAATCCGATATTGTCACGGTGCAGCCCCGATCTATGCCGTTCGCTCAAACCTGCGATATCGGTGTCGAGGAAGCGGTACTCGCCGTCGGTCGGGTTGTCGAGCATTCCGATGATGTGTAGAAGTGTTGACTTGCCTGCACCGGACGGTCCCATCAATGTAACGAATTCACCTGCTTCGATATCCATATCGATGCCGTTCAGGACGTGCGCTGTTACGGAGTTGTTCGCGTAAGACTTACGTATATTTCGTAGCTCAATCATCATATCGTCCTTTCGCCACGCTGCCGCTTGTCATTCACTCGCTCCTCAGTGTATCGACAGGATTGCTGAGCGCAGCACGTATCGTCTGTGCGGTCACTGTGAAAATGGCAAGCAGCAGAATTATCGTAAACGAGAAGATAAAGACGAGCGGCGAGACTGTGATTCTGTATGCAAAGGTCTCCAGCCAATCCGCCATTATGATATATGTGACTGGAACTGCGATTGCGACGGCTGCGAATATCAGCACTGTTATCCTGACATTCATTAGCCTGATAATCTGGAAAAGCCCGGCACCGTGTACCTTGCGAATAGATATCTCGCGTGCCCGCCGGCGAGTAGCGAGTGCTGATAGCCCGAACAGCCCGAGACACGCTATAGTAGCGGTCAGGAGCGCAGAGTAGCGGATGATGCTCGTCCAGCGTTCTTCATTGTAGTACAGGCTGTTGAAGAACTCATCCACAAAATTGTAATCAAACGGTACATCGTGTGCAATCGATGCCCAGACCGATTTCATCTCGTCAATCGTTCCGGGTATGTCAGTGGACGAGATGCGCGCGTAGAAATACCGGATCGGGCTGAGACTGTCGATATACAACACCGCGGGCTTGATACTCTCTCTGAGAGATGAAGAGTGGAAGTTCCTTACAACTCCGATGATCGTCATGTCTTCGCCGCTTAGACAATTATGAACCTGGCTGCCGATCGGTTCAGTCACCTCGAACTTCTCGAGATAGGCTTCGTTCACAACGACAGTGTTGATATCTGTTGGAAGCTCGTATGAGAAGAACCTGCCCTCAACCATCTCAACTCCCAGGGTTCGGGCGAAGTCCGGATCCACGCGATATATGTATGCGAAGGTCTCGGCGCCTACTGCGGAGTAATTGCAGATGTGGTTGTATGAGCCGATGATTGAGGCGTCCGTCTTGCTTACGGCGAGAATCGATGGTATCCTCGCTGCTTCCTCACTGAATCTGTCGAATATCCTGTCGGCGTCGGGGCTGTTGACGTTGAGCGAGACCAGTTGCTCATCATCGAAGCCGAGATCGCGTTCCTTCATGTAGGAGACCTGTCGTGTCATAATGAGCATACCCGCAAGCAGTGCAAGAGTGACTGTGAACTGGACGACCATGAATGCGCGAGTGGCGAAGTTATCACCACCGATTCTGAGTCGATTTCGCAGTATCGCGACGGGCTTGAGGTTGGTGACGATGAGCGCGGGATAGAGGCCCGCGAGAGTCCCCGCAACGACGGTAATGGAGAGCAGAGCTCCAGCGGTTGTTATAACCGGAGAGTCAAAAAGGCTTAGATGCTTCGCTGTCAGCCTGTTGAATACCGGCAGGAAGAGCTCCGCTAGCGCGATTCCAACGAGCGTGGCGATTAACGCCATGAGTATGGATTCGCCGAGAAACTGAAGAGCGATATCCTTCCTGCCCGCTCCAATCGATTTGCGAATCCCTATCTCGCGTGCTCGTGTCGACGCCCGCGCGATTGCGAGATTCGTGAAGTTGAAGCAGGCGATGAGAAGTATCGCGGCTGCAATCAAGCTTAAGATGTAGGAGTACCTTCGCGCGCTCGTTCGCTCAAGCGTCCATGTCTTGGAATCATCAAGATAAATATCGGCAAACGGCTGCATCGAAAGCGTGTACACGCTCGTGTCCACAAATGCCGAAACTGATGGGTTGAGGCGCGAGTTCAGTGCATCGGGATTGCTGTCCCTCGTCAGCAGGAGATACGAAGCGACATTGGCACCGATCCAGCTTGTCAGGTAGTCATCATTGTAAACATCTGCGAGGTGCGATGTGTTAAGGAGCAGACCATATCTTAAGCTGGAATTTGAGGGCGGGTCTTCAATTATTGCCGATACCCGAAACGTCTTAAATTCGTTTCGGAGCTTGATCGAGAGTTTCTTCCCGATCGGGGATTCTCCACCCAGATATTTCATCGCCAAATCCGAGGTTAGCACGACGTTGGATGGATCAGAGAGCGGATCGCGATCGCCTTCGATTATGCTGAAGCTGAAGATATCGAAGAAGCCCGGATCAACAAATGTAAGCAGATCGCGCTTGATGAGTTTGTCCGATTTAACAACATCTCTGAAGTGGGAGAAACGTGAGCCTGCCTCGATATCCTCGAAAGTCTCAACCAGGTGTGGTACCAAAGGCAACTGCGTCGCCCCGAGGCGGAGCGTGTCACCCGTGTGCATGGCGAAGTCGAGGTCTATTCGGTAGATGCGGTCAAGCTTCTGGTGAAAGTCATCGTGGGTAGTTTCGTCGAGTACGAATAGATAGAGCAGAACGCAGCATGCTATACCGAGCGAGAGCCCGAAGATATTTATCGCCGAAGTTAGTTTGTTCGAGGCGATGTTTCGCAGTGCGACTTTGATATAGTTCCCGATCATTCGTGCGGTCCTGATTTCTGTATTGCTACATTCCAGTTATTCATATCTGAGTGAATCAGTCGGGTTCTTGATTGAGGTCCTGTATGCGTGATACGACACCGACAAGATTGCGATTCCGAGCGCAACACCCGCCGACAGGACGAATACTCCCACTTCAATCTCTGTCCGATACTCGAAGCCGGAAAGCCACTCGCGTACGGCAACATATGCCGCCGGCCATGCCAGCACGTTCGAAATGACGACGATTATCACGAACTCCCGACTGAGTAGTGAGAGAATGCCCGGTACGCTCGCGCCAAGTACCTTCCGAACGCCAATCTCCTTCGTACGCTTCACTGTGGAGAGCGAGGCAAGTCCAAACAAACCAAGGCATGCTGTCACCACTGCTACGACTGCTGCGTATGTCACCACCTTCTGCCAGAGTAAATCCCGCCTGTACTGACGCGCTATATCTTCGTCGACGAAGCTGTAGTCGAACGGTTTCTCCGGAAACAGACTCCGCCACTGGGCTTCAATGCTCGACACCGCTTCGCGTATTTCGCCGGGTTTGACTCTTACCAAAATCGAAAAAATCGGCTTCTGGGGATTGAGATAGATAACCGCCGGCTCGATCTTACGATGCAGGGAAGACGAGTGGAAATTCTGCACTACTCCGATGATAGTCGGGTCGTTGTCCTCGTTCATGACGAGCGTACCCCATCCGTCGAGAGGTGAGCCGACGGGAGACTGCAATTCAAACTCAGCGACCAGAGCCTCGTTTACGAGAACTGCCTGGATTGCATCGGAGATCATCTCTGGCGAGAAGTCGCGCCCTTCCTTGATTGTCGCTCCGACTGTCCTGATGAAGTCGGGATCGACTCGATACGATCGCGCGGAGCGGTTCACACCGCCGGATGGCCATCCGATCTGATCGTATCCGCGTGCGAACGAGTAATTGACGCCGGTTACCGATACGACGTGCGGGTTGCTCTTCAATGCCGACTTGTAAATTGAGAGCACACGGTCTCCCTCCGGTCCCCATCCGGTATAGGTCGGTATCGAGACGAGGTATTCCTCTTCGATGCCGAGATCGCGATTGTCGATGAAGGTCATCTGCCGAGAGATCACAGCAGCGCAGATAATCAGAAAGATCGAGAGCGAAAACTGCAGCAACACAAGGACTCTTGTTACAGTTCCTCGATTCGCGAGGCTGCTCTCCCCTTTGAGCGCGCGCGATGGTCTGAATCCCGAGAGTACGAGCGCGGGGTATATCCCTGATACAATACCGACCGCAAAACCCGCGGCTACGACGCTGATTATTGTGAGAGGATTACCGAGGATGTCAGATTCTATGTCAGATCCGGCGAGATTACTTAAGACTGGAAGCAGGATCTCCGCGAGTGCGATACCGAGCAGAAGCGCTATCATACTCAATATGACCGCCTCTGCCATAAACTGAACTGCGAGCTGTCTTCTGGTCGCACCAATTGCCTTGCGCGTTCCAATCTCGCCTATTCTGCCGGCGGCTTTGCCAATCGAAAGCGTGGTGAAGTTTATCGCGGCTATTGCAAGGATCAGGAATGCGATACCGCTGAGTATGTAGAGTCGCTCGATACTCCCTGAGCCGAAGAATGAAAATCTGTCGTCGAGGTTGAGATAACAGTCGCGCAGGTTCATGAGCGCTATCCATGAACTGTACTCGCTTGCATACGTGAACTCGCAATCCGGACACCGCTTTGCATAGACGAATTGCAGAGATTCAGCCTCGATCATTCTGGCGTCCGAAACGGATGGGATCTCGAGATAAGTCAGGCAGGACTTCGAGTCCCAGTTAGCCTCCTTGCTTGCATATTCGGGATACCCCCCTATCGGAATCAGCATATTGAAGCGCAAGCTCGAGTTAGCCGGTACGTCCCGTGAGATGCCTGTAACAGTGAATGGCTTCTTGATATCGCTGATCGTCACGTCGAGCACTCGTCCAATGGGGTCGTCGCCGCCAAAGTACTTCTCGGCAGTAGTCTCCGTCATTACTATCGAATACGGATTGTCGAGAACATCGTGCGGATTACCCGCTATGAGTTGAAATGAGAAGATTTCAAAGAATGTGCTGTCGACGCATCGAAGGTCTTCAGCGAAGTACGTATTGTCAAAGCCGACGACCGCATCACCTGCCCAGCTTAATCGCGTGTAGCTTTTGATCTGCGGGAAAGACTCCATTAGTGCCGGTCCCAATCCGAACTGTGCGGTTGTCCCTCCCCTGACAGACCCGTCGCTAAGGCGTGTCATATCGATGGTGAGGTAGATCGAATCGAGTTTCTCGTGAAACCCGTCGTAGGAGAATTCATGCGCTACGAGTAGCCCTATCAGGATGAGACTTCCCATCGCAACCGCAAGCCCCACCACGTTTATGACCGAATGAAGTTTATGTCGCAGCAAGTGTCTGATCGCAGTTTTGGCATAATTGCGAAACATACAGGACCTCACTCATATCTCAATGAATCCGCTGGATTTTGCACGGCGGCACAGAAGAAGTGGACGTTCATTGCATTCTGCGTATCGAACATTCGGACGCCATCTATGATTCCCGAGTCTTCCTCCTTCAGCGCCGAAAGCTCCGGGATCCATGTGTCTGGGACTATCTGTTCACCGACAGGGATCTGCCAAGCTTTGTAGATTAAGTATGTATGGCCCGAGTTCTCGTGGAATGAGTCGATTGTCAGCGTGTTCCATGCGAAGAGCAGGATCACAATGCTGACTCCCAATCCGACCGCGAGGCCGATTGTGCTAATCGCAGAGCAGAGCGTGTATCTTCGCATGTTTCTAATTGCGGTAATGAACTGGCTTCTAAACATGAAACTTGTCCTTGATATTCTCGGTCACGACATGTCCATCAAAGAGATGGATCGTGCGGTGGCCGTATTCAGCATAGGTCGGGGAGTGCGTGACCATTACAATTGTCGTTCCTGATTCATTCAGGGCGCTCAGTAGCCGCATTACTTCATCGCCATGCGTTGAGTCGAGGTTGCCGGTCGGCTCGTCCGCCAGAATTACACTGGGGTGTGCCACGACCGCTCGAGCGACCGCCACGCGCTGCTGCTGACCGCCTGACAACTGTTGCGGGAAGTGGTTTTTGCGCGCAATTATTTCCATTCGCTCGAGAACGTCGTACACCTTTTGCTTTCGTTCCGCGCTTGGCGTACGAAGATAGAGAAGCGGTAGCTCGACATTTTCATACACAGTCAATTCGTCGATCAGGTTGAAGCTCTGGAATACGAACCCGATATTGCCTTTGCGCAAATTCGCTCTACGCCTCTCAGAAAAACGGGACACCTCCTCACCAAGAAAGTGATACTCGCCTTGAGACGGATTGTCGAGGAGACCGAGAAGATTGAGGAGCGTCGATTTGCCGCATCCGGACGGCCCCATGATCGAGACGAACTCCCCCTCTTTGATCTCTATGTTGACGTTGGAAAGCGCGGTCGTCTCGACCTCTTCCGTTCTATAGACTTTTCTGAGATTGCATGTTTTTAGCATTGGAATCTCCGATCTATGCGAAGTATCTGTGTTCTATGTAGCGTCATCTGTTCTCGAGCTCCAGGCGCGAGTAGTCGCCGAAATTGCCGTACGAGGACGTTATGACGAGATCGCCCGGCTCGAGTCCGCTCAGGACTTCATACACATGAGGGTTCTGCCGGCCCAGACGTACCTCGCGCCTGTACGCGAAATTGCCGGAGTCGTCGATAATGTATATCCAGTTCCCGCCGGTTTCCTGGTAGAATCCACCGCGCGGGACCATTGTTGTTTTGGCCAGGTCTCCCAGTGCAAGCCTGATCTGCACCGATTGGCCGCGACGGATATCTTCCGGTTCGCTGCCGGTGAAATGCATATCGATCATGAATCTGCCGTCGCGTACCTCGGGATAGACTTTGCTTATAACAAGATCATGATCTGAGTCGCCGATCTTAACGGAAGCGGTCTGTCCCTTGGAGATTCTTGAGACGTAATACTCATCGACGGCGGCACGGACCTTGAAACCATCGAGAACATCGATCTGCCCGAGTCGCTCGCCGCGAGACTTTGTTTCGCCAACCTCCGCAACCAATGAGGTAAGGTGACCATCGACGGGTGCGGTGACTACAAGGTTCTCGAGTTTTTGTCTGACGAATTCGAGATTCTTCTGCATTCGATCCACCGACTCCTCGAGTTGTTTGACCTGAATCGCGCGCAACACCGAATCCTGCTTCTGGCTCTCGATCGTGATTTCGCGTTTCTTGAGCCAGTAGTTATAATCATCCCTGGACTGGTCAAATTCGTCAGTGGAGATCAAGTCCTTTGCCATCAGGCCCTTCGACTGCTCGAACTTCCGTTTCTTGCTCCGAATCTGATAGTTGATTTCCACGAGCTGTTCACCAAGCTCGAGGCTGTTCTGCTCCATTGCGAGCCGCGTGTTTCTGAGGTTGTTGATCTGTTCGAAGAGCTGCGCTTCGCGGTACATTATGTCGAGGTGAAGATCAGTGTTGTCGAGACGGAGTATGCTGTCCCTGGCCTCGACGATCGATCCCTCCTCAAGGAAGATTTCCTCTACTCGACCGCCCTCGACGGCATCGAGGTAAATCGTTGTGCGAGGCATGACTGTGGAGTTAACCGGAATGTACTCCTGGAATTCACCGTATCGAACCTCCGATAGAGTGATCTTGCGTGAATCGATCTTAAGCGTTGACCCGCCGCCAGACGTGACCAATCCGTAGATCATCAAGATAGCAAACGTGCCGGCGGCGAGGTAGATCGCAATTCTCCTGGGCGGCCATTTGCGCTTTGCTATCGGCTTGTCCATTGACATTAGTGCTTCCCTCCAACAAGATGCATAGCAAATGATATGCCGGTACGTATCAAGTATATGCGCGACAGGGCGTTAAGCAGGCTGTCAAAAAGTCGGCAGTGTCCGCATTTGCAACTTTACATGTTCGATATCGTACAGTATCTTTAGTTGTCGGCCCCATTCCACTTCTCAAACGGAGACAAGACCCCATGCCCGATAAGTCCGGACATGTTATGATTGTTGATGACAATGAGGATGTTCTGAGTGCCGGACGAATGTTCCTCAAACGTCATATAGCTGAAGTCACGACGATATCCGATCCTGGTCGAATGCCCGAACTACTCGAGAATGGCGATATCGATGTCATTCTTCTCGACATGAATTTCACGCGAGATGTCTCGAGCGGACGTGAGGGGTTTGAGTGGTTAGATCGGATTCTGGAGATCGATCCGAATGCAGTTGTTGTGCTCGTGACGGCATTCGGAGATGTCGAAATGGCGGTGCGTGCGATCAAAGCGGGCGCCGCGGATTTCGTGCTGAAGCCATGGCGGAACGAGAAACTCCTCGCTAATGTCTCCGCGGGTATTCAGCTCCGAAGGTCTCGCCTTGAGGCAGCCGCACTCAAAGATAGAGGCAAGAGTCTCGCTGACGACATCGATCGCAAGTTTCGTGACTTCGTTGGAGAATCCGCGGCAATGAGAGACGTATTCCGAGCGATTGAGAAGGTCGCCGTGACAGATGCAAACG
This sequence comes from uncultured Ignavibacteria bacterium, assembly GCA_964415885.1. GTDB lineage: Bacteria > Zixibacteria > MSB-5A5 > JAABVY01 > JAHJOQ01 > CAYQCE01. The sequence goes on from CAYQCE010000061.1 coordinate 15,520, forward strand.
TGCTGATTCTCGGCGAGAACGGAACCGGCAAGGAGCTCGTTGCGCGTGAGATTCACCGGCAGTCTGCGAGAGCCGACAGAGTCTTTATATCGGTGGATCTTGGAGCGATACCGGAAACCCTGTTCGAGAGCGAATTATTCGGGCACAAGAAGGGTGCGTTCACCGATGCGCGTGAAGATCGCGCCGGTAGATTCGAGGTTGCATCGCAAGGTACGCTATTCCTCGACGAGATCGGCAACCTCCCTCAATCACTTCAGAAGAAACTCCTGTCCGCCATCGAAAATCGTGAAGTGACCCGTCTGGGATCGAACAAAGCCGTCGCGGTGGATGTGCGTTTGGTTTGTGCAACGAACATGCCGGTCTACGATATGGTATCGGAGAACCGTTTCCGGCAGGATCTCCTCTATCGAATCAACACTGTCGAAATCAGGCTCCCTGCCTTGAGAGAACGACCCGAGGACATTCCGCCTCTGCTGGTGCACTTTCTCGATATCTACAATCGAAAGTACTCGAAAAATGTCAATGGCTGGCTTCCGTCAACGCTCAAACGGCTTCAGAGCTACAACTGGCCTGGCAATGTTCGCGAGCTCAGGCACGCGGTCGAAAGGGCCGTTATAATGAGCGGATCGGATAAGCTGCGACCGTCGGATTTGCTTCTGACCGAACCCAAATCGCGAAAGAAGAAGCTCGAAGTCGACACGCTGAATCTTGCGAATGTTGAGCAGGAGGCCATCCGTGAGGCTCTCGCGCGTCATGGGGGGAATGTCTCCCGAGCCGCGGATGAGCTTGGACTCACGCGGGCGTCGTTGTATAGAAGGATGCAGAAATATGATCTATAGCAACTTCAGGATCATTTGCGTCTTCCGAATAGCCGCCATAGGATTGACGATATGGCTGCTTGTATATCTGTACAGCGCTACGGATCTCTACGCAACGATGTCACTCGTTGCGCTTGCGGTCCTCCTGCAGATGGTCTCGCTGATACATTTTGTCGAAAGGACTAATCGCGACCTGTCGCGCTTCTTCGAGTCGATACGCTACTCGGATTTCTCTCAGAGTTTCTCCACAGGTCCCAGGGGAAGGACATTCGATGAACTCAACAGTGCATTCACCTCGATTATGGAGCGGTTCCGTGAGGCCCGATCAGAGAAGGAAGAGCAATATCGCTATCTGCAGACTCTACTGCAGCATATCGGTCTCGGCGTTATTTCATTCGACCAGGATGGGGACGTCGATCTGATCAACAATGCCGCAAAACGACTGCTGACAATTCACGGTCTGCGAAGAATAGAGGACCTCCGCTCAATATCTCCGGAGCTCACGGAGACTCTGCGGAAGATTGAGTCAGGGGAGAGGGAACTCGTGCGAGTGAAGCTCGAAGGGGAGAATCTTCAGTTGATAGTCTCCGCAACCGAGTTCAGGCAGCGGGACAGAGCGCTCAAGCTCATCTCGATGCAGAACATCGAGAGCGAGCTTGCGGAAAAGGAAATGGAAGCCTGGCAGAAACTGATCAGTGTCCTTACGCACGAGATTATGAACTCTGTTACTCCGATAGCTTCACTTGCTTCCACGGTAGGAGATATTGTGCGAGCATCGAACAACTCTGACTCGGGATTAAGCTCGGATGAGCGCGCCGACATAGATGAAGCGGTTGGGACAATCGAACGTCGCTGCACCGGTCTTCTGAGCTTCGTTCAATCTTATCGCAAGCTCACCAAGGTCCCGACGCCGAAGTACGAGATTGTACCGCTGAGAGATCTGTTCGATGATGTATACAAACTCCTTGCACGTCAAACCGATGAAGCCGGCATTGATGTGACGATCGAAATCGATCCTGAGACTCTCGAGATAACAGCCGACCGCGAGTTGATTGAGCAAGTGCTGATTAACATTCTGATCAACGCAATTCAGGCGCTTAAAGGTAACGAAGATCCGAGGATTGTATTGCGAGGCGCAACCGACGACAGGGGTCGATCACTCATTGAGATATCCGACAATGGCACGGGAATGGACGATGAGATTCGGGAGAAGGTATTTACTCCGTTCTTTACGACCAGGCGTGACGGTTCCGGGATCGGATTGAGCCTCTCTCGTCAAATTATGCGGCTTCACAAGGGGAGGATCAACGTAGACTCCACACCCGGAGTTGGCTCAACCTTCACGCTTCGGTTCTGATTTTGTCCGATGCGATCCGAACGGAGTGATGCAGCGGTAGCACGGCTGCATGATTCCCGCGTTTTGTACAACCCTGCGCGAGCTTCAGCCTGCAGCGAGAGGTTGAGGCCTTGACTATCGGTTCTCCCTGTGGAGTTCGAGGCGCCCGTCCCGGGGGGCTCTGCAGCCACATTCATCTGCTCGAATGCCCAACCAAGATATATTTGACTTTGGGACGAGAATCGGTAACTTTGGTCAGGCTGATTCGCTCGAGACTATTCTTCGATCCTTGTTTCAGCCAATCACCCGCCCGAAAAGTTGCCGGAGTGGCGGAACAGGTAGACGCAAGGGACTTAAAATCGAAAAGTAGCATTTTTGCAAGTTCTTGGCGTTAAGCGCATTGCATTGAACGACAAAAACTTGACTCTTGCATCCTCTTGCATCGGTTTACCTCGATTTCTCTCCATTTGGACACACTATAGCCACAAATCGGCCACACAGGGTGCGGGTGCCCCGAGAGCTTGTTTGAGTGTTCATGGAACGCAAATTACCGTATGAGCTGCAGCTCACTCTTATTGGTCGCTTCATGCGCCGTAAACTGTTTCTTGTTCTCGGCTGGTCATTTATTCGCACTGGAACACCCCAAGCTATAGGATGTGCATCTTCATAGAATATGCGTAGGGTATGGGCGAGAAGAGTGCAATGTGATGAATAGTCATCCTGCACGGGTATCTTCTCACGTTTCCGAGTAGGCCTCTAATCCATGCAAGGTAATTGTAGAACCGATTTCCAATCCAAGTTCATTGACACCGCGAGCTATCGCCAGTATCTTAGTTTCGGGGTGTGCAATCGTAATTTGCACGGTAACTAAAGCTTGCAGCCTCGAGAAGAATGAAACGCACGCCACTGGGATTCAGGGATTCTGATTGTTGGGTTTGCCCCTGAGCGCACACTAAAAAACTGATCGGGTAAGTTCATGCGCTTTGATAGTCGGCAGCATATAGCTCATACGCCGAGCCAATCTGGTAAGATCGACACCGTCCGAGACCATCTATGGGCAGTTGCCAAGAGAGCATCAGACTTCGCGAGGAGCTTCGGTGCCGAGCAGGAAGCTGAAGCTGCCGGACTTCTCCATGATATAGGCAAATATGGCGAGCTCTTCCAGAAGAGGCTGCGTGGCGAGATAAGTGGCATAGATCACTGGTCTTCGGGGGCCTGGATTGCTCTAACGGAGTACAAGCAACTCGGAATTGCCATCGCCCTCGCCGTCGAAGGTCATCATTTGGGACTTCAGCGACTCGACCACAAACGGCTGTACGATCTTGATCCTACTCGTGTCAAGAAGAGGGCGAGATTCGATGAGCTTCAGCCGTCAGAAACCGATGTGAAGAAACTGCGCAGCTGCCTCGAAAGTGATGGAATCACGCTACCCGCATTGCGGGATTCAATATTCCCCGGGATAATCGAGTGCAAGTCACAAGGGGTCGCCTGCATGGTTGATATACGAATGCTCTTTTCGACGCTCGTTGATGCAGACTTCGTCGAGACAGAGGCGCACTTCCAGTCGGTATCAAAGACCGAGACTTGCTCGCGTCTGCCGGGACCAACTCTCAATTACGACGAGGCGTTTAGGAGTTTGATGTCCTATATCCAAGCTCTTCGAGCTAACACCGATTCACATTCACAGATACAGAGCGTGCGAGACGATCTGTTAGAATACTGCTGCGATGCTGCAGACTGCGACACGGGAATCTACACTTTAACGTCACCGACAGGTTCGGGGAAGACGCTCTCGATGCTCAGCTTCGCATTGAAACACGCCGCTCGCAATGAGCTCCGACGCATAATTGTCGTACTTCCTTATTTGAGCATAATCGAGCAAACGGCACGAGTGTATAAAGAAGCCCTCAGAGAAGTGCTTCCGAAAGATGAGGAGCGAGAGTTCATTCTCGAGCATCATAGTCTCAGTGATGCTGAGGGAGATTCGAGCTCAAATGACAGAGCACGTCTTCTCTCCGAGAACTGGGATGCGCCAGTTGTAATCACAACCTCAGTGCAATTCTTTGAATCGCTATTCTCCAATAGATCCTCCTCCTGTCGCAAGCTACACCGAATAGCAAAAAGTGTGGTGTTGTTCGATGAAGTGCAGACATTTCCTGAGAGCCTTGTCGTTCCAACTCTTGCGGCACTCGGTAGGCTCGTTGAGAAGTATGGATGCTCCGTTCTATTCTCAACAGCTACACAACCGGCATTTGATAATCTCGACTCTGAGATTCGCAGACATTCTCTTGTTGGATGGAATCCTCGCGAAATAGTCACTCCCGATATTGGCCTCTTTGATCGGGCGCGGAGAATCGATGTGACTTGGCCTGATCCGGATGAGAGGATCTCCTGGACTGATCTCTCAGATCAGATTGCAGAGTGCAGGCAAGCACTGTGTGTCGTGAATCTGAAAAGGCACGCACTTGATACGCTCGATACGTTGAATACGATATCCGGCACTCACATTTTTCACCTCTCGACCTCAATGTGCCCTGCCCACAGGCTTGAAACACTGCGCGAGATCAAGTGCCGATTGAAAGCCGATGATCGATGTATCGTGGTATCAACTCAGTGTGTCGAGGCGGGAGTTGACCTCGACTTTCCCACCGTATTTCGTGCAATGGCTCCCCTCGATTCAGTTGCTCAAGCTGCCGGCCGATGCAACAGGCACGGAAACCTCGAAAACGGGAGCTTCACGCTATTTAATCCTGAACGAGACGGAGCAAGAATGTACCCCACTCCGTCCTATGAAAGAGCGACCGATGTCACAATGATGCTGCTAAAACAGCATGGAAACTACCTCGATATTCAGAATCCAGATGTGTTCAGGGAATTCTAC
>CAYQCE010000062.1:0-20264 GCA_964415885.1 uncultured Ignavibacteria bacterium
GGTCCGTTTGCGATGTACGCAATCGAGCCGGACAACACATCCCAGAAGTTCTCGACCTTCTCGAAGGTCGTGCCGACTAATCGCTGGGCGAATGTCTACGGTTCCAACGTAACCGTTGACGGCAGCCCGATTCCTGCGGGAACCATCGTTGATGCGGTTACAGATGATGGCGCGATTTGCGGTACTTTCGTTGTTCACACAACCGGTAAGCTCGGATTCATGTCGGTCTACGGTGACGACGCTACGACGTCGGCTATCGAAGGCCTCAACGAAGGTGATTCATTCGAACTCGTCGTCAATGGCGTCGAGACCGAGGAGACCTTCACATGGACCGGTCATGCCGAGAACATCGAGATAGGCGCTCTGAACTCCATAGGCGGCTTCGATCCGATCAAGCCTGTGGCATTCGAGCTCAAGCAGAACTATCCGAACCCGTTCAACCCGCGCACCACGATCGGCTACGAGCTCGGCGTGGGCGGCCATGTCACCCTGACAGTGTACAACATCCTTGGCGAGCAGGTTACCACGCTCGTGGATGAGTACCAGGGTGCAGGCAACTACAAGGTTGAATGGAACGGTGACGATTTGAATGGTAACACGGTCTCATCCGGCGTGTATTTCTACAAGATCTCTGCCGGCGACTTCAGTGAGACCAAGAAGATGATGTTGATGAAGTAGCAGCCAATTTAGACGGCGGAGCGGATAAGCCGCTCCGCCGATCAATGGAGGTGTCATCCGTGACATACACAAAGAACAGAACATTCAGGCTGTTACCTCTTTCGTTGTTGTTGATTTTCTTTGCAGTGACCGCGTCAGCGGACGTGATTCCGACGACTGAGTGGGTGTCGTTCTGGAGTCATAGCACCACGATGAACGATGATCCGATTCCGGTCGGTGCATTGATCGATGCTTATGACCCGGATGGAGTTCATTGTGGTAGATACATCGTCGATGATTCGGGCACGTATGGTTTTATGCCGGTCTATCGGGATGATTTCAGTACCCCGGATGCAGATGAGGGTGCCGAAAATGGTGACCTGATCGAGTTGAGGATTTGTGGCGTTACCGCGTTAGTAGTGAGTCCATACGACCCGATCTGGCACGCCGATTCAGCCAAGTTTCAGGCTGATCTCGATGTCGACATTGAGTTCGACTTCTTCTTCTACACTCCGGACGACAGAAGCGGCTTCCCGAACACTACCGTGTATTACACTTTTACCGTGCAGAACTCGGGTGAGGGAATCGATTTCTTCAAGACGATGGTAACCAATTTTGGCGACTGGGATGTCCACATCGACGAAGGCAGCCCGACGGGATATGTTAATCCCGGCGAGTCCACCGATGTCATCGTAGCGGTTACTATTCCTGCCGATGCCGATGTTGATGAATTCCAGGAATTCCGCCTCACGGTTACGTCCGCCATGGATCCGGGCAACTCGAGCACGAGTGGCCTGGTTCGTACGACTGCCGCGGCAAGTGCTGCTGACGACTATGATCCGTTCGTACCGGGCGTATTTACGCTCCGTCAGAATTACCCGAATCCGTTCAACCCGAACACGCATATCCAGTTCTCGCTTGAGAGAGCCGGGAATGTGAAGCTCGAGGTATATAATGTCATCGGGCAGAGAATACAGACTCTGATGGATCAGTATTGCGGTGCCGGAGAATACTCCGTCGAATGGGACGGTAGGTCAGAAAGCGGCCAATCGGTAGCGAGCGGCATTTATTTCTACAGGCTTACCTCTGACGAATACTCACGAACACGAAAAATGATGCTTATGAAATAGTGCCCCGTTACGTTGTTGTCTAATTAAGAAAGGCCTCTTCCATGAGAAGGGGCCTTTTCTATATGAGCAGATTTTCAGCGATTGCCCAGATCGAGGAGCATAGCGATACGCCTGATGCGATTCAGGTCTCGCAAAACTATCGTTGCCTCCGAGGGGTCCCGGAACGGTGGTGCAATCGGCACAAGCTCAACTCTGAAACAATCTGCAGGGCGAGAAATGCTGATTGGGCCTTCGCGCTTGCCAGGCTCGGGTTCGAGAATATAGAATCGTCCGCGCCTGAGCTTGCCGTCCTCCCGGCACACCTCGAGTGGTGCAGAGTCGACCGTGGCCGGGTCCGGGTACGCCAGTCTGTCCGATTCGGTGACCACGGTGTGTACATATGAAAAGTCTCTGTCCGGCATCTCTCACGACCTTCGAATTCGGGTATAAAGAAACCGGCCTTTCGGCCGGTGTCAATCTTTAACTCTCGTCGGTGCTCTATATCTTAGTCTACCTGCTGGGCTTCCTCGAGAAGCATATTCGTGACGATATTGTCCATTTCTCGAATCGTGGACTCGCTGAAGCTGTGATTGTAGGCATACTCGGCGAGCTTCTGCATTATCGTTTCCCTCAGTTCGGTAGAGCTCGTAGGGAGGGTAACCACTATCTGCTGTGAGCTCTTGTCCCATTCTACGAATTTATGTTCAGTCATGTTGCTACCATCCTCGATCATCGATACAATGCCATTTTTCATTGGCTGCTCTAACATTTAAACATCTGTGCAGTATAGATGTTCCGTCACTCAATGGGAAGCGGATTCGTTCGTCCCCGCATTCTGTTTTGTCGGAAAATGAGTCGATTTTTGAATTGACATATTCGAGGTTAGCTCTAATTTTGTAAGTTGTTGATATGTAAATGAGTCGGCTGCACAGTCGGCCCCCGGCAGAGTGGGGATTGCGTCCTGAAGTACCGACCGGAAAATCGCGGTAGAAACAATCGTTGAATGGCAGGTTTGCGGACTGTAGTGGCACAATTCAGAAATTGAGCTGATAGGGCAGCATGCATGTCGGGATCAGTCTGATAGTCAAACGGGAGCAGAATATGGCAGACGCAGTATACGACGAAGAGATCGGCACCAGGTCGCCGTTCGCGACCGAATTCGAATTTGCCCTCCCGAAGGGGTATGTAGATTCCAACGGCACGGTGCACAGAGAGGGTGTGATGCGCCTCGCCAACGCAAAGGACGAGATCGCGCCGCTATCCGATCCGAGAGTCCGGGAGAATAAGGCGTACCTGGTCATACTGATACTCTCGCGAGTCATTACAAGGCTTGGGGAGATCGATGAGGTTACACCGAAGATAATCGAGAATCTGTATTCCGCGGATCTCTCGTACCTGCAGGAATTCTATCGCATGATCAACGGTGACGGCGAAGTCCGAATACCGGCGACGTGCCCGTCCTGCGAGCACAAGTTTGAGGTGGAGTTCAAGTGCCTGGGAAAATGACGAGCTACCCTCGGGACGAGATTTTCCGAGAGGTAGCGTTCATAGCATATCATTTCCATTGGGAAATGGACACGATAATGGAGCTTGACCACGCCACGCGTCACTGCTTTATTAGGGAAATTTCTGATATCAATCAGAAGATCAATGATGCGCGATGTGCGGGCAACGGCGCGGGATGACAGTCGTGACTCGATCTCGAAGCATCCGGCTTTTCTGGTTGGCAGATGTGGAAGTTGAACAGATGTTAATAAACGGAGGAAGGGAACACTCATGGATTTTCTGAAAGTCGTAGTTGCCATTCTGATGGCAGCAATGCTCGTACTCGGCTGCGGACAGAACGGCGGTGACGAGGCCGAAAAGACCCCGCAACTGGAGCAGACAGCAGAAGGTGTGAAGATCGCTTATACTATGATCGTCTCGGGTATGCCGATGATGGGCGATCTCACGTTCAAATATGTATTCAGGAGCGACGGCGTGATGGGGCGGATGGATTCAGAGTCTATCATCACGGCCGGTGATCAAACTCGTACTTCGTACCTGTCTTATGTGACTAATGTCGAGGACAGCGTGCAGATTTTCATGAACTCGGGTACTAAGACCTACGCGGTAGTATCATTCCCGAATCCGTCGGATGTACCGCCGGTAACGTCCACTGATATGGAAGTCAGCGTCGAGCCGACCGGTGAGACGCAGACTCATGTGGGGAATGAGTGCGAGACGAGAGACCTGTTGGTAAATCTCCCGCTCCAAAGACAGGGGCAGATTTCCGAGTCCGGGATGAGCGGAACTCTGTGCGTGTCGAATGACTTCCCCGGGTATGACGTGTACCGCAACTTCATGGCGCATATTTCTGATGCGGTACTGAACAGCAGGCTGCAGGGCAGCGGCTATCTCGAGTTCCTTAACAGATTTGGTCTGACCAAGGAGAATCTCGAAACCCTATATGCCGAGATCGGCGGTTTCCCGTTGACCGGTGAACTGACAATCGACTGGCATGGTAGTTCGGACCAGCCTCTGACACTGGTTGCAAAGATTGATGTGACTGAAATCGAAGCCGGTCCACTTGGCGAAGATGCGTTCGTGGTTCCGGAGGATTACACAGAGGTGGATGTCGGCACAGTGCTCAGATCGGGAAGCTGATCGCGCCTGAAACGAAAGTCGTATTTCGAAGGCGGTTCCTGGAGCGACGGGAATCGCCTTTGGTTTGAGGCGGCGTTCGCAGTTTGGAGTCAGATCATTCGGATTGAAACAGATTATGTCGGTTAGAATGGACGCGGTATGGATCCGCACCGTCAGTGTCCTCGAAATGGACCTGTCTGAGTATGTCCGTCTCCGCAAGGCCAAAGCCCTCGAGCGTGAGGCAGCTCGCCGGGAGGCTCTAAATGGGCGGGTTCGGAATTTGCGAGACAGCCTCAATCGACGATACGCACAGTTTATTGCCTTTGCGGCAGGCCTTTCGGAGGCGGACATCGAATTCGACTGCGACCTGCAGGCGCCCGCTCTGGTGATAGATACTGGCCAGAAACGTTCTTTTGTGTTTGGGCCTTCGGCGGTGGCGTCAACATTTCCGTACCTGTCTCCGGAATTCACGGAGTTTGTCGAGAGCGCGAGGAAGGCGGATGACACGGCCACGAATCTATCCAAGGGGGCCGATTTATCCACGTGGATACCGTCAAAATACGGTGTGGCGTCAGAAACCATCGAAGAGAGCAGACGATTATCAGAGACTATTCGTGGTCGCCTCGATGTCTTCCAACGGTTTGTTGAGGAGAGAAGTCCCGATCCGGACGAATTGCCGCTGAGTCTTCTCGAGAAGGACTCGAGTTCTTACGGAGAAGGAGTCGGGATGGACCCGGAATGCTGCGTGCGTCTCAATTGGCTTTGTCTTTTACCTGAGGTGCTAACAGCCGGGAGTGTGATGCCGAAGCGGGCGGACCGAGCACTCGACATGGTGTACATCAAATAGGGCTGAACTTGTGACAAACAATCGGTTATCATTTATGATGGACAAGTTCTTCTCACATCCCGGAAGAAGAGCGACTCTGCTCCGATTCGGAATACCGGTGGTGTTGCTCCTGGCGGCGGTTACAATAGCTGGCGTGGCCCTGTCGGGAGGTTCCGCTGAACAGAATTCAGAGCTTATTGGACTAAACATCTCTGAGCCAAAGGGCGATTATCATCTATGGATCAATTCCTTCCCGGAAGGTGCAGATGTCTACCTGGATGACTCGCTCTATGGCACGACTCCCCTTCAATTGGATGCTGTCGAACCGGGAGAATATGATTTCACACTGGAGATGCCCGGGTATCTCCAATTTGATTCATCAATTGTAGTGGTGGATGAATCCCCGGTGCGAGCGCCGCTAATAGTCCTGGAGAAGATAATCCGGGTGACGAGCACTCCGGAGGGGGCGAGAGTCTGGCTCAACGATTCCCTTCTGGCCTGCCAGACGCCGTGCGAGCTTCGGATTGACCCGCTCGACACTCTATTGCTGAGAATCCACAAGACAGGCCTCGATCCCCTGTATGTCTCCGCGATCGATCTCAGGCGAAACCGCTGGTCAGCTCCGCATCGGCAGGAGTGGAAGATCAGCGTCGATAGTGCGACGGGCTCGATCAGCTTCGATGGCACTTTTCACCGGGATGTGGTTATAGACTCGCGGCCATCTGGAGCTGAGGTCTATCTGGGCGGGAACGACTCGCTCCTCGGGTATACCGGATCAGAGATCGAGCTGCCGTGCGGACTGCACAAGTATGTGCTCAGACGGCCGCCGATGAATGATCTGCATCTGGAATTGAACATCACTGCGGACTCGAAGTCGTCGTATTCATTCGAAATGACGAGAGGTTTGAGAGTCAGCGCTTTCGCATTGGGGGGGGCTCGGCATGTTGATATAAACGCCGAAGTCAATAAGGTGGACCGGGGAATAAGTGTGCGCTTCCTCGATCAGGCAATCACCCCGACGGTGATCAATCTACCGGGAACGGAGCACCGCGTATACCTCAAGGCGGAGGATTACGCGGACACATCAGTGATCGTTTCGGCCACACAATCGTCGTTGAAAGTCGGTATGAGACCGTTGGAGGAGCAGAAGCAAGTCGAAGAGATACCGGAGGGGATGGAGCCTGAAAGGCCTCTTCAGGCGAATGTCGTGTTCTACGTCTACGATGACGATACCGATTCGCCGATCGCGGGAGCGGAGATTATCGCGAAGATCCGGTCCGAAGATCGTACGGTGATCCTCGGGGCCACGGGCGAGAGCGGTATCTTCGCGCAGAGGCTCGATGCAGGCAAGTACGAATTCCGGGTCTGGAGAGACGGTTACGAATCGAAGAAGAAGAAGCACACGGTGAAGACGGGGGAAAAGCGCATTTTCGAGATGGCGCTTGATCCACAATAGCGGATGTACTAAATTTCTTGTTGATCGAGGAGAGATTCTGAGTGTTAATAGCGGTACCGATATGAAGGTTGTCATCAAAGGTAAAACGAACGTTGGCCTCGAACGCCAGCTGAATGAAGATAGCTTTGGGATCGTTGGAGGCAGAGGCCTTGCCGTTGTCTGTGACGGTATGGGTGGTCATGCCGCCGGTGAGGTGGCGTCCGAGAGTGCAGTCGAGACGATTCTCCGACTTCATCGAGAATTCAAGCCGCCTGAGGGTTCCGAGGCGGCGTTCGAGATCGGCGGAGATTTCACCGCCGAAGGTAAGTTTCTCGCCGCAACGATTCGTATTGCCAACTGCATGATCAACCGGCGTGCGCTCAACGATCCCTCAACCGCCGGAATGGGCACGACGGTCGTTGCCGCAATTTTTCATGACGGGATGATCTCGATCTGTCATGTCGGTGACTCTCGCGCATATCGTATCACGGACGGAATGCTCAGGCAGGTCACGGTGGATCATTCATGGGTGGGTGAACTGATAGCAGCCGGACAGATGACTAAGGAGGAAGCTCGCAACTTCCCACAACGCAATGTCATCACACGCGCCCTCGGAGTGCGTCAGAAGGTGAAAGTTGACATCTATGAGGATATTCTCAGGGAGAACGATCGCTTCTTGCTCTGCACCGATGGTTTGATCGACTGTGTGAGCGAGGAGGATATTCTCCTGATAGCAGCCTCGGACAGGCCGATGGAGGAGCGTCTTCAGAACCTGGTCGACGCCGCAAATGAGGGTGGTGGAGATGACAATATTACGTGTATTATCGCCGATGTCATCGAACCCGGTAGCGCTTCGGATTCCGCTTCTGCCGTAACGTTCACATTCCCCGAGGAGACGGACAGCGAGATCGAGGCTCAGGAGAAAGTCTGCGAGCTAATCGCGGCAGAGCACGAGTCATCAGTTAACGCGAAGAACGCAGATGAGGACACCGACGAAATCGAGCCGCCGGACGTGAAGTCCGGGGGCGGAATTCCGATCTTCATGTTCATCTCAATCGCGATCATAGCTATGGTCGTTTGCGCAGCATTCTATCTGAACCTCGATGGTGCGAAAGAGGTGATATCGAGTCTCCTCGGCATATCCTGACATATGCAACTGTAACTCACTGAATATCGCCTATTCCTTTTGAACTAAACTGATCGAAACCGTATCTGTCATATTCCGGGGAAGACAGCTCACTACACAGGAGGATGATCGTGATAAGAAAATCAGCGCTCGTACTGCTCCTTACCGTCTCTCTATTGTCGATTGTATCTGGCGAGTTGCCGGCGCAGGATGGAATCGACATTACGGGTCTCTGGGAAGCAAGGATTGACATTCAGGGTGCGACAGTGCCGGTGAACCTGATCGTTGATAGAAATGAGGATGGTGAACTGAGTGCGGAGTTGTCGCAGACCGGGAATCCCGATGCTGTGATGCCGGTTGAAGTCACAATGGACGGCTCAGCGGTGACTCTCAAGTCAGATGAACTGATGCTGTATTTCGAGGGCGAGATGTCGATTTCAGGTACGCGTATCAAGGGCATGTGCAACCAGAGTGGTAAGAGCTTCAGGGTCACATTCAAAAAGGAAAAGCACCGATTTCGAGCAGAAGAAACCGGAGAAGCTACACAGGTAATCGACACGACCGCTGCGCATGAGTATCTGGGGCATTGGGTCGGCGATCTCAAGATCGAGAGCGTGGAGCTCACTATCGTCTTCAATATCACGGACGAGGGAGAACCGCTGCCTACAGTGACGCTCGATTCCCCGGACCAGGGCGCCTCCGGGATTGAGGCTGTGATAGAATACCTGAGGAGAGATTCACTGGTCGTAGCAGTGCCATCTCTCAACGCCCGTTTCATGGGTGGACCGGACGAGGGCTACTCCATGCTGGAGGGTGAATTCATGCAAAGCGGGATGATCCTCCCGTTAGTCCTGGATCGTCAAGATACTCCCTATGCGATGCGAAGACCTCAGGAGCCGACGGAGCCGTACCCGTATGAATCCGAACGAGTGACATTCGCGAACGAGCGTGCGGGCGTAACGCTTGCTGGAACTCTGACTTTGCCAGAAGGGGAGGGGCTGTATCCTGCGGTGGTTCTCGTATCGGGGTCGGGTCCGCAGGACCGAGACGAGATGGTATTTGGCCATAAGCCGTTTCTTGTATTAGCGGATCACCTCACGCGAGAGGGTATCGCGGTGCTCCGTTATGATGATCGTGGGTTCGGCGAATCTACCGGAAATTTTGCATCTGCTACTACGGAGGACTTCACTCAGGATGCGTTGGCGGCTGTGGATTATCTGAGAAAACGCGGCGACATAAACCCGAGTGCGATCGGAATGCTCGGACACAGCGAGGGTGGACTTATCGCGCCGCGCGCGGCTGTCGAGAGCGGGGATCTCGCATTCATAGTTCTGCTTGCGGCTCCCGCGCAGCCGGGTGATGAGATTATCCGCAGCCAGACCGAGTTGATAGCTATCTCGGAGGGTGTCGAGGACAGCCTGATCGATTTCAACAGGGACTTGCTGGATAAGTGGTTTGCCGTAATCCGGGCGCACGATGACCTCGACACAATCAGGCAGAAACTGACTGAGATTGCCGACAGTGTTATGGATGAGCTTTCCGAATCGGAGAGAGAGGCTCTCGGGCTAACCAGACAAGAGCTCACGGCGCAGGTTCAGCAGACAGCCTCTCCGTGGTTCAAGTACTTCATAGAGTATGATCCGTACGCGACTTTGCAGAGAGTTGATGTTCCTGTCCTGGCGCTGTTTGGCGCAAATGACTTGCAGGTACCAGCCGATGAGAATGCTCGGCTGACAAGAGAAGCTCTGGAATCCGGAAAGACTCAGGACTTCGAAGTCGAAATCTTCGACGATCTCAACCATCTCTTCCAGACCGCCGAAACCGGGTCGCCCAACGAGTATGCCGAAATCGAGGAGACCATGTCACCCGAGGTGCTGGTGAAAATTGCACACTGGATCATCAAGCATACGCCGAATCATGATGAATGATGCCATTATTCTGCTAATGTACTGAGATTGCGAACGGCTGCCTGGATCAGGCAGCCGTTTCTGCGTGAATCTTCTGATTCTCTGCGGCAGTTACTCGGCAGCCGCCTCTTTCTGCTTAGCCTTCTTGACTTTTTTCGCATCGACCTTCTTCTCTGCAATGCGAGACTGCTTGCCGACCAGTCCACGAAGATAGTAGAGCTTGGAGCGACGAACCTTGCCCTGACGGACGCGCTCGATCCTGGGTATGTTCGGAGAATGCAGCGGGAAAACCCTCTCGACACCGATCCCGGATGACATCTTGTAAACCGTAAATGTCTGACCGACTCCGGCGCCTCTTCTTCTGAGAACCGTGCCCTGGAATACCTGGATGCGCTCCTTCTCGCCCTCACGAATCTTGACGTGGACTTTCACCGTGTCGCCCGGCCCGAATTCGACCGTACTTTTCTTCAGTGAGTCGCCCTCGACTTTCGCCATCAGTATGTGATTCATGGCGCATCTCCTTCTATTGACGAGTTTTCTTTTTTCCGTTTGAGATCATCTATGATCAACCTGTCACTTTCGCTTAGATCAGCACTTTCCAACAGGTCCGGCCGATTATTCAATGTCTTTTCGATGGCCCGGGCTCTTCTGAATTCGCGAATCTTCTCGTGATGCCCTGAAACAAGAACCTCCGGGACCTCGATGCCTTTGAATTCCTGTGGGCGAGTGTATTCAGGATACCCGAGCAGACCCGATGTGAAACTGTCGGTTTCTGCTGCTTCGAACTTTCCCATATATCCGGGCATCAATCGCGCCACGGCCTCCGTAATTACGAGCGCCGGAAACTCGCCTCCGCTAAGCACATAGTCTCCGATCGAAATTTCCTCAATGTCGAATAGCTGACTTATCCGCTCATCGACTCCCTTGTACCTGCCACAAACGATGATGATATGTTCTTCTCTGTTCAGAGCTTCCGCGTTACTCTGATCGAATGTCCGTCCCGATGCTGAGGTAAGCAGAATTCGCGGCTTCTCGCTTTCGGAAGCATCGAGTCTCGATTTGATCGCAGCGTACAGCGGCTCGATTTTCATCACCATCCCGGCGCCACCGCCGAATGGCGAGTCGTCGACGACCTGATGCTTGTCCTCGGCGAAGCTCCGTATGTCTATGGCATTGATTCTTATCAGGCCTTCCTCGATAGCTTTGCCGAGTAGTGATTCCTTGATCACAGGCTCGATCATCGAGGGGAATATGGTCAGTATATCGATGACCATTCTATTCGAAACTCAGGCCCGGGAGTAGCTTGACCTCCATTAGTCGATTGCTCAAATCTATCTTCTTGACGACCTCATCAGTGGCCGGGATCATCATCCGGCCTTTGTCACTCTCGACTACGTAAACATCATTGGCCGGGTACTGAAGCACTTCCTTCAACTCTCCGATCGCATTCCCTTCGTCGTCGATAACATCGAGGCCGATCAGCTCAAAGACATAATGAACATCCTCTTCGAGAGCCGGCAATTGATCCGCCTCGATTTCGAAGTAGTGTCCCTTGAGTCTCTCGGCGCTGTCGCGATCGTCAATACCTCCCAGCTTGACTATCCATCCTCTTGAGGCACGAGAGCAGGTTTCGACGATGAATTGTCTCATGTCCCCATTCAGATCTATATAAACTTCAGTCAAATTCGGAAACCTGTCCGGGTTGTCAGTCAGACTGTCGTCAACGACTATCGAGCCCAGAACGCCGTGAGCCCGCTTGACATACCCGATAGCAACATATTCCGGACGTTTCATTCTACTCGAGGATTTCCAGGACGGCTCGCTTTCCCTGTTTGGCCGAGATAGCCGATATGATTGTGCGAATCGCCTTGGCGGTCTGACCTTTCTTGCCGATTACCTTTCCGAGATCTCCGGGACCGACCCGTAATTCGTATACCGTTGTCTTAGCACCTTGAACTTCTGTAAGCCTGACTTCATCCGGATTATCGACCAGTGCGCGTACGATGTTCTCGATGAATTCCTTCACAGTAGAACTCCTCGTTGAAAACTATTACTCGGTTTTCTCTTCCGGCGTTTCCTCGGGCTTCTCCTCCGGCTTCTCCTCGGTCTTTTCTTCCGTCTTTGCCTCAGCTGCTGCCTCTTCCTGCTTCTCAGCCGGTTTTTCCTGGGCAGCGGCGGCCGCCTGTTTCTTTTTGCGTTTCTTGCGCTCGCGAATCTCGGTTTTTATCTCGATGTCATCACCGGATTCCCCGGCCTTTACCTTTTCCCATCTGTCGAGAAGGTTGATCTGACGGAAAAGGCTCTGTACCGTCTCTGACATCTGAGCGCCATTTTTGAGCCATTCAATAACTCTGTCCGGCTTGGTAACAACTTTCGCCGGCTTCTCGATGGGATTGTAGTAACCGAGAGTCTCAATAAAACGCCCGTCGCGAGCATAGCGCGAATCGGCGGCAACAAAACGAAAGAACGGGCGCTTCTTGCTGCCCATCCGTCTTAAACGTATGCGTACGGCCAATTATCAACCTCCTGTTTACTTGAACAAGCCACGGGTCAGATCGTTCAACTGGCCCCGTGAAATCTTCTTTATCATTTTCTGCATCTGTTGGAACTGCTTCATTATTCTATTCACATCGGTCAGGCTGTTACCCGATCCCATCGCGATACGTCTGCGACGAGAACCATCGATGATCTTCGGGTTGCGGCGTTCCGCCGGAGTCATCGACTGAATCATCGCCTCGATCCTGACGAGAGCGTGATCGTCAACCTGAATACCCTTCATAGCCTTACCGACACCCGGGATCATCGAGAGTACCGACTCGAGCGGCCCCATATTTTTCAATTGCTGAAGCTGACTGTAGAAATCCTCGAATGTGAATGCCTCTTTCTGAAGCTTCTTGTGAAGCTTCTCAGCCTCGCGCATATCGACCGCATCCTGCGCCTTCTCCACCAGTGTCAGGACATCGCCCATGCCGAGAATTCGGGATGCCATACGGTCGGGGTGGAATACCTCAAGATCGGTCAGTTTCTCGCCAATACCGACCATTTTGATCGGCTTGCCGGTGACCATTTTGATCGAAAGGGCCGCGCCGCCGCGAGCGTCACCGTCCATCTTGGTCAGAAGGACGCCCGTTATATCGAGACGATCGTTGAATACTTCGGCAATATTCACAGCGTCCTGGCCGGTCATTGCATCCGCGATCAGGAGGATCTCATCCGGATTGACAGCGCTCTTGATATCATCCAGCTCGGTCATTAGCTTTTCGTCGATGTGCAATCGTCCGGCGGTGTCGATTATGATTGCGTCGTTGTTGCCGTCTCTGGCGGCATCGATCGATTTCTTCGCGATCTTCACCGGGTCTTTATCGATGTAAAATACCGGCATATCGATACTCTTGCCGAGCACCTTGAGCTGGTCGACAGCTGCAGGGCGATAGACATCAGCAGCGACCAAAAGCGGCGATTTGTTCTTCTTCCTAAAATGGAGCGACAGCTTGCCGCACATCGTCGTCTTACCCGAGCCCTGAAGCCCTACAAGCATCACAATCGTTGGGGGAGAGGAGGAAATCTGTATCTCGGATGCTTTCGATCCGAGCAGGCCCACGAGCTCCTCATGTATGATCTTGATGATCTGCTGGCCGGGTGTAATAGACTGGAGGACATCGACACCCAGCGCCTTCTCCCTGACCGACTTGATGAAGGTCTTGGCGACCTTATAGTTGACGTCAGCTTCGAGAAATGCGCGGCGTACCTCCTTGAGAGCCTCGGAGATATTCTTCTCCGTCAGCTTCCCATGGCCTTTGAGCCGCTTAAATACACTCTCGAGCTTATATGTCAAATCATCAAACATACTTGTCCCTCAAATATTTGCAAGACCAGTAATATATATAACGGTCAACCTATTGCAAATGGTTTTTAGTGTCCGAGACGTACAGATTTAGCGGGTGCGAACGTCCTCCGCGAGCTGTTTCATGCTCCGAACGAAGGCACTGTAGTCCTCGGTCTTGTAGAAGGCTGAGCCGGTTACGAGAATATCCGCGCCGGCCTCGATTACTCTCGGAGCCGTATTCAGGTCGATTCCGCCGTCGACTTCGATCTCACAGTCCAGGCCGTTCGAATCTATGAACTCCTTCGCGCGCTTGATCTTCTCCAGAGCGGATGGGATAAACGTCTGACCGGCGAACCCGGGATGGACGGACATAATGAGGAGCCAGTCGGCGTGCTTAAGATACGGGTAAGTGGTTTCCACTGCGGTATTTGGCGATATCGAGATAGCTGACTTGATACCGAGCTTGCGAATTTCGGTTAGCTCTCTTTCGGGATTGTCAACCGCCTCGTAGTGTATTGTCAGCAAATCGGCGCCAGCCTCTGCATAGACCTCCAGGTACTTGGGAGCGTTCGAGATCATAAGATGAACGTCGAGGGGAAGGTCGGTGGTCTCGTTGACGAATCTCACTATCTCCGGGCCGAATGTCAGATTCGGCACGAAATGACCGTCCATGATGTCGAGATGCAAGTAGTCTATTCCGGATTCTTCGCTCTTTTTAATCTCGTCCGCGAGATGACCGAAGTCGGCGGCGAGGATTGATGGCGCAAGTTTGATCATCAGTCAGTCACCGATACTCTGAGGTTTATTTCTTTTCCGATCTCCACTTTCGAGCCGGGTCGTTCGGATTGCCACATGATCGTATTCGGCAGAAGCTCGTTGCTGACCGCGTGATCGACCCTGCCGATGATAAGTCCGAGTGAGTCGGCGATATACTCTGCATCTCCGAGATTCATCCCGATGAATTGGGGCACGAAAACGACATCAGACTGGCTGCCCTTGTTGAAGAAAAGATTGACGATCGTGCCTTCAGGCACGAGCGATCCGCCGGATGGCACGGAGTACAGAAGGACATTTACCGGCAGCGAGTCGCTTCTTGCCCAGTTGAACGTCCCGACTTTGAGTCCGGCTTCACGGAGCTTGAGTTCGGTCTGGCGCTGCGAGAAACCGACCATCTCGGGTACCTCAACCATCTGTTCGCCTGCGGAGACTACGACCTTGACCCGGCGCTCTGCCTTGACCCTCGAACCGGCGAGCGGATTCTGTGAGACAATTCGGCCTTCGGGCATGCCCGGCACCGGTTCCTCGCCCGCGATCTGCAATTTTACATCGAGAGATTTGAGTGTATCGACCGCATCGGTCAGGCTCATTCCTCGGATATCCGGCAGCGGGAACTCGTCGCCATGACGGGTTATCTCCGGCATTATGATCATATCAGCCACAAAGAACAGGATGACGAGCACAATTACGGGAATTATGAAGAACCTGGTCAGGTTCCCCCACAGAGTACCGCGCGGTATGAAACCGAGGAAACGTCTCGTGGAATCTGTCATCTATCGCGTCTTCCGAGCTCTGAATGCGTACATTCCTTCCAGGCCATCGCCCGGGGGAACCAGTATCGATCTGTCCTCCTGCACGAATCGATGATATCTAAAACTATCCGGCAATTCAATATTAAAGTTCGGGTGAGCTTTGAGGAATGATTCTCTGACCTGCCCGGTTTCTTCCGGTGAAAGAGTGCAAACGCTATAGATGATTGATCCGCCCTTGTTCAGAATCTTCGAGGCATTGTCGAGCATCTCAAACTGGAGGTTTGCCAGCTTCTGGATATTCTCGATAGACTGAGTATATTTGATCTCGGGATGTTTGGCGAGTGTACCGATCCCGCTGCAGGGGGCATCCACCAGCACTATGTCAAACCCGGTCTCCTCGAATCTGCGAGCGTCCGCTGTGCCGACACGAATGCCGGGCAGACCGAGGCGGGTAAGGTTCTGTTTGATCAGATCGACTTTTCGCGTATCCACGTCGAGAGCCGTAATCCTGGCAGTGCCGTTGGTTCTCAGGAATATAGCTGCGGCTTTCCCGCCGGGTGCCGAGCATAGGTCTGCGATTTTCGATTCCGGTGCCGGAGCGGTGAGTTCGACCACCAGTCCCGATGATATGTTCTGTGCGAAGCATTGACCGTCGGCGAAGAGTGAAAGAAACTTGGGGTCGACACCGTCAGGGAGATAGTAGTAGTGCTCGAGAAGCTCGCTCTTTCGAACCTCGAAGTTCAGTTCATGGAGCTCGTTCTCAAACTCCTCTGTTGTTGTCTTCCATGTGTTTACTCGGACTGAGAGCGGAAGACGCTCTTCGAATGCCGACAGAAACTCGCGAGCTTTCTGTTCGCCGTACTGTGATTCCAGCATCTCGACGAGCCACATTGGCTGGGAATATCTGACCACCATGTCCGCCGTTGTTGTCGGATTCGGATTGGACGCAAACAGGCGATCCGAATCATCCGCTATACGCCGGAGCACGGCGTTGACAAATCCCGTGAGGCCGTCGCCGAGTGTAGCGCGAATCAGCTTGATCGACTCATTGATGGCAGCCGGTTTCGGCACCTTCGAGCCGGGCATTAGCTGCACAGCTCCGATCCTGAGGATGTTCGCTTTCATGCGATTTTTGCGAAAGTCCCTCTGCTTGACGAACTTCTCGATGATTGAGTCGAGTCTCTCTCGGTTGCGAATTACACCATAGACCAGATGTTGCATGAACGCCTGGTCTATCGGGGACATTTGCCCGCGGGTGGCGTTTTCCTCGATCATCTCCGGCAGAGGCTTGGGCCGCCGGTCGAAGTCGTTCAGAATCCTCAGCGCCCCCTGGCGGACCGGATCCGCCGGCTGCTTGTTATTCTTGATCATACGGTTCAGATTATGTTCAATTCCCGTTTATCGCAAGGCAAATCGCTCTGTCTGTATATATCGGCGTGATTTGCGATCTCTGACCTTGCCATTTGGAGATTTCGAGCGTATGTATGGTATGGAGGTACCTGTATCATGAACAGACTCATTATCGCGCTAACTGTTTTTGCGCTACTGCTTCTATCTCAGGCCTATGCCGAAGAATCCAGGACTGAGGTGTCAGAGGAGCCTCCCCATAATTCGATCGCCTCCGGCGTCGGAGTGCCGTTCGGCGGAATCGGCGGGAATCTCGAACTTCGAATTGTACCGGGAGTCCGTGTCGCCGCCGGACTTGGAACGATGGTAGGAGCCGGTGTGGGATGGAGCTTCGGTCTTAGATACTACCCCATCCGGTCGTTCTCGCGCGTCTCGCCGAGGTTGTCCGTGTATTACGGCACTAACTCGGTGCTCAAGGTCATGAATCCGAACGCAACCGCGCGGGCGGACTTCGAGGCCTACAACGGGCTTACTTTCGGTGTCGGTACAGAAGTTTATCTCGGCAGCCGCAGGACACACGGGATCGATTTCGAAATACTCTACATAGCTGACTACGATTCCGAGATAGATCGTCTCATCAAAGAAGACCTGATACGGGATCGTGACTCCAACTTCAAAGTGTCAGTGGGTTACAGGATTGCGCTGTAGTTGCAGCCTCTCTTAGAATACTTCGAACGGAGTGAGATAATTCTCGTCGCGTTTTATGAGTAGATCGGCACGATGGAACCTGAGCGGCAGTATCTCATTATCCGACATCCCGAACCCGAACTTCAGGATTTCCGTCGGCCTCGCAAACGGGAGCTTACCGAGTCCGGTCGTCATACGGACAACGGTGGCGCCATTCAGTTCGGATATCTCCACGTCAATAATAGCCGACCGTATCTCCACTTCCTTGACCTCGGTCTTGGATTCTCTTTCCGAAATGATCGACTCCTGCTCCAGAATCCAGATCCGCTTCTCGGACGCCTCGACGAAATTGAGCGGCACCACGACTTCGTAGATCGCAATATTGATCAGTGCAGAAAGCGATTGCCCTTTGCCTACGAGCGCCATCGTCTGCTGCATCTCGAATCCATCCGGTAACGCAGCGTTGAGAGCGTCGAAGTAGGATTCCTGGTACGGTGCCTCGAGCTGGATGTCGACATACTCTGCCTCCGAGGTATGCCCGAGAGTGAGCGGCGGCCCGAATGCCAACTTCTGGTGAGGCGAGTATCCCTGGCTGTAGGCAACCGGTACTTTCGCGCGTCGCAGCGCCCGTTCAAAGACTCTCGAATTGTCGAGATGCGACATGAATCTGACGTTTTCGTTTTTGCTCCAGCGTACCCTTACCTTGGAATTGGGAACCTGGATCGGAGATGCTGTCTTAGTGCGCTTGCTGCGTCGACCATACTCCATTTTCTGCGATGCTGCCTGCGGCTCAGCGGTAGCATCGTCTTTTTTCCCAGAGGGCAGGGCAAGGTCCGGCTTGTCTTCGATTCCCTTCGAGAGCATCGCGTCGCGCTTCAACTTGTCTTTCGAAACTCCGATCTGGATATGATCCCACGGCAGCGGAGCATCGAACGGTATCTCCTTGTGATAATCGGCTATGTCCAGGTCGCATTTTTTGTAAGCCTCTACCCACATTGTGTAGTTCAGATGCTCTGTCCAGGCATCCAAACGTGCGCCGCTTCTGAATGCCTGCTCGATTACGTCGCCCACTCGGCGATCGCCGCGTCCAAGGGCGGATTCGAGAAGTGTGACATCCGGTTGACGGTATTTCACTGTTACCATGCGGGGCGTCTTTTTCGATATGTACCGCTGCTTCTCGACGATCTCATCCGCGCCGATCTGCGCCTCCCACTGCCACGGTGTGTGCGGTTTCGGGCAGAACGGTGAGGTCGATACGTTAATCGCTTTCTTTCCCTTTTTTGCGCGGAAGAAATGTACGATCTTTTTCACCAATTCGCAGATGCCATCGATGTCTTCGTCGGTCTCGGTAGGAAGCCCCACCATAAAATAGAGCTTGAGTGTGTTCCAGTCGTTTTCAATTGCGGCCTTGACAGCATCGAGAAACTGATCCTCGGGCACAGGTTTGTTTATCACCCGACGCAGTCTTTCCGTACCTGCCTCCGGTGCGAGCGTCAGCCCGGACTTTCTGACCGCGGACAGCTTCTTTGCAAGATCGAGTGAGAAACCGTTGGGCCGCAGCGATGGCAGTGAGAGTGTTACATGTTGCTCAGACAGCCTCGGCGCGAGAGCCGTGACCACATTCTCTATATCACCGTAGTCCGATGACGAGAGCGAGAGGAGAGTGACATCGGAGAAACCTGTTTTCGCGAGGCTCTCCTGCACAAACCTAATGACCGCCTTCGAATCACGTTCCCGCCTCGGGCGATATACATTCCGTGCCTGACAGAAGCGGCAATTCCGGCGGCAGCCGCGCATTATTTCTACTGCGAGGCGATCGTGGGCTATCTCCACAAACGGTACGATCGGTGCCTCGGAATAAAACTCTTCCCGCAGCTCCGATATCTTTCGAGCATTAACCGTGTCCGGCGCTGCGTCGCAGGTCTTCTCGAGTCCGGCAAAGAGTCCGTTTTCGTACTTGGCCTCGTAGAACGAGGGAATGTAGATGCCTTCGATTGCGGAGAGCTTTTCAAGTGCTTCTCTTTGATTGTCCCCGGAATCGCGGAATGCAGAAATGATCTCGGGTATCGCCTCCTCAGCGTCGCCAATGAAGAATGCGTCGGCGAATTTGGCGAGTGGCTCGGGGTTAAACGTGCACGATCCGCCAATCAGGATAAGCGGATGATCTGAACTTCTCTCCTCGCGCCTGAGAGGTATTCCGGCGAGATCGAGGATGTTCAGGATGTTCGTACTGCAGAGTTCGTACGGGAATGTGAAGCCGAGAATATCGAAATCTCTGATCGGGGTAAACGACTCGAGAGAGTAAAGCGGGATCTGTTTCTCACGAAGAACCTTCTCGGCGTCCGAATCGGGCGCGAATACCCGTTCCGCCAGGGCGTAGTCGAGCTTGTTTATGATATGATAGAGAATCTGGCTTCCGAGATGCGACATTCCGATTTCGTAGAGATCCGGGAACGCGAGCGCCACGCGGAAACGGTCATCATGATCCTTACGGACGCTGTTCAGCTCGTTGCCGACATAGCGGCCGGGCTTGATGACAAACGGCAGAAATTCGTTCTCAACTCGAGCGCGGAGTTTGCTTTCGTTCATCCCTGATTTCTTCCCGCTATTATGGAGACAAAAAAACCAAGGGCCGAATTTAGCACTTGGCTTTTTGTAGTCGAAAAATTATGCAGACTTAGGCCAGGATGGCCTTCTCATTGCACTTGCAGATACCGACTGTTTTTGAGCGCATGCGATAGGATTTGCCGTCCTTGGTCGGCTCCGGCGATACCACTACAGAAAACTGGACCGTCTGATTGCACTCGGGACAGACCTTCTCGTGCTTCTTCTTGCTTGCTTTATCCGCAAATGATTGTCTTTTCGCCATAACTCACACTCCTCTAAAGTTCGACACAGAATATACGCCGTTTCTAGTTTTAGTCAACAACTTCTTTGTCGGTAGAGGTTCCGATTTCTTACAAGACGATCACGATCTTGCCCATCTGCTTGCCCCAGCGGGATTCGACGGTGTAAATGTAGATGCCGGATGTCACGATCTCGTTGTTGGTCGAACGCACATTCCATGTCAGCTTCGAATCGGTGTTGCTGTGGCGGCCCGGATGATCCAGCTCCCGGACAACATCGCCGGAGATTGTGAAGATCGTGATCTTGCACTCGGTGGGCAGATTGAGGAAATGAATGCGGCGCT
>CAYQCE010000063.1:0-18723 GCA_964415885.1 uncultured Ignavibacteria bacterium
CCAAACAGCCCGTCTTCGCAGACAGGCTGTTTTTTCACGCATCTATGTATATACGGATAGGAGAGTGCTCTAAATCTCGGGCACATATTCGGAGTACTTGCCCTGGAAAAACCCACGTGCGCGTTTCGGAATAGTGCCGACGTCATCGGTATCCTTCTGATTTCCGTTGCCGTTCATATTGCCGTTTCCATTGTTGTCCGGAGGATTCGGAACGGCGGTCCAGTTCCCGTGAAGTTCACCCATTACCGTGCGAGCGCGATTCACCCACTTGCCCCGGAACTGACCCTTCATCGGATCCGCGGCATCGGTCGTGATATCCGTGTTCCAGGTTCCCCGAAGCAGCCCCTTGAAGAATCCCAGTCTTGTAATCCACTTGCCGAAGAAGACCTTGTCTCCGCTTCTATCGACGCCCCAGTGTCCTCGAAGGTGTCCCATCGAGCTGCCGTCATACGCAATCCAGCGACCGAAGAAGATCCCGCGATGCGGCGCCTTCTTGACCCAGCGTCCCTCGATGAAACCGTTCTTCTGGACTTGAGGTGAAACGTGGAACGCCTCGATCGAGACGCTGTTGCCGATATTGTCGACTTCAACGATCTCTGAAAGCGAATCGAGCTCGGATAGCTGGAATGTTCGAGTATACGGACCGGTCGTGAATGTCACAGTGTTGGCATTTTCGGACCTCTCATCAGGCCTGTCGTAGATGAATACCATGATACCGTCGTAGTGAACGCTGGTATGGGACACCCACTCGACTTTCGTGTAGTCGTTCCGCGGGCGCTCGATGTAGTCACCGCGCTCGAACCTGATCAGGCGAGCGGGTCTGATAGCGCCCTCCTCGACTTCCAGCATACCCGACCAGTCGGTCACATCTGTGATTGTGGAATCGAGCTCAAGCATGCCCCAGAGGATCTTGAGACAGTAGACACGAACATCCTCATCGGCGTCCAGGCTGTCATATACCGGCGAGAGCGAAGGCTCCACCGGAACGACCTCCTCATTCTCATCAGACATTTCATCGAGGATCATCTCATCCGCGAAACCCACGGATTCATCCGATGTAGTGTATCCACCGAATTCATCCTCATAGTTCAGAGTAGATTCGCTGGGCGTCGTTCCGACAGTATCCTTTGAACAACCTGCGAGCGCCACAAAGACCGAAATCATGAATGCGAGTATTCTGAAACTGCTTCTCATATTCACCTGAACCTCCAGTTGATTTAGTGAACCCTCATATCATTGGTCCGTCCGAATGTGTATGCGACTGTTGTGCCAAAAAGAGCATTTCATCGATAACACATTGAATAACAGCGAAATACTGCGGTCAAAACCTCTGCTGCAATCGAAGAGATGGTCGGCGGTTGTGCATTCTGGTACACTTCACAGACAGTCAGATGATCCTGACTGTACATTCAGGTACAGTTTTTATTGCGCAGCGATCGAGAGGGCAGTAGTTTCACTTGCATGAGACAGGCATTCGATCGCAGAGTCACGGTTGCGATCGCGATCTTCGCGGTTCTACTCGTACTCTTCTTCAACTTCAGCCAGTGGTACCTCTACTTCCAGATGAAGAGATTCCTCGAGAGCCGAGTGCGCACAGAGGTCAAACAGGTCGCGGAAGCTACGGCCTCTCGTCTGGATCCATTCACAATCGAAGACATCGTCAGCAGTGAGCATGAGATTCGCAATGTCGCGACATTATCCCGCACGCTTTCGGACATTAAGAAGGTCTCCGGCCTAATCGAGATGTCGGTCTACGACCTCGATGGGGTAAACGTCCTATCCGTACCGACTGACACGATCGACTGGCAGCCGGCAGTTCTGAACCTCGCGGAGTTCACATCCGCAACTGCCGGAATAACATCCGCAACTGAGATACTCCGCAGCGATTCGCTGTATCTCGTCTCGGCGTTTGCTCCGGTTTTCGACTATGACGATGAAGTAATCGCGGTCGTGCATTCCGAGGGAGGCTACACACTCTTTCGGCCACTAGAGAATTTTCGGCAGAACGTTGTGCTGATGAACATCGGCAGCCTGCTCTTCATGCTGCTCTTTGTTTTGCTTTTCTATCTCGTGAACCGCCGCATCCTGCTCGCAAACCAGGCGATTCTACGTGCATCCGCAATATCATCTATGGGCGAGATGGCCGCGACAATCGCGCATGAGATCCGCAATCCACTCGGGATAATAAAGAACAGCGCAGAACGAATACGTAAGAAGTACGGCGACAAGGACGATCCGGTATTCGATTTCATAGGCGAGGAGGTCGACCGGTTAAACTCGATCGTCGCGGGCTATCTCGACTTCGCTCACCCGGCGGAGGGCCGAAGAGAAAAATTCAGCATCGTCGAACTCACCGAGGATCTCGTACGCAAGACACGTACCGACTTCGACAAGGCGGGGATCGAGGTCGATTTCGAGTCGGAGATTTCTGCCGCAGACGGCAACCTGCCAGGAGACAAATTCGCGATACGCCAGGCACTTCTGAACCTGATGATAAACGCCCGCGATGCTCAGACCGGGGGCGGCTCGCTCCGAGTCAGAGTGACGGATGCCGATATAAAAGGCAGAGATGCTATCCGGCTTCGATTTGAGGACCAGGGACCGGGGATTCCGGGAAAGATCGCGGAGCGGGCATTCGAACCGTTTTTCACGACTCGAAGTCAGGGCTCGGGACTTGGCTTGTACATCGCAAAGAGTGTCGTCGACTCGCACGGCGGGACTATACGAATCGAGTCTGGCGAGGATCGCGGAGCATCCATTGAGGTCGTTCTACCGAGAGGTATTTGATTATGTCGCAGATACTTGTAGTTGATGACGAGAAGAAAATGGGATTCCTCGTTGGCGGTGCGCTTGAGGACGCCGGTCACAATGTCGTCCTCTGCCACAGTGGGACCGATGCCGTCAGGCAGATTAGAACCCGCAGCTTCGACGTCGTCGTGACCGATCTCAAGATGGATCCGCCGGATGGGCTTGAGGTTCTGCGTGAGGCAAAGTTGAGCAACACCGAGACCGAAGTAATAATGATGACAGCGTTCGCGTCGGCATCGACCGCCGTGGAGGCTATGAAGGCTGGCGCATACGACTACCTCATCAAGCCCTTCTCGCTGGATGAACTTGTCCTTCTCGTGGGCAGAATCCTGAAATCCAAAAAACAGACCGCCCTTACAGAGCAGCTTCAGACCGATCTCGAGCGCGCGACCTTCGATGAGTTCATCGGCGAAAGCGAGCCGGTCAGGGAGCTCATATCGATGGTGGAGAAGGTGGCGCGGACGGATGCAAATGTCCTGATCCTCGGGAAATCCGGCACGGGCAAGGAGCTGATAGCTAATATGATACACAAGCGGTCCTCCCGATCCCGAGGACCTTTCGTGGCTGTCAACTGCGGGGCGCTGACCGAAACTCTGCTCGAATCCGAGCTATTCGGGCACGAGAAGGGCGCGTTCACCGGCGCTGTAAAGCGAAAACTCGGCAGGTTCGAGCTCGCGGATGGCGGCACGTTGCTGCTCGATGAGATCGGCGAGATAAATCAAGCGGTACAGGTAAAGTTACTGCGAGCACTCGAGGAGAGGAAGGTTACCCGCGTGGGCGGCACCGAGGAGATCAATGTGAACGTTCGCGTTATCGCCGCCACAAACCGTGATCTGGAAAAGGAACTGGAGAGCGAGCGATTCCGCGAAGACCTGTATTACAGGCTTAATGTGTTTCCGATCAATATGCCGACCCTCGCTGAACGACGCGAGGATATCCCACGGCTGGCGGACTACTTTTGCCGAAAGCTCGGCTACTCGTATGGCAGCCTTTCGGATGAGGTGGTCGAGCAGTTGAGAGCATACGACTGGCCGGGCAATGTGCGCGAGCTGAAGAATGTACTCGAAAGGGCGCTGATTCTTGCCGAAGGAGAACCGCTGACGACGGATCACCTCACTATCAAACCCAAGCCGATAGCGCAAAAGCCCGAATCGAAGCCCGATAATCTGTCGCTTGGCAGTCTCGAGAAACAGGCGATTATCGATGCCCTGCGCGAGTCGGGCGGCAACAAATCGGAAGCAGCGAGGCTGCTGAACATCACTCGGAGAATGCTCTACTCTCGAATGGAGAAATATGGCCTGAAATAGTGTACCGTGAGGGACACATCGATGTACCGAATCGTTCAGCGTTGCGGCTCAGCGCGTCTTCAGCGACCAGAGTTAAGAACTGAAGGTAATGACTATCAACTATTTATGACTATTCGCCTGACCAAAGTTATTCGGCACGGCAGTTGCAAAGAATGTTACTCGGAGGTTAAGATTTGGTAATGCGCTATTCGGCAATGAAATGTAGACTCGCTTTGACGGCGCTTGTAGCGATCGTTCTGCTAATCTCGAGTGGGGACTTATTCGCGCAGTCGCGTGACAAGGTAGAAGACGAACTCGAGAAGACTGAGAATGTGATCGAGAGAGCGCAGGAAGCCGTTCGCGAATCCGGATCGGCCATTGCTGAACAGCATTTGAATAACGCACTGAAGCTTCAAACGGCTGCATGGGATCGTTACCGATCGAACAGACTCATTCAGGCAGCGAATCTGACTCGTAACGCGCGTGAGCAGGCGATGAAAGCGATCGGAATCGTGCAGAGCGCCGACCAGAACAACCAGATGGTCCGGCGGGAAATCGAGCGTACCGATGAGCTGATTCGAAAGTCCGAGGAGAGAGTCAGGGTATCCCGCAATGAGAAAGCATACTCACTGATCGAGAGCGCTCAGAAAACCCAGACCGAAGCACGTGAATTCTTCCGAAGCAACAGGATCAAAATAGCGCTGACCGTTACCATGAATGCCCGAGAGACAGCTCGGAAAGCGTTCGAGCTTGCGGACGCCATAGAGAATTCGCAGGACAGGCTCGAAAGAGAACTCGATCGAACTGAACAGTTCATTCGCAAGGCTCGTGAGACTGCTGCCGAGATGGAAGTCGGAGACAATACCGAGGTTCTTCTCCAGAGGGCCGAGGAAATTCAAGGTCGCGCGAGAGCAGAGTTTGGCGCGAAGCAGTTTGGAATAGCTCTCGAACGAACCAAGCAGGCCCGTGAGCTCGCGCTCAATGCGCTAAAGCTGATGGAGCAGGAGATTCAGCCGGAGCGACTCAGGAGATTCCTCGAAAAGACAGACAAGGAAATCGAAAGGCTGCGAACAAAACTCTCTCAGAACCCGAAGGCACAGGGGGAACGTCTGCTCGACGCAGCAGTGCAGCATCAGGAAAGCGCCCGGGCGGCATTGGCGGCTAATGATCTCCGGCGGGCCGTAGTCGAGGCAAAAGCCGCAAGAGAGCTTGTTGCAAAGGCGATCGACCTAATTGTTGATTGACCACAGGTACCCACAGATCATATCTTATCAGCCTGTAAGACCAATACTGAACTCATCAGCAGCGAAGAGTGGATCGTCATTTGAGACCTTACCCCTCAATCTGTATCGTATCAGTCCTCCTGATTACGGTGATGAACTGCGCATTCGCCGGAGAGACTCGGGTTACACTGGGAGTTGGCTACGATCAAATCACGCAGGGATACTATCTGAGTGAGATCGATACGCTCGCAGTCGATGAGGATTCGCTTCTAACGATCAAACGAACGACCGATGATATTTCTACACCGCGCCTCAAATCAAGGATAGCCTGGCTTGGCAGTGTCAGTAAGAAGGCAGAGATCGAATTCGACAACCTGACACTCCTGTCAAACGAGGACATCCGCAATAACACACGGGCGAGGCTCGAAATTGGCGCGCTCGATCTGAGCAATGAACTGGAATTCCGAGGTCTATGGGACGATGCTGAGTCCGAACGTGTAGGGTATTTCACGAACGATCTCCGGGCGAGGTTTAAGCCTGAGATCGCCAATGACCTGTTTCTGGTTGTCGACGAGTCGTTCGAGCTCTTACGTTTCGATGGGTCGGGTCTGTATACATTCGACTATAACTATAACAGGTTCAAAATCGGCGTCGAGCGGCAGTTTGGCTGGGTAGACTATCTGCTGGTCGCGTACCGGAATGACGTTCGTGATGTACCCGATTCGTCACGGATCGATTACACACGCCACCGTGGGATCTTCGAGCTTTACTGGTCACCGAGCATTAATCTTACTATCGATTTTGAAAACGAGGTATCGCGCACGGAATCGAGCAGGGAGGCGGATCTCGATGACAGGCTTCAGGAACTGCTCGACGCTGATATCATATATCGCGCGTCGGACAGAGTGCGTTTCGAGATATCTAATCTGTTTGAGTACACAGACTACGATACGCAGGATGTCGTGAGTTTTAACTCGATTTACAACGTGGCATCCGTTGAATGCTCATACGAATTCGTGCGTGGAGCCGAGTTCTACATCAAGCCTTCCTTCACATTCTTCTGGTCGGAATATGTGGAATTCGAGGAGCAGGATTTCGAGCAGCGAGCATTTGAGTACGGCTTCGATATCTCTCAGGGCGACTGGCTCTGGTGCGACATATCGCATACGTACGGACGGCGTGACTATACGTACAACATCAGCGAGTTCTACACCGACTACACTCTCAACAAGCTCAATATTCTTGCCGACATAAAGGTATATGAAGGACTGAGGCTGAACCTGATACTCTCGGTCGACTGGCAGAATCATGAACTGGAGGCGGATGACAACGTGTTGTCGCTCCTGAGCGCAGGCCTCGATTACCGTTTCCGCTGATCAACTCGCAGAAGTATAGATCGAAGCAGCAAAAAGCAGTTGCGCGCATACCTGTCATTTACTTAGTTATCTGAATTGATTTCCAGAAGGAGACGATATGATTCTCACTACGACTCCATCCGTGGATGGCAAGACGATTTCGAAGTACTTCGGCATAGTGACGGGTGAGGCAATCCTCGGCGCGAATATCATGCGAGACATATTTGCCTCCATCACAGATATTGTCGGCGGTCGGTCGGGTCAGTATGAGAAGGAACTCGGTAAGGCGCGCAAGATAGCAATCGACGAAATGCGGACTGAGGCGACGCAGTTCGGAGCGGATGCCGTAGTCGGGATCGACATCGACTATGAGGTCATCCGCGACGGTATGCTGATGGTTTCAGCATCCGGTACCGCCGTCAAACTCGGTTAAAAAGCAGTGTTTTGAAGGCTTGGTGGACCTTCCGATCAGTCAATAGGCGACTCCCGTACGTAAATACTCTGGCAGAGGTTAGTTGTTATGACCAGACGATCAAGATTACTTATAATGGGCATGATAGCCGCCTTTTTCGGGATGTCGCATTCATCCCTCGGGGGCTACATTACCGGAGATCTGGCGCAGAGGGTGATAGAAGATCCTTCAGCCACTTACACTGTCTATGTATGTATGGATGATGAGGGCGAAACTGATGTCGCACAACTGTCCAGGAGCCTGCATTCGTTCACCCGCCAGGCACGGCACGCTCGGCTGATAGAAGCTCTCAAAGCCCGCTCTGCGAGCTCGCAGAGTGACATCACTCAATTCCTGTCCGATCGCAAGGATGAGGGTGATGTTTACGAGTTCAAGGGCTACTGGATTGATAATGTTGTCGTCGTTACTGCGCGAGGCCATTTGATTGACGAGCTCTCCTATCGCTCGGATGTTGATGTGATCTTCGAGGCAAGTGGAGGCCTTCTAGTTGAGCCTGTCAGATCACAAACAGCCGGCGCGCCGATGGACACGCTTCCGTCCGCGCTCAAGGTCATAGGCGCCGATTCGATGTGGACGCTGGGCTACACAGGCCAGGGAACGCTCGTCGGCAGTCTTGATACGGGGGTTGATGGCGACCATCCGGCATTGACCGATTCGTGGCGAGGCAACAACGGCTACTCCGCTGGCGAAAGCTGGTTCGATCCTGTCGACGGCGAAGATTATCCGCATACATTTCCCGGAACGAGCAATCCCGAGCACGGCACCCATGTGCTCGGACTGATGGTCGCACATGATGACGCCACGGGAGATACTGTCGGTGTGGCGCCGGATGCTCAGTGGATTTCAGCCGCGGTTATTGATATACCCGGTGCGCTTATCCTCGACGGTCTCGAGTGGGCCGCCGATCCGGACGGCAACCCGAACACGATCACCGACGTCCCGGATGTTCTTTGCAATTCCTGGGGATACAGAAATAGTGATGTGGGCTGTGAGGATGTATTCTGGAGAGCGATTGACAATATCGAGGAACTCGGCGTATTCGTGGTATTTGCATGCGGCAACGAGGGGGAGTTTGGTCCGAAGACAATCCGCAATCCTGCCAACCGCGCATCTACACCCTACAGTTCGTTCGCGGTGGGTATGATAGATCCTACGGATTCGTTACTCTCGGTCTACAATGAATCATCGCGCGGACCCTCCGATTGCGACGATGTATCTCTGAAGCCGCAAGTCGTAGCTCCCGGTGCCCGCATCAGATCGACTGTGCCGGTTACAAACGGATCGTACGGCGTCAAGTGGGGAACGTCGATGGCGGCCCCGCATGTTGCCGGTGCCGCCGCGCTGCTTCGTCAGTACAACCCCAACGCACACGTCGACTCGATAAAGCAGGCACTCATGGAAACCGCTATCGACATCGAATCAGCCGGTCCGGATTACGCTTCCGGGTACGGTTTGATATACATCCCGGCTGCACTCGAGGTTTTGGCGCCGAACAGCGAACCAAACGTGTTTATACTCGACATCGAAAATGCCTCCCCAAATCCCGGTGACACAATTGAACTCACTCTGACGCTCAAGAACTCAGGACTCGGCGTCATATCTGTCGATGGAACGATTCGTACCGAGTCTTCATTCGTCACAATTGTAGACTCAACGTACAACTTCGGGGACATACCGCTCGACGGCACAGTCAATAATTTTGAGAGCCCATTCAGCATAGCATTTGCAGACGACATAATCTCCGGCACAGATGTCAATTTCACTCTCCATCTGGAATCGCCCGGCGACTATGAGACAAATATCCCGCTCAAATTCACGGTCGGATCAGCGCCTCTGAAATCAGAATACACGCATGATGCCGGTTCGGCGTCATTCGGCGTCTCCAACTACGGGGAGTTTGGTTTTGCCGATGGCAGCGCCGTCGACCTTGGCCTCCCGGGATTCGTGTGGCCCGAAGACGGCCAGAATCATCTGTATGAGATGGGATTGGCTGTAGCTGTCGATTCGGTTCATGTTTCAGATGGCGTAAGGAATCCGATCTGGAGATCGGATGCCGATTTCGCGGTCGTGCCGGGCGGAGATATTGTAGTCTCCGAACCGGGAGAGCAGGCCGACGAGGAGACTTACTCGATCTACGACGACTCAAACGCGGAGGATCCGATAGGGATACGAATATCACAGCGAACTCTCGCGTTTGCCGCGCATCCGGACGATGATTACATCTTCTTGATATACCGTCTGTTCAATGATTCGGACAGCACACTCAACGGTGTTCGCATTGGCTTCATCTCCGACTGGGACTGGCCGTGGGGCGGAGCCGGCTCGGACAAGGTCGGATTCTATGCCGATGCCAATCTGGGGTATATGTTCTCTGCGCTTACCGATGACCCGCGAGGGATTGCTGTTCTGAACTCAGAAGGCGCCACATCATTTTCAGCTATCGACAATTTCAGCTACATCATACAGGGATACGGCAGAACCGATGCACAGAAGTGGGGTTTCCTGTCAGGGGGAATTCAGGAGCCGCCAACTATTCCCAGAGACCAGTCGATCGCGATATCCACCGGACCGTTCGACATAGCTCCCGGTGATTCGGCAGAGGCCGCATTTGCGGTGATCGGAGCGGAGAATACGCTGGCTCTCTTCGAATCTGCCGAACTTGCGGCTCTCAAGTACCGTGCTATCAGGCTGGCAGGAATCGCTATCGAAATCGACAGCGTGTTTACCGACCAGAAAACGGAGGTACCGGAGCCATTTATAAAGCCGGGTGATGCCAAAGAGATTCCGCTTACTTACAACCTTGGCCAGAATTACCCGAATCCGTTCAACCCGACAACCACGATCAACTTCTCAATCGAGAGACCATCTCACACGAGGTTGACAATCTACAATATTCTCGGTCAGAGTGTCGCAACGTTGATAGATCAGAATCTGCCCGCGGGCGACCATTCCGTGCGCTGGGACGCGTCCGGGTTGGCATCCGGCCTGTATCTCTACCGTCTGCAGAGTGGCGATTTTGTCGAGGTCAGAAAGATGGTGCTCACCAGGTGATTCCGCGCTCCGGCATTGTAGTATACACCGTCTCCAATTCAGTGTCGTAGTAGATCGAGACGGGTGATACAACCGTTTTGTCGAGATTCGGACCATCGGGGAAATACACACCGATCCAATACTGCACGATATCGTGCTCGAGATTGAAGTCGCCGAACTTATCGATTCTGCCGAGATCAATTCCCGCCCCTCGCTTGAACATCTTGTAAACCAATTCGCTACAGTAGAATCTCTCATCGTCCCAGTCAAACTGCACGTCGTATGACTTTCCTTCATGCCTCTTGAATTCACCACGAATCGAATTCAGAACTGAAGCTGTCAACGCACTATCGGCATGCCTCAGACGCATAACTGCGAAACGGTGTTCAACTCCGCGAGAAACCCAGCGATTGAACGGTGTCCGTTTGACCTCGCCCCGCGACTCGTACACGAACGCAGAGTCGTCTTCGACGAAAACCACACCGAGATGCGTGATCTTCGAATTCAGCGCTTTCTCGAGCGCAGCGCCGAGTTGTGACTTGGATCGCTGGAACACCAGATCGCCATCCTGGAATCTGACCGGGTAATTACTCTCATCACTTTGATCCCTGGCTGAGACAGGCAGGGCGGTGATCAGCGAGATACAAATCATAAAAATGGAAAACACTGCGGGAGCTGTTCTTGTCATAGTTATTGACTCCGGTTCCGGTGGATCGCCGGATTGCGACCCGACGGGAATATACAAAGAAAGAGGCTGCCTGTGCAAGGCAGCCTCCATATACTCAATCGACACTATAGTCGATCATTTGCAGTCAGCGCACGGTTCCGGTCCTTCATTGAAGACATACCCTACCAGATAAACAACGTCATCGATGTCAACACCACCAGTGCAATTGACATCAGCAGCTTCCACCGGATCCGGAGGAGTACCGCCGGAGAAGACGTAGTTGATCGTGAACACGATGTCATCAATGTCGACACCGCCGCTTCCGTCAGCATCACCGCAGATGTAGCTGTTGTCAAAGACAAGCAGCGACACAGGTACGGAGTGCGATGGATTCGCCGGATCATCGCAATCGATGTTGATCAGACCATCGTAGGAGCCAAAATCAAGCTCATTCGAGTTGAAGATGACTTCGACTTGATCAGTGTTGTAAGGCTCGATCGTGCCGGAGACAGAACCAAGCGAGAGCCACGCGGTGCTCGAAATCTTGATCGCAAGATTGTCGTGCATGTACGCGGCATTGTAGGCGACCGTAAGGCCATCGGATGCATCAGCATTCTCGATTCCCACGGTTGCGCCCTCGAGACCGAGGTAGTTATCGCCGGGATCCATAGTCCCATACTGCGTCACTATTCTGCCGGTCGGATAGAGGACTGCCTGGAATGTAAGCGATCCCGTTCCGGCTCCGCTCTTGTAGATCGGGACGTTAACGTATGACACGATGAACCGCTCGTTCGCAGCATCATAGTAGTAGTAGATATCCCCGCCTGCAGCCGGATTCAGGTCATCCCAGAACATTGCTATCAGGTTATCCGGGAACTGAGGATCCGGCAGATCCTGATTCGACGTGTACGAGCTCGGCGTACTCTCAAACGTGAGGTAACCGTTCGAAGCAATGTAGACATCGCTGTAGATATTGTTGTAGAACGGGAATCCAAATCCCATCGGGATCGCGGAGGAGATGCCGTCGTCCGCCAGCGTTACATCGGTTCCGACCGCCGAAATGTCGATCCAGTCGTATGTCGGACCACCCGGCTCGTCGGAATCGATCCAGCGATAGCCGTAGTCGTCCGGACCGCCGGAACCCTTCTCAACCGGTGGATAGTATGGTTCCTCTATTCCGGTCTTGTCCGGATCGGCGATTCTGAATCCGAGCGGCTCCACGTTATCTGTGGTCGATGAAGCTGACGACAGATGCAGAGTTCCGCCTGCGCCTTTGACAGCCTTCATGTCCAGCATAACATAATCGAGAGTATAATGGAGCCTTCCGGGACCGTCGTTCGCGATCGTAAGAAGTTCCGTCACCTCTTCGAGCTGACCCAGCTCGACATCAATCGAAGTCTGGGTAACGTTGAGTAACGGCTCGTAGATATAGAGATCAACGGTTACATTGTCTGAGGTATGCGACGGGTCATTACATGTCATCTCAACGGTACCCGTATGATTGCCGGGTGCCATTCCGGTGGCATCAATGTCGATAACGAAATCGAGTGACCCTCCCGGAGGCAGAAGGTTGTCCTCCTCGGAGCAGTCGAGCCAACCGTCGGTCGTGCTGAAGCTGACATGCAGGTTGCCCTGCCCGACATTGTCAATGTGCACGGTATGCTGCGAGGTCTGTCCCTCGACAAGCGAGTCGGCACAGGTCATACCGGCAAGCGAAATCGACGGAGCATGAATGTATATATTGACCGGCACCTCTCCCGAGATCGTCCCCGGGTCATTCGACGTGAACATCAGTGAACCGCTGTGATTGCCCGGCGCCATACCGGTCGTGTTGACATCGAACGTGAAGTCCAGGCTGTCGCCAGCCGGTACGTAGTTATTGTCCGTGTTGCAGGTTATCCAGTCGACACCCGGATTGAAGCGGACACGAAGCTCGCCGTCACCTGTGTTGTAGACTCTGACAGTCTCCTGTGCGACCTGGTCGTCAAGGAGCGAGTCCTGAACGGCCGATGGCGACAACGAAATATTCGGGATGCCGCCGGTACCCTGGTAGTACCCTTTCATCTCGATATCGTCGACATTCCACCCGCAATGAGTCTGTGAGCCGTCGGTCGATCCCATACCGAATCTGATCTCGAAATAGGGATTGCCGTCGGCGTAGTCTGAGACATCGAAATACTGCTCGTTCCAGGATGTCTCGTTGATCGTCGATGAGCCGTTCTCGTATAGGCGGTGCCATGTCGAGCCATCGAAGACCTCGAAATAGGCGTGGTCGTAGCTGTTCCGCTCCACCCCCAGCCATCTCTGGAATCTAAGCTGGATGCCGTTATAGTCGGAGCAATCAATCCATTTGGTAACCCACTGAGTCGTGCTGATACTGTTCTCATACTCACCGTCACCGCTAAGGTCGTTACCCAGAACCTGGTTGTCGGTGGTCGGGCTGTGATCGGTCGAAGGATCGCCGCCCAAACCCTGGCATGAGGCGATCTCCCACTCGGCGCTGCCACCGAGACCGGTCCAGCCCTGGTCGAACGCGAAATCATCGTAGTAGAAGACGACTCTGTCACCCACGGTGATCATGAGATTCAGGTCTACGGTGTAACCGCTCGGTGACGTGACAGCGAGTGTCATCGGCACGGCGTAACCCATCGGAGTCGAGGCGTCCGCGGAAGCTGTGAAGACATCTGCGGCATTGTCCGCAACTCCGCCATCGGGACTGATATCTCCGAACGTTCCGTTCGGATCATCCAGGCTCAGGAAGCTGTCATTCTCTGACAGAACGCCTGTGACACTCGCAGCGATACCGCTTCCGGAGTTGCCCAGCGTTACGACGATATCCGCCGTCTCTCCCGGATCGAGAATGCTGTTGCCGTTGCCGGTCGCATCATCAATAGTGAGCGAGAGGTTATCGAGAACCGGAGCGTGCACGGTGTAGACGAAATTGCTCGTCCAGAGATCCTTCGCATCTCCATTGACATTCAGTTCGAACGGAATGGCATGACCATCCGGGACATCGGTGTGGACATCAAACGCAAACGCGCTCGCGCTGTATCCGAGTCCGTCGTTTCCGGTCACTGTTCCGTAGAACTCGTTATCATCCGTCAGTGTGACATACGTTGATGTTGTGGTCAGAGTGGCGTCGACGTTGTAAGCGTCATCCGGTCCGACATTCTTGACCTGAACGCCCATGACAATGCTCTCGCCGAGGTCGATCATTCCGTTGTTGTTGCCGGTGGCGTCATTAATGTCGCTCTCATCGTAGATGACATACGGTCCGGACGGTGTGATCACCTGAATCGTCGAAATATAGGGCTCGAGATTCTGGCCTGTGACTACTATATCCGCGACACACGGCTGCGCGAACGGATCGAGATCAATCGTAACCTGGCCGCTATTGTCAACATGACCTGCGCCGTGCAGGACACCGTTGAAGCTGATACCGACGTATGAACCCGGAGCAGCCTGAACGGTTATCGAGGGCTCGGTAATCATGATCGTCGACGGATAAGTCACGAGATTCGCAGAGGGAACGCCCATGTACGAGGTGACCGAAGGGTCACCCATCAGGTGGTAGGCTTCCCAGTAGTAGGTTACACGGGAACCACCCTCGGTCACTCCCATATTGCCGGCGAAAATAATAGCGTCGTTTGACACATAGTGCATGCTGTCAGGTTCGCCGTGATCGTGGAAGATGCCGTCGTATGCACCGGGACCAGTCTCTTCGTAGGTCGGACCGGATCCGATGACCGGGCCGTAGCCAACGCCCCAGTAGTAGTCCTCATACCAGTATGTGCTGTTGGAGGCGCCGATGTAACCAATACCGCCTTTATTTTCTGCCTGCAGCCAGGCTTCGCCCCAGCATGGGCTGGACGGGTCACCGAACGTATTCGATGAACAGCAGTTGCCGATGGCGAGCAGATACTTGTGAATATTGGTCAAGCCGTTAATGTCGCTCGTGGTAAACGACGGATCGCCCCAACTCGAGTGACCGCAGTGGGCGGTGTAATTCGCAAAGCCAATACCGTCATTGACCGTCTGTATGATAGCGGCCGATGCACCAGGGTCGTCCGAATCCGGATAGAGCCAGACATTCGGATCTATTCCGTGAGCGAGGTTGAAATACAGACTCGTGCCGTAGTTGATCTGGCCGTTTCCATGCGTGATTGCGTACGTGCCATCAACGCCGGCAATCAGCGTTACCTCTTCGAGATAACTCGGATCTGGCATTTCATACCTCTCGTATTCGAGAGTCTTGTCGATCTGCGGCTGGAGCTGATTCGAATTCTGAGCCGAGAATCGACCGTAGTAGATCTCGGGGAAGACATCGCTCGTGAACTCGCAGTAGTAGAGATCGGAAATATGGCTTCCGGCCGTGCCGCTCCAAGCCTCGATCTGCTCGTCATCACCGACGAGAAGCACGAAGGATGGCTTCGGGCTCAGCGTATTGTACTGGTTCTGAATCCAGCTCTTGATCGCAGTCTTGGAAGTTCCGATATCATCGGTGTAGGCCTCGATTACGTTGAAGCCCTTCTGAACCTTCCAATCGACGAACGGCTCGAGCTGAGTCTCGAACATCGGATCGGAAACGATCAGATACGTGATCGGGTATTTTGTCAGATCGCCCTTATTCGCGGTGAACATCGACGGCGAATAGTTGAAGAGCCGGTTGTAGACCGCCTCGAAGAAAGGCGAGTACGACTCCTGGAATGTCAGTTCCGACTTTGGCCAGTCCGAGCCGACAAAGTCAACCTGAACAACGATGTTCTTGTAGACTCTGACAGTGTTGCCGGTAGGATTGTACTCCACTGGCGAGATCGCAATCCTGCCTATCCTTACACCGCGCATAATACCGAGCTCTTCCGTCGTGATGAGCTCATGCGAATAGAAACCCTTCTCGGCATAGACCGATTGATTGTACTCGAAAGGTACGAAATCCGGATCATCGGATTTTGACAGAGACGGCTGCGTCGGAAGCAGCGGAGTCTCGATTCCGAGTTCGGTCAGGTCTATTTCGTCCATTTCATAGCTGACAACCTGCGCACGGAGTTCTGCTCCAATCGGGATTGCCAGTAACTTGTTGGCCTTCGGTAGATCCGGCTCTCCCAGCAGATCAAAAGACCTTCCGCACCCCTTGATCGAAATCATCGTGAAATCGCCGGCCTTTGTGTCGACCGGAACGAACATGACCTCACCGACACTCAGCTCCATAGTCAGACCGGAGCGGTCCTGACCGAGAAGCTGCATTCCTGTCGGGGAATCGCTTAGCTTGTGAGTTTGTGCGGCGAAGGCGAAGCCGGTGCATAGATACAGCAACGCCAGGACGCACAGCAGTGTAGCGTGCTTCCTCACATCTCCCTCCGTTTCTACATAGATGTGTGTATAATAAATAGATGAACGGTTAACCAACTATCATCCCACTGCAGTTGTTATCTATAACTAAAGCCCTGTGGCACAAATGATAAGAACATATCTGACGCAGACTACTCACGAATTATAATAGATATTCTTCAAAAACAAAGAGAAAATCCGAAAAACGGGACATGATTCACCAGATTTGTGCGTCGATCTCCTCCATCCTGTGCGGATGCCTACTTCGTTGCCCTATATATGGATGTACGAAACTGAAGGCCCCAATCATGGAGCGGATTTGCATGTTTAGCGAAAAAATTAGAGTTGACAGACTCGTGTAAGCGCTTTTCCATCCCAGCGGCGACAATAGGGAGAGTTTCAAATGGTTGAATTCGCGGTCAGCGGCGTTGAAACATACTGGTGGCTTCCGATCCTCGTCACATTCGTTATCTCGTTCTTTGCCTCGATGGGCGGCCTTTCCGGCGCGTTTCTGCTGTTGCCCTTTCAGGTCAGCATTCTCGGATTCACGGCTCCATCAGTCAGCCCCACAAACCTTACATACAACATCTTCTCGATTCCGAGCGGTGTGTATAGCTACAGTCGCGAGAGGCGAATGGTTTGGCCGATTGCGATCATAATGACGATCGGGACTCTGCCGGGCGTGTTTCTCGGTGCGATCGTCCGGGTGCGGTATCTTCCCGATCCGACCAGCTTCAAGCTATTCGCAGGACTCGTTCTCCTATACATGGGAGCAAGACTGCTCTTGGATCTTTTGAGGAAGAGTGAAACTGCGAAAAAGCGAGGCCAGCGTTTTCATATCACCACCCGTTCCTTCGACCTCAAAACTGTGGAATACGAGTTCAACGATGACACATACTCCTGTCCGACGATGATCCTCTTCGGAATGAGTCTCCTCGTTGGCGTGGTGGGCGGAGCGTACGGCATAGGCGGCGGCGCGATACTCGCGCCTTTTCTGGTAGCGGTGCTCAGGCTGCCGGTGCACACGATTGCGGGAGCAGCGCTGTTCTCGACTTGGGTAACCTCGCTCGCAGGGATGCTGTTCTACGCTTACGGCGCACCGCATTTCGCAGAGACAGCGACGGTGGTGAAGCCGGATATCGCTCTGGGAGCGCTGTTCGGTGT
Organism: uncultured Ignavibacteria bacterium; assembly: GCA_964415885.1. Taxonomy (GTDB): domain Bacteria; phylum Zixibacteria; class MSB-5A5; order JAABVY01; family JAHJOQ01; genus CAYQCE01. The sequence continues at coordinate 17,334 of CAYQCE010000063.1, forward strand.
CGGTGGATTCCTCGGTATCTACATCGGGGCGCATATACAGAAGTATATGCCGACAAGATTCATCAAGGCCGTGATAATGCTCTCCCTGCTTTTCGTTGCAGGCAAGTACATCCTCGGTGCCATACTGTGACATTCGCCGACAACCCGCGGAAATACGGCTCAGAGCCGTTCAGAGTTGTGGTCGTGCATGGCGGTCCCGGCGCAGCGGGAGAGATGAAACCGGTCGCCGAGAGGCTGAGTGACGAAAAACCGAGTGACATATGTGGCGTGCTCGAACCGATACAAACTGAGGCTTCTATCGATCGGCAGGTCGAAGAGCTGGGCGATATTATCCGCGCGCATGCCGAAACGCCATCCGTACTCATCGGATACTCCTGGGGAGCGTGGTTGAGCCTGGTCGTGGCTGCAGAATACCCGGATCTCGTCGGGAAGCTGATTCTCGTTGGAAGCGGCCCACTCGAAAAGCGATATGCAGGTAGCATTCTTCAGACACGCAATGCGCGGCTGACCGACAATGAGCGGGAAAAATGGCGAGAACTGAGCCTTGAGCTGACCAATTCGACGGGCAAACCGTCGGGCGATGCCTTCAAGCGTTTCGCGAAGCTTCTGTCGAAAGCCGATTCATACGATCCGTTGCCGGATGACACCGAAATCGATTTCAGGCCGGACATATTCGACAGCGTGTGGCCACAGGCGGCAGAACCGCGGAAAAGCGGGGAGCTTATACGGATAGCGTCGCGCGTCAAATGCCCGGTTGTGGCGATTCACGGCGACTACGATCCGCATCCGGCCGATGGAGTGCGGGAGCCGCTGTCACGTGTGCTTGGAGATTTCGAATTCATTCTGATGGAGAAATGCGGCCACAAGCCCTGGATAGAAAGATATGCGCGGGAGAGGTTTTTCGAGGTACTCGAGGCCCACTTGAGGATGTAGCTCGGAGATTGCTTGTTTGCAGAATGAGATCGGCGAATAAGAAACTGGGCCGGTATGGCGGGCCCACTCTGGCCTGTGGATCGCAGTGTGTCTTTCGGTTGTAACATTCCCGCGAAGGCGGGAATCCATCTTCTATCTTAGAGCAGGTGGTTCGTAGATTGATTTGCCACCCAACATAGCGGCACACCAGTGGAGGGCTTCTCGATTGCTCGTAGAAGAAGGGAAGATAGCCCTTCGTCTTCACGGGGGTGACAAGGAAGGAAGAAACCAGCATGTAAGGCATGTTGAGAAACCCCAAAACCTCAATCTTTGCGAGTGAGCGCAGTGAGCGTGGAAATCTTAAAGCAGCCGCATAGTATTGCCTGACTATGAGATCGCCGCGTCATTCCGCCTCCGCGGGATTCCTCGCGATGACAGCTTTTCCAGCGATACGAACTTTTTCAACAAGCCCTGTAAG
>CAYQCE010000064.1:0-18025 GCA_964415885.1 uncultured Ignavibacteria bacterium
TTCATAATATCATTGCGAGTGAAGCGAAGCAATCTCCTCGCAGGCGGAAAGTGTTAGGCGACTTAAAGATTGCCACGCTCGCTACGCTCACTCGCGATGACTGCTCTGCACGAGGCCGCAGTTTTTTTTTAACAAGCCCCGGATTCACGGGTGATCGGATCGATGCCCGGCGACTATTTCTTCTTCGATGCCGATCTGCGGCGGCGTCCCGCCCCGGCGCGGCTGCTGAGCTGGCCTTTTCTCTGGATGTTCTTAGCGGCTTTGGAGATTTCGCTCTCGACTATCTGCTGCAGGTTGAGAACCTCCGGATCGAAGTTCATCAGCGTATGCTCGAAAACTTCCTCCACATCCTCGACAAACGTGAAATCCATATCTTTCGTCAACTGGTCAGGAAGCGATCGAATATCCTTCTCGTTTGCACGCGGGAGAATCACTTTGTAGATTCCAGCACGATGTGCTGCTGCGATTTTCTCACGGGAACCGGAGACCGGGAGCACCTTTCCGCGCAGGGAAACCTCTCCCGTCATCGCAACATCATTGCGTATCGGACAATTCGACATCACGGACGCGATCGCCATGCAAACCGCGAGACCCGCCGATGGGCCGTCCTTGGGGATGCTGCCAGAGGGAAAATGTATGTGTACGTCGTAGTTGTCAAAATCAGCGTGGTCGATTCCGAGGACCTCCGCCTTCGAGCGAACGTATGAATGCGCGGCCTGAATCGACTCCTGCATGACCTCACCAAGCGATCCGGTCGTGATCACATTTCCAACGCCCTGCATCTTGAGCCCTTCGACCATCATAAGTTCGCCGCCCGACTCTGTCCAGGCAAGGCCCGTAACAACACCAATCTCGGGTTCGAGTTCTGCGACTTCCGGAATAAACAATGGTGTGCCGAGGAATCTCTCGAGGTTCCTCTCTGTAACGCGCCAGGAGATTCTGCCCGACTTCGCTTTTTGACGGACACACTTCCTGCAGATAACTTCCAGCTCACGTTTGAAGTTGAAGATCCCGGATTCGAGAGTGTAGTTGCGTACTATCTTCTGAAGCGCGCCACGAGTGAACCTCAGGTCGGACTGGCTGAGCTTGTAGCGTCTCATTAGCTTCGGTACGAGGAAATCCACCGCCACCGTAACCTTCTCATCCTCGATATAGCCCGGAAACTCTACTACTTCCATCCTCTCGCTGAGAGCGTCCGGAATCGTGTCGAGCGTGTCAACCGTGGCAATGAATATCGCGTGCGAGAGGTCAAAATGGAGTCCGAGGTACTCATCCACGAAGAACTTATTCTGACGCGGATCGATAATTTCCACAAAGAGGAGTGGCAGACTATAACCGATACGATGTTCCGAGAGCTTGTCGAGATCATCCAGCAGAATCACCGGATTGCAGCTATCTATCCCTGTGAATGCCCGCATGATTCGGCCCGGCTTGGAACCAACGAATGCCCGATTGGAGCCCCGTATCTCATCGACCGATGTCAGGCCCGCAACGTTGATATTCACAAACTCACGGTTGAGCGCGCAGGCGATTGTTTCCGCGAGAGAGGTCTTCCCCGTTCCGGGAGGACCCGCGAGACAGAGCACGGGCGACCGGATGTCCGCAGTAAGTTTCCTGACCGCGAGATACTCGAGAATCTCTTCCTTGATCGACTCGTGACCGTAATACTCGGTCTTGATATCCCGTTCGATCTTGGCCAAACGGGTCTCCTCCGGACTGAACCTGTTCCACGGCAAATTCAGAAGAAAATCGAGATATCCTTTGGTGGAACCGTATTCCGACGATGCTGGAGAGAGCATCTTGAGGCGATCGATTTCGAGGCTCGCTCGACTTACAACGTGTTCAGGCAGGTCCGGCAACGCGCGAACCCGCTCTCGATACTCATTGATGAGACTGTCCTCGGGATCGGTATCACCCAGTTCACGCCTGATCTCGGCAAGTTGCTTCCTAAGGAATTCCTCACGCTGCGTCTTGTCGATCGAGATCCGCACCTTGGACTCGAGCTCGCTCTCTATCGTTAGTTTCTGCAGCTCTTCGGTTATGATACCAAGCAGAACTCCAGCGCGCTCGGTAACCGAAATTGCATCGAGAACCTTTTGCTTCTTCTCGACCGGAATGTAGAGCTGGTTCGCTATCGTATCGCAATATGATCCGGGGACATCCCTCGACAGATCGAACAGGTTATTGTGCTCGGGGGAATAGCGATCATCCTTCTTGATCAACCGCTCGACAAGGCTTGCGATTCTCTCGGTCAGCGCAAGCTGCTCGTTCGGATTTCCGAGTTCCTCATGGACATCCTCAACGTAGGCCGTACAGTACGGCTCCTCGGTTACAAACCGTGTAAGGCGGACTCGTTTCTCCGCGGCAAACGTCACAATCAGGCTGTCCCGGTGCGACTCTTGAACCTTGACAATACGAGCGAGAATACCTGTCTGGTGGAAATCTCTGAAACGGACCTCGCGATCGTCAGTACCCGGTGCAAGCGCCAGGACGATTTCATCGGACGTCTTCTGGCTCTGATTAATCAGCTCGATCGTCTGCTTGCGGCTTACATGCAGAGTTGCAACGGTTCTTGGAAAAACAACGGTAGTCTTGAGCGGCAGTACCGGATATGCGAGTGCCTCTCCAGAAACTCTGTTCGATTTCGTCATCTCGTCCCCAAAGTTGCATTATCCGAAAAGCTACATCTTCAAGTTTGTTATCGGCCGTTTACCGTCGTACGCTATACCTTTATCTTTCTCAGTCCGCCAATCTTGAACATGTGTATTGACAAGTTTCACCTCGGGACAGAGGTGTCCCATTTTGTATCGCAACGGCTGTCAGCTCGCGGCACGGAGTTTCATTTCGAGACGATCAGCAATGTCCGTTAACTCAAAATCGCCGAGTTGACGGACTCCGTTCAAATCGAGTTCAATCTCGCCGGGCTCAAGGCAGAGCCGATATCCGCCCTTACGGTCATTCTCGATCAAACCACTGCCGGACACCTTGGGATTTCCGATCTCTTTCTTGAGGTTATAGAGATATCGCGCCTGGTTGAATCCGGGCTCGAGCTGCTCTTTGTCGATCCATCCGTTCGACTCCAGCATTCGCCACGCCGCGAGTTTGAAGAGATACTTGAAGCTCTTCGACGTCAGATTCAGCGGGCTCCCTTTCCAGTAGATACGGTAACGGTCCCTGACCGGCGTCGCGGTCATACGGAGCTTCACTTCTCCCGGTTCGGCCATTCTCGCACCCAAACCGTTCTTCTCAGACAAGATTCTCGTCATAACTTCCTCCAACTTGTTCTCTGGTATGATTGATGATAGAAACTTGCGATCACTCTGAAGGAGTTCAACGGGCCGACAGATGCCCGACTCATGCAACAGCATGAACTCCGATCTTGATAGCAAACCATTGAGCGGCCCGATCAGTTTTCTGATCTCAGAAGGCAAACCATGCTTCACACTAAACGACATTCGCTTCAAGCGGGCGATACGCCGTTTCTCGACACGGATCGCGCTGCCGATCGTAGCCGCACTCTCAGCAAGCCAGGCGACCGTTTCTGCGGACGACTGAATTGTTCCGGCGAAGAGACGATAACTTTGTTCGATCTCACGGATCTCTGTACCGTTCTTCCAATCTCGCAGCGCCATCGCGAGACGCATCCGAGAGATGATTTGTGCATCCGCCTTATGCGGGCTGTCAATGATCTCGCTGATCGAATGCGAGGCCGCATCATCTGCGGAAGCCTCACGAATGAACCGCTCCAGAACGATCCTCTCAGCCTTCTCGCGAAGATTGCGCGGGATGTAGACACGGTGCCCTTCAAGTGTGTCACAGAATTCAAATAGCCAGACCAGGTCGGAGTAGCTCGGGTCTTCTGTTAGAAGCCGCTTGAAGGCTACCGCAGTTGCAGCAGACACTCCGGCATACGCGGCCTTTCGACCTGTTTCGGTGGGCAAAATCCTGCGCTCTGATTTGTAGATCAGTTCGCTCCGGGTGAGAGCATCGCCGGCAGCGTCAATATCATTGGTGGTTGAGTCCGACTTAAGCCGGCTGAACGAGCCTTCGATCAGACCTTTCAACTGACTTATGTCTGAGGCGCATCCGGACACAATGAGCGCGAGAATGATATCCTCGAGACTTCTTGAAAACAGCTTGCCGCAGAGTTGCTGCGGCTCTCCGCAGACGAGCTTCTTCCAAAGCATATCCCGCTCGAGATCGGAATTGGCGAGAAGGATAGCGCGGCCAAACTCCGATCCGAAACTGAGTCGTCCCGCTCGTCCGCTCATATTCTCGTAGTCGCTCCAGTGAACATAATCGATCACGGGCTCTCCGGAGTAGTGCCCCTGCTTGAAGCGATACCCTTCGATGAAGACCGTTTGCGCCGGGAGATTCAGCCCCAGCGAGAGAGTAGTCGTCGCGAATATCACGCGGATTTCGCCGCCAAGGTAGTACTTCTCTACCAGTCGCCGTTCGGCATAGGATAGATCGGCGTGATGGAACGCCACCCCATTGGTCGCGAACTCAGCCAGCCGCTTAGCGAGCGTCGTACGCTCCGTGGACATGAGATCAGCCGTGATAGCCTCGCAGCCTCCGAAACTCGCTCGTTCGACAAGAAGCGAAGCGAGCTGCATGCACGCCGCCTTGCTCTTGAGAAACACGAGCACCTGTTCCCCGTCCGTGGCCAGACGTTGCACGTTTTCAAGGAGCAAATCTGCGGCCGACGACTCATCCGTCACCGACATCTTCTCATCACCCTTCTCGCGAGAGTTGAAACATCTGTAACGGAAACTGTCGCCGAGAAGGACACCCTGCCTGAGTTCGATCGGCCTGTGGCTCTCGACGAGAAGATCGGCATTCATCCATTCAGCAAGATCGCGAGCATTGGACAACACAGCGGACAGTCCTACGATTCGAACATCGTATGTGCTGCGGAGCATCAAAAGAAGAATCATTTCCAGTACTGCCCCACGGCTATCATCCGCAAGCATCTGGAGCTCATCCACGACTACGAAACGGACCGACTGAAGGAGATCGAGATTCCGAACGAGCATCTGGTAGAACTTCTCGTAGATAATCACTCCGAGATCGAACTTACCCTGTTCGATCTCCCCATCGAATTCGGCGTGATCGCGAGTGGAGATGACCGTTCGGATCCCGAGCGGATCATACTTCTCGCGCAATCGCGCATACCGTTCCTCAGCAAGCGCTTTTAGCGGTACGAGAAACACAGCCTTGCGGCCATCGGTGAGCGTTTTCGCCGCGGCCATCTCTCCACAGAATGTCTTTCCGGATGATGTCGGCGCCGAGATAAGAATCGAGCGGCCATCGAGCAGACCATACTCGCGCACCGCTCGCTCCTGCAGCCTCAGGAGCGACTCACCCTGTTCGGACCGCCATCTGTCGATCAGTAGCTTCGGGATACCGTAATCCTCAAGTGCTGAAATGTTCATGGATTCCCCTCTTTTCCCTAACCTCCACATCTGCTGTACCCGCACGCCGGGCAGAGCCAGCATGCGCACTGATTTATCATGCCTGCACCACATTCAGGACAGATATGACCTCCTGATAGAAGCAGAGCAGGATTATCGGGCCGGCTCTGAGGACCAGCAACGTAACACCGTTCAGACGACTGAAGACGGCATTTCTCTCTCCTGACATCTCTATTTTCACCTTTCATTTGAGCTGACCTCGGGTTAGTTTTGAACGCAGATCGAATATAGTGCACATTTGTGCATCTGTCAAGATGTTTTTGATATCGGCAGGGACATTCCGGATATTGAGAAGATTATTCTGTTGTGTGGCAGTGGATTAGATTCTGAGTGTACGTCCTTGCGAAAAGTTGCGTTTTCTCCCGTTCGCCGGAACAAGGCACCTCATCGATGCTTTCATCCGACAAAGACTAGCGGCATGCCTGCATCTGTGGCAAGAAGCTCTCCGGCTCCTGACAGAATTCTGCGACAAGTTTCTACCCTCTCTCCTAAAATGCGATTGACAACCCGGAAGATTGACTTATATTTCTACTGCACATATGTGCACCTTATGACGATAAGGTGCGTATAAAGATGAGGGGGCAGAACCTTCAGTGGTTCTGCCAAATCAGACTTGTAGATTTGTAGGTCGGGTTCCGAATCCCTCATCGCGGGAATGAGAAACCCGACAATCGGATCGCGCTCCTGGTACGAGTCAGGAGAACTTGCAGGTCACACGGTCAGAGATCTGACCGCAAGACCATGCAAGAACGTGATAGGCTGTAATAGTGTCAGTTCACACGTCAGGCAACCGCCGACGCAGGAATTGTACAACATCGATTGTCCAACTGAACAGATCAGGATGAGAGAAAACGATGACCATACGAGAGAGTGACAACACAACGATTACCGGCACCGCCGATCTAAAAAGGATCATCCGAAGGCGGTGGCCCGACGCGCTCTACAGCGACACACGGGACTGTACCAGGTTCTCGACCGGGATACCGGCACTCGATCGGCTGTTCAGGGATGATGGTATCCCGCACGGGCAGATTCTCGAGATAAACGGCAACACATCATCCGGTAAAACCAGTGTCCTGTTCCGCAGCCTCGCAGAACATACAGCGTGTGGAGTAGTGACCTATCTCGATTTCAGCGGGACTTTTTTCCCCGCAGCCGCGCAAACCTCGGGAGTCGATATATCGCGCCTTCTGGTTGTCAGCCCCGAGAATGTCCGCGAGGGGCTCCGTGCCGCGGAGCTGATCCTGCGTGAGAATGTTTCATCGTGCATCGTATTCGATATGGTCGGCGTGCGGGGTAAACTGCCGGTCACGCTGCTTCACCGGCTTCGTCAGAGCACACTCAAATCCAATGCGCTGATGATATTCCTGACCGAGGGCAAAAGCGAGTTGATACCTGCGAGCATGATCAGCATCGGCTTGCATATAGAACGAATGGACCCGAAACGGATACTCGCATCAATCACAAAGAGCCGGATATCGATCTCCGGCACACAGGCGGTGATAGAGCTATGAGCAGACGAGTTGCATGCGCATATATACCTAATTTCCCGGTACGGCTCCTCGCTAAGGAGAAACCCGATCTCGTGGGCAAACCTGTAGTTATTACGGACACTCCCGATGATCGGGAGATAGTCTTTGCAGTCAGCGAGAAAGCATACAAATGGGGAGTGCGCGAGGGAATGACACCCGCTCAGGCGAAGACTACCTGTCCCGGGCTCGCTATCGAGCATCGGGATATCGACCATGAGAAGCGTGTTTCAACGAAACTGCTCAACGCACTCCAGAGTGTCGGCCCAAAAGTCGAGGCCGAGGAACCGGGTGTATACTATCTTGATACGACAGGCCTGGCACTTCTATATAGGAGCGAGCGCGGACTCGCGGAAGAGATGATATCGTCGATTCGCTCGAAGCTCTTTCCGGTCAAGGTCGGAATTGCCAGAAACAAGTTCCTCGCACGGTTAGCCGCACGGTTGTCCGAAATGTCGAAATACACTATCGTCACCGCAGGCACCGAAAGGAAATTCATCGAGAAACTCCCCGCACGCTACATCGAGATGAGCGATGATATCCGTGAGAAACTCGCGGATCTCGGGATCGAGACTATTGGCGAGATGTCTAAGTACAACTCGAATGATATGGCGCTCCGGTTCGGTGAGGAGGGCTCGCAGCTTTCGCTCTATTCCAATGCCGATGACCTGAATCTCTTCTCCCCCGATGACTTCGCAGAGAATATCTCTCGACGAATGCTTCTTACGTACACGATTGTGAGCAAGAACCAGCTTCTCGCGCACATCGACAAACTCCTCGGCGAACTTCTGGACAAGATAGCAGAAACCGGTCGTGCGACATCGAAAATCCAGGTCAGGCTTCGGCTGGAGTCACGGAGTGATCTGTTCCTGAAAGCGACCGTAGATAAACTTTCAACATCGAAAAAGAGCTTCCTTCGGCAGATCGAAAAAGAGCTTGCGAAGATCAAGCTGGAATCGGGGATCACCGAGATAGCGATTACAATTCCGGAGGCAGTGACGCAGAGTTCAGGGCAGATCGATCTCACGAAAAAGACCTACACCAAGTCCGATCCGCTAAAGGACAAAACTGTCGCGAACATCCCGAATGCCGACAAGCTTCGTCTTCCGAAGATCGAGAATTCGTTTCTGCCCGAGAGAACCTACAGCTTCACGCCGGTCTATTCGCACCGCAGGAATCTAAAAAAGAAAACACCGACCCGCTTGTCGCATCCGTATTCTCTCAATCTGATATCAGGACTGAGGCTGCTGAAAGAACCGATCGAAACGAGAATCATTCGTAGCAGAGGGGTGCCCTCATCCATTGCAGTCGAGAACAAGAGGAAGAAAATCGCACGGCAGAGCGGGCCGTGGCGAATCTCCGGGGGCTGGTGGGAGAATGATTTCGACCGCCTCTACTATGAAGTAGAAACCTCAGACAGGAAGATATACCTTCTCTATTTCGACAATATACGGTCACGCTGGTTCATACATGGAATCTATGATTGAGGTGATACAGTTTGGAATATGTCGAGCTTCACGCACATTCCAACTTTTCGTTTCTCGACGGCGCGGTAAGCCCGGAGGATCTCGCGGCCACCGCTGCACGGCTGGGGTATCGCGCATTCGCGCTGACTGATCATAATGGCCTCTACGGCGTCGTGCGGTTCAACCAGACAGCAAAGATCACCGGGATGAAACCGATCTTCGGATCGGAGATCACTCTCGAAAACGGGCATCATCTCACGCTGATAGTCAAGAGCCGCACCGGATATATCAACCTCTCGCGCCTTATGACGCGTGCAAATCTGAAATATAGGAAAGGCGAGACGAAAATATCGAAAAATGAGCTCGCCGAGCACTCCAACGGTTTGATATGCCTCTCCGGCTGCAAGCTGGGCGAGATACCATCGCTGCTGTTGGAGGGGGAAACCGAGGCAGCGTCCCGGATCGCTGAGGAGTACCGCGAGATTTTCGGCGCCGGGCATTTCTATCTCGAGATACAGCACCATAATCTACCGGAGCATGAGAGAATCAGAGATAAGCTGTATGATATCTCGAAAACGCTCGGTATTCCACCTGTCGCCACGAACAACGTCCATTACATAACACCGGATGATCGCAAGCTGCAGGATGTGCTCACCTGTATCAAGCACCACACCAATCTCGATGAGGCGGGCGATCTGTTGTATCCGAATGCTGAGCGTTACTTAAAAGAGCCTGCTGAGATGATCGAAAGATTCAAGCGATATCCCGAGGCGATTGAGAGTACCGTGCGCATTGCCGAGATGTGCAATTTCAGATTCGAGAGTCTCAAGACATCGCTGCCCGATTTCCCGGTGTCCGATAAGCACACGACCTCGTCCTATCTCTACTACCTGACATTCGAGGGCGCAAAGAAACGATACGGAGAGATCACTGACAAGGTCTACAGACAGCTCGAACATGAACTCGACATCATCGACAAGCTCGATCTCGCGGCATATTTCCTGATAGTGCATGACATAGCGGGATTCTGCAGGGAGAACAAGATTCTCGCACAGGGACGCGGCTCCGCTGCCAATTCCGCAGTCTGTTATTCACTCGGCGTCACCGCAGTTGATCCTATCAAGCTCGATCTTTTGTTCGAACGGTTCATGTCGGAGGAGCGCGATGGTCCCCCGGATATCGATATCGACATCGCCAACAACCGTCGCGAAGAGGTAATCCAGTACGTCTACGAAAAGTATGGCCGCGAACACGCCGCGATGGTCTGCGAGGTGATAACCTACAAGGGCCGGTCGGCGATACGGGATGTCGGGAAGGCGTTCGGTCTGTCGCTCGAGGAGGTAGACCGGCTTGCTAAACTTCTCGATCACTATTCGCGTGGGCATGAACTCGAGGAACGCCTCGCGGAGGCGGAGCTTAATCTCGACGACAAGCGTATCAAACTGCTTATCGAGATATGCAATCAAATCAAGCGCTTCCCGCGCCATCTGGGAATACATTCCGGCGGAATGATAATCACCAAACGGCCGCTCTCGGAGATTGTGCCGATAGAGAACGCCACAATGCCTAATCGCAGCGTGATCGGATGGGATAAGGATGATGTCGAGGATGCGGGAATGGTCAAGATTGATCTGCTCGGGCTCGGGATGCTGAGTATGATAGATATCGCGCTCGATTTGGTCGAAAAAAACCACGGGGTCCATATCGATCCCTCAAAGCTCTCATACAACGATCCGAAAGTCTACGACCTCCTCTGTGAGGCGGACACGCTCGGCGTATTCCAGGTCGAGTCGCGAGCGCAGATGAATTGTCTACCGCGCCTCAAACCGCGCTGCTTCTATGATCTCGTGGTCGAGGTTGCGCTGATCCGGCCCGGACCGATCCAGGGGGATATGGTACATCCGTACCTCAGGCGTCGTGCCGGCGAGGAGGAGATAACATACCCGCACCCAAAGCTCGAGCCAATACTCAAACGCACGCTCGGTGTTCCGCTGTTTCAGGAGCAGAGCATGCAGATCGCTATCGCATCCGCGAGTTTCACTCCGGGGCAGGCGGACAAGCTGAGAAAGGCGATGGGTCACAAGCGGTCGTACGAGAAGATGGAGGCGATATCGGTCGCGCTTATCGATGGGATGATCAGAAACGACATCGACGAGGAGACCGCGATGCGTATCTATCGGCAGATGTCCGCGTTCGCCGATTACGGCTTCCCGGAATCGCACGCGGCATCGTTCGCGCTGCTTGTATATGTTTCCGCCTATCTGAAGACATACTACACCGCCGAATTCTACTGTGCGCTTCTGAATGCGCAACCGATGGGCTTCTATTCGCCGTCGAGCATAGTCTATGAGGCGAAACGAAAGGGAATCGAGGTACTCGGCGTCGAAGTCAACGAAAGCGGTTGGGACTGTACTGTTGTCGACGGCAGGCTCCGTCTCGGCTACAGCTATGTCAAATATATCGGCTCGGAGGACAGAGAGCAAATCGAACGGGAGATCGAGGCGGGACCGTTCAAATCGGTGGATGATTTCATCCGGCGCACGAAAGTCAAGCCCCGTGCGCTCGAGCAACTCGCTATGCTGGGGGCATTCAGATCATTCGGACTCGAACGACGCGAGGGACTGTGGAAAGTCATGTCTGCGCTGAAACGAAAACAGAACGAGCTTCCAATCGAACTCGACAGCCGTGAAAAGGAAGAGTTCAAGCCGATGGCAAAATATCAGGAATTGATCGCAGATTTCAAGGGGATGGACCTCTCGAACGGTCCGCATCCGATGAAACTCGTGCGTCATCTCCTCAGGCGGAGAGGAATTCTATCATCGAAGGATTTGAGTGTGATCGACAACGGCGCGACAGCATCCGTAGCGGGAGTTGTGATAATCCGTCAGAGGCCGATGACCGCGAAGGGATTTATGTTTCTCACGCTCGAGGATGAGGCAGGCTTCACGAATGTTGTCGTTAAACCGCAGGTGCCTCAGAAAGACCGGCTGATGATCTCACGCTCTGCAGTTCTGCTCGTGCGGGGCAGGGTCGAACGCAAGAACGGCGTGATAAATGTCATCGGTAGACAGTTCACGCCTCTCAGATTCAAATCGACAGATGTCAATGTCAAATCGCGGGATTTCCGGTAGAGTTACCGCCGACTGGGACTGACGGCGGCATGCGTTGACGGCTTGAGTAGGGCAGAATGCTTTAGCGGTTCTGCCATTCATCCGCGCCATCCGCGCGGCATTTAGCGTCGTCGGGAATCCCTTCCCGACGAAATCCATGAAGCAACCTGTCGGGTTTCTACGTTCGCTACGCTCACTCCGGAACCCGACCTACCTTGCTGCGAGGTCGTGCGCACCGTCACATGCCAAGTCCGCTTATGAACATCAACGCCTACGTAAACAGTGTTGACATCCTGCTCCTGATTCCTGTACCTTTTCATTTGAGCCTCCTGCTCGTTCGAGTCAATTGTTGAAAAGTTTCCTAATCACAATACAACTCAAACGCCCGAGGCTCAATCTTATGATAACATAGTTACTTCCCCGACGAAATCCATGAAGCAGCCTGTCGGGTTTCTACGTTCGCTACGCTCACTCCGGAACCCGACCTACCTTGCCATCTGCACCTTCAGCGCAGTTGTCAGGAGCACAGGGATCCTGACCTACAACCTACGGACTTGTCACAATCCATCATCTCAGCAATCCGGTATCCCATCACCGCCCGGGTCGCAGGGCGCGAGTCCTGAACTGAAAACATAGTTGATCAAATAAACGACATCATCGATGTCAGCGCCACCGGCACAATTGACATTCCCGGTCGAGAGTATAAGTGGCTCCGGGCCTCCCTGGAAGACGTAGGCTATCAGATATACAATATCATCAATATCCACAGCACCGCTTGCATCTACATCACCGCATTCAACGGTCGAGCCATCCACAAGCGTGACATTAACCGTGCACTCATCAGCCGCGGCACCATCACTGACGCCTGTCGCGAAGCTGTAGGTACCGGTCGTGGCGGGAGTTGGATCCCATGTAAATGTACCACCGGGCGAAACCGATACACCGCTCTGACCGCCGTCATCCATAAGAGAGAATTCGAGTTGGTCGCACTGATCTGCATCGGTCGCATTAAGTTGAAAAACAGTCTGCGAATTGATCAAGGCTGTCTTTTCGATCGGGCATCCCGCAAACGACGGTGCATCATTAGTGAACTCGACCTGGAAAGTGTATTCATCGAGTCCGCAACAAACGCTAAGCACTTCGATTGTCACATCGTAGACGCCGGGAAGCTGACTGTCGATAGTGTAGTAACCGACGTCATCGATCGTACCGGGGCCGGATATAACATCCCAGCTGATGATCGCAACGGGCTGCCCCAAGCTGTCAAGCTGGATCGGGTCCGCCCCGAAATCGAAGCTTGCTCCGCTGCAATGACTCACGGAGAGCAAATCGCCGTCAGGAACAGTATCGATTACCGGATCCATGCACATCAACTCCTCTACCTCGGCACAGATTGGATGATTCGCGTCGCTCAAGCTGTTGTCCAAAAACAGCGGCCGTTCGGGTCCGCCGCCCTCACCGCAGGTCATGCCTACGAAACTCCATACACCTGTTCCGACTATTGCAGAATCAATGCAGAACTCTCCACCAATGCCGCTTACTGCCAGCTCAATGCGAAGGAACTCACCGTCGACAGTCCCGGAAGGGATCGTGGAAAACGGGACCGGCCCTCCCATGAAAAGCTCTCCATATGACATCTCATCACCAACAAGCCCATCGTCATTGACCGCTGGTATCGGCCACCAATCGCCCCAGAATGCAGTCGGACGTTCGTAATCACCTGCTTCGTATTCAAATGTACTGGCGCCGGTGGTTGTGAATTCGAAGCCAAGCGATATGCCGGTTAACGGATCGGGATCCTCACATTCATACGTTAGTCTAAATCCAATCGACATCGGGCAATCGCCGTAGAAGGAATCGCCATGCGAATAATCCACCGCAACATAATCAGCGGCGATCGCGTGGCCGCAGATAAGCTGCAGCACGGTTAGAATCAGTAGATAGCGTCTCATGATGAACTCCTTTTTCTATCCGGTTAGTGCAAAACACTCAGCGGTTTTGCAAATTTATATACCGCACGTGTCTCCGCTCGAAAAGTGCAACCCGCGATGGCCATGTTTTAGCGTCGTCGGGAACCCTTCCCGACGAAATCCATGAACCAGCCTGTCGGGTTTCTACGTTCGCTACACTCACTCCGGAACCCGACCTACCTTGCTATCTGCACCTTCGGCGCAGTTGTCAGGAGCACAGGGATCCTGACCTACGAACTGCAATTCAACTCAACAGTTCGTGGCTGTTTAACGCGTCTGATGCGTTGCCATGTCCAGCCCCCTGTGTGTCTAACCTCGGTGTGGAAATCCATCTTAAAGATATCATGCGACCGGGAATCCGTCAAGGCATAAGACTCACCTCGAATTGCAGCCGTCATCTCTTGACATTTTCCCAAAAACAGCCGAAACTGCCTTAATCAGAGAAAGGCACAATCTCGCATGGAGTTGTTCCGACGACATACCGGACGAAAGGTCGCATTCTATTTCCTCGTCACGATTCTTTGCGGTACGGCGCTTCTCTACCTGCCGATCAGTTCTGCGAGCAAGCCTGTCTCACTCATCGATGCGCTGTTTACGTCGACATCCGCTGTTTGTGTGACAGGCCTGATCGTTCTCGACACAGGCAGGGATTTCTCGATTTTCGGGCAGATCGTGATTCTGCTTTTGATACAGCTCGGCGGAATCGGGATAATGGTCTTCGCGACCGGACTTCTGATATCTGTCGGGACTCGTCTCTCGCTGTTTCAGCGAATGGGGATAACGCACCGACTCGCCACGATCTCCGGCATCAGCGCCGGTGGTATTCTGAAAGCTGTAGTCCTGTTTACTCTATTCTTCGAGAGCATAGGATTCATCGCCCTCTTCACACAATTCGCGTCAAGCGATTTTACGACCGGACAGGCAGCCTACCATGCGGCGTTTCATTCAGTGTCGGCTTTCTGTAATGCGGGATTCTCGACATTCAGTACAAGCCTCGAGCACTTCAGTCGTGACAGCGCGTTGATCCTGACATTCTCATTCCTGATCGTCACCGGCGGGCTCGGTTTCGCGGTGCTGTGGGACATTCTCACGAGGATCAAGAACAGGAAAGAACGCCTGTCTCTACACACCAAACTGTGCTTGTCGATCACCGCAATACTCCTTTTGGCGGGGACAGCGCTCTTTCTGATCTCGGAGCGGGACAATGCGTTCGACAACAGATCGGCTGACTATGCCCTCGCGAACGCGTTCTTTCAGTCGGTCACCTGTCGAACCGCGGGATTCAACACTCTCCCACAGAGCGGCCTGACCGAAACGAGTCTCGCGGTGTCGATGCTCCTCATGTTCATCGGGGCATGCCCGGGCTCGACAGCCGGCGGTATCAAAGTCACCACATTCGCTATCGTGGTTCTGCTCGCGTTTCACCGTTTTTACGGACGAAAGTCAGTGCCTGTTTTCAAGCGCTCTGTCAGCCAGGATTCGATCCTGAAAGCGCTGACCGTGATTCTTCTCGCAACATTTTTCATTGCACTAATATTCCTTCTCTTGATGTACTCCGTGGAGCGTCCGATGTCGCATGAGCTGAGTCACGGATGGTTCACCGAAGTCCTCTTTGAGACAGTCTCTGCATTTGGCACCGTCGGCCTCTCGCTCGGAGCGACTGCGAACCTCGGCGGACTCGGCAAGCTCATTCTGGTTGTGACCATGTTCGCCGGTAGAGTCGGCCTGCTGACTCTCGCATTTGCGCTTGCGCGACCATCGAAAAAGGGCGAGATTGTTTACCTTGACGAGCCCGTTACAGTCGGTTAGGATTTGTTGATGAAAGACTTCGCAATCATAGGTCTCGGAAATTTCGGCGCGGCGGTTGCGCGGACTCTCGCAGAACTCGACTGCCGCGTTACCGCCATCGACACACTCAAGGATCGGTTGCAGCTCGTGGAGAAGCAGGCGGACGTCGCGATTCATGCCGATGCCGCAGACCGCAGTTTCCTCGAGACTATCGAGCCGTCACAATTCGACTGCTTCGTGGTATCCACTGGAACGGATGAGCACGCCTCGATCCTGATCACTCTGTATTTGAAGGAACTGAAGGCCGGGAAAGTGATCGTCAAGGCGAATTCATCCGATCATGCGCGGATCCTGATGAAGGTTGGGGCCGATGAGGCGTTGATTCCGGAGGAAAAGATGGCTTTCAAGCTCGCGCACTCTCTCGCGCGGCCCGATATGATCGACCACCTTCCGCTCACATCCGGCTTCTATGTTGTGCAACTAAACGCGCCTGAGAGCTTTGTCGGCAAAACGCTCTCCGAACTCGACATTCGCGCGAAGTACTCTGTGCAGATTGTAGCGGTGAAGGACTCGAGAACGGGAGCGCTGAATCTTGTACCGCACGGCCCCTATGAAATCAGGGAAAGCGACATCCTGTTCGTAATCGGCAAAAGCGAGGACATCGACAAGATCAAGGACTGAGCTGACAACAGACCTCACTCAACCAGTATCCAGCCAGCCGGGATTTCCCTCTGTGTCAGATCCTGATCCAGCGTTAGCGGGATTGTGATCTGACACGCAATCGCTGGCCTGAGCGAAAACAGTGTGGCCCGCCCTTCGAGGGGCTGTTGAAACACTCTGTTACGCCAGATCCTGCGGCCGCGTTCCGCGGGCGTGTAGATCTGGCGTTCTTCGAATCGCCCTGTGTTTATGAGGCTGTTCGGTCAGGTCACACCCGCCTTCGGCGGGCAGGACCTGACCGAACCCTGCTACTTGTCCCTTATCAACAAGCACTTCGAGTAGAAGGCTATCTCAATTCACACGAAATCTCCGCTCTTCACCGTTCAGCACCGTGATGAGATTTTGCGCCGCAATCTCCGCCATCTTATCACGCGTGGAGTAGGTCGCGCTGCCGAGATGAGGTATCACGATGCAATTCGGGAATGTAAGGAGCTTATGGTCGGCCCGGAGCGGCTCTGGATCGGTGACATCGAGTGCGGCGTATGCAATTTCCTTGTTCTCGAGAGCTTCATATAAGGCATCGGTATCGACTATCGGCCCGCGCGCTGTGTTAATCAAAATAGCGCTGCGTTTCATTTTCTTGAAAACCGATGAGTTGATCATCCCCTTCGTGTCATCGTTGAGCGGACAGTGCAGGCTCACATAGTCCGATTCGACCAGCATATGATCGAGACTCTCCGCCATTACCGCGCCGCACTCGCTTTCGTGCTTGCTCTTTCGGCCGTTGTTGTGATAGAGCACCCGCATATTGAATCCACGCGCGCGTTTGGCAACCGCCGCTCCGATGCGCCCCAGCCCGATGATTCCAAGTGTGGCATTCCACACGTCGTAACCGCGGAATAGCTTAGGCCCCCAGGTGATCCACTTGTCATCGCGTACATAGTCCGCACCCTCAATCAGACGTCGCGCCGCAGCCATCAGAAGCGCGAACGCCAGGTCGGCGGTGGCATTGGTGAGCACACCCGGCGTGTTGCAGACAGCAATTCCTCTCTCGGACGCAGCCTCAACATCTATGTTATCGTAGCCGACAGCATAATTGGAGATTACCCCAAGCTGATCTCCTGCAGCATCCATCACATCAGCATCAATTAAATCCGAAAGCATGGAGAGAATTCCGTCGACGCCCTTGACTTTCTCGAGAAGGACGTTGCGCGGGACCGGACTGTCCTCCGGCCAGCAATCGAGCTTGCACGATTGCCTGATAAGCTCCATTCCGTTGTCTGGTATCACTCTCGTTGCGTATACTCTCTTGACCTCCATAACTCACTCCCGTTGCAAACTCCTCATGCTTCAAACTTCCAGAAGAGCATATCTTTCGAAAACTTGCCGTCTCGCATGCTGGACCTCTCGATCAGCTTTCGTGCCTTATCGAGTGTGTACGAAGCTTTGATCTCCTTCTCGAACAACCCGAGCCACGATCGCTGGAGATCGAGCATGCATAGCATGCCGTCCGGTCTTAGCACTCGCTCTATCTCATCGAGCATCTTCAGTGGCTCATCGACGATATGCAGCATATTAAGGCTGAAGGCGATGTCGAAACGGTTCTCTTCGTGAGGAATACTCAACGCATCCGCACAAACTCAACTCTATCGGCTGCATTTCGCTCCGAGGCCGACTCACGAGCCACCTCGAGTAGCGGTTCGGAAAGATCGATTCCCACATGTCGGCTCTTGGGGAATCGCTTGGCTATTGCGAGATTGATCTTGCCGAAACCACACCCAACATCGACGACTCTGCCTTCCTCGAACCCGTGCTCCAGCAATTTCGCGCAGTATTCCTTGCCGAGACCCGCGAGCAGCTTTCGGTGTTTGCTCAGATAGGTGGACGCTAACTCGGGATCGCTGAATACTCGTTGATGAGTCAGTGGTTTGCGCGGCATGAAGCTTACTACCTGCTGCTACTCTCCGACCTTCTTCTTCAAGTCCGCGAATCCATCCGGGTCCCATTCGCTCATTCCGGCCGCTTCGA
>CAYQCE010000065.1:0-17180 GCA_964415885.1 uncultured Ignavibacteria bacterium
CACTTCTGGACTTGAACGCAGTCTCGATCCGGAATATGGGAACTAATGTGACCGAAATGACTCTTGATAGTGTGATGGATGACCTGAAGAAAGCCGGACTTCCGCCCAAAACGGAGTCCCCGAGAATGTTTGACCGCATCTCCCGGCGATACGATCTTCTGAATCATCTGCTTTCGTTCGGTCAGGATATAGTGTGGAGGCGCGCTGTCGCGAAAATTGTGGCATCCGGACCGCATGATAGAGTCTTGGACCTCGCTTGCGGAACGTGCGACCTTCTTTTGGCAGCATTTCAGAAGGCCCCCGACATCGAGCTCGGGATCGGAATCGACCCAGCCCGGAAGATGCTTGCGCTCGGAGCGGAGAAAGCATCCAGCAAGCCGTATTCGGACAGGGTTTCTCTCGCAGTCGGAGACGGGATGGCGCTACCGATGGTCGACGACGGCGTTGACTGTGCGATGATCTCATTCGGAATCCGAAACATACCCGAAACATCTACGGCTCTCAGGGAACTCCACAGGGTCCTCGCGCCCGGAGGGCGACTTATCGTGCTCGAGTTCTCGTTGCCGTCGAACCGGACAATCCGGCAGCTTTATCTCTGCTACTTCCGGCACATCCTGCCGCGAATCGGCGGACTGATCTCAGGCGACAGCAAGGCCTACAGCTATCTCAACAAAACGGTCGAGGGATTCTTCGAGCCGCAGGAGTTTCGGAAGCTGCTGCAGGAAGCAGGATTTGATGAGATTCAAATACGCCCCCTGACATTTGGTGTGGCGACAATCTACGTTGGCATGAAGGTATGATATACAGCTTCGAGAAAACAGATCCGGCGAGAGCGAGATTCGTAAGCGTCCTGCGCGACAATGGCGTCGAGTTCGAGCTCATCGACAAGGACCGCGCTGTAGTGAGAATACTCGGGTCTCCCGAACCATCGGTCAGACGGAATCTCATCGAGGTGTATGAGGGCCGTCGAAAGCTCCGCATGGAGCAAAGCAACGGTGATCTCTACAGCTCACTTAAGCGATCTCGTTCATTAACGATCATCGCCGGGCCATGCTCCGTGGAATCCGAAGAGCAGATTCACGCCGTCGCAGGCTTCCTGAAAGACCGTGGCGTCGGTTTCATCCGAGGTGGAGCATTCAAGCCGCGCACCTCCCCGGAATCGTTCCAGGGGATGGGCGAGAGTGGTCTGAGAATGATCTCCGAGGCTGCACGCGAAAACGGGTTAAGGGTGGTATCCGAAGTCATGGACCGCTCGCAGATCGACACACTCTGCAAGTACGCGGACATCATCCAGATCGGATCGCGCAATATGTTCAACTACACGCTCCTCACCGCTCTCGGGTCTGTCGACAAACCGGTTCTACTCAAGCGTGGAATGGCTGCAACGATCGATGAGTGGTTAAAGGCTTCGGAGTATATCAGACTCGGCGGTAACGAGAAGATCATACTCTGTGAGCGCGGTATACGGACGTTCGAACCGAGTACACGCAACACGCTCGACCTTGCGGCGATTCCGATGGCAAAGATGAAATGCAGCTATCCGGTGATAGCGGATCCATCGCACGCCGCCGGAAGAAACGACATCGTGATACCGCTTGCGCTGGCATCCGTTGCTGCAGGTGCCGACGGGATCATGGTTGAGGTGCACCCCGATCCGAACGCAGCCCTGTCCGACAGAAACCAGGCGCTGACTCTCGATCAGTTCGAAATCCTGCTCCGGACGCTCCGTAATCTTTCCACTGGCAGTTAGAATGCTATGTCCCGCGAAATCGAGGATCTGAAATCCAGATTGAACACAGACACTCCCGAACTTCCGTGGAGCGTAGAGATAGATGAGCCGGTTGCCGACCCACTTCAGTTTTTAGCCTCGATGTCGCTCTATCCGAAATTCCTTTTCTCGTATCGCGATCAGAACAGGATCGTGGCGGGATGTGGGACGGCGCTTCGATTCAAAGACACAACCGAGGTGCTCAGAGCATTGACAGCGTCGGGAGACAGTGCACCTCCCTGTTTCGCGGCGATACCGTTCTCTCCGAACACCGAATTGATCAAGCCGTGGCGGGCGTTTGATGACTGTCAGTTAATTGTACCGTCCGTTATAGCCGAGATCTCAGAAAACAGAGAGCGTGTCACTGCAATCGTGCCTGTTACAGGAGATACAACGAAAGAGATTGCGAAGGCCGCTGCAGATGAGCTGCAGGAGATTGTCGGGACTGCATTCAAACGGAAGGAACTCCCGCAACTGCCAAAAGTGAAAAGCCGAATCGACATTCCGGATGACACCGGATTCAAGCGACTCGTGGAGACCGCCCTCACAGCGATTCAGAGAGGAGAGTTGAACAAGGTAGTGGCCGCAAGGCAAACTGACCTCGAATTCGAGAGTAAACTCGATCCAATCTCGCTGTTTGCAACGCTGCGAAACTCGGTGTCTGCAGACGTATACTCTTTTCTCCTTCAACCTGATGACGAACACGCGTTTATCGGTTTCTCGCCAGAGAGACTCTTTAAGATTGAGGACAGCCTTATAACGACAGAGGCGGTCGCGGGCACGAGCCCGTCCGACAGCGCCTACACACTTCTCACAAGTGAGAAGGACATGCATGAGCATCAGGTAGTTGTGGATTTTCTCACGGCTACCCTTGCCGAAACCTGCGACAATGTTGAGGTGGACAAGGAACTATCATTGAAATGCGCCGGGAGTATCTCGCATCTGTACAAGAAAGCCACCGCACATCTGCAGGAATCACGATCAACGCCGGAAGTTCTGTCGGCGCTCCATCCCACTCCCGCTGTTTGCGGCACTCCGAGAGACCGGGCATTTCGCTTCATCAGGGACAATGAGCCCTTCGATCGCGGGTTCTACGCCGGAGCGATCGGCTTGATTGGTGGGGACCACACCGAGTTGTCCGTTGCTGTTCGCTCATTTCTTATTCATCGGAATGTCATTTCGTTTTTTGCTGGGGCAGGAATCGTTGACGGTTCCAATCCAAAGAGTGAACTTCGTGAGATCGAGAGCAAGATCGCGACATATCTGCGAGTAGTGGGAATCGAATGATAGAAGAATCGCCGAATATCAACTATGCGCGTGCGAACGTGATTGTCGAAGAGCTGGTTCGTCTCGGAGCGAGTCATTTCGTTCTTTCCCCTGGTTCGCGCAATTCGTCTCTGGTTGTTGCGGCGGCACGAAACCCAAAGACAGCCACAACGATGCACTTCGATGAACGCGGCGCGGCATTCTATGCTCTCGGGTTTGAGAAAGCACTGCACAAACCGGCGGTTCTGATTTGCACATCGGGGACCGCGACGGCCAACTACTACCCGGCGGTTGTCGAAGCATACATGTCCGATACGCCCATGGTCATTCTTACTGCTGACAGGCCATCACATGTACGATTCACCGGAGAGAACCAGACGGTAGACCAGCGTGAGATGTACGGCAGATATGTTCGTGGCTTTGTTGATCTCGATGCTGATCCGAAAGCCTATTCGTTGAGACATCTCTTGCAGAGTATTGATGAACTCTACTATCGCGCAACAGGTCAGCCGAAAGGGCCGGTGCATATCAACTGCCAGTTCGATGAGCCACTGCATCCCGTTGAAGATGGTTCTGTAGAGGCGCGAACATTCGACGACATTGATGACTGGCTGAAGAGCAGTTCGCCTTTCGTGGAGAGATTTCCATCTCAGCAGGCTTCGGCAGAACTGGAAGTCTGCAAAGATGCACTTGAGCGCGCACGGCGTCCGCTGTTGATAGCGGGATTCAGAGAATGGAATCGAGAAGACAACAAGTCGATCGTACATCTCTGTTCCGGCACCGTCCCAGTTCTCGCCGACATTGGTTCGGACCTGACGTTCGGCCCAAACACTCCGAATAATCACATAACGAATTACGACCTTATTCTCCGTAACAACGCTGCCGTGGAACGCCTGAAACCGGTTATCATAGTTCATTTCGGTGGATCAGTAGTGTCCAAGTCGCTGAACCTGTTCATTCGAGAATTGGACGTTGATGTTATACGCATTACCGAGCGTGATGACCTGCGCTTTCGTCCCGGCATGAACGGTTCGATAGTCCGATTGCCTGCCGATGCCGCGCTCGCAAGCCTTGCAGGTTGTTTCGAGAACATCGACGAGGATTGGATTGCGCTATGGAAGCAGATCGATGAGGCAGTAGCTGCAACACTCAGGTCTTTCCACAATTCTCCGGATACACAAGACGAGACTGTCATTGCGCGGTGCCTTCTTGATTCGATCCCGAAGGGCGCCGCCCTCTTCCTCGGTAACTCGATGCCGATTCGAGATACGACGATTGCAGGTATAAGGCGAGACGCCGATATCGCCGTCTGTGTCAACCGTGGTGCGAGTGGAATCGATGGCAACATAGCGACCGCAGTCGGATTCGGCGAGGCACTCGGAAGGCCCGTGACAGCTCTCATCGGTGATCTGGCGATGTTTCATGACCTCAACTCATTGAGGTTCGTAATGGAATCGATTGTACCGGTAGTTATAGTCGTGATAAACAACCGCGGCGGCGGGATATTTTCGTTTCTGCCCATTGCTGCGGATAATCCCGAGTTCGAGGAGTATTTCGGTACACCGCACGATCTCTCGTTTGCCAGAGCCGCCGAGATGTTCGGTATTGGGTACTCAACACCGGCATCGACACTGGAATTCAGAGATGCCATTGTCGACACGATTGAGAATAAAAGAAAAGTGTTAATCGAATTCAATACGGATCGTCACAGGAACTACAAATCGCGGATTGATCTCTTCGACAGAGTATCCCGCGCAATTGATGACGTGATAGCGAAAGACAAGTGAGACTCCACTATTCAACATCTGGCGACGTCGGCAATCCGGCCATCGTCTTCCTGCATGGCTTCATGGGTTCCGGTGATGACTGGTCCGAGATCAGCACCAGTCTCGAGCATGAGTTTTTCACCGTCCGGATCGATCTTCCGGGTCACGGCAGGTCGACAGGCGGCAATCCAGAGAACTACACATTCGCCGAGACTGCCGATTCGATTCTGACCGTGCTGGACAATCTCGCGATAGAACGTACTGCTATACTTGCCGGCTACTCGATGGGTGGACGCATAGCTATCTACACAGCGATCCGACATACGGTGCGATTCGGCACACTCGTTCTCGAAAGCGCGAGCCCGGGGCTGAAAACCGAAGCAGAGCGATCGGAACGCAAGCAGGTCGACAACACTCGCGCAGAGATGATTGCCGATCTCGGCATGAGGAGATTTGTCGATCTCTGGTACGATATGCCGCTTTTCGAGAACCTGCGCAGCTATCCCAAAAAACTTGCTCAATTGAAAGGAAAACTCGAGAGCAACGCCCCCGCCGAACTTGCGAAGTCGCTCGAACACGCAGGAACCGGCGTGCAGCCATCGCTCTGGCAGAGGTTGGACGAGATCGAAATCCCGGTGCTTTTGATCTGCGGCGAACTCGACACCAAATTCTGTGCAATAAACTCCGAAATGTCGCGCTTGATAAATCGCGCGAAATTGGCAATAGTAACGGATGCGGGCCACAATGTTCATCTCGAGCGGCCCGACGAGTATCTAAGATTGCTGAGAGAATTCAGCTTGCACATTCTACCTTCGTAGGGAAAGGAAGCAATATGGCGCAAATAGAATGGAAGACCGCTATCGAATTTGATGACATCCGGTACGAGAAGGCCGAAGGGATCGCCAAGGTCACTATCAACCGGCCCGAGGTCCGTAATGCCTTTCGGCCAAAGACAGTCAACGAGATGATCCGCGCCTTCCTCGACATTCGAGAGGATACGGATGTTGGTGTCGCGATACTGACCGGTCAGGGTGAGAAAGCATTCTGCTCGGGAGGCGATCAGAAGATACGCGGTGACGCCGGTTACAAAGATGACGGTGGCGTCGAGCGTCTGAATGTCCTTGATCTTCAGCGCCTGATTCGAACGCTGCCGAAGGCTGTGATCGCGATGGTGGCGGGTTATGCTATCGGGGGCGGCCATGTGCTCCATATGATGTGCGATCTTACAATCGCCGCAGAAAACGCAATCTTCGGTCAGACCGGCCCCAAGGTCGGATCGTTCGATGGCGGCTACGGCGCAAGCTATATGGCGCGAATCGTCGGCCAGAAGAAGGCACGCGAGATATGGTTCCTCTGCCGTCAATATAGTGCGAAGGAAGCCCTCGATATGGGTCTCGTGAACCGTGTCGTGCCCTACGCCAACCTCGAGGCCGAGACAATCGACTGGTGTCGGGAGATTCTCCAGAAGAGCCCGACCGCTGTAAGGTGCCTCAAAGCGGCTTTGAATGCCGACTGCGACGGCCAGGCGGGACTGCAGGAACTCGCCGGCAACACGACGCTGCTCTTCTACATGACCGAAGAAGGCCAGGAAGGCAGAAACGCGTTCGTCGAGAAGCGCAAACCCGATTTCACAAAATTCAAGCGTCATCCATAGAGACCGGGAAGCCCGATGGCAGAGTACTCCAGAATCCAGATATGGCTGCTTGCGGCGCGACCAAAGACCCTCCCGGCCGGCGCTGTCCCGGTCGTAATCGGCGCTGCAGTGGCATACGGCACGGGCGTTTTTCACTGGCCGTCGTTTCTCTGTGCACTGCTGGGCTCAGTGCTGATTCAGATCGGCGCCAATTTCTCCAACGACCTTTTCGATCACATCAAGAAGACCGATGACGCCGACCGTATCGGGCCGTTGCGCGTGACACAGGCGGGACTCGTGACTCCGGGACAAATGAAAGTCGCGACAATCCTCGTCTTCCTCGCAGCACTCGTGATTGGGATATATCTCGTCTACCGCGGTGGCTGGCCGATATTGGTTATCGGCCTTTCGTCGATCCTCTTTGCGATCCTCTATACTGCCGGTCCGCGCCCCCTCGGATATATCGGCCTCGGCGATCTTTTCGTCCTGACCTACTACGGCCCCGTTGCAGTCGCGGGAACATTTTACGTGATCACGCTCGATGTCACGACATCAGCTATCCTCGCGGGGATTCCTCCCGGCATGTTCTCTACCGCGATACTCACGGTCAACAACCTGCGCGACATCGAGAGCGATCGAAGAACAGGGAAACGCACACTCGCGGTACGTTTCGGACGAACATTCGCACGAATCGAGTACTTGGTCATGCTCTTCGGCGCGTGCCTCTTCCCGGTCATTTTGCACGTCATGTATATTACGCCTGCATGGTCAATGATATCGCTTGCGACCATCGTCGTATCAATCCCGACGGTGCGGAAAATCCTCACACAAACTTCTGGCGAGATACTGAACGACGCGCTGGCCGAAACTGGACGGCTTCTCATCATCTATGGAGTGCTGTTCTCGATTGGGTGGCTTTTATGAGAATTGTCGAGACCGCGCTCCGCGAGATACGAGTTCCTCTTGTGTCGCCGTGGCGAACACCCGCCGGCGATCTGAAATATCGCCGCTCACTGATATTGAGAACGGAGACTGACACAGGTATCATTGGCTACGGCGAGATAGCGCCGCTTGCGGGATTCAGCGACGAGTCGTGGGAGAAGGCGCTTAGTCAAGCCGAGCTGCTCTCGCTCCGTGTATCTGACTTCATCCTGCCCGACACACCCCAGGAATCGAGGGAGTATCTCACAAGAGAGTGCGAAGGTCGTTCGGTCGTACCATCGGTCCGCTTCGGTTTCGAGACTGCGATTGCGGATGCTGTCTCGCAAATCAACAAGGTCCCTCTAAGTCACTGGCTGGGCGGAAGACGTCATTCGGTGATTCCTGTGAACGCAGTGATCGGAGCCAATGTAACGGACATCGAAGGGACTGTTCAGAGAATCATCGACTCAGGATACAGGAATATCAAACTGAAAGTATCTGCCGAAACCGCCGTGAGAGATGCAGAGCGAGTCCTCAGAATCAAAAGTCTGCTCTCGCCCGACTGCGTAATCCGTCTCGATGCGAACAGGTCCTTTACTCTGGACGAAGCCACCCAGTTCATAGATGAAATCGGCGCAGAGAAAATAGAGTACATAGAGGAGCCGCTTGCCAGTGAACATGTTGAAGGCCTCGAAAAGCTCTCTTCTCGCACCGGGGTCAGTATTGCAGCCGACGAAAGCCTCAGCGATCCCAAACTGAGGGATGAGCTTCTATCCTCAACCTTCATAGCGGTAGTGATCCTGAAACCTACTCTACTCGGCGGACTGATCAAATGCTGCGATACTGCCGATCGTGCGCGAAGAAATGGCAAGCGCGTTGTGGTGACGTCGTCGATCGAGACCGGAGTGGGGGTCGCAGCGTGCGCGCATCTCGCAGCCGCGGTTACGGATGGCATAACAGCGTGCGGCCTGGATACAAGCGACATGCTCGAACACAGGTGCACAAGTCCCGATTTATGTGTCGAAAACGGAGTCATGAAGATACCGGGTCCCGGCCTCGGCGTGACCCCATCCTGGAGAGAGACAAGCAGTGACCTTTGAATGTCCTGTAAGAAAGCGGGCCATTGAATCGCCGACCGGAACATACCTGATGCACGGCGATCAGAAGTGGAGCTGGGCGGATTTTGATCGACTTGTCCAGAGTACTTGCAGGTACTTCAAGCAACACGGGCTCCGTTCAGGCAGCAAATTTGCAGTGCTCTCCGAAAACACCGTGCAACTCGCGGCTCTTTTCTTCGCAGCATACAGGACGGATGTAGTCGTTGTCCCGCTCAATCTCAGACGCCCGAAATCGGAATGGATAGCTGTAGTCGAACAGACCGGCTGTAGATTGACAGCACACTCGGCGAAATATGCGGATGACGCCGTCAGTTTGAAGCTCGGATGTCTTGATTTGAGCGAAATCCGTTCGGAATCGGAGACGAATACCGAGTCCGTGAAAATCGACACCGATACCGAGCACTCTATCTTCTCGACATCGGGCAGCGAGGGCGCACCGAAAGGTGTGGTGCTGACTACGGGGAATCACTTCTACAGCGCACTCGGATCCAATGAGAACATTTTGCTTGAACCGGGCGATTGCTGGCTCACCTCTCTGCCGTTCTATCACGTAGGTGGGGTAGCGATTCTCTTCCGCACAGCCCTATCGGGAGCATCCGCATATATAATCGAACGGTTCGATGCGGGGGGTGTGAATCGGCTGATCGACATCGGAACAGTCACTCATCTCTCGGTCGTGTCTACGATGTTGGTGCAGCTACTCGATTCGAGAGGAGAGAGGCCATTCCCCGGGTCATTGAAATGCATCCTCCTCGGCGGCGGTCCGGCACGAGCGGATTTGCTGTCCAGAATTCGCGATGACAAGCTGCCGGTTATTACAACGTACGGCTTCACCGAGGCCGCGTCACAGGTCACGACTCTGTCGGCAGACGATCCGGTCGAGAAGCTGACAACCGCCGGCAGACCGCTCAAGTACCGTGAAGTCCGGATAATTGGTGAGGGCAACGGGCCATGCGATCCAGGGATGGCGGGCAGAATTGCCGTTCGAGGCGAGGTGCTGTTTCGTGGATACGCTGAAGGAACCAAAACGCGAACTCGATCACCCGAAGAGTGGTTTACATCTAATGACATCGGATATCTTGATGAGGATGGCTGTCTCGTGGTGAAAGGAAGATCGGACGACATGTTTGTATCCGGCGGAGAGAATGTATTCCCGGCGGACATCGAAACCGAAGCGCTGCGCTTCGCAGGTGTCTCAGACGCTGCGGTCATATCAGTAGAGGATGAAACGTGGGGGAGACGTCCGGTGCTGTTTGTATGCAGTGAGGCTGGTGGTGAGATCAAGATCAAGGCGCTCCGATCTCATCTCGAGATCAATCTATCCCGAATTCTTCTGCCCGACACGATAATCGAACTCGAGAACATTCCGAGGACTTCCATTGACAAGGTTGACAAATCTCGACTTCTGGAGATATATCGGCAGGTTGCCGGAGATTAAAGTCTTGGACTACACGTATTCCTCGAGAGCTTCACGCAGTTCGCATGGCAGCGCTATCTTCTTCTTCTCTGACTTGCTGATCGTGACATGAACTGTTTGGCACGACCCCACTCTCTCGCCGGACGACTTCTCAATCGAGTACTCGAGCACAAACGACGAATCTCCCATGCTGGCGACCCGCAGCGAGACCTTAATCTCATCACCGACGGATAGCGGCTTCACGAAATCCGCCTCGGCATGCACTATTGGTATCAGGTACGACTCGCGATTGAGGACGGATTTGAAACTCACGCCGATTTTTTCCATGAAGGTCTCATATGCTTCATGAGCGAACACAAGTTGATTGGCAAAGAAGAGCAGTCCCGCAGCGTCAGTGTGCTGCAATTTGACCGAGGTTACATAGGTAAAGTCTGGCATAAAGGTTACCTGGGTTCTGTCGATTCCTTCGCTCGAACTATTAATATGTTCGTAATCAGTATTTTGCAACGATTAACCTCCGATGCCTTCTTTCTATTTTCGGAAGATTTTCGTATTTTATCGAGGATAAATCTGCAATTATCTGCTGGAGGGACAAATGCGGATCGTAATTGCCGGGAGAGACACGACCACTCTGAACTCAGTCTGCGAGAATCTGAAATCACTCCTCGGGATCAGAATCGTAAACTCCCCGGGCGACGAAAGCGAGCACGATTGGTGCATTATCTCTTTGCCACACAGTGCCTTACGAAATCCGGCAACACGTTCGGCCGTCCGGCGCGAGTCGATCGTCATTCTCCTCGCAGACTCAATCGATCAATCACCAGAGGAACTCTGGTATATCGATGATATTGTCGATATGACTGACCTGTCAGACAGCGAGATCGTGTCATTGGTCCTTGAATCGATCCGCAATCAGCTCGGGCTGCGGGCCGGTCAGCCGAATACGTTCGGCGAAATAATTCGCATGACGACATTCGGCGAGAGCCACGGTCCCGCGATCGGCGCCGTCCTGGATGGAATCAAACCCGGAATTGAAATCTCCGAGGATGACATCCAAACTGAGCTGGATCGGCGCAGGCCGGGCCAGAGCCGGTTGACAACTTCTCGAAAGGAACGCGATCGAGTTCAGATTCTATCGGGAGTATTCGAAGGTCGAGCAACCGGCTCGCCGGTTGCGATGGCTCTCTTCAACACCGACATCGATTCCTCGAAATATGAGGCAATCAAAGACCTCTTCCGTCCCGGACATGCCGATTTCACATACTATCGCAAGTACGGTGTACGCGACTATCGAGGCGGCGGGCGATCATCCGGCCGCGAAACGGCCAGCCGCGTAGCATGTGGCGCTGTTGCGCGAAAGATTCTCGGACGGGAAGGGATCGGAATCCGCGCGCATGCTGTCGAAATTGCCGGGATAGCTACCGAAACCTGCGATTACAACGAGATCGAGAAAAATGCCGTCCGATGTGCAGACCCGAAAGCTTCGGCGCGGATGGAGAGTGCGATACTGGAGGCAAAGGCTCAGAATGACTCGGTCGGCGGTATTGTTCGTCTCGATATAGACGGTGTCCCCGCAGGTCTCGGCGATCCGGTGTTCTTCAAGCTCGATGCTCGTCTTTGTCACGCTATCATGACACTCGGCGCGGTAAAGGCGGTTGAAGTCGGACGCGGGTTCGAGCTGACACGTCTGCGCGGGACTGAATCCAACGACCGGATGTCACAAGAAGGCTTCCTGTCGAACAACTCGGGCGGAATCAGCGGCGGTATTTCCACCGGACAGCGCATCTATCTCAGGATAGCGATCAAGCCAACCTCCTCTGTGGCGCAGGCCCAACGAACAATCGACAAGCATGGCAGGGACGCTGAGATCAAAGTCGAGGGCCGCCACGATCCTTGCATAGTTCCGCGCATTATCCCGGTAATCGAGAATATGGCCGCGTTGGTTTTGCTTGACGCTCTCGAAATCCAGAAACGCATCCGCAGCATTGATTCACCTGAAACATAGCCTCCTGCAGACATGTTTAATAGACTGGAGGAAGTTGAAGTATGAAGACCCGCAGTCAAGCTATCATGGCTGCTGCATTAGCAGCCGCAATTCTAATTATGTCGTGCTCGAACAAATCGGTCGAACCGCCGCCGCCGTCCGACTTCGAGATATTCAAGGATCAGTTGATAGAGTCTCCGAGGCTCGATGAAACGGCCGAATTGATGACGCTCTTTGTCACCGGCCGCGCGGTAGCGTACCGCAGCGACTACAATCGGATGAAGAGTGCGCTGGACTCCGTGAACTCGCAATTCAGAGATTCGGTACCGCAGCTCGATTCCGCGGGATTCGTATACCCTGCCGAAGTAAGCAGAGTCGTGCTTGTTGTCAGTGAGGCGTTTAAGACTGCGCTGCGCAACAATGAATATACCGACTGGGATTCGCTGAACGACCTCTACTACGTTAACGACATCGACACATCGGTTATGGCGGAGAGTTCATTCGTCGATCTGAGCTTCGAACCGAGGCTGAATTCCAAGCTCCTCGCCGAGAGAGACTACTCCGGTCTGGCGAACATCCTCGGCACCGGCTACTATCCGGTCAACTACGACAGCTCGATGATCTATCCGTGGCGCACCGGTACGCTCGGTGATATTCACACATTCCTGCTCCGGATATCGTCCGGAGGCGGTGATTTCTTCGATCAGAACCATCGATTCTGGTATTTCAGGGTCGAGGATAACCTCGCGGAACTGGTTGGGTTCTTCGACTGGTCGGCCGGTCAGAACAAGCCTGAGTGGTGGGACGAGGCTATGCTGGGCGTATGCGGCAGATACCACGCGTCAACGCATCCACTCTGCGTCTATTAGTCGAAATCAGAACTGGACACCGATACCGAACACAGCAAGCCTGTTCCACTGTTTGTAGGTATCCACGCTGGCGGAATCCGAGTCCCAGTAGTAGAGATAGACGTTCTCCCTGTCATAGACATTTAGCAAATCCCCGAACAGCTCTACATCCGCACCAGCTACCGACCATTCCGTCGATATGCGCAGATCGAGACGATGATACGGCGGATAGAAACTCTCATTGATTCTCGAGTAGTCGAGAATCGTGTATTTCCTAAGATATGATACCAGCTCATCGACCGGGGTGTACGGCTCCCCTCCCTTGCGGGAGTATTGCAAACCGAACTGCAGCCATCGTAGCGGAGAATAGCTGATCGATGCACCCAGAGAGTACCGGGTGTCGAAATCGCCGTCGACCTCATGTCCCGCGATTCCGCTGTAGCGGCTCTTCGAGAGCGATCCGCCGAACACATAGCTCACGGAGCTGTGGAGCGTGCCCTGCAGTGTTATCTCGATACCGCGTGCGTATCCGCTGCCATCCGCCGTGATCTGGCGCGTATCATAGAACCTGAAGTCCGTCCCCCAGTCGACCATCGTCCGAATCGAATCTGCGTAGCTGACAGGATAGTTCAGATAGTCTTTGTAGTACGTCTCCACACGCAGAGAGAGATTTTTCGATGGCACCCATCGCGCACCCGCTGTCAGATGTGTCGCCCTGAAAAATGGCAGATGGTAATTGCCGGGATCGGACGCCAGCCAGAGATTCGACGGCGCCTGCCCGAAGAGACCGTAACCGGCAGTCGCGACTAAACCTTCTGTAAGCTCAATCCTGAAGTGTAGTCTCGGAGATAAAAGGCCTCTATCAAGGAGAAAGTTGTAATCGTGTCGCACTCCCGCGGTGACCTCCACGGGCTCGAACGGCATTCCAATCGCCTCCGCATAGAGCCCGCTTGCGTTAACGTCAAGCTTCGACTCGAGCTGCGTCCCGAGACGGAGAACGCCGAATTCATCAACATAGTCAACGATGCCGATGTTGTAGCTCCCGGCCGAGTGAGTGAAATCAAGACCCGTATTCCATCGAATACGACTCTCTGTATCCAGGCTGTAATCGAACGCGAATCTGTGCGTGCGCTCGTATGATTTGTTCAGAAATACGTTTTTGACACGATGCTGCGAGTAACCGATATCATAATCGTTGTAGACGAACGAGTAACCCAACTCGGCAGACGTCCTCGGAGATTCGAGCGAGAGCAGACGGACACCCCAGAAAGTCTGATTCTGATCGTAGTCGAGACTGCCGTCATCGTACGGCAACTCGCCGGCCGGCAGTGAAAACCGATCTATCGCTATCAAACCGGTTCCAGAGAGGATTTGATTGTCGGTGAGCTTGGCGCCGAAACGGGTCAGCACATCTGTAAATGCTGGAGCTGCCGGGAGGTTGAGCTGATCCTCGACTGCATCATAAAAGCTGCGCCTGAATGTCACTGCCCCATAGGTAGTTTCGGAACTCTCGGCGCCCGAAAGTGAAAACCCGGTCAACTCGAGCTGGGCGCGGAACCGATGATCGTAGTCGCGAGGCTTGACTGTCTTGTACTCCAACATGGATGAGAGTCTGTTCGGATACTTCACGGAAAAGCCGCCGGGCGAAAAATGCAGTTCCGCCACGTCCCGAGCCGACAACATCCCGAACGGTCCCCCGGTCGATCCCTGCTGACCGAAATGATTGAGATTCGGTATCACGAAACCATCCAGCAGCACGCCTGCCTCGACCGGATTCCCGCCTCGGACGACGAGATCGGAGCGGAAATCATTCGAGGTCTGTACTCCCGGCAAAATCCGGACGAAACGGGATGGATCGTTGAACGATCCCGGAAACTCAGCGAGTTCAACAGCGGTGTACCGATCGACGTTTATCGACGGCCGCCTGAACGGGACCTCGCGCCTCGCTCGAACTGTGATCCCCTCTATCACCCGTGGCTTGATGCGCAAAAAGAGCGTATCGAGAAACACGATCGTATCTGTCGAGGTGCTGGTCACCGCGATGCGACCGGATTCGTAGCTGAGATGAGTAAACGTAAGAGTATCGACGTAAGAACGATTCGCCTTGAGGGCAAACTTCCCAAGAGTGTCAGTTACGGCCAGAACCGAATCGTCGGACGACCTCACATAGACTGTCGCTATCGGAAATCCGGATTCCCGCTCGAGGACAACGCCGCGTATTTCGAGTTCGCGCGGTTCAGATTCTGCGACAGCAGCGCGGAATACAACTCCCGGAATAATCAACCAGAGAATGAGTATGGTAGTGCGATTCATGAAAGCCCTTTTTGTATGCCGCCCTTAGGCAATATAGCCCGCCATCGACACCACCGCAACTGGATTGACGCCATCCGGATAGAATCGCGCATCCGTCATGAATACTAACACCAGCACCAAAAGCTGAGACGCCTGTTAAGTAAACAGAACAAAATATAAACCACCCCTGACATCTGCGTTCGTTACTGCTAATCTGATTATTGATGACGGAGGGGATGGAGTGGAACTCAGGAATCATATCAAACAACATCGCGCAAGACTCGATCTGACGCAGGAGGATCTCGCGGGAAGAGTCGGAGTCAGCCGGCAGACGATAATATCTATCGAGAAGAGGCGGTATGTTCCCTCTGCGAAACTGGCGTTTCAAATCGCGCGCGAACGCGGGATGAAGGTTGATGAGCTCTTCGAGTTGACGGAGGATTAGATTATGAAGTCGGAGATGGACGCAATGAAGATGGACGAGCGCAAGCGGCTCCACTGGCTGCGAGCGAATCGCCTGACACTAATCATCGTGGGGATAGTCTGGGTAGGGATGATAGCGTGGGAATTTCTGCACAACGAAACACCTTACTTCCTGATCGGGATGGTCCCGGTCTTTGCGCTGATACGATTAGTGGGGTACAAGCTCTACAAGGCAGAAGGTAAAAGTCCGTGACTCAACTTGCACCCCTCCTTTTCCCTTGATTGACACTTAAGTTGGATGTAAATTGCCGCTATGTCGATATCGGAAGATGACATCCAGAAGATAGTCAATATCGTATCAGGACAGATCGAACAGGACCTTCCACCCAAAGTCCTCCGCAATGTAATCTATCAGGTGCTCGATCGCTTGACCGAGAAACAGACATCAGCATCGACTGCGACGCCGTCAGGTCCATCATCGACCATCATTCCGTCCGAGCAGAACCGCACACAGGGGCTCTACGATCGAATCGAACGGACCGACACCAATCGAATCATAATATCGGCCTTCGGCAAGAACCGCCCCGGCGTGGTCGCGGCGGTATCGAAGATCCTCGCGGATGGCAGCGTGAATATCCAGGATATCCAGCAGAATATCATGCAGGAATTTTTTGGGATGATTATGGTCGCCGATATGTCTCAGGCGAGCATCTCGTTCGACGACATCAAGAACCGTCTCACCGAAGTCGAGAACAACCTTGGCTGCAAAATTCTGACCCAGCACGAGGATATATTCCGCTACATGCACCGGATATAGTCGGTTAAAGTCTGTATCTCGGAACACCCGTCAATCCCGATAATTTCCTATAGTAGATATGGCACACAAGCACAACCATCAACGGGCCGACACCGGCAGCCTTAAACTCGCGTTCTTTCTGAATCTCGGGTTTTCGATACTCGAGATAGCCGGTGGAATCTGGGCAAACAGCGTTGCGATACTATCCGATGCCGTTCATGACCTCGGCGACAGCTTCTCGATCGGGATGGCGTGGTTTCTCGAGCGTTACTCGGAGAAAGGCCGGGATGCTCGCTTCTCATACGGCTACCGAAGGTTCTCTGTTCTTGGCGCGCTGGTGAACTCGCTGGTTTTGATCACAGGCTCGATTTTCGTGCTGTCCGAGGCAATCCCGAGGCTGCTTTCGCCCGAGGAACCGAAGGCGCACGGGATGATCCTCTTCGCAGTGATCGGAATCCTTGTCAACGGAGCCGCGGTGCTTCGTCTGCGCGGACAGAAATCGCTGAACACGAGAATTGTGGCCTGGCATCTGCTGGAGGATGTCTTCGGGTGGACGGCCGTTCTGATTGCGGGCATAGTCCTGCTGTTCACCGACTTCTTCCTGATAGACCCGATACTCTCGGTAGCGATCACAATCTACATTCTCTACAATGTCGCTCGCAATTTGAAGAGGACGCTGTCGGTGTTTCTCCAGGCTGTACCGGAGGGGCTGCGGATACGGGATATCGAGGCCGAGCTCACCTCAATTGACGGTGTGAACAACTCGCATCACACTCATGTCTGGTCGCTCGACGGCGAACGTCATATCCTGACGACACATATAGTGGTTGATGTCTCTATTCCGCCAGAACGAATCCCGGAGATCAAGCGCAGAGTCCGCGAAACGGCGGTCTCGATGGGTCTGTTTCACACAACGGTCGAGATAGAAGCCGCAGACGAAACCTGCGA
>CAYQCE010000066.1:0-16829 GCA_964415885.1 uncultured Ignavibacteria bacterium
CATCTC
The DNA here is from genome assembly GCA_964415885.1 of uncultured Ignavibacteria bacterium. GTDB lineage: Bacteria > Zixibacteria > MSB-5A5 > JAABVY01 > JAHJOQ01 > CAYQCE01. The sequence continues at coordinate 7 of CAYQCE010000066.1, forward strand.
CCCCTCACTCTTTTCTTGCCCTGTTCTCAACTCGAACATATCTTTCCAAATCGAAGCTGCTAAGTTAGTCTTGCGGGAGGTTGCGATGAGGAGATGTTTGCTTGTATTTGTGTGCCTGACTCTGTACGCTGCGCCGGTTTTCGCGCAGTCCGATTCTGCCAGGTATGTCCCCGAACCGAAGTACTATCTCTGGGAGTTCATGTCGGATATCGATGACTCGCTGGATGCGATCCGCGACAGTGTGACATCGGAGATACGGGATGCCCAGAAGAAGGCGGAGGATCTCGAGGACTCCACCGAAATGGAGCTTCAGTTCGATGTCGAAAAACTCGAGAGACCATCCTCGCCGGACGAGTTCGAGTCCGTGTTCTATTTCACCGGTGCAAATCAGCATCGCACCGGAACCTGCTGGTGCTTCTCGACGACGTCATTCATGGAATCCGAGGTGGCTCGTATCATCGGCCGGGAGATAAGGCTCTCGGAGATGTTCACCGTTTACAACGAGTATATCGAGAAGTGCAGGAACTATGTGCGGACCCGTGGATGGAAGAAAATCTCACAGGGATCGGAGTCGAACGCGGTCGTGCGCATGATGAACATGTACGGCGCGATGCCGTACGAGGTATATGATGGACTCATCGGTCTCGACAGTCTGCACGATCATTGGCCGATGACTCATGAAATCCGCGAGTATCTTGATATTGTCAAGGCGAACGACTACTGGGACGAGGAATATGTCCTCGATCATGTACGGCTGATCATGGACAAATACATCGGAACACCGCCGGTGACATTCGAGTTCGAGGGCGAGACATTTACGCCGATCGAATTCCGCGATGAGGTCCTGAGGCTTGATCTTGATGCCTACGTGGCATTCCAGTCAACTATGAGCGAGCCTTTTTACACGCAGACCTATTTCGACGCTCCGGACAACTGGTGGTACGATTCGACCTACTACAATCTACCTTTAACGGACTGGTATGCCGCCTTGGAGGGTGCGCTAACCAACGGCTACAGCGCGACTATCGGAGGAGATGTCTCCGGGCCGGGCTGGTTCGGGCCGGAGGATCTCGCGCTGATTCCCGATTTCGATATCCCAGGGAGCCATATCAACCAGAGCGCGCGTGAACTCCGCATCTACAACGAGACTACGACCGATGACCACGGGGTGCATCTGGTCGGCTACAAGCTGATCGGCGATGATATGTGGTTTCTCATAAAGGACTCATCCAGCGGTGCACGGTTGGGCAGGCAATGGGGCTATATGTTCATGCGTGAGGACTATGCGAAGCTTAAGATGCTGACGTTCATGGTTCACAGGGATGCGGTAAAAGATATTCTCAAGAAATGTGAGTAGCTCTTGCATAGTGACTGCTGTTCGAGCTGAACCCACAGATTTTGTACAATAGTCAAAGGCAGGATGTTCAAATCCTGCCTTTCGTTTTCCTATTGGCCCGATCCGGTGTGAAACTGGATCATCCGGCCGTCGTACTCCTCTTCATCCATCATCATATGATGGCCTTCGCGATCCTGAATGTCGCCGTACATGTATATGACATGGTCGGAGCTTGGCATCATCATGGAATCCGGGTCGAACCAGCAGCTATCGAGATCATTGTTCCAATGGAACTGCCCGTGATAGCCCGCTGAATCCATCCAGCGCATCATATGCCCCATAACGGTCATATGCCCGCCCATCAGGTGATGATGATCAAGGGAGTCCATCCAGCGATGCATTTCCGGACCACTCATCATGTGGAATCCGAGTCTGACGGATGATGTATCCATCGGTGAGTCGAATTTCATGTGGACCATCGTATCGGGCGGCACATTCTGCATCCCCTCATGCGGATATATGCTCATTATCTCGGGGGCTCCGTCTGCACCGTCGTCTCCAGTCGTGGTCTCATCATCGGAACATCCGATGAAGGCCGCGAACAATGCCAGGCTGAATACGGCAATCGCTATTTTAGTCAATCTCATTTTCACTCACCTCCACTCGAAGCAGATATAAGCAGAAAAAGCCGGGCAGCGTACCCGGCTTCTCGCTAACTTTGTTACAGAAAAATCGTTTACAAGCCCGCTACCAGCACTGCCGAACCGAGGATCACGAGCGCGAGCACCAGCGCAGAGATCGCGAACTGCGCATGTTTATTCTTCTTCATCTTCCCTCCAATTTGTATGAAGAGATGTGATACTATTAGTCCGGTTTTCTGACTATAACAAAGGCATGGGGTGGGATGCTTCCGATTCGGAGAGAGGGAAGCGTCGATCAGTCGCCGGAAACCTCTGAAGCTGACTCCCGGATTACACTCCAGGCTTTGTCAACATCTGTTTGCTCGACATAGGTTTGGCCGATCACAATCCGAATGGCGTACCTGCCGTCGAGCTTGGTATGTGTGAGGAAGACCTCACCGGTTTCATTGATACGAGCCAGGATGGCGCTATTGATTCGCTCGAGTTCGGTTTCGTCGCTTACACCCTTTGGCTTGAATCGGAAACAAATGAGATTGAGCGGCATCGGAGCGAGAATCTCGAAATCGGGGTGATCCTCGATCTTCTTCAAGAGACCCTGAGCGAGAGCGAGATGATTCCGGATCATTGACCTGAGACCCTCAACACCGTACGATCTTATCACGAACCAGAGCTTGAGAGCACGGAACCGTCTGCCGAGCTGTATCCCCCAGTCGCGGTAGTTCTTTACTGCCGAAGCTTCGGAGGTTTTGAGGTATTCCGGCAGAATCTCGAATGTGTGGATGAGCGCCGCTTCATCCTTCACGAAATATGCAGAGCAATCGAAATTGGTGAACATCCACTTGTGTGGGTTGAAGACGAACGAGTCGGCGTATTCGATGCCGTCGATCATCCAGCGATACTCCGGAATCAGGAGAGCGGTCCCAGCGTAGGCTGCATCCGCGTGCAGCCAGACACCCTGCTCGTAGGCGACCTTGCCTATGTCGGCGAGCGGGTCCATCGCGGTGGAGCTAGTCGTCCCGAGAGTCGCGATGATACAGAGTGGATCGAGACCCTCTGCTTTGTCGGCTTCGATGGTCTTCCGAAGCTCATCCGGGTCCATCCCGAAGTCCCTTTTCACACCGACTCTGCGGATGTTATCCGATCCGAGGCCTGCGATCCGAACCGCTTTGTCGACCGAGGAATGAGTTTCGGTGGAGCAGTATACTTTGAGACGGGAGGCATCTATAATCCCGCTCTTGTTAGTGATGAATCCCGATTTCTTCTCGCGTGCGGTCAGAATCGAGCATAGCGTTGCGGTGGAAGCGGTGTCTTGTATTACGCCGGTGAATTCGGATGGCAGTCCGGTCATCTCACGCAACCAGAGCATCATGCGCTCTTCGAGTTCCGCCGCTGCCGGTGATGTTTGCCAGATCATGCACTGCGCGCCGAGAGTGGCGGTGAGCATTTCGGCCAGAACAGACGGCGGGCTGCTGTTTGCGGGGAAGTAGGCCATGAATGATGGGTGCTGCCAGTGCGTCACGCCGGGTATGATAATCCGCCGGAAATCGTCCATGACCCTGCTGAATTCTTCAGGATCATCCGGCGGAGACTCCGGAATCTTCTTGAATATGTCGCCCGGCTCGGCCTGTGATTTGACCGGGTACTTGCGGTTGTTCTCAAGATAATCTGCGATCCAGTCGACCAGTTCGTGTGCGTGTTTTCTGAATTCACTCGTGTTCATCGGCAAGCTCCTTCCCAGTGCACTGTTACACACTCCAACAATCTATAGGATGGAGCCGTTCCGATCACGTGAATTCTCTGAATCCCCAGCTATGGGGCTTGTTGGAAAAGTGGCGGGTAGTGAAGATCGGTGAGGTATTGCGCGCCGCAGGCGCGTGACCTGACCGATCAGCCGTATAAACAAAGGTTGATTCAAAGAATTCTGTCATTGAGGGCGAAGCGAAGCAATCTTCTCGCAGGCGGAAAGTGTTAGTCGACTTGGAGATCGCCGCGTCGCTGCGCTCCTGTCGATGACTGCTCTGCATTAGGCCGCAGGGTTTCTCGACAAGCCCCAGGCTGTGGGCAATCCGGCCGGATCACACGTCCGTGAAGCGCGGCTGCAGGATCTGGAGTAACAAAGTTTCTCAACCTGCTCTGTGCGCCGGGCTATTCTAATCTCTGTATGATTCTGAGAGCTTGTACGGCGAACTGACGCTCGAGTGGCCGTAGAGCTTGTCGGACTTCTCGATGTGATTCAGCAGCCAGTCGCGCAGGGATTCGAGCAGTTGCGAGGTAACTTCAATTGATCCTGTCTTATGGCGTTTCTCAATGTCGTTTATCTGATTCGTGAGTTCTCTGTGGAATTCGACGTGGTTGTTCAAACCGGTGTATTCTCTCGATTCCATGTATTTCTCTTCGGAAACGAAATGGAATTTGGTGTATCGCTTCAGCCTGCCGAGAGTATCCTGGATCTTATCGCGTCCCTTTTCGAGTTTCGCGGCATCGTGCAGGTCATTTATCAGCCTGATGATTTCCATATGCTGGTTATCCATGTCAGGAACGCCCACGCTCATTTTTCTATCGAACTCTATGAAGCTCATTGCCACCTCCCGTTGTGCCGATTCTCTAATAGAGCCTATCGACCGGGAGCGGCGAATTGACACACTGTCCGGCCTGTTTTGTCACGGTACGGAGAATTCGTTCCAAATCGGGCGAATGCGGCTCATTTTGGCCATTTTGGCCGTTTCAGATGAGAAATCGCTTGAAAAAACGCGTAGTTGGGATAAATTGAGGCAAAGCCCTGCGGAACTTGAGATGTATCGCGGGGTTTAATATTGGTGGCCCATGAGGGTATCGAATAATGCTGTCGAAATGGCATAGAGAGGTGATGATAAATGCTAGTTGTTTCTGACAAGGCGAGCGAAAAGCTCAGCAAGGTTCTTGGATCGGATGAGGCCAGCGGCAAGGATTTGATTATCTATTTCGCTGGGGCGGCTTGAAGCGGTCCACAGCTTGGATTGGCTCTGGATGAGCCAACAGATGAACTCGACAAGCTCGAATCAAATGGTGTAACTGCTTTTATCGACAAGCGATTGGCCACCGAAATGAAGAAGCTTGGTGATATCACGATCGATTTCGTTACGAATGAAATCGGGCAGAGCGGTTACCGGATCACCGTAGGTGAGCCGGGTGCCGGATGTGCCGGTTGCAGTTGCCCGAGTGACGAGGAGGCTTGATCCTTCGCAACACCGTTGCGAGGTTGTGCTGATACAAGACACAACGTGTTAAAGCCCGCCAATACTGGGCTTGTTGACAAACCCTGCGGCCTCATGCAGAGCAGTCATCGCGAGGAGTTCGCTGGAAGCGGGACGACGTGGCGATCTATCAGGTAACCAACACTACACGGCAAAGTGTGAGATTGCCGCGCTCCCTACGCTCGCTCGCAATGACAGACTTTCCGGGGTTTTTAAACAAGTCCTTACTCGGCGGGCTCTTTCGTACTTACGTTTCCCACCTCTCCAAATCCTCCACCGATTCTTGACAAATCTCCGCGTCCGAGGTATAGTCTGATAACTGTTGTCGGGCCAGGTCGGCCTGAATGGGATGTCGTGACAGGGAGACTATAAGAACATACTCCGGGAAGGGAGATGAGATGGCATACGAGACTTTGAAAGTGGAGACTGAGGGCGCACTTGCGGTGATTACGGTTGACCGCCCGAAGGCAATGAATGCGCTGAACGACAAAGCCTTTACCGAATTGCATTTGGCAATTCACGAGCTCACCAGGGATGACACGACCCGTGTTGTGATTGTGACCGGAGAAGGCGAAAAGGCATTTGTGGCCGGAGCCGATATCGTGGAGCTTCAGAAGGCGAATCCGGTTGAGGCCAAGACGATTTCAGAGAAGGGGCAGGCGGTTTTCTCTCAGATCGAAAAGTCCGAACTGATCTTCATAGCTGCAGTAAACGGCTTTGCGCTCGGTGGTGGCTGTGAGTTGGCGATGGCCTGCGATATCCGGTATGCCTCGGAAACTGCGAAGCTGGGACAGCCGGAGGTTAATCTCGGGATTATTCCCGGCTACGGCGGCACTCAGAGACTTCCGCGACTTGTCGGACGGGGCAAGGCGCTCGAGCTGCTTCTCACCGGCGATATGGTGACGGCCGAGGAAGCGCTTCGTATAGGACTCGTCGACGAGGTTTTCCCGCCGGCTGAACTGATGGAAAATGCGAAGAAGCTCGCGGACAAGATTGTGTCGAAAGGTCCGGTCTCGATTCAGCTCGTCAAGAAATGCGTGCGCAACGGGCTTGATTTCTCCCTCGATGCCGGGTGCGCTCTCGAGAGCGCGGAGTTTTCCGCGGTGTTTGCGACCGAAGACAAGAACGAGGGGACGACGGCGTTCCTGGAGAGGCGTAAAGCCGAATTCAAGGGCAAGTAGAGCAATCGGCATCTACACAAGCATAGACTTCACAGGCGCGGCATCAGAAAGTCCGAACAAAATTCGAGGTGCCGCGTTTATTAGTCCGGAGTACTAATGAACGGAACGCTGATACATCAGAGCAACTTCCTCGCGGCTGCATACGGCAACCCGCACGACACGATCCCGATCTGGATTATGCGTCAGGCGGGACGCTATCTCCCCCAGTTTCAGGCAGTCCGAAAGGACCATAGCTTTCTGGAAATCTGTAACAGCCCGGAACTTATGGCTCGGGTGACGCTCGATCCGATCGAGGAGTTCGGTTTCGATGCGGCGATTGTCTTTTCCGATATACTTCTTCCTGTCGAATCGCTCGGATTGAAGCTTACGTATCCGAGCAAAGGTCCTGTGATTGAACCCCCACTGGTCGATCCCGATCAGATAGAGAAGCTCGAGTCGTTCGATCCGAGGGAGAAGCTCAGCCGGGTTCTTGCCGGCATTACGCTGATACGCGAGCGGCTCGACAAGAATGTGCCGCTGCTCGGATTTGTCGCGTCGCCGTTTACGTTGCTATCCTACATGATCGAGGGAGGCAGCTCCAAAAATCAGGCCGAGACGAAGAAATTTATATTTAGCCACAGGCGGGTCGCGCACCGAAGCCTCGCGATGCTCTCAGAGCTTCTCGGTGAGTACCTGAAAGCTCAGATCGAAGCCGGTTCCGATGGGGTGCAGGTGTTCGATTCTGTCGGCGGTGTCCTCGCGGCCGATGCCTACTTCGAGTTCAGCTTGCCATATATCAGGCGTGTCTTCGATGCATGCGAGACTCCCGGCGTACCGCGTTCTTTGTTCGTGAAGAACACATCTCCATTCCTGCATGCTCTCGCAGACATCAATTGCGAGATCCTGAGCGTCGACTGGCATGTCGATCTGAAGCGTGCGCGGAATCTTCTGACAGACAAGACAATTCAGGGCAATCTCGATCCCGGGCTTCTTCTCGGCGACAGGGACCTCGTTATGGACTCGACGATGCGTATACTCGACAATATGGCGGAGCGGCCGGGGTTCATCTTCAATCTCGGACATGGTATCCTTCCGGGAACGCCGGTCGATAATGTCAGAGCGGTCGTGGATGCCGTGCATTCTTACAAAGTCAGGTGATCACTCGACAATGTTGAATCTTCTGAAGAAATACGGCAAGCCGGTTCCGCGATATACAAGCTATCCGACCGCGCCCGAGTGGTCGCCGGAGTTCGGCAACGATGAGTATGTCAATGCCCTCCGGGACGCCTCCGGCCATAAGCACGAACCCTTATCGCTCTATGCGCACATTCCATTTTGTTCGAGACGGTGCACGTTCTGCGGCTGCACGACTCTGGTGCCGTCGGAGGGTGATATAATCGATCGGTATCTCGGTAAAGTTGACGCAGAGATTGAGCGTGTGTCGAGCCTGCTCGGAGACAGACGCTCGCTTGCGCAGGTACACTGGGGCGGCGGAACCCCGACATATCTCGACACAAACGAGATGATTCGTCTCTTTCGAATGATAGATTCGCGCTTCTCTGTTGCCGATGGTGCGGAAATAGCTATCGAGGTCGATCCCCGCGTTACGACAGAGGAGCATGCTCGCTGTCTCGCCGAGCTTGGGTTCAATCGCATCAGCCTCGGTGTGCAGGATTTCTCCGATGAGGTCCAGGAGGCGATTGGTCGGCGACAGAGCCGCACGCAGACGGTGAAGCTATACACTCTGCTTCGGAAGCTCGGATTCATGGGCATCAACATGGACTTTGTCTACGGTCTGCCGCTTCAGACGATGGAGAGATTCAGAGATACAGTCTCGGAACTGATAATGCTCCGTCCGGACCGCATAGCTCTCTATAATTTCGCATATCTGCCTGCGATGAAGCCGCATCAGCGCGCCATCAATGAGAAAGATCTCCCGACTGTGGAGGAGCGTCAGGCCCTGTTTGCGTATGCAGTTGAGACTCTAATCGAAGGCGGCTATGTTCAGGTCGGAATGGATCACTTCGCATTGCCCGAGGATGAGCTTGTTAAGGCTCTCGAATCGCAGACGCTGCACCGGAATTTCATGGGATACACGACCAAACCGGCATCGGATATGATCGGCTTCGGCATGTCTGCGATCAGCGATGTTGCAGGCCGGTATGCTCAGAATGAATCGCGCATTGAGTCATACATGAACGCGATCTCCGAGAATTCTATGGCTGTCTACCGAGGATACGAGCTATCGACGGATGATCTCATCCGGCGACGCCTGATCACATTCCTTATGTGCAATATGGTCCTGCCGTTTGAGCTACTCGAAGATGAGTTCGGAATCGAGTTTGCAGATTGTTTCGGATCAGAGAATCAGTATCTCGAGGAGTTTGTCGCGGACGGCCTCGTGGTGCGTCATGAGGGCCGAATCGAGGTCACCGAAATCGGACGCACCTTCATCCGGAACATCGCCCGCGTCTTTGACGCTTACGCCTCGAAAGCTGAAGCGGGCAAAACCACTTACTCACAGTCAGTCTGAAAAGCCTGCCAATGCCGGCCGAGCAGCATCATCGAAAGGTCAAACTGTCCGGAGACGGCAAGGGCCTTGATCCTCGTAAGGACAGTTGGGCAGTGCTGCTCGTCAACATGGGCGGGCCTGAGAGCACGAATGAGGTTAAGGAATATCTCAGGAACATCTTCTCGGATAAGGCCATAATCAAGCTTCCGCTATCGCCGATTCTCCAGTGGCCGCTTTCGAGGGTCATATCTCATTTCAGAGCTAAAGGTTCAGCCGAGAAATACCGCCTCATCGGCGGAGGTTCTCCGCTTCTCGGGATAACGAATCGACTGTCAAAAGCCGTGGAAACGGAGCTCCGGAAGAGATACCCGAAAGTCAGCGTGCACACTGCCATGCGCTACACGAAACCGTTTATTCATGAACAGCTCGATAGATGCAAAGGGGACGAAAACAACTACGTGCTGATTGTACCGCTATATCCACAATACTGTCATGCCACGACGGGTACAGTCAGGATCGAGGCGGAACGTTATCTCTCCGGCAAGCACCCGGAGTTTGCGGCGGAAATGTTGACTGATTTCCACAACGACGAGCGATATATCCAGATGATGCGAAGCAGTGTTGAGGGATACATGAGTTCGCTGCGCGATGAGAAGAAGACCAGGCTCGTGTTCTCAGCGCATTCCGTGCCGCAGAGTCTCGTCGATTCAGGGGATCCGTATGTCGACCAGATCAAAAAGAGCAGCGAGCTGATAGCGGATGGGCGCGATTACATTGTCTCGTTCCAGTCCAGAACCGGCCCGGTAAAATGGGTAGGGCCGGATACAATCGAAGCTGCAACGAAACTCAGAGAGGATGGTTACGGTCGGATTGTGGTCGTTCCGATCAGCTTCGTCGCTGACAATCTCGAAACGTTATACGATATAGACATTCTTCTCAAGGAGCACTGTGATCTGCTCGGTATCGAGCTTCACCGTATCCATTGTCCGAACGACTCGCCGGATTTCTCGGATGTTATTTCCCGAATAGTGGCAGACTGCGTTATCGAGTGGGGGAAGAGTGAGCGGTATGCATAGAATCGCGATTATCGGCGGTGGCATCTCCGGGCTTGCCGTGCTGCACTATCTGATGTCGAGCGGCGCAGATATCGATGTTCGACTGTTTGAACGCAGTGATAGACTCGGCGGAACGATAGGCACGGACCGGGCCGACGGGTTTACGTTCGACTGGGGACCGAACGGTTTTCTTGATCGTGAGCCGGCGACGCTCGATCTTGTGAAACATCTCGGCCTGACCGGGAAATTGGTTCAGGCAAATCCGAAAGCCGAGAAGAGGTTTATCTTTCGAAACGGTCGACTTCACCCAGTGAGTCCGCATCCGCTCAAGTTCCTGACATCTCCTCTTTTGAGCGTGAAAGGGCGCGCTAGGGTCTTGTACGAACCCTTTGTGCGTAAGAAGGAAAACTCTTCTGAGGAGACGATATTCCAGTTCGCATCGCGCAGAATCGGAAGCGAGGCGGCGGAGGTTCTCGTGGATCCGATGGTCTCCGGTGTCTTCGGTGGCGACGCACGGGAGTCATCCCTGCGAGCTTGCTTCCCAAAGATGGCTCAGATGGAGGAGCAGCACGGCTCCCTGGTTAAGGCTCTGATCGCAAAAAAGAAGGAAGGAAGCAAGGGAGGGCCGTCGGGTCCTACCGGCAGACTGACATCGTTTGAAAACGGGCTGTATACGCTGGTGGAGGCATTCCAGCATCGGTACTATCAGCATCTTTCGCTAGGTGTCGATGTGCCCGCTGTCGAAGAAACGCCAAACGGCTATGTTGTGAACGGTGGTGACACATACGATTCGGTGGTTTTCGCGACACCCTCTTACACTGCGGCATCGCTACTGCAGGATGTGTCTGAAACTGCAGCCAGGCTTCTGAATAAGATACCCTATGCTCCCATGGCGGTTTGTTGTTTCGGTTATTCGAAAGATCGCGTGAAACATGATCTCGACGGTTTCGGGTTTCTCGTACCGCACGTCGAAAAGCGAGATATTCTCGGGTCTATATGGACATCATCGATCTTTCCGGATCAGGCGCCCGAGGGGAGCCATCTACTGCGCACTATGCTCGGAGGATACGGAGATGACAGTATCTCGGTGATGGGCAATGACGAACTGGTGCATATTGCGACGCATGAGCTGATGGATATCGTGGGCGTTCCCGATGAACCTGAATTCGTCCGAGTATTCAAATGGAAACATGCCATACCACAGTATCTACTCGGACACTCTGATCTAATCTCCAGGATTGAGTCCGAACTGTCGCACCATTCTGGTTTGTATCTGGTGGGCAACGCCTACACGGGAGTCGGCCTGAACGACTGCGTTCTGAGATCCCGAGAGGTTGCCTACACCATCCTCGACAGGCTCACTGTCTGATTCTCCAGTCAGCGATCCAAAGTGTATCCTATAGCGTGTCGATCCAGTCTACCTCTTCAAGCTTGCTCCAAAGAAACTAATTCGACCTTTCTGAAGCGCCATTGCAGTGATTCGTCAGCATCCTGCGAATTACACGACCCGTTCGATTTCCGAGCGAGACTGATTGAACCACGAAATATCTGTCCACATTGTGTTAAGATTCTGCACCCGATACCGATACTTACATTGGTTCCAAACTTAAACGGGTGTTTTCAAATGAGAAGAAGCGAGTATCTGACTTCCACATATGATGAGACTATCGCTCCCGGAAGGGATGAACTTCCCGAGCAATACCGTCAAAATGCGATTGACACGCTCAAGTGGTTCTGCTTCGAGCAGAAACCCGACAGTGTGTTGGAGGAAGTCACGAATCTTTTCAATCGCACGCCGCACTGCAGGCTGCTGAAATGCGATTTCGATGATTACCCATCCGCCGTCGGTACGGGTATTCTGTATGGCGCGGAGAAGTCATCCGCAATCGAAACGCCCTTTTTCTCGGAAGTATCCGATTTGCGTTCATCAATTGTCCAGCTGACGATTCGCGGATGGTCCGGTCTCCCGGGCGATCCGAAGCTGAATGTTCAGCTCTCGGTACACTCCGACTCGGATAGTGTCTGGAAGACTGTATATGGAGATATGATCGAATATTCGGAGTTGTGGGATGGACGAATCTCGGAGACACCGCTCAAAATACCCGAGGACATTGAAAGGTCGGAGGCTGACATGGAGGGACTCGAGTCGATTATCGCCGGTTTGGATGATGATGTTGAACTCGGTTTCGAGAAGATGGTATCTGAGGTCGTGCATGAAGTGCGCAATCCTCTCGGTTCGATAATGACTGCGGTCGGGCTGGTGATCGGAAAGGCTGGCGAGCCGCTCGAGGATGAGGATTGTCATTTGCTTTCCATGATCGAATCGGAATCGGAGAGAATCGACAGCATCCTGCGAAGCTTCGTGGATTCGGTCAAGCCTATTGCACTGAAACGTGAGAATGCCAGTGTGCGTACACTTGCCCTCCAATCGCTTCGAGAATCGGTATTTGTCGATGATGATCTGGTGGATACTCTCGAGATCTTCGATGACTCCGGAAGCGGTACCGTTTGCGCGGTCGATACGGGTGTTGTGAAGGGGATGCTCGAATACTTGACGAAGGATTTGCCGGAATCGATTTCCGGATGTTCCGGGCTTGCATTCGAGTGCTCCACCGACGACAACGAACTGAAATTAGACTTCAAATACAGCGGTGATGGGATAAGGCCGGATTTGCTAAGGAAGGTTGTGTTACCCTCAAATGCCGCCAAGGATGGTGGCTCCGGTCTAAATGAGATTCCGCCCAACATGGTGGTTATGGCTCACGGCGGACGTATGCGGGTGCATTCGGAGAACTCGCTGACCGTGCTGACCATCTGGATGCCGCTTGCTGGAAACTGTAAATAATGAACTCTCAAAAAGGATAGAAAGGCGTCATGAGTAAGATTCTAATCGTTGATGACGACAGCACTCTTCGTCGTGCGGTGTCGGTCCTTCTGACAAGGAATGATTGCGAGGTATCAACTGCCAAGGGGGGACGTGAAGCTCTGGATCTCTTAACGAGCGGGAATTTCGACGTCGTAATCACTGATCTCAAGATGGAAAACATGTCTGGTCTGGACCTTCTGAGGCGGATCAAGGCCAATTTTCCTGAGGTGGAAGTGATTCTCATGACAGCATTCGGAAGTATCTCGAATGCAGTGGAAGTTATGCGTGCGGAGGCCTTTGACTACATCACGAAGCCCTTCAAGAACGAGGAGCTAATGATTGTGGTGAACAAGGCTCTCGAAAGAAGACGGCTCGTAGCCGAAGTCAAGTATCTTCGTGAGGTGCTCGACTACAAGTACAATTTCGGCACTATTATCGGACAGTCACCGGTGATCAGAAAGGTCGTTGACCTGGTCATGAAGTACTCGTCCAAGAACATCCCGGTTCTCATTCATGGCGAGCCAGGCACAGGCAAGGAACTGGTCGCGAAGTCGATTCATGACAATTCGCTACGGAAAGACCGCAAGTTCGTGTCAATCAATTGCTCCGGGGTACCGGCCGAGCTTCTCAAGGCCGAGCTGTTCGGAGCGAGTCTTGAGGATTCCGAAACTCCCACAAATCGTGAAGGAGTACTCGAGAAGGCGTCCGGCGGAACGCTCTTCATCGACGACATTGCCGAAATGCATCCCGAGATTCAGACTGCGCTGATTGAAGCATTCAGCTCCGGGAGAGTTCCGGGCAATAGACCTTCCGCAAAGCTCGATGTCAGGCTGATCGTTGCGACCACGCACGATCTTCAGGCCGAGGTCAAGAACGGGATGCTGAGACGGGAGCTATATGATATGCTCAGCCCGTATGTAATCAGCCTGCCCACATTGCGTGATCGCGGAGAGGATATTCTGCTTCTGGCCGAGCATTTTATCAAAAAATATGCCCGTGAATTCGGCAAGCAGCCGGCCGCACTGACCTCTGATGCCGCACGGATGCTGCTCAACCATTCATGGCCCGGCAATGTCCGCGAGCTCGAGAACACGATTCGTCGAACAATTGCGCTGAGCAAGAACGAAACGCTGGTCGCTGAGGATCTAATCATGGTTGCCGATGCTACGGAAGGTCCGCACAAGCTGCTTTTCAAGCCGAAGGCCGGCAGCAAGATGTCGCTCGAAGAGAAAGAACTCGAATATATCATCCGAAGCCTGAGAGAGAACAACTGGAACTACACCCGAACCGCAGGACAGCTCGGGATAGGGCGTACCACTCTCTGGCGGAAGATGAAGAAGATCAAGGACCTGGAAAAGGTCAGCGCGCAAGCCGCTACTTAATCTGTTGATTGCACGGGTCAACTCCCGCGGCGATGGACGGGCCTGTGCGCGAATTGCGGTGACCGTATCTCGGGTCTCAAACAGGATGCGCCGACATGGTAAGTCCTGCAGGCTCAGTGCTGATTATCGATGACGATCGCAGTTTTCTGACGATTGTCGAGATTGCGCTGTCGCGCAAGGGGATCGAGAGCTTCACGTGCAGTGACACAGAAGAAGCCCTCAGGGAAGCAACCAATCCTCGACACGACATCATCGTTAGCGACTACTTCCTGCCCGAAATCGACGGACGCAGCCTTCTGAGAAAAGTTCTGAGCGTGCGCAGAGATTGTGAATTGATACTGACGTCATCGTACCCAATTGGAATGAAATGGACCTATCCGGATCGTATCGAATTCGTCGACAAGCCGGATTTGGTGCGAAGCCTCACGGGTAGATTGAAGCGTAGATTGATTCTACTGGGGCAGCATGAGTATTGAACGAACTGATGATCTGATATCCGCGGTTGCGGAACCGAGAGAGAGCGAGGAATCGCTTCACGGTTTCAGCCGACTTGAGAATGTCCAGAGAGCAATAAGCTCGAGCCTCGAGAAAACGGTCATGAATGCCGATTCTCGTGACGAGCTGCTTATAGCGCTCTCGAATCGTTTGGACAAGTTCTTCTCTATTCACAAATCCTCGTACTCAGTTTATGTTCCGAATCGAGCTATGATGCAGGTTCCCGTCATAAGTATCCGGGATGAGGTCAAGTCAGGAGTGATTATCGGCGTGGATGCGGATAAATCTTTGATGCACAATGTCTTGAGATCAAGGCAAGTGTTGGTTTCCGAGTTTCCGGATCAAGCCGTCAGCAATCCGATTGAGCGCAGGCTGCTCCTGCACGACGACACGAGATCGCTCGCGATTATCCCGATGATCGCGGACGAAGAGCTGCTGGGGACTCTCAACTACGCCTCCGGAGCCCGTAGTGCGTTTTCGCTCTTCGATCTGAGAATCTTCGATGATCTCTTCCGCATCGCAGCGGAGCACTTCGGCCGATTGGATTAGCCTCTCAAAAAGTACTTGTCGTTTTCTGCAAAAGCCGTATCTTTATGGGTCAATTACGGGAACATTTAACCCCCATAACTGTTTTGGACTGTGGAGTTTGGCCACAGTCTTGAGGAAAGACTAAATTGGCCTCAAACAATAGCAAGTCTGCCAAGCAGAAGGAATTTGAAGAGGTAGCTCTTAAGCATACCGATGCACTCTTACGCACTGCTCTTCGGATGACAAAGAACGAAGCGGATGCGGACGATTTAGTGCAGGAGACAATGCTCAAGGCCTACAGATTTTTTGATCGGTTCGAACGCGGCTCGAATATCAAGGCTTGGTTGTTCAAGATAATGACCAACATCTTTATCAACAACTATCGCCGAAAGAGCCGTAAACCGACCGGGGTTTCGTACGATGACGTAGATGATAATTTCCTTTATCATCAGCTTGAGGGCTCGCAGGGCCGGACAACCGACCCGGAGGAGTCACTGTTCACCAAGCTTCTCGATACCGACGTAAGAGCGGCGATCGATGAGCTCCCGGAGGACTTCAGGATTGTCGTCGTGCTCGCATTCTTGGAGCAGTTCTCTTACGAAGAGATAGCGGAGATAGCGAACATACAACTGGGAACCGTAAAATCTCGTCTTCATCGCGCTCGCAAGTTGCTTCAGAAGAGCTTGTGGCAGCACGCGCTCGCGAGAGGATTCAGCGTCGAGGAAAGCAAATGAACTGCCGCGAAGCCTTGGAAAACCTGTATGACTATCTTGATGGTCAACTGGACGAAACCTCTGCCAAGAAAATCAAAGACCACCTTGAAATCTGCGATCATTGTTTTGATACCTACGAGTTCGAGAAGCTTCTTCAGAACTTCGTAGTCGACAAGGGTCAGCTCTCGGTTCGCACCGAGCCATTGAAGACCAAGGTGATGGAGAAGATTAAAGAGCTGGACAGTGAGGAAGAGGGCGCACCCGGTTTTTTTTCCGTAGTTAGACCGTATCTCGCGGCGGCAGCAGCAATTGTCGTCACCATGGTAGGTCTATATTTCTATTTGAACCAGAGTTCATCCACGCTGTACGCCTCCTTCATTGATTGCCACCTCAGATGCGATAATCCGGTTTCCACAACTACAGAGGTGACGGCCATACCCGCCGCCAGAATCGACTCCTGCCTCTCGCATATCGCGGTTTTCCCTGCAGAGTTTATGAAGGGTGACGATCGCAGGATTCCCACTATTGGAGAGGTGAATCAGTATGAAGGCGAGGACGCCGCGCATTTTGTATTCGACTATGATGGTTCGCTCATATCCGTATTCGTGATGGATGAGAAGAACATACGTCCGGGTCAGTATATGAAGCAGACATCCGACGAGCGTCATACCTACTACCAGACTCGCGAAAATGACTTCAATATCGTGATGTGGCAGTGTGCCGGTGCCTGGTGTGTGGCGGTTTCCCGTGCCGATTACGATACTATCGTCGACTTCGCATCTGCCTATTAATCCGCTGACAGAGTTGTTTCGGCGTCAATTCATTCCAATCCGTAACATGTTGCCGTCTCGATTCACTTCGAGCTTTTTTATGGGGCTTTCCGCACTGCCGCCAATCACGTT
>CAYQCE010000067.1:0-16109 GCA_964415885.1 uncultured Ignavibacteria bacterium
GGCGGGAATCCAGTGCCCGATTGATTCGAGACATACGGTAGCATGTAACGGGCCGAGAGACCGTTACCTCGCGTTCGTACAGGCCTATCTTCGCGGCGTTGATGGGCGGATATCAGTGTAGGTGATTCTCTAAGCAAACGACGCCAAGAAGAAAGGCAACCAATCTCTCGGTTGCCTTTCAAATTCGAGTCTAAGTCCTGTCGATCAATAGACCGCAGCGTGATCCGTTACCATCTCGTCGTGCAGGACGTACTTGAACGGATTCACCGACTTGCCGTTGTGGGTGACGGCATAGTGCAGGTGGGTTCCGGTCGAATAGCCGGTATTGCCCATCTCGCCGATCTTGTCGCCGCGTTCGACCTTCTGACCGTTTCTGACGGTGTACTTGTGGAGGTGCCCGAACATAGTCTTAATGCCGTTTCCGTGATCGATAACGAGCGTCTTGCCCATCCGGCCCTTGTTGCCGGCGAACGACACGGTTCCAGCCGCCGTAGCATAGACCGGCGTACCCGTACGGTTTGCAATATCGATTCCGGCGTGGAGGGATTTGAAACCCGAGATTGGGTGCGGCATGATGCCGTAGCCCCGGGTCAGATAGCCTTCGCACGGCATAATCGAAGGTATGTGATCGAGTTCGCTCTTCTTGTTCTTCAGTCGCTCATATATCGACTTGAACTGCTTGGTCTCGAAGGAGGACAGCCTCACCAGCTCGTCCACCTCCATCTCGGTGTGGTAGGCACGCTGCTCGGCCTGCGACATGTCAGACATATCGAACAGAACCGGACCACCGATACCGAGCATCCTCTCCTGATCGTCGATCTCCGGAAGATCAAAAATGGCTCTGATGGCCTTCTCGTTCTCCACGAGCTGAGCATAGCTCACGTGTAGCTCATCGATCGTAGACTGCATTTCGGTGAGCCTGCCGGAGAGCTTGTCGTTTTCGTTCTCGAGAGACGCAAGCTTTGATCTGTCAAACTGTTCGCCGAAATAATCGTAGGAGAAGAATAGAGATGCGCCAACGAATACCATACAGAATACGCTGAACGCAAGCAGGACGAACGAGTCCACGTTAAAACGATAGGTCTTTCCGTCTCCGCTGGGGATAACTAAGAAAGTAAAGCTCTTGTTTCGCATCTTCTGGTCCCCTTGCCGACGTAAAAAGTTCCGACCAACTTAGGCGTGTTCAACGCTATTGTCAAGAGTTTTCTTGTCGGCTCGCACAATTAAGCTTGTGGTTCCTCGATGCGTAAGACACAGGGACGCAGATGCTTATGCCAGCGAGTCAACCGAGCCCCTGGAACCCCAAACCTATTTAATCAACATGTATTCCTTCCTCAGAATCTTGTTGACCACCTTCACAAATTTCTCAGACTCCAGATTCTGGAGGCTATAGAGGTGCCAATATGTCTTCTTTGGAAGCTTTACACTGTCCTTTTTACGTTTCCGCATTTCCTTCACCCTTCCAGCCGAGCTGTCAGGGCGAAGACTCCCTAACAGCATTATCGGCAATGAGCACTTCCGCTTTACTTTCCAATTACAATATTGAGCAAGCCCTCTGCCGCGCCTGTGTGCGAAACTTGCGCACGCTGAATCCTGTCCAACAGGCTTGCTCGCAGAAGCATCGCTCGTGCGTTCAGGAAATGCACATCAGACAAAGGCCGGGCGCAATCCGATCGACACCACACAGAATGGGATTCCATCCACAGTTGTCGTAATCAACTGGAGACCAGAACCTTACATGCCAAGCGACTGGCTCCCACTCTTATTTGTGGATCAGAAGGCGGGCCTCCGCTGGGGACAGGCGGTTTCGGAGATTTTGTTTGTGTTTTGTGGGAAGCCGTTCTATTTTATTCTTCTGCGAAACTTCGCGAGTAAGGCACCGTAAACCCTTGGCGGAGGCATCAGGGCTGCAGGAGCAAGACGAAAATCTGATCGAGCGGGCGCTGAATGGAGACCAGACGGCATACGAGAAACTGCTCGTCAGACACAAAAAGGCTATTTTCCATGTCATCCAGAAGATAGTCAGGAATCCCGAGGAAACTCAGGATCTGGTCCAGGAGACGTTTATGAAGGCCTTCAACGCGCTCTCCTCTTATCGATCTGAGTACCGATTCTCTACGTGGCTCTATAAAATCGCCGCCAACTGCGCCATCGACTTCGTAAGAAAGAAGCGCATCGAAGCCTTCTCGCTGGACCGCCCGATCGAAACGAAAGACGGACAGGTTGAATTTGAGCTGCCGGACAGCACTTGGGATCCGGAACGCGACCTTGTTCGAAAGCAGAAGCTCCGATCCATTGATGATGCCATCGAGTCGCTTCCCGACAAGTATCGGGAGGTAATTATCTACCGGCATCGGGACGATAAACCGTATGAGGAGATCGCCGACATCCTGAAGGTCCCGGTCGGTACTGTCAAGGCAAGGATTTTCAGAGCACGCGAGCTTCTGAAGAAAAAGCTCAAGTCAATCAGGTAGGAGCGGTGCCATG
Organism: uncultured Ignavibacteria bacterium; assembly: GCA_964415885.1. Classification (GTDB taxonomy): domain Bacteria; phylum Zixibacteria; class MSB-5A5; order JAABVY01; family JAHJOQ01; genus CAYQCE01. Next base: position 2,488 of record CAYQCE010000067.1, read on the forward strand.
AAGAGGATAGTCCTGTTAGCCACAGCAGCCACACTCTTGCTCGGCTGTTGCGCACTGGCCGACGTTTACACATTCCGGTCATACAATGAATACCCGGTGAACGATAAGTTCAATCTCCGAATATCCAACACGGCGGGAAGCATCAACATCGAACGATCACAGAGCCCTCTACTGATTATCGATGCCGAGAAGAAGATTCAGGCGTCGAATAGACGGGATGCTGAGAGGCTCGAAAGAGAGATTTCGATTGATGTCGATGCGAAACCGAATCGTGTCCAGATTCAAACGCATTACCCGGATTTCAGCAAGGGAGATTCGTTCTGGGAGAAGCTCCTCGATATCAAGAAGGATGATTTCGGATATGTTGACTACTATATTAAGGTGCCGTCTGAAGTCGATATCGAAGTATCCTCGACATCCGGATCGGTCGTGATAGTCGATCAAACGGGCGAGATCGAGATATCGGTCACATCGGGTGACACACGGATCAGGAACTTGATCGGAGACATCACAATCACGAGCACATCGGGGAATATTGATATCGCCGAAGTCTACGGCAATGTCGAGGTTCGATCGACCTCATCGGACGCCCTGATCGAAAACGTCACCGGCAATCTCTCATTCCGGTCAACGTCCGGACGGACAGAGGTTTATGGCCTTGCGGGCAATGTCGACCTTCGGAAGACCTCCGGAGACAGCGGACTTTTCAATGTACTCGGGAATATCGAGATATCAACAACGTCCGGCAAGATCGAACTCGAACAGGAAGAGGGCGCGCTGCGGATATCATCCCAGTCGAGCGATGTAGAGATCACGACTACGATGCTGAATGGCGACAAGTATGTCGCCGAAACCATCTCCGGATCTATCGATTTCAAGATTCCGGTGGGAGTCGACAGCCGCATCGACCTCGAAACCGTATCGGGGACAATTAACACGAATCTGCCGCTGACGGTGAGGTCTTTTTCGGATCAGCGTCTTTCTGGTGAACTTGGGGCAGGTGGACCACGTATAGAACTATCGAGTATAAGCGGAGACATAAAACTCGAAGAAAAGTAGCGGTTATGCAAAGAACCCTCGTCATACTCTCGATTCTGATGCTGTTTTCGGCGCTGCTTCCGGCTGCGCCTCCGGATGTGCCGGAAGAACCCGCGGAGCCAACCGCTCCAGAGGTCGAGGTCCGACCAGAGGCTGAACCGGTTCCGGAAGAGAAGTATATCGATATTCGAATCGATGACGACGGAATCCGGGCCATTGATCTCGAAGGAAAAGAGATTACGATTGAGGGCACATTCGGCGAGTCAAAGGAAGCCCGCGGCATCGAGGATTGCGAAGAATCGATGACGAAATTTGGCACATTCTATGTAAACGAGGATGAGGAGCTGAGCGCCAACCTTGTTGTTTTTGGCGACGTGATTGTTGAGGGGGCTGTCTTCTGCGATATAGTATCGAGCAAAACAGTCACTCTCGGTCCAACCGCACTTGTCGTTGGAGACATTACTGCGAAGAAACTGAATGTCGATCCGGAAGCCGAATTCCTCGGATCGTTTACCGAATATGATCTCTCGTTCCCTGGTGGCGATCTTAGAATAGGTCTGCCGAGTCTGCCGGCGTGGATTTCGGTCATCGTCTTTGGTCTCCTCGTAGCGATGCTCGTCCAGCTCGTCTTTCCGAGGGCAGTCGGCAGAGTCCGCAGCCAGATCGACGACGCGTTCTTCAAGAATCTCTTTGTCGGCTTTCTGATATTTCTGGCGATTCCGCTCGTTCTCGTTCTTCTTTCAATCACGATTGTGGGTATTCCAGTTGTCGTATTTGTCTTCCCGTTTGCGCTCGTGGCGGCAATTATCCTGGCGGACATCGGTGCCGCTCAGTTTGCCGGGATATTCCTCGGGCGAAGATTCGAGTCGCTCAAGTACGGCAGTTCGTATTTGACGACTGCTGCAGGAATTGTTCTTATGATGCTGCCCTGGCTTTTGTCCGGATTCTTTGTCACAGTCGGATCGAGAGGTCTCGCGATAGCATTCTTCGTGATCGGCAATGTGCTCGCTTCGATGCTCACACTCGCCGGGCTTGGAGCGCTATGGTTCTCGCGATTCGGAACCCGACCGAAGGATTTTGACAACTCATCTGACGCGCCCCCCAAGGCCGAGACAACCATCCAGACCAACTGAATCCACAGCCGCCGGCGGTGGGCTGAAAAAGCCGTTACGCCAGACCCTTCCGCCGTGTTTCGCTGGCGTGTGATCTGCCGTCTTTCGAATCCCCAGTGTTTATGCGGCAATCAGTCGGGTCACACCCGCTTTCGGCGTGCTGAACTTGACTGAACCTCCCAAAACTCCTTTTTCAACAGGCTCACAGCGGTGGGTTAACTGCAACTTCCACATGACTTGTACGTAGATCAGCCTATAGTGCAGGTTAAGTGCAGGAGGCAGGAATGATCCGATTCAAGGGCAAATTCATCGTCGTAACCGCGGCCTTACTGGTTGCCATGGCCCCGCTTCTCGCTGGCGAGATAAAAGACGAGGATTTCAAAGTGGACCTGGCAGATGAGAGCGAAGTCTATGTAGAATTCGATTTCAGCATCGGGAATCTCGATATCCGGCCGGGACCGTCGGATATTGTCGCTCATTTCATCGGCGAATACGATGAGCGGGATTTCAAGTACGACTTTGATTACAATAAGAAGGAGGAATTCGGCGATCTGGTGTTCGACGTCTCCGTAAAGAACCGCGGACTCCGTGATATGGATGGTAAAGACAACTACTGGAGGGTCGAACTCGGAAACGGTGTTCCGATGGACTTGAACATCGAAATCGGAGCCGCTGACTGCAGGTTCGATCTAAGCGGAGTTCGGCTGAAGAGCCTCGATTTGAACATCGGCGCAGCGGATGCTGATGTCCGTTTCTCGGAACGCAATCCCGAAACTCTGAACAAGATCAAAGTTGACGTCGGGGCATCATCTCTGGTCATGACCGAGCTTGCCAACTCGAACTTCAGGTTCCTCGAGTTTGACGGCGGTGTCGGCTCGTATGAGATAGATTTTGATGGAGAGTTCGATTTCGAGGCGGAGGCACTCATCTCCGTAGGGCTCGGTTCGCTCGATATCTTCATCCCGGGAAACGTCGGAGTCAGGCTTAGCGCCGACGACGGGTTATTCTCGTCCGTTGACTTCCCCAGGCATAAGTTCAGAGAAATCAGCGATGGCATGTGGGAATCGAAGAACTGGGACGAGGCATCCGGGCATCTCGAGCTCGATATCGAGGTAGGCATGGGCTCAATCGACATCTCGTATGGAAGATAACGAAGATAACCAAGACGAACCGGAGAGCTTCTGTTTTCCGTTTGACCTACTCCCGCAATTAGAAAGGGAAGGTCAAATGTGACCTTCCCTTCTTTCAATAGCAACGATTCTCTTCAATTGTCAGTTCAGGTACGCCCGCAGAGAACGTGATCTTGAAGCGTGCCTGAGTCTTCGGATAGCTTTCTCTTTAATCTGCCTGACCCTCTCGCGGGTTAGAGAGAAGCGAGCGCCAATCTCTTCCAATGTTAATGCCTTCTCATGAGTGAGGCCAAAATATAGATTGATAACTTCGGCTTCGCGAGGCGTCAAGGTCTCAAGCGCCTTTGCAATCTCGGCCTTGAGAGAGTTCTTGAGCAGTGCCTCGTCGGGTGCAGGCTGAAACTCATCCTCCAAAACGTCGATGAGACTGTTGTCTTCCGATGACGAGAACGGGGCATCGAGCGACAGATGCGTATTCGAAATCTTCAACGTATCTGACACTTCCGACTCGGTGAGCTCGAGCTCGACAGCGATTTCGTCCGGGGAGGGCTCCCGTCCGTATGTCTGTTCGAGTGAACTCGATACCTTACCGATCTTGTGCAGAGTACCCACCCGGTTAAGCGGAAGACGGACAATGCGTGACTGCTCGGCCAGAGCCTGCAGTATCGCCTGTCTGATCCACCAAACCGCATAGGAGATGAACTTGAAGCCACGGGTCTCGTCAAAACGCTTTGCCGCCTTAATGAGTCCGATATTACCTTCGTTGATAAGGTCGGCCAGCGAGAGGCCCTGGTTCTGATATTGCTTCGCAACCGACACGACAAACCTGAGGTTTGCCTTGGTCAGTTTCTCGAGAGCAATCTGATCTCCCTGATGAATCCTCCGGGCAAGATCGACTTCCTCGTCCGGTGTCAATAGGGGAGTCTCACCAATTTCGCGCAGATATAGATCTAATGATCTGTCCTCATCGCGATATTTTCTCGACTGCCTTGGCAATTATTTAGCCATCCTCCTGGTTTAAGGTTACTTGTGTATATGTGGTCTGTGAGCTTAGTTCGGTTTGATTGCGACGTATCCTATACGTCCGGAAGTATCGAAAACGTGGAATGCAATCGCTCTTTCTCTATTTGCAAGCTCTGACGCTACCTTCTCGAAGTCGCCTCTATCTGTTATTTTAACGTAATTAATCTCAACAATTATGGTGCCGGGCACAATTCCCTTGATATCCGCGGGGGAACCGTCAACGACGGACACCACCATGACACCATCGTGATAGTCAACACCGAATCTCTCGGCAAGCTCCGGGGTGGCATTCGCGACACGCATACCGAGCCATTCGGCCGAAACCTCACGCACCTCCGGCTCCGGTATCTGCTCGGAGCGTCGGGGCTCATTCTGACCGGGATTCATTTGCGCAAGAGCCTCATCTCTGTCGCCGAGAACGACCTCGAACTCCAGGGGACGGCCTTTGCGAATCACACCCATACTCACGGTTTCGCCTTCACTGGCACCGGCTACCTTCAAACGAAAATCGGTCGAGCCTTCGATTCGCTCGCCCTCAAAAGTCACGACTACGTCATCGCTCTGCAACCCGAAACGGTCCGCCGGTGACCCGGGGGTTACCTGCTCGATAAGAATGCCGCGTGGCCTCTCGATACCGACCATTTCGGCCTCGTCGGCGGTGACATCTCTCAGATAAATTCCGAGCCAGCCACGCCGAACCTTTCCTTCAGTTATGATCTGGTTGACTATTTCAGCCGCAAGATCGGATGGAATGGCAAAACCAATTCCGACTGAGCCACCGCTCGGCGACGCTATAGCCGAATTAACCCCTATCACCTCTCCGAAAAGATTCAGAAGGGGGCCGCCGGAGTTGCCCGGGTTGATTGATGCATCAGTCTGTATATAGTCCTGATAGATCGGGCCGCTTCCACCCATATTCATCGGGGAGCGCCCCTTGCCCGACACGACACCAACTGTCACGGTGCGATCGAGTCCGAGAGTCGGGAACGGGTTTCCGATAGCAACGACCCAGTCTCCGATCTTTATGTTATCCGAACTGCCGAACAAGACTTTTGGCAAGTCGTTCTTCGGTTCTATCTTCAAAACTGCCAGGTCTGTCGCGGGATCGGTCCCCACCACCTCGGCATCGTAAGTCGTCTTATCAGCCATTGTAACGGTGACTTTCTCGCTGCCCTCGACGACATGATTATTCGTCACTATTAGACCGTCCTCGGAGATTACAAATCCGGAACCGAATGACGGAATCACCTGCGGCCTGTCCTGAAGACCGAAGAACCGGCGCCAGAAGTCATCGTACATGTCATGATATCTGCTTCTGAAGGTCCGCGTTGATGTGATATTCACAACAGCGTCATACGATTTCTCCACGACTGCCACGAACGGGCTCTCACCGGATTCCGTCAGCGGAAGCTCCGGACGCCCGGGCGAGAGGAAACGCTCTTCCTTCGGATCTGTTTGACGTGCCGCTGTTTCGCTGTGTGAATCGAAACCGTATGAAAGGATGAATCCGAATCCCGTGAAAATCACGGCTATGGCGAGAAATATGACAAAAAAAGAGCCACGCCTGCGTGCGCCGCCTTTAGTAAGCACTATTGTCCACCTCCATCCTCGACAGACCAGCAATATACTTAGAAATCCGTCTATGTCAAGTTAATTATTGCGCTATCATCAATCTGTTACGACCGGAACTCGGGGATTGTTCCATAGTTGACAGTATGTGCCGGGAGATTTTTTCGGGACTGGGACATGGATCGGGGATGCTGATCAGATTATCCAGCCGGAGTTCAACGGCGCGTGATATGGTAGATGCGGCCGTCAAGCTGATTCAAGGTCAGATAATAGCCGCTCGAGAGTTGATTCGCCGTTGTGTTTACGATCTCATTGGAGAATAGCTCGGTCATCCTGACCCGGGCACTCTTGAAACCGACAGCTCTCAAGTCGATCTGAATAGCGGCCCGCGTCAGATCTGCGGCTTCCTCACGGAACGGGAGCTGCGGATTCGAATTCATAACAAACAGAAGAAGGTCCTTCTCATTCTTGTGAATCACGGCGCGGATCCGGGGATTGGAGGTGTCAATGAATCTCTTCATCTTGCACGACTCGAACAACCCGTCCATGAAGGACATTTTGTGATGATTTGCCTCCGAAGCCGCGTCAAACGATAGGACATACACATTGCCCTTAAACCGCGAAAAGGCCAGACCAACCGTCTTCCGGCCATTGGAGACGATTTTGCGCGCCCGCTTCTCCGTGGTCCGAAGTGAGCCGAATACCATCGACGTGAACTCGAGATGATCCGTCGTCAGATGACCAACCTGGTAGTCCTTCTGTGACTTGCACTTTAACGCCTTCGAGAGAATAGTGCAATTCTGCATCGAGAGATCATACTGCGGTATCACACCTATAAGTATCAGGTTCTTTCCGGCCTGCGCGAGATCGACAATGTGCTGCTGCTCCTTCTCTCCCATCGCCTCCGAGATCGGGATGATCAGAGTGTCGTAGAGATCCACGCTTCTGGCTGAACCGAGATCCGGTATGCCGTAATCGAACTTCAGCATATCGAGATCGCGAGCCAGCTTCGGAAATGTAATCGTAGCGAGATGCTTTGCCACGCTCGGGTTCTTCTCATGGAAATCGAGAATCGATTCCCAGACGTGCGGAGTATATGCAGCGAGACCAACAGGCGCAATCGGTGTGTAGGATGACAATTCCACCCTCTGCGCGTTCTCGTTGAAAGTCTTGATTATCTCATATGTGTCATTTATGGTGCCGTCGTCCTCGAGCGCGGAGCCATACCAGTGATCCCGTCCGGTGAACATGTGGTACGTGCCACCCTTGAGTCCGCCGGCATACGCTACGGTTGTGATATACCGGGTAGCGTCGGAGTCAATCGGGTAGTACTCCTTGCTGCGCTTTGGCTTGTAGCTCCAGTTGCCGAGCGGGAGCTCTGTGGCGAACGGGAAGTCAGACACGGTTCGGAGGTATCGCGCACGGCTCAGGTTCTCGCCGGTCGACCGATCCCACGAAATCGAAATCGTCTTAAGGCAGCCCTCGGGGGGAAGCACACAACCCGTCGCCGGCGCCTGGACATTGTCCTTAAAAGACAAAGTCTTCATGAACATCGGCTCGCATGAAAAAGTCTTGTACATCTCACGCAGTTCGTTCACGTAGTTGTTTATAAGATATTCCTTGAAACGGAACCAATCGAAGACTCTCGCCATGTCTGACGACGAAAGCCCGTCGAATTCCTTCGGCGGCTCGACATCAGTGAATTCCTTGTGTTTGCCGCCATACACCTTGTTCAAGCTCTTGATATCCTCGTAGTGAGCCTCAAGCCATCTCGGATAAACCTCGTTGACAACCACCTCGTTGTAATCGGCCATGTGCGGATCGAAGTGGCCTCCATAGTAGCTCTCAGAGTCGAGCTCGATAAGAAAAAGCGGCCCACGGGGATATACATAATTCTTGATTATCTCAGTGAGACCGTTCAGATAGTGGCGCACGAAATTCAGGAATCTCGGATTGCCGATCGACGGGAAATACCCCGGGGGAACATCGGCCCGGTTGTGCGAGCGAATCAACTCACCATCTTTGTCTCTCGCGAAAACCTCCGGATATTTCTCGAGAAATGACGGGAGGCCGTTGAATGTGTATTCTGAGAATATCCACGGTCCCGGCCTGAGAATCAGCTTGAATCCGAACTCACGAACAAGCTCGACAAACACTATGAGGTCTCGCTTTGACTCCGAGAAACCAGAGAAGTCAAACTGACGGTTTTCATCCTCGTGTAGGTTCCATGGTACAACAGTTGATATGATACGCAACCCGGCTTTTCGAATTCTCTCGAAACAGATCGACCAATAACGTTTATCGACACGGAAGTAATGCATCTCCGCTGCATATGGTGGATACTCCTCTTTTCCGACGATAAAATTCCTGGCATTGTAGGATATCATATTACCCCAAATATCTCCTGTTCCGATAAATCGCCGAAAATTAGCATAATTGGATTTCAATGTCAACCTAAATCACGGCGCTTACAACTCGGGATGGCTCAAGCTATTGCCCTACAGCGCATTAGAACATAGACAGTTTGGGGAAATCTTGCAGGACCCCTAATGGCAGTCATTGTGTCATTCTGGCACTGTGAAGATGTCGGGTATAAAAAAGCCCCTCGCGACCGCGAGGGGCCTGGATATCAAAACGAGGATAACTCCCTATTTCATGAGGAGCATCTTCTTGGTATCGACATAATCGCCTGCGGACATCTTGTAGAAATAGATTCCACTGGCGACGGAATTACCGCTCTCATCCCTGCCGTTCCACTGGGCTTCCTGCCAACCGATGTCCATCTGGCCGTTGACGAGCGTTTTCACTCTCTGGCCGAGAATGTTGTAGACACTCAGATTGACTATCCCTTTCGACGCCACATAGTATTTGATCGTAGTGGTCGGGTTGAACGGGTTCGGATAGTTCTGCGCGAGCTGGAACTGCTGTGGGAGCAGCTCTTCCGATGGGTTGTCGTCATCGGCATCCAGTGTAGGAACCAAAACTTTTAATACACCCGGAGTAACGAGGTGCGGTAAGTAACCAGTACCTCCGGAGGGGGAATACTTAACCACCTGAGTTGTAGGAACGTTCAGTGTATCAATGATTATGTGAAACGAATCCGGCAACATCTCAGGCGAAAGATCAGCCAGTTTCAGTCTGAACTCCGCGATTTTCGTGGTCGTTTCAAGAACCGGGAAGAACGGTACCGGGTCTGGAATGCCGATTGTCACAAGGCCAACTGAGACACCATTATATCCCCAATTGCGAACCCCGGAAGTCCAGTAGCTCGCGCTATCGAGATAACTTATGCTTGGAATAAATTGTGTTGCGGGGTTAAGGTCACCGCTCGTAAGCTCGATCGGTATAAACATGGAGTCTATAGATGATACGTAGAGTGTATCAACTCCCGCAACAACGCCACCGCCTCCGAGTCTCTCCCGCTCGAACGTGGCGAATCCCCACCTGTCCGTCTGCCAGTCATAACCAGTGGTATCCCACCTCACAATGAACGGCAGTGATGCGCCCCCAACATTCGAATCATCGATCCAGCCATAGATGCTGATAGGCGGAGATATTGAATCTGCGGCTGACATTATCGTCCAAGTGGAATCACACACAACTCGCAGGGTGTCGGGGACACCCACATCCTGCGCGGCCGCGAACGAGAAAGCCATCATCGTAATGATGATTGCTGCAATGCCCTGTTTCAATAGCTTCATACTAATTCCTCCAAAACTCTTATGATGTAGGTAGACTTCTTTTCTTTCTCCAAGTGTTGCCGCGAAGTTTAGACTGACCACCTCCCCCTTAGAGGCGGCTTAGGATACCAAGCGTAATGCAAACAACTTCAATGCACTCAAAAGTGCACATCCCTACGGCAAATAAATCTCGCCCCAACACTTATGTCAACACAAAAAAAGAAAAACTTTCTCTTTGCCTTATTGACGTTGGCGCAGAGGCTTAAGGGTATCGAGACCGCCCGGCAAATGAGACCCCACTAATCCTGTATCACCTCATTCAGGCGGCTTTGGCGGGAGGGGAAATGTCGGATGATTGACATCGGGTGGCAGTCTCATAGAACGCATATTTGGTTGCGGCAGATACTGATTGTTCCGACGAGAATCGGGATTGTGATCTGCCGTCCCCTACGGTCAAGGTCATGTGTCTATGCGACTTGTGAACGGTCAGTCCACACTCGCCTGCGGCGAGCAGGAACTAGCCGTGCAAGTCCACCCACACTCGGGAGGCCTCAACTATTGCCTCCCGAGCTGAGAATTCTGCTTACTTTCCTACGGGCACTCGCAGTCTGGCGCTGCACCGCCCTGGAACACGAATGCTATCAAATGTGTCACGTCGTCGATGTCTACGGCAACGAGCGGACATTCGGTTCGATGGACATCGGCGGAAACCACCGGATCGGGTGCCGGTCCGCCCTGGAAGATATAAGCGATGAGGAACACGATGTCATCGACGTCAACACCTCCGGAGCTGTTTGCGTCACCACAGATGAACTCCTGCACGTAGACTTCCACAGTAACCGAGTCCTCGAGTGTGCCGTCGGACCCTATGAACGTGACATTGTATGTCGAATCGCCCTGGCTGGCATCCGGGTCGAAGCTGAAGCTTCCGGCACCGTTACCGGAATCCACGAAGGCCGCGTTCAGCGGCACATCGATCGCAGAGAGAGTCACGGTTCCGCCTTCAGGATCCACGGCCGATATTCGGCCCGAGAACGGATCGCCGAGGTTCACGGTGAGCAGCGGCGCAAACGGTACACTCATCACCGGAGGCTGAGGTCCTGCCTCGACCACCTCGATACGTACTGTCTGCGTATCCTGGCTGAATGCGTTCTCTGTCACGGTGAACAGCAGGTCGTATGTTCCAGCCTGGTCGAACCACGGATAGAAGTGGAACTCGGATGAGTTGGCGTCAATGTAACTGACACCGGCGTTCTCGAGTGATGGCTCGAACGAGAGAGTCAGACTCGCTCCGGATGGCAGGTCGAGATCATAGTAGCTGACAACCACCTCGAGGCTGTCACCCTCCACGACCGAGAGCGGCGTTGGAATCGGCTCGAGCACCGGTGACTGAGGAACATTCATAACGTCCACTATCAGGAACTTCTCGATATAGACATCCGGGGCATCCGCGTCGATCGCCCTTACCCGGAAATAGTAGTCATCGAATCGAGACTGGTAGTAGTCCGGCGAGAAGGTGACAGTGCCGTAGTTGTTGGTGCTGTCGTACACTTCGACATTGTCGAACATTGGCACGACCGAGTCGCCGTTCTGATCCCAGGCGTCCACCTGCATTATCGGCGGAACGTTATCCGGATCGTTCATCTCAATGAGGAACTCAGCCGTCTCGCCCTCGTTCACATCGACAGCATCGCCCGTCGGCAGGAAAACTCCGTCAAGGTAGAAGAACAGCACATTCGGCGGACGATTGACGTTCTCAACCACAATCGCGACCTGGACACTCTCGACGTCGGTCGGCTCCATACCGTCGACGGCATAGAACTTGACCACATACGTTCCCTGATCGAACTGCGTCGTTGTCCATTCAAATGTACCCGTATAGTCATCGTTGTCGGTAAAGGTCGCGGAACCCGGCAGCACGCCGGCGGAGAGAACCGGTGGCGTCGAGTCCGCATCGGTCGTCACAATGTCGAACGAAAGATCGTCGAGCTCGACTATACGAATCGTATCCTCGAAGCTCTGATTGGAGCCATCGAGAGTAAGGTATTCAAAGACGGGTAGCTGATTCCCGGCATCGAGCACGACAATAACTACCGTGCCGGTGTCGGCGAGATCATCGTCATCGAACGCTATGAAATCTATGCTGTACTCCCCTGACTGCACATACACCGGGCTGAATGTAAACGACGCCGTGCCGTCGCCATTGTCGGTGAATGTCGCGTTGAGCGGGAAGTCCGTAGAATCAACTGTAAACATCGGTATTGTCGAGTCGGGATCGACCGCCGAAACGTTGAACGCTATGCCTTCACCCTCCGTAATCGTATCCGGATCGGCCGGTACGGTAATCGACGGGGGCTGCGGGTTATCATAGATCTGAATGAGCACTGATTCGTTATCAACCAGCATACCATCAGAGGCGTAGAACTTCACGCTGATCAGTCCTGACTGTGTGAAGTCCGGGCTGAACTCGAACGTTCCTACTCCGTTGCCGGAATCCACGAAAGTGGAGTTGTTCGGAAGCGGACCTGTGTAGAGCTGTACGAACGGCCCATCCTCATCGGTAGCAGTGACATTCAGAACAAGCGTTTCATCCTCTGTCACTGTCTGTGGTCCAATCTCGGCCAGCACCGGTGGCTGATTCGCCGAGACGATCGTGATCGGCACAGTTATGGTCCGTGACAACGGCGGATCTTCATCATCGTAACATATGAACCTGGCGGTATCCACTCCGACCTGATCTGCGGTCGGCTTGAAATTGAAACCGCCGATGCCGTCGCCGGAGTCGACGAATACAGAGTTCAGAGGCTTATCAAGCGCGCTCAGGATCAACTGCCCACCGTCCGGATCGGTAGAATCCGTGGCAACCACTCTGAGAAGGAGCGAATCACCGAGAAGCACCGACTGCGGCGGGATAGAATCGAACTGCGGCGGACGGTTAACATCCACTATCGTCACCTGTACTCTCAGAACCGCGCCTGCCTCCGGATCGCCATCGTCAATAGCTGCGATCTTGACGGTATCGGTTCCAGACTGGAAGTAGTCCGGATCGAGAGAATAAACGCCGGCTCCGTTGCCGGAATCGACGAATGTGTAGTTGTCCGGGCTTTCGGTGATGATCAGATCAATATTGTCACCCTCCGGATCGGTTGCTCGCACCAGGAACTGGAGCAACCCGCCCTCGAGCACAACCTGCGAATCAACCGGCGCAAATGACGGCGGCTGATTCGGAAGATCGGTGACCGTGATCTGTACAGCCTGTGTATCCGCAAGCGCACCGGCTGTGGCTATGAATGTCACGAAGTACACGCCCTCCTGGGTGGCATCCGGATAGAATTCGAGACCACCTATGCCGTTGCCGCTATCGACGAACGATGCGTTCGTCATGAGATTGAGCGCGGTGAGAACCGGAATCTCACCATCGGCATCGGACGCTGTCACAGTGAGCAGAAGCGTATCGAGGATGTTGACCGACTGCGATGCAATCGGGTCTATAACGGGCGGCATGTCGACTGGATTTACTGTCACAATCACATCGAGTGAGTCGTCGAGGACTCCGTCGCTGGCTACAAACGTCACCGTGTACTCATCCGCCTGGGTCTGGTCCGGGTTGAAGTCGAATACACCTGTGCCGTTGCCGCTGTCAACGAATGTTGCGTTGAACGGCAGATTCACTGCAGTGAGCGTCGGAATCACTCCGTCCGGATCGACTGCAGATACAACGAAATTCAGGTTCGCACCCTCATCGACAAACTGAGAGTCGATGTCGGCGATTACCGGCGCGAGATTTTCATCCGTTACTGTAATCTCGACAACCTCCGAATCAGCCGCGACACCGTCAGAGACTATGAACCTGACCGTATACAAACCTGCCTGTGTGAAGTCCGGAGCAAAGTCGAATGTGCCCGTGTTATCTCCATTGTCCGTGAAAGTCGCGTTAAGCGGTACATCCTCGGCTGTAAGTGTCAGGAGAGTGCTGTCCAAATCTGAAGCGATAACTGTGAGATTCAGCACCGCACCCTCTGTCACCGCCTGAGATCCTATCGGATCAAGAACCGGAGCCTGGTTACCAG
>CAYQCE010000068.1:0-15061 GCA_964415885.1 uncultured Ignavibacteria bacterium
ATCTCAGATTCCCCAAGTTGGGCATGTTCGGTATATTGAGGATCATCGGGTCGACATTGCTCCAGGTATTGAAATTGGATGATTCCTCGAGTGTCGCGGTCAGCGTCATCTCCTGCTTGTCGCGATAGACCGTCAACTCGACCTCCTCGCCTTCCTCATAATCGCGGATTATCTCCGCAAGCTCGGACGGCTCGTCGACCTGCTCGATACCGACCCTGGTGATGATATCGCCAGCTTTGAGACCTGCCTCGGATGCGGGTGAATCCTCGTCGACTTCCTCAATCAGCACGCCGTAGTTGACTCCAAAATATTCCGCGAGCTGTCTCGATAGCTCTACGGTCGATACACCGAGGTATCCACCCTTGCCGAAGTTGAAATTGAAACTGTGCGGGCCGAAGGAGCGGTCGTCGTCCGTCCAGACGCTGTAGTTGCGGGGCATTTCGTTCTCACCGAGCTCGACAGCGAGTTCCTTCTCATCGTTTTCGCGAATGACCTTGACCGTCACCTTGTCGCCGGGTTCATAGTTCTCCATCAGGTCAACGAGGTCGTCCGGATCGCGAACTTCTTTACCGTCAAACTGAATTATGATATCCTTGCTCCTGAGACCGGCTTCATCGGCCGGTGATTCGTCGATGACGTCATCGACGAACACGCCCTCGTTGATTTCAAAACCAAAGGCTTCTGCGAGATCGCGATCCATCTCCTGCATGTAGATACCGAGCCAGGCGCCATCCGATTTCTTGTAGGTTACTGTTCCTGCATTTGCTGCAGGCACTACAAATGTGATCATGAGCAGCGCGGCGAACGCTCCGAGTGCGAATCTGGCTGCAAAATTGAACTTCGTCATATCCTCATCCTCCATCACTATTATTTGCCCGATTTTGCGCCCCCTCATTTTCGTAATACTGGATTTTCACCGGTCAAGTTTCATCATTTTCTGCGCATCACTGGTGGTAATTTGGAGTGATACCTGTGCGTCGACGGACATACCGGGCGGTTCACAACCATACCTTTTACGGAATCAGGAGCGGCCGGAATTCAAATGGAGCACTCGATGATCAGGCGGAGTTGCTTCGAGCCTCACAGAAGGTCGATCTGGTTGTTATTTAGTGTCTTACGGATATCCGTGTCTGGAATGGCTTCTCCGCTCGGCAGGATATGGAGAACACTTACATCCCGTCGGGTCAGTTCGGGAGTGATAAGGTGGAATCTGTGGCAGCGGGCCGGGTTTTCCTCGGCGCAGAGGAGGCATAGGCGGTGAGTTTGGGCCAGCCGAATCACCTCGACGATTCCGGATTGAAACGGTTCGCTCGTTCGGATAGTGGCATAATCGGTGCCACCGGTCGGTTTTCCTCCGAGACGGTCCCCGAGGAAGAGATATTCGACAGAGTTATCGCGCATGCTCTCCGCGAGCTCTTTCTTGCGAAACTCCGGACGGGCGCGAGAGTAAGGCACCGAGCGGACATCAACAAGCAGATCAACCGAGTGCTGTTCGAGCAACGCTACGATCCTTTCTATCGGCTGTCGTCCATAGCCGATCGTAGAGATTCTGATTTCATCCGAATCCGGGGTAGTCATGGCTAATCAGAGTATCTCGATCTCGGTCGTGACCTCGCATTTATCGGTCAGCGAGTTCTTTACCGTGCAATACTTGGTGTGAGACAGCTCTACAGCCTTCTCGACCTTGGAGCGGTCGACGTTCTCACCAGCAAGAATGTATTTAATGTGCATCTTCTCGTAGTGTTTCGGATAGTCCTTCGAAATTTCGCCGCTTACTTCGACCGTAACATCATCGAGCTTGATCCGCTGCTTGCCGAGTATGTTGACTACATCCACGGCAGAGCACGTTCCGACCGCAATCAGGAGAAGCTCGGTTGCATGAAACGAGCTGTCATAGCCGCCGCTCTTCTCGGGGACATCCATTACCATCGCATGACGCCTCTCGTGACCCTCGCAGAGGTACTGGTGTTTGCCGAGCCATTTGATGTTTACCTTGTACATTGTCTGACCTCCTTCGAGCAGTATATCCGAGCTACCTATCGACAGGCTTGAACAACGACGCTGCCTCTAAGTTCGTCGTTTAGACCCCGTGAAACCAAACCGGAACGGTTTTGTTTAAGCTTAAAGGAAATTCGAATTGCTCCTGAATTTCGAAACCCAAGCAAGAATAATTCGTACATTATACATCTAACTCGGGATTTTTCCAAGTCGCCTCGCATATCGGATTTGAGGCGCAGAAGCAGCTTCGATGTCGAACTACAGTGTTAAGAATGCGTTTGTTCTGCCAGTATCGAACTCCTATATTTGTTCCAGCATGGAACCATATCGAAGTATATCCAAGTGCAAAGAAAACATAATGTCCATGGAGGTAGTATGAGACTCACATTCAGGAGTCTGTGCCTGATTGCGATTGCGTCCCTGTTCACTGTTGCGACCGCTCAGGAATCAGACATCAACATCGATGTTAAAGAAAAGACGCTCTCCAACGGGATGCACATTCTCGTCCTGGAGAACCATGACGCCCCGGTATTCTCCACGATCATCAGAGCCAAGGTCGGAGGCGTGGATGAGAAGGCGGGCCAGACCGGCCTGTCCCATTTCCTCGAGCACATGCTCTTTAAGGGGACGAAGATTTTCGGTACGGTAGATTACGAAGCGGAGAAGCCGCTGATGGACAAGATCGACTCGATCGCTGTCCTGCTCCACAAGGAATGGGCGAAGATCAACGATCCGTTGCAGAATGCTGACTCGACGCTGTACAAGCAGTACCGTCAGGAGATAGCGGATATCCAGAAGGATATCTCACAGTACGTTGTCAAAGATGAGCTTTGGGAAACATACCTGAAGCACGGAGGTTCCGGACTGAACGCTTCGACAGGCCAGGACGGTACGCAGTTTTATGTTTCGCTCCCGTCGAATCGATTCGAACTGTGGGCGCTTCTTGAATCGGACAGATTCGGAAATGCAATATTCCGTGAGTTCTACTCCGAGAGAGATGTCGTATACGAGGAGCGTCGTCTCCGCACGGACAACAGCCCGTGGGGAACGATGTACGAGGCGCTCGGCGCGAATGCATTCGTCGCGTCCGGCTATCGCAATCCGGTGATTGGCTGGGCGACAGATATCGAGACGTATGATCGTGACCTGTTGCAGGATTATTTCCATACTTACTATTCGCCGAACAATCTTGTTGCCGCCGTTGTCGGCGATGTTGATGCGGAAGAAGTCTTCGAAGTTTGCGAAAAGTACTTTGGGAGGATCCCGCGTGGCCCCGAACCACCGGTAATGAAGACTCGCGAACCTGTCCAGAATGGTGAAAAGAGAGTGGAGGTCGTGTATGACGCCAACCCGATGGTTTTCATCGGCTGGCAGTGTCCGGCGATCGGTCATCCCGATATGCCCGCGCTCGATGTCATGACTTCGATTCTATCTACCGGTCGTACAAGCCGATTCAACAAGAGCATCGTCGAAGACCAGAAGCTCGCAACACGTGCATCGATTTGGGCGGGTGAGTCACGATACGATGATCTGATTCTCGCTTCGGCTGTTCCCCTTCAGCCTCATACCTGCGCCGAGGTCGAGCAGGCTATATATGCCGAAATCGACAAGCTGAAGACCGAACCGGTCACGGAGTGGGAGCTTCAGAAGATACGTAACCAGCTCGACGCCAATTTCATCAAGGGTCTAAACTCGAATCTCGGAATGGCCTGGAGGCTCTGCGCCAATCACGCCATGACAGGTGACTGGAAATACCTGATCCGCTCATACGAGGCACTAAAGAAGGTGACCGCTGATGACATTATGCGGGTCGCGAACGAGTACTTCAAGCCGGAGCGCAGAACGGTTGTGACGATGGTGAGACCGGCGGTCGCCGAGGAAGGCGAAGGAAGCGAAATGCGCGGCGAGAAGATGGGATATTAAAGAGGAGATAGACAATGAAGAGTCACTTTCTGCACATAGCGATAGCAATCTTGATGCTTCTGCCGGCTTTGATCTCGGCTCAGGATATGAAATCCGAGGGATCGAAGATGGTCGAGAAGCTGGAGTTTGATGAGATTACATGGGACGTTCCCAGGCTCGGTGTCGATGTCGCGGTCGACACGCTCGATAATGGTATGGTCCTCTTTATGATGGAGGATCACAGGCTTCCGGTACTGAACATTCGCGCGATGATTCGCACGGGTGCAATCTATGAACCGAAACAGAAACGAGGGCTCGCGGATCTCACCGGCACGGTAATGCGTACGGGTGGAACGGAGACCATCGTCCCGGATTCTCTTAATGCAGAGCTCGAGTTTTTGGCGGCATCGGTCGAGACCTGGATCGGCGATGAATCCGGCGGCGCTAGACTCAATTGCATGTCGAAGGATACGGACAGAGGCTTGACAATCTTCGCGGACGTGCTCATGAACCCGGCATTTCGCCAGGAAAAAATCGATCTCGAGAAGGATCAGATTAAGGAGAATATCCGCAGACGAAACGACTCGCCGGGTTCTATTTGCTCGCGCGAGTTCTTCCATCTGTTGTACGAAGATCATCCATACGGCTCGATCCTCGAGTGGGAGACGGTTGATGCAATCACCCGCGATGATCTCGTGGCGTTCCACGATCGTTACTTCGCGTCCAACAACGTCTGGCTCGGTATCACCGGCGATTTCGATATGGAAGAGATGAAAGCGCAGATTTCTGAGGCATTTGCTGGCTGGAACGAAGAGGAAATTGACTTCCCGCAGGTAGCGGACCTCGAGAGCGATTTCAATCCGGGTGTGTATCTGATCGATCGTGAGCTGACTCAGTCCAACATTCGATTCGGACACCTCGGCGTCGACCAGTACAATCCGGACAGATTCGCAATAGCAGTGATGAATTATATACTCGGCGGCGGGTCATTTACATCCAGAATGACGACCGAGGTGAGATCCAACATGGGTCTAGCCTATTCTGTCGGTAGCTCGTTCTCAACCGGGTCGAGGGACCTCGGTTCATTCTTCGCGTACTGTCAGACCAAGACCGAGGCGACTCATAAGGCTATCTCCGAAATGGTCCGGCAGATCGAACTGATGAAGAACGAGAAGGTCACGGATGACGAGTTGAACGGCGCGAAAGATTCGTATATCAATCGCTTCGTATTCAACTTCACAGACCCGTCGAGCATCGTTGCTCAGCTCATGAATCTCGAGTATGACAACATGCCGCGGGATTTTTACGACAATTACCTCGAAAATGTTCGATCGGTGACCAAGGATGATGTACAGCGTGTTGCTCGGAAGTATCTCGATCCGGCGAATATGACATTCCTCGTTGTCGGCGATACGAAGAATTTCGATACTCCTCTTGACGAATTCGGCGAGGTCAATATGCTCGAGCTCAAGGAGCCCGTAATAGATTGATTCCGGCTCTAAGGAGCAGTGAAGGCAGGCCGGTCGGGAAACTCCGACCGGCTTTTTGTTTTTCGGTCTTTACAGGACTGCGCTGATGTACGATATTTAAAGTGCGCAATTCGAGTTTTAGACATCCTCGCGTCAGACTCGTCGTATGGATATACAGGAGAATGATTGAGTGAAGTACAGCGCATGTATTCTGATCGCGCTTCTGCTTCCGGTGTCATGTTCGGAATCAGAGGACCCCGTTACGCCTGTGACGGAGAAACCGTTCGAGAGCCAGACTGTGAGGCTGAATTACGACGAGACGGTGGTTATTGACTCCGCCGATCTCACGATCAAATTCGATGACCTGCTGGATGACTCGAGATGTCCTGCCAATGTGTACTGCTTCTGGGAGGGACAGGCGCGCATATCCGTGCTGATGAGCCATCCCGAGCGGGGAGTGGCTGTTGTCGCACCCGCCAAGCGAGGTGGGGATACTCTGTGGACAAGGAAGCTGGCTGGGGTCGCGCTCGGTTATGTTGTCGAGCTGATTTATATAGAGCCATATCCAATGGATGTGGGTTCGCCTCCCGAACCTGAGGAGTACGTAGTAAGACTCCGGGTCTCATCTGCCTATAACGTCGTGCAACATTATCCCCCGGTCATCGCGACAACGCTTTCCCCGGACAGTGTGCAGATAGATGACTACTGGCTCGACAGCCTGTCTCTTTCGGGCGATATCCTGACCACATACCTGCATTACAGTGGCGGGTGTCATCTGCATACATACGATCTCTACTGGACACCTAACTCATTTCTGGAGTCGGAACCGGTGCAGGTCAATCTGTATCTGAGCCATAACGGTTATAATGATCCCTGCGATGCTGTTATTTCTGAGAGCCCGTCATTCGACATATCGAGGATTAGACAAAGCTACACAGAGGGATACGGAACACCGGGAAAGATCCTCCTGAACGTGTACGGATACTTCGATGACGAACCGGATGAGAAGATCACGATACTCTATGAGTTTGACTGACTTCCGGGAGCTGCATGAAATCTCACCACTCAGTACAATTCCAATCCGTAACTCTTTGTGAAACTTCACTTGTTTTCTTATCGTTAGATACCCGGAGGCAGAGGAGCGGAATTGAATAGTTACGAAAACCTGACTCTATACAGCTACTTCCGGGAGTCTGCCGTTTTTCGCACGGCTCCAATCATCTTGATCAATACATATCTGAAGAACAATACAACCCATATCACCATGGAGTATCAACATGCAAGCAAATCGAATGATCCTTGTAGTCATGATACTCGTTCTGACATTCAGCATGCAGCTTATGGCCGGTACCGCGTTCGATAGGGTACAGAAGGGCAGCTCCATTGCTGACTTCAGGGTAGAGTATCTCTACGACAACGGTGAGGGCACCACTCTCGGTGCTCGATTCCGTCACATACCGAGCAATATGATTCTCGATTACCTTCAGATTCAATCCGTCCCGCAGGCGTACATGTGGATCAACACTCCACCGCCCTCCGATCAGGGGGAGCCGCATACCTGCGAGCATCTCCTTCTCGGTAAGGGAAACAAGGGCAGATACGTTGCTTCACTGGAGGATATGTCTCTCGGATCGAGTTCGGCGAGTACATACCGACTGTTTACCAACTATCACTATCACACAACGGCGGGTGGCGATGTATTCTACAATCTCTTCGAGGCAAAGCTCGATGCCCTGCTGAATCCGAATTTCACGGATGAGGAAATTCGTCGCGAAGTCTGCAACATGGGTCCGGTCGTGGATCCGGAGGATGGCTCACTCAGCCTTGATGAGAAAGGAACGGTATACACCGAGATGGTCTCGGCGTACGAGCGCTCAGGCTCGCGGCTCTGGACCGAGATGTCGCGTGCGCTCTATGGAATGGGACATCCGATTGCCAATGTCTCCGGCGGTTTCCCCGCAGATATTCGTCAGATGACACCTGAGGACCTTCGTGAGTTCCACGAGGATACATACAAGCTTAACAACATGGGGATCATTGTCGCGCTGCCGAGCGAGTATGAGCTCGACGGCACCCTGACGAGGCTTTCGCAGATTCTGAAGACTGTATCACCGGACGCCACAGTCGGCGAGGATCCCGCGACATTCGATGATCGTCTTCCGCAGCCGAACCCATCGCAGGACAAGAGTATTCGGTATGTCGAATATCCCCATCAGAACGAGAACGAGCCAGGCGAAGTCGTATTTGCCTGGCCGCCGGAGCTGAAGCTCGATCCGAATTCGGAAGTGGTTCTCAGTCTCTTCCTCGCGAATCTGGCGGAGGGGGAGACTTCCGATCTTTATAAGAAAGTGATCGATACGCGATCCCGTGAAATCGATATCGGCGCCAACTCTGTCTGGGGCGGTGTCGGTTACGATTTCGGTATGCCGGTCTATATCGGATTTTCGAATGTGCGCAGGGACGCGATGGACGAATCGACGCTCGCTTCAATAGAGGCATTGATAGATTCAGAGATAGAACTTGTGGCCTCATTCGAGGACGGCTCCGAGGAACTCGCTGCATATAACGAACGCGTACGCAACCGAATAATCTCGGAACGCAGACAGCTTCGCCAGTTCCTCAGCACGCCGCCACGTTTCGGTTATCGCGGAACCGGTAACCAGTGGATGGCTCATTTGAAGAGCATTCAGAAATCCAACGGTGACCGCAGAGGCCTCACGATGAATGAGCGATATGATTTCGTGGAGGGGCTTCTCGATTCGAGACGCAATTTCTGGAAGGACTATATCGCAGAATTCAAGCTCCTCGAAAGCAAGCCGTTTACGATGGCCGCGATCGCCAATCCCGACATTATCGAACAGGAGCGCGAGGCGAAACAGCAGCGCATCGACGCATTTGTCAGTGCGCTGAAGGATGCCTATGAGGTCGACTCCGATGAAGAGGCGCTCGCGAAGTACAAGGCCGAGTACGATCGCAACACTGCGGTAATGGACGAGATCGCGGAGCAGATGGAGATGCCGACTCTCGTCGAAAGCCCGCCGATGACTCTCGATGACCAGTTGATTTACCGCGTGGAGCAGCTTCCGGGCGGCAATCCAATGGTGGTCTCGACATTCGAGAGCATGACGGGAACGTCTTTCGGCCTGGCGTTTGATCTGTACGCAATCCCCGAAGAGCTTCTTGTCTACGTACCAGCTCTGCCAACTATGATCGATGAAGTTGGAGTTATCCGCGATGGCGAACCGATCGATTATTACGACATGCGAGAGATGATCCGGCAGGATATCCTGTATGCCAGCGCGAGTTTCGATCGGGATTTCTCGTCGCAGCGTGCGGAGCTTGTCTATCGAGCTGCAGGCACGAATATCGAGGAGTCCGAGAAAGCTCTCGAATGGATGAAGCTGAAGCTCTTCAGCCCCGACTGGCGGGTGGAAAACCTGTCGCGGATACGGGATGCTATCAATGTCTCCCTGACTAACCTGCGCAATCGTATGAAAGGCAGTGAGGAGGCCTGGGTAAACGAACCCGCACTGTCGTACTGGAGACAGGACAATCCGCTGCTTCTGAGCGCAGGTTGTTTCCTGACCCAGGCACACTCGATGTTCCGCGTCAAGTGGATGCTTAAGGAGGCTCCGGACCGCGAGGTGGCCGGAGAATTCAATTCATTCATCGACAAGCTTGTTGCCTCGGCGGAAGGCTTATCTATGGATGACCTCGAGGATCTGGTCGCCGGAGTTAAGGCAGAGTCCACCGATCTGCCTGCGGCTGCGGAATTGAAGGCTCATTTCGATGGAATGAGCGAGGAAGCGCAAAATCTGGCATCCGCCGCGATACATGATCTCAACCAGTCACTGAACGAGATTCCGGAATCATCGGTCGGCAGGGACTTCAGGTATGTCTGCGGATTGATCAAGAAGGATCTCGCCAAATCTCCAAAGGAGACACTCGCTGACTTCGACAACGTCATGGACCTTTTGAGAAGGCAGGATAACGTTCGCTCATTCGTAGTCGCGAGTTCATCCACTCAGGAGAAGATGTTGCCGAAGATAGTTGAGGCTGCCGGCACGCTGTCGGACGATCGCGCCGCGACAATTGTCTACAAGCGGAAGCCGCTCGTCGATTCAAGACTTGCCGAGCGCAATTCAGCGGCTCAGGATCCGGTGTATGTCGGTCTGATCAACGAAAACAGCTCCACAGGCGTGTTCGTGAACAGCGCCAGATGCGCGGGTTTCTTCGACCACGAACCGGAAGATTTGACAAAATTTCTGTCGGCGCGCCTGTATGGCGGCGGAGGAGGACATTCGATGTTCATGAAGACATGGAGTGCGGGACTGGCCTACTCGAACGGCCTCCGCAGCAGCGAGTTCTCCGGACGGCTGTCATACTATGCAGAGCGCTGCCCCGATCTCGCGCAGACCATGAGCTTCGTCGTCTCAGAACTCAAGAATGCGCCGTATGATCCGACTTTGACAGACTACGCCGTTGCTCAGGCGTTTCAGGCCTCGCGGGCAGGTTCGCGGTATGAGAGCCGAGGAGAGGGTATTGCATCCGATCTCGTCGATGGAATCACTCCGGAGACAGTTAAGAGATTCCGCCAGGGGGTTATGGCGCTGAGAGATGATCCTGAGCTGTCGAAGAAGCTCTATGATATCATGCTGCCAACGTACGGCACAGTTCTTCCGGGAATCGAACCGAATGGTTCTGAGGTCGAGGATGCAGTGTTCTTCATTCTCGGTCCGGAGACCCAATTCCAGTCGTTCGAAGAATATCTCAGGACTGCGGAGGGTAGCGCCGAAGAGGTATTCAGGCTATACCCAAGGGACTTCTGGCTGACCGGCGGATCAGAGGGATAATCGCAGGAGAATGCTGTGTGAACAGCAAAACGGCGGGAGAAATCCCGCCGTTTCTTTGTATCTATAAATCCAACTCAATGTCGAATCAGCAATCGCTTCCCGGTTCCGGTCCACCTCTAAATACGTAGTTTACTATGATCGTGATATCAACAAGGTTGATCTTGCCGTCACAGTTAGCATCGGCGATAGCGAGGTTTGAGGGCGGATCACCGTCGAGATAGACGTACGAAATCAGGAACACGATGTCGTCTACATCAATCGCGCCATCCTCTGTCAGGTCTCCGGACTGATGTGCCGGTCCGCTTTCGAGGAATGCGAGCACGCGGCTGAACAGCGAATCACGCGAGTCGTAGCCGTAGTCAACGTAATAGTCGTTAATCCCCTCAAAACCAAATCCGAGGAATACCGCGGAGTAGGTCTCGGTTTTCACTTCGACACCGGCGGAGTTGAAACCGTCGTACTGCAGGCACACCACATTCGAGTCGACCGGCATGAGATTGTCGGTCGAAGTCTGGTTGCCCGCGCCGTCGGCCGAACCCGCAAGCACGAAGGAAATGCTGTCCGCGCCCACTGACGAGCCGTCCAGGCCCCTCACGATGACCCCACCGCTTCCAGCATATGAACACTTAAAATAGTCGGTAAGCAGGTCCGGATCGGTGACATCCAGATGTTCGGCTATGTCCTGACCAGTTATGAACAGCATACCACCCGAGTCGAGGTAGTCTCTTATGAACTGCCTGTCATCAGCGTTTAGCGTCTCGGACCTCGAATCGCCTGTGAACCAGAGCACATAGGGGAATGCGAGCTCGGCTGCTCCAGGGCTGCCAAGCGTGTCTTTGCCCCAAATCTCGTAGGTTAGCTTGTTTGAGGATAATACTTCAGTGAAATAATCTTCGTAGTTTGTATGATTCGAATTGTCGTCATCGACGAGAAGCACGTCAACTCCTCCGACGGCCTTGTCGAATGTGAATTGGAATGTGTCGACATGGCTCGTCTGAGACAGAGTGAGCGTGAAATCGACGAATGTCGTATCCATATCTGCGGGGACCTCGAACACTATCGGTGCACCGAGATTATCGGCTATCTGATCGCGGATCAGATCGCCGAGCCCGGAAGATGGAGAGTTGAACAAGATGCGAGGATCATTACACGACAACTCCGCAGTCAGGCCGGTAACATCATCCCACATGTTCTCGATCGTAAGGAAGAACTCTACCGACTCTCCCAGCTCGAGGAATCCGTCGGCGTCTCCGCCGACATTATCGCTGAAAGAGTAGTCAAGCAGGCTGTAGCGCGGACGTGCGAACTCGATTTCGAGGCTCGCGGTCATCAAGCTGTCGGAGTCACTTATGTCATAGACCGCGACTTCGGTTATCATACCGCTGTAAGCCCTGCTGTTCGGCACAGTTATATCGGAGAACTCTCCGGCATTTGATGATCCCGGGTAACAATCGCCGTCGTCACCCCTGTTCCATCCGCCTTCGAGGCCGAAATCGCCGTCCGCCTGCTCGATCGCTACAAGATATCGCGGTTCGTTGTAGTTGCCTGACTGAGTTTCATCGACGTGATATATGATCAAACCTGCACCGGGCAGTCTGCGATCGAATTTGATTTTCTGACGATTCTCGACAAGAAAATACTCCGGACCAGGGATACCATCTTTCCATATCTTTGCGACATACGGGACGTCCTCCACCTGCGGGAATTCATGGTCGATCAGATTCTGATCGATAACATCCGGTTCGAGATAGCCGAGCTGAATCTTGCACCATGCATCGAAATGCGCCGGATACACACCGTTCTGGTTCCATGACCCGCCGGCCATAAGCGACCAGTTTCCTATACCCTCGGATGAATAATCTGTGTCGTACAGATCCGGCAGTCCGAGAACATGCCCGAATTCGTGGCAGAACACGCCGATAGTCACGAGATTGTTAATTGAGGCGGTATTCTCCTCCGGCTGCATGGAGTACCTGCGAAGCGCTACTCCGTCATAGTACTGCGTGCCGGACATGAACCACTGATGAGAGTGGATCATGTGACTGCTTCCGGTCTGTTCACGGCCCGGTCCGGCATGCACGATCAGCAGTCCCTCGACACTGCCATCGCCGTCATTGTCAAATTCTGAGAAGTCGATATCGGGATCGGCCGCAGCCACGGCATCCTCGGTCATTTTCTGGGCATTCTGCGGATAATCGCCGAATCCGTACTGTCCGTCCACGTAGTAGTCGTATGTTTCCGGCAATCGGTACCAGCCGACAACCGTCCCCTGTATTGCCATCTGGCCATAAGAATTCTCGAGATAGAACTCGTTCATGCTGCCGGATTCGAGAAGGCCCTCTGAGAACATAAGGTCCTCGAAATACTCCACAGTACCAAGACCGCCGACATCCCATTCGTTATCCGAAAAATCGACCAGGATGATGATAATGTTCAATGTGTCGGTCTCTTCCGAAAGCCCGGTTTTCAAGGTGAATGTTTCCTTAGTCGGAGCCCACACGCCTTTCTCACGGGCCTGGGCCATGCTCTCTGCAAATTTCTCGAGACTGCCCTCGGATTTCAGCTTTTCGATGAGATCGGGGTGTGGCGGTGCGGCGTTAGCGCCGTTAGAGATCGATGCGAACAAGAACAGAGCAGCGATCAGAAATGGCAGCTTAAATTGATATCCATTCATGGCTTAATCGGTCCTCTTTGAAGCAGGGTTTGATGCGTACTCAACAAATATAACCCAAAACCGCGATTAGACAAGGCAATATGGCGATCGGAATCACGCTGTGCTACATACTGCCGGTTTCAGGTGGTCTCTGAATCGTGCCAGTTCACACATCCGGCTGTCGCCGGGTGCAGGAACCGGCACAACATCTGAGTTTTTCACACGTCAAGGGCAGCCGGTTCAGGCCTGCCGGGAGATTATAACGTTTGTGGATCGCCAAGGTTCGTATTTGAAAGTAGATAATCGGCTTGACGAAACTCATCATCGGTCTATTTGTTGGATATTTAGAGAACGAAATGACAAGATTGAGATAGAGGAGACAATTCGAAATGAAAACGACCAAGATTACTGACAATCTCTTCTGGGTGGGAGCCGTGGACTGGGACCTGAGAGATTTTCACGGCTACCAAACCGAGAAGGGTTCCACTTACAACGCCTATCTGCTCAAAGATGACAAGACAGTGCTGTTAGACACCGTGAAGAGCGGTCTCGAAGATGATCTTATTCGGAATATCAAGGAAGTCTCAGATTTGGACAAGATCGATTATATCGTCTGCAATCATGCCGAGATGGATCACACCGGTTCGCTGCCGAAGATTATGGAGCTTGTCAAGCCAGAGAAGCTGATAACAAACGCGAAGGGCAAGGACACGCTCATCGAGCATTTCGGCGATCTCGGCTGGCCGATTGAAGTCATAAAGGAGGGCGATACTATCGAGACCGGATCGCGGACCATACGGTTCCTCGGAACGCCAATGCTCCATTGGCCCGAGAGTATGGCGTCGTACATCGAGGAGGATCAGGCTCTCGTCTCGAACGACATATTCGGTCAGCACTGGGCCACCTCTGAGCGGTTCGATGACGAGGTCGACTACGGCGAATTGATGTGGCAGTCAGCGAAGTACTTTGCGAATATTTTCCTCCCGACCGCAGGCGCCGCGCGGAAGATGCTCTCGAAGCTCGAGGATCAGAAGATCGATCCGAAGCTGATTCTCGTCGACCACGGTCTAATCTGGCGGGAGCATGTCTCCGAGATTATCGAGAAATACAAATTCTGGGGCGAGCAGAGGTTCTTTCCCAAAGCTGTCGTCGTGTATGACACGATGTGGGGGAGTACGTCGAAGATCGCGCGCGCGATCGGCAGAGGGCTCTCTGCTGAGGGCGTGTCGGTTAAGCTCTTCGATCTCAGGTTCAACCACAGGAGCGATATAATCACCGAGATGCTCGATGCTCGTGCCGTGGTGCTGGGATCATCCGTTCTCAACAAGCAGATACTCCCGAAGATGGCCGATATGCTGTCGTACATGAAATCGCTCAATCCCGGCAATAAGATAGGGGCGGCATTCGGGTCGTATGGCTGGCAGGATGCCGGAGTGAAGAAGCTGAACGCCGCTATGGAAGAGCTGAAGTTCGATATTGTCGAGGATGGAATCAGCTTCAAGTATGTTCCCTCCGAAGAAAATCTAAGTGAATGTGAGAAGTTCGGCGAGCGGATCCGTAAGGCAGTACTCTCCTGATCCCCCGGTACTCAGGGGCTTGTTGAAAAGCCGTTACGCCAGATTCTACGCCCGCGTTTCGCGGGCGTGTGATCCGACCGGGTGATCCATAGCTTGCTGTGGGAGAACTGAAGCGAAGGCGTAGCGTGGCCCGGGTCTATTGACCCGGGTTTCATAGGTAGTTGCTCACGAAGACATACGCGGATCACGAAACGGTTTTCAAAGATGACGGTGTAGTGGTGTCATTCCCGCGAAGGCGCAGCGTGGCCCGGGTCTATTGACCCGGGTTTCAAAGGTAGTTGCTCACGAAGGCGTACGCGGATCACGAAACGGTTTTCAAAGATGCAAGTGTGGTCGTGTCATTCCCGCGAATGGGCTTGTTGAAAAACCGCACGACAACGGTCTTTGCGAGTGAGCGCAGCGAGCGTGGCAATCTCAAAGCAGCCGTATAGTATTGCCTGACTATGAGATCGCCGCGTCATTCCGCCTCCGCGGGATTCCTCGCGATGACAGCTTTTCCAGCCATACTGACTTTTTCAACAGGCCCCTGCGCGGGGGTGACAGGAGGGGGCGGGGGCCCGCCTGCTATGATGAAAGTCAATCAGATTTTGGCAAAGACTGATCCTTGGT
>CAYQCE010000069.1:0-14339 GCA_964415885.1 uncultured Ignavibacteria bacterium
ATACCGCGCTGAGAGACCTCATGGCAGCCCGCTCGGCTTCAGACTGGCGCGGCATGATCGGTGCTTCGGAATCTGCAGGCTCCTGGTGCGGCGAGTTCGATCATACGTCGACGCCGGTAGCATGGTACAGCGGGGAGGCGCATCTCAACCTGAATGAACCGGAGGCGGCGTTGCAGTGTTACAGGGAGGCCTACTTACAGAACCCGTACCATGTGCACGTTCTCAACAATCTCGCTGCGGTCTATGAAATGAAAGGTGAGCATGAATCGGCAATACGTTACTTCGACGAGGCACTCGACGTGATGCCGAACTTCGAAGAGACAATCATAAATCTGGCGGCGGCGTATTACAATAGTCGCCGGTATCGAGAGGCTCACGAAACGATCTCGAAGCTCGATGGCCGCGAAACTACAGATCAGCGATACGAGCATTTCAAGCGCGTAATCGAAGAAAGGCTGGAGCAGGAGTGAATCGAAAAGAAAAAGAGATCACGGATCGATTGCAAATCGATCAAATACTCCATTCAGCCGAGGTCTGCCGCCTCGGTTTGTGCGACAACGGTGTCCCATATATCGTACCGCTCTGTTTCGGCTATGACGGATCGGCGATTTACGCGCACTCCGCGCGCAGCGGAAGAAAGCTGGACATCATCCGTACAAACAACCTCGTTTGCTTTGAAGTAGAGGCGGATACACAGCTTATTATGAAAGACACCGCGTGCTCGTGCACGATGAAATACCGAAGCGTGATCGGCTACGGGAGAGCATCGATCATAATCAAGCCAGAAGCAATGATCCCCGCCTATGATATCCTGATGAATCACTACAGGCGGGGACCGTTCGAATACTCTGAAAAACTGCTCGCCGAGAGCCTCATAATAAAGGTCGAGATAGAGTCTGTATCCGGCAAGCAATCATTCTAATCATCCTGCTAAACTCCCGAGAGCTCCTCGAGCTGATCAACCTGCTGAGCAAAAAGACCGAGCGCGTCCTTGACAGGCCCCGGTGTCGTCATATCAACACCGCAGGTCCTGAGCTGGTTTATCGGATAGTCACTGCCACCTGATGACAGCAGCCCCAGGTACCGCTCGATGATACCTTCTTCGCCATTGAGGAACTTCTTGAGTATGCCCTGCGAAGCGGCATACGATGTGGCATACTGATAGACGTAGTAGGTCATATAGAAATGCGGAATCCTCGCCCAGCGGTACTTCAAGTATTCATCGATTTCGACCGATGGACCATAGTACTTCCGGACCAGCTCTTCCCAGTTCTGATTCAGGGAATCCGGCGACATCGCGTCACCTTTTTCCACTATCTCATGAATCAGCAGTTCAAATCGCGCGAAGAGTATCTGCATGAAGAACGTGCCCATCGTGTTGGCGAGCTGACGATTGAGTAGAAACAGCTTCTTGCCCGGGTCATCCGCCTTCTTCAACAGATGCTGCAGCAATAAACCCTCGTTCAGCGTTGAGGCGACTTCCGCCACGAAAATCGAATACTGGTGTTTGGTATACGGCTGTTTCTCGTTCGAGAGATAGCTGTGCATCGCGTGGCCCATCTCATGTGCCAGCGTAAACATGTCATTCACTGTCTCATTGTAGTTCATCAGCACCCGCGGATGTGTGCGATAATTGCCCCAACTGTAGGCGCCGCCGCGCTTCCCTTCGGTCTCCCAGACATCGACCCATCGATTCTCGAAAGCCCGCTTCAGCACATTGCCGTATGCATCGCCGAGCGGCCGAGTGGCCTCCAGAACCTCCGATACCGCCTCGTCGTAGTCGACTTCGTAGTTCTGGTCCGGAAAGAGATGGCAATAGATATCGTACGGATATTGCTTCTCGAGCTTTAAGATTCTCTTTCTCACCTCGAAATACTTGTGAAGACCTTCGAGATTCGATTCTGTTGTGTCGAGAAGCGAATGATAGACCTCTACCGGTATATTGAATGCATCGAGTGCATGGTGCAGTGAGCTTTCATAGCTGCGAACGCTGGCATAGAAGACATCCCGGTTGATAGCGGTCGAGAGAGTCGATGATATCGTATTGATATGGTCCTTGTAGACCTGAAGGAAACCATCGTTGGCGTCTCTGCGCACTCTCTGATCCGATGACTCCATAAACTTGGCGTAACGCTGCTTCGTGAGCTTGACCTCGTCACCTTTTTCGTTCTTTATCGACGGATACTTGATATCGGCATTGTCGAGCATTGTGAAGATGCTATCTGCGCCTCGAGCCACTACGGTGGATTTGGAGAGCACCTCTTCTACTTCGGCGGACCTGATGTGAGGTCTCGATCGGATGACTTCCTGAATGTAGAAGTCATACTTCTCAGGCTCCGCGAATTTCTCGGAAAGCTCCCTGAGCTTGTCGTCCTCCATCTTCAGAAGCTCCGGCTCGAGAAAAGAAAATGCGGCACTCGCCTGAGATGACAGCACGGCCGCCCTCTCGGTCATCTCCTGGTATTTCGAGACTCGGTTGTCGAGATCCTGATTGAAGCGAGCATACTGATACAGATCGTCGCACAGCCTGGAGACCTGCGTTCTCGTTTCGAGGCATTCGTACAGCGTATCCGCCGATACCGACAGCTTCCCCTCAAACATCCTCGCCCTGGCAATCAGCTCCTTCGCCTTGGCAAGGTCAGCTTCCCATTCGCTATCGTCTCGATAGAGGCTGCCAAGATCCCATTTGTGCTTCACATCGATATCGGAACGCTGAGGAATCGTGTCGCCCTTCTGCAATGTTGTGGACATATAACACCTTTCTTTTAGCTATCTATAATCCGTCAATAAAGTAAAAAGCACCCCGATTTTCAAGACGTTTGCTCACCGCAGAAGACTCAATTTAGAACTCTGTCAGAATATGAACATAACGCTGAGCGCAGGAGAACCGTCTGAAAGCTGTGAAGGCGTGATACCCAGTCTGCGCTCATGGTTCCGTTTCACGATTTCATCCGCGACAAACCAACCGTAGAGAAGCGCCGCATAGACATCAGATGGCCAGTGAGCGTCTGATGTCACCCTCTGTAGCGAGATACAGCCGGCGGTGCCATAGCAGATGACTTTCACCGGCAGATAGTCGAAGTGATGCGAGAAGATGCGCGCGAGCTGAATGACGTTGGCGGCGTGCCCGGATGGAAACGAGGTCCCCTGGTTGTGTTTCCAGAAGTAGGGATCGGAGCCCTCGTGAGGCCGCCCTCGGCCTGCTGCGAAGTTTGATATGTTCTTGATTCCACCGGCAATGAGATACGATTCGAGAACATCGGATGAAAGGTGAAGCAGCTTGTCGAAACCGGTAATATATCCGAGCAGTACACCACCAAAATAGAACTTCGCAGTAGTTCCGCCGTCTCCAATCGCTTCTGTATTATCGCCCCACCTTATAGCCGCTTTCAGTGCCTTGTGTTCGGTGCGATCCTTCAGCGCATCAAACATCTCACCATCATAGGCGTAAATCAGACCGCCCGCGCTGGCGAAACCCAGTAACCAGAGCGCACTTTCGCCATCTATCCGAATGGGGGAGGAATAGATGTGCACCGCATCTGAGAGTGTTGTCGTGACAGCGTAAGCAAGGTCATGAATCGGCCGGAATCCTCCGTGCCGAGAATCCCCGGCAATTGTAAGAGTGTCGTCGCCACTCTCCGAATTGAGTATCGAGTGCGGCCGCGACAGCCCAAAGTGGCGCGTATCAAAAACTGATGTTTTCAGACTAACGGCGCCATCACTCGCTGTACCGGTTGAGAACACAACGAGCAAAACAGCACAAACCGTTAGAAAAGACTGACACTTGCTCATCCGATCAGACCCTCAGTAGCCGCGCAACCTCGTTAGGCGTTCGACATATCCCTCGTGATCCGGATCCTGACGGATCGCCTCCTCCATCATCCTGACCGCTTCCTCCATCTCGCCCTTCTTCTCAAGAATCGCGGAAAGCGTGACATAGACGTGCGCGCGAAGGCTTCCCTCGGATGCGTGAGGCACGGCCGCTCTCGCATACCGTTCCGCATCGTCAAGTCTGATACCGCGCTTCATCAGCCAGTCTGCGTAGGTAAAGAACTGCTTCGGATCCTGCTGCCAGCTGTCTCCGAGACTCTTCTGGTAAATCGAAATCGCCTTCGCCGTGTCTCCAACAACATATAGCGCATAGTCTGCAGTAAGAATAGGGTGCTTCCTCTTCTCATCCTCCGTGACGGCATTGGATGCAGCTTCCATAGCGGGCAGTAGGTAGACTGCCAAACGGTCATCAACGTTGTCCGTTCGCCGCGCCACGCCGCAGAGTATCAACCCGAGGTCTGTCAGCTCGGATGGTTTCGGGTTCGGCTTGTCAATTACTTCATCCGCGACTCTAAGCAGGCTTTCGTAATCCGCTGCTCCATTCAGAACCGCGTCGGCATAGCACTTGAACCGATCGAACTGGTACCCACCGCGAAAGTCCACTCCGATCGAATCCGCGCTCCGGTAATACTCCGCAGCGGTCAGCCATTCGTCAATTTCACGATAGTAGCGGCCCAGGCGTGCCGCATCGGCGAGGCTCGGCTGCTGCTCGAATCTACGGATTCGCTCCTCAATCGTGATCGGAGTCCGTAGCGCCGTCTGGAGTACTTTGACAAAATTATCCGCACTTATGTAGCCCGTCCACCGCGTGTACATCGCACCATCCGCATTAGTCAATACAAAAACCGGGAAGTCAATATCGATATGGTACTTCTCGACAAGCGGCGAAACGCTCGGGTCTTTCGCGTTCAATGTAAGAAGCACAACGTTGTCGAGAGCCTGCCGCATAACCTCGTTCGTGTCGGCATCCCGCTGAGCACGCTCGCAGAAACGGCAGTCCTCACGCAGAAACTGGATCAGAATCGGCTTGCCGGAAAACCGTGCAATCGAGGCTGCCTCGTCGAAGGAGGAGGCCAAAGTCAGCGGTGCGGCACCGGCAGACAACGACACAGCAAACACAGTCGCGATATAGAAGAAAATTATGGAAATTCCACGAGCCTTGCGTTTCATCAATCCACCAGCCTCATCTCTGTTTTGATACTGTCTGCTTGCGGTATGCGATAATCATCGCCACGGTCCTCGATAACACGTCTCAGCCATGCCTCGGGATATCCAACCTGCTCTGGGCGTCCGCGTTCGTTTTTGACGTAACCATCATTGTACTTAGTGATCAGGTGGACCGCAAGTTCCCGCCATCTGTCAACCGTCTGCTCACCATGCGATACAGAATAGTCGGTCAGGAATCGTCGCATGAGATCCGGATCGGTCCCATGAAGCTCGACCGCTACCTTCTCAATCGCCGGCTGCAGAGCGAGATGCTCCTCTTCTATTTCACTTTGTACAGCCTGAATGTCCTTTATCATGTCAGAGTAGCGGATATACGAGTAGTTGGAAACGAGGTTAAACATCCACCATGCCGATTCCCACGAAAACTCGCCGAGCTTTCCAACCGTGTATGATTCCGGGATCGCATCGATGCCGCAGTAGAGCGGAGTGTAGCAGGTATACCACGTGTCGTCCATACCGTACCAGTAGACACCGCCGATAGGATCGGGGAGCCATGAGCGAGATTGTGAAACGAACGAAAATCCGGTCTGCTGAGTAGAAACCGGTCGCTCCCAGGCATACTCAACCGAATCGACTGTCCAGTGCATTGGGCGGAAGCGATACGGCAGACCATACGGCCCGGCATCCACGCCCTTCGACATATCAAAAGGCGTCCCCTCGTAGTGATCGCGCATGAGCGCGAACACATCCTTCACCGAGAGATTCTCATCCGGCTTGATCCATAGCGGGTATGGATCAGCGCCGGGCTTCGCCCGGTGATAATCCGGCGAAAGATCGAGCGACGGCGCGGCGCGGTTGAAGATCGACCAGACACGTGCATCACCGTACCGCTGATTCTTCGGATCGGAGGGACAGTACGCCTCATTGAACAGGAACGGCTCACCCGAATCGGGATCGTAGTATCCTCTCTCAACTGCAAACGAGATCACGTTTTCGGAGTAGATGCAGTTCTCCGGATCATCGAGCGGAAATTCGCCGATACGCGCTTTGTTGGCATGCGCGGATATGTAGCCATCCGGAATCCGCACCGCGACCCATATGGCACCAACCCCTCCTTCGCCGGGACCGATCATCTCGAGTATCCATGCCTCCTCGGTATCCGCAATCGAGAACGACTCACCGGTCGACAGATATCCGTACTCCTCAACTAAATCAGTCATAACACTGATCGCCTCACGAGCAGTTCTTACACGCTGAAGGGCAAGCTTGATTAAATCAAAATAGTGCAGGAGACCGCCGGGATTCCGCAGTTCCTTGCGGCCATCGAATGTCGTCTCGGAAATGGCGAGCTGATGCTCGTTCATCATATCGACGACAGCGCAGGTATGCGGAACCTGCTCGATCCACCCGCGGACCTCGCCTCCCCAGCTCTCGATGGCGAGCGAATCACCCGGTTCGTGATCTTCCGCCGGCATGTAGGACAGATGCGGATGGAACTCACCGTCACACGTGTAGGTGATCATGACCGATCCATCCTCCGATGCGCCCTTTGTTACGAGCAGATTGGTGCACGCACTCGCGACGGATGTAAACGCTCCTCCCGCAAAAGACAGCGACAGGAAAACAGAAAACAGCATGGATTTCATCACTCTCTCCTTCTAAACCAAGCCTTGGGTTTCCATAAACTAACGATACACCGCGTATTTGCAAACCGAAAATAAACCGGCAACAGACTTCGATATGCAACGTATCCTAACAGAGATTGCGAAGGAGGACATCAATGGAGATAATTGACCTTAAGGATCTGGAAGGGGCATTGAAACGAATCTCTGCCGGTCGCGTGCTCGATGTCGCAACCGGGCAGGGACAGTCTATCAAGTCGATTCAGGAGTCATTTGCGGATTACGACTACATCGTGGGAATCGATCGTAAAACGAGCAACCTCGAGAAGGCGAAAGAATCATTCAACGATCCGCGGATTGAGTTCATCGAAATGGACGCTCACAATCTCGAATTCGATTCAGAATCATTCGATACTGTCTTTATTTCGAACTCTCTGCACCACATGGATGAACCGTCTACGGTCCTCGACGAGATGATCCGCGTCCTGAAACCGTCCGGCACTCTCGTTGTCAACGAGATGCACTGTAGTGATGTAGATGAGAGGCAGATGACCCATGTGCTTCTGCATCACTGGTGGGCAGACATCGATCAGCAGACTAAAATCAGCCATTATGAGACATTCTCGCACGAGAGACTTGTGACTACTCTAAAGAGGCTGCCTGTTCAGAATTTGAACATCGCCCACTTCAACGATCAATCGGATGTCATGAATGATGAAATGCGAGAGTGGCTGGATGAGACGATCGACAGCTACACGGAACGTGCCCGCACAAATCTGCTCTCCGACGCGGTAATAGAAAAGGGCGCGGCTATCCGAAGACGCGTATCGGAGATCGGATTAGCCTGGGCGCCCTGTATTCTTGCGGTAGCTACGAAATAGCAGCGAATCAGGCGGCTACTTCGATCAATTCGACTTCAAACGTAAGGTCTTCACCGGCAAGCGGATGATTCGCGTCGAGCGTAACTTCTTCATCGCCGATATCGGTGACCGTCACCTGAACGGCCTTGCCGTCCGGCTGCTGCATCTGCAGGCGCTGACCTACCTCCGGAGTGATATCCGGCGGAAACTGCGATTTCTTGAAATTCGCAACAAGGTCATCCCTTCTGGGGCCATATCCAAGGTCTACAGGGACTTCAACAGTCTTCGTGTCGCCTTCCTTCATACCAACCACCCCCTCTTCGAAACCGGGGATTACCTGTCCGGTGCCGATTGTGAACTCGATTGGTTCGCGTCCTGAGGAAGAGTCGAAGACGGTCCCGTCCTTGAGTTTACCGGTATAATGAACTTTAACTTTGTCGCCTTGCTTTGCCTGGGCCACGAGAAATACCTCCCATTGTCTATTTTCAGTTAGCTCACTTCATCAACACGTAAACATCGGTAGTGTTCAGCCATATTTTTTCTATCATAAAGACAAGACATATGACATCCAAGCAATTTTTCAAAATAATCGATTGCAGATGCTACTATAAGAAACATTGATTGCGTGAGATCGTAAACTTGCATATAAATGACGCATACTCAAACGAGTCCGGGAAACGGAACCGCTTTCAATATGACTATAATCGAAACAGACAGACTTACGAAAGTGTATTCCGGCGGCCTCGTTGCGCTATCTGATGCAACCCTCGGAATCGATAAAGGCGAGATATTCGCACTGCTCGGGCCGAACGGTGCGGGCAAGACAACGCTGTTCAAATCGCTTCTCTCAATTGTCTCCATCACTCGAGGCGAGGCGAAAATCAACGGGATATCCGTACCGGATCCCGAATCGCGCGCGAAAATAGGCTATCTTCCAGAAAACCACAGGTTCCCCGAGCATCACACCGGCGAGACGCTGCTGATGTCAACCGGTCGGCTATACGGTGCTGAGGATGCATCTATTAAGACACGCATCGATGAGCTTCTCGAACTCGTCGGGATGGCCAAATGGAAAAAAGTCAAAATCAAAAACTACTCCAAGGGTATGACTCAGCGCATCGGTCTCGCGCAGACACTCATCTCTGATCCCGACATACTGATGCTCGACGAACCGACCGATGGCGTCGACCCGGTTGGAAAGATCGAAATCCGCAATACGCTCAAAAACATACGCGAACAGGGCAAAACGATCTTCATTAACAGCCACCTGCTCTCCGAAGTCGAATCGGTCGCCGATCGTGTGGCTATTTTAGTCGGTGGAAGGGTCCGCAAGATCGGTACCGTGGACGAGCTGACCAGCAGAAAATCGCAATTCGAGATAGAGGCGGCATTAGATCAGTCAGAGCTGGATCCGGCTACCTTGAAGGGGAAGCTCCTCTCGCACGAAAACAACCGGATCGTTCTGGAGCTCGCCGATGAGGAGGATATAAACGCGGTAATCGACTCCCTGCGCTCGGCCGACATTTCCATACGCTCGGTCAAGCCGCTCCGAATATCGCTCGAGGAATCATTCCTCGAGACCGTATCGAAACCGGAGGAAGGGGCAGAAGAGTGAGAGGATTGCTGAAAGACACGCTCACCGAATTACTCCATCGGAAGATCATCTACGTCTTCCTGATCCTCACTCTAATGTGGATCATCGGCGCAGTGGGAATGCGCTTCCTCGAGTCGAGTCTTCGTGCTCAGGCGACTCAGCTTTCCGAGATGGGCAGTCTCAAAGAGCTGCTTCTGATGCCGGCTCTCAGCATGCACATGTACATACTCGTCTTTGTTGCGGCACTCACTGCCGCAGCGGTCATTCCAAGGATGTTCGTTAGCGGACGAGCAGACTACTATCTGTCCAAACCGATCTCAAGGGCCTCGCTTCTTCTGAAAAAGACGGCCGCAGTTTTGATCATATATGGGGCACTAATGCTGGTATCCTTTATTCTCGATTTCACTGCGATGTCGCTGTCTTTCAGCTTCTTCGAGCCGGGCGTATTCTATATCGCACTGCTCGGAGCAGTCTCGCTGTTCATCTGGCTTGCTGTCACAACACTCGCAGGGATCGCAACCGGTTCGTACTCGATGAGCATTATCGCTGCGTTTTTTGCATGGGTTGCGCAGAAAGTCCTCGGATTCCATAATCTCGCCGAGAACCTGATCCAGTCGAAGCCGGTCGTCTATGTCATAAAGGTTCTTTACTATATCGTACCGAAGACGAGCGAGATATCCGAAATCGGCGAAAACCTCGCTGCCGGAAACCCGGTCGACTGGATGCCAATTTGGAGTTCGCTGCTTTTTGCATTTGCTGCGCTCTACGTCGCAGTTCTGATATTTCGTCGCAAGGACTATTGAACCAATGGGGCGCCACTCTCTCGCGTCTATTTTGCTTGAATATGATGACAGTCCGGATGTAATTTCGTAGATAGCTTGAAAGGAGACGCAAATATGGCTGGAGCAGCAAGCGGCGCATCCGCAGCAGCAGCGGCTGCGACAATAGCAAACGCAACCAGGGCATCCGGGGCTATCGTCAAAATGGACCCGTCGGAATTCGAGAATATCCTCATTCGTGAGGAGAAACCGATCGTAGTTATTGCAGTCGGAGGTTTGTTCTCCAAGCACTACAAGTACCTGACGAGCTACCGTGGTTTGTTCTTCTACTCCAAATCCAGCAAGCCACTTCGGCTCGACAGCAAGGTCGAAGTCGTAATGGCGAAGAAGATCTGGATTCCGGACTAAACATTAGTTTTATTCCGATATGTCCGAATTGCTGCGATGGATTGACACCGAGATTCAGCCGAGGACCTGTAACTCGGCGGAGTTGATTTACGACCACATGCCCTCCCAGTCGTCGTTCAGTCTGCCGAATGTCTACATCGATTTCGACGTTCAGAAGCGATCTCACTGGATTGATCGAGGCTATATCCTCGACTTTCTCGCAACCGCCGGCAACGGTCGTCTTCTCGACTTTGGCCCGGGTGACGGCTGGCCCTCACTGCAGATGGCACCGTATGTTGAACACATCACAGGTGTCGACTCGTCCTTGCGCAGGGTAGCAGTCTGCAACAAGAATGCTTTGAAACTCGGGCTGAAAAACTGCCGCTTCCTGCCAGTCGAGGCGGATGGGCGATTGCCATTTGAGGACGAGACTTATGACAGCATCACCGCGGCATCGTCTCTGGAGCAGACACCGGATCCGGAGAAGACAGTTCGGGAATTATATCGCGTATTGAAAAAGGGTGGCCGTCTCCGAATGACCTACGAAGGACTCGCGCAGTACAGAAATGGTCGCAGCAAGGAACTGTCTTTCGCCCGCGCAGGTGATACGAGAACTCTGGTCCTGCTCTACGACAGACACATCGAGAATGAATCAGTCGACTGGTACTGCATGGATATAGAGGCCGGAATTGCTGAGATATCGCGCTGTGTCGGCAAACCAGTTTCGGAGATCGTATACTCGGATTTCGCGCCTGCGCATCTGCTTCTATTGCGTGACAGGATCATCGACGCCCGGAAGTGTACATTGTTGCATCCTTCGGGGAAGACATGGACCGAGATGCTGTTCAGAGCCGGATTCTCGCTCGTGCATCCATCGAAATCCGGAGCGGATGCCGCCAGGATGCTTTTTGATCTGACACAGCCGCTGGACCGACCGACGAGTATTCGTCAGCTCGATAAGCTGCTCCGTCCGGCGGTGAAACGGGCCGTGTTCAGCACCGCCTCGCTCGAAAAAGACCCTATGATCACCGCTGTCAAATAGAGTAATACAAACGCAGATTCAGTATGTCGAAAAACTCTCATACACAGGACGATCCGACCGCAAGAGAATCCTCATTCTGATGGATTTGCTGCGCGGCATCGCCGTCGGATTCATTGCTATGGCAGCTTATGCCGATGTGCTCGAGGTATGGATGGTCTTTGTCGGCGGGGTAATCATCGGCCTGTACGGAGCCTTCTTCAACCCGGTCGTCTCATATGCAATTCCAGATATCGTCCATCGCAGCAAGATAGTCCGGGCGAACTACGTTTTCGGGATGGTGCTGTCGCGGCGCATCCGATGTTTCGTAAGTTTCGATCCCGACAGCGATACCTCGTGGATTTGAAGTGAGTAGCGACATTTCGTGGGATTATCCTCGTACGCGGAGATTGGCATAGCGCGCAAGCAGCTTCTTTCGTCCCCCGAGCCTGAACAACACATGAACTTCCGTAGAATCGTTGTATCCGGCGCGCTTGATAATCCGCCCTTCACCCCAGGTCGGATGATCGACCCACCTTCCTACCTGAAGATGCTCGAATTGATCCTCACCCACGGCCACGGAGTCGCTATCATCAGAGAACGCGTACGACTCACGCCGGAACGGCTGCGATGTATAGCCTCGTTCAACGCGATCTATCAAATCGCGCGGCAACTCGTCAATGAATCGAGACTGAATCGAGAGCATCTCGCCAAAGCGCCGTCGGCTCTTCGCAAATGAGATATGGAGGATCCGGCGAGCCCTCGTGATACCGACATAGAAAAGCCGTCGCTCCTCTTCCAGCTCCTGCTGAGACTCGAGTGACTTGGCCAGCGGAAACAGTCCTTCCTCAAGACCGGTAATGAAAACGGTATCAAATTCGAGACCCTTCGCAGAATGCAGCGTCATCAGGGTAACTGCATCCGTGGATGCGTCCCAGCTATCGAGATCGGTATAGAGAGAAATCTCCTCGAGGAAATCCTCAATCGATCCGCCATCGCTCTTCTGGTAGAATTCGTCCACTGCAGCGAGAAGCTCATCAAGGTTATCCTTGCGAGTTTCCGCCTCGCTCGGATCGCCGGATTCGATCTCACGCAGTATTCCACTCTTCATGATCACAGCCTCGACAAACGACACCGGATCGAGCTCCTGCTTCGCCAGAATCAGCCTCTCGATAATAGATGAGAATTCCTTGAGGCCTGCTTTCGCCTTGCCGTGCACGAACTCATACTTGTCATCCTCCAAAATCAGCTCGACAGGCGAAGCCTCACGAGTACTGGCCTCCTGCATTAGATTGGCCTGTGCCTTGTCTCCTATGCCGCGCGACGGATAGTTGATTACCCTCCGGAGCGACACCGTATCGTTAGGATTGGTTAGTATCTTGAGATACGCGAGCACATCCTTGATTTCTTTCCGCTGATAGAAACGTACTCCGCCAACAATGGTGTACGGGATGAACCTGTTCTTGAGCGATTCTTCGAGCGCTCGTGACTGTGCATTGGTTCGATACAGAATCGCGACATCCTTGCGCGAGACCTCGTCGGATTCGACCAGCTTCTCGATCCTGTCCGCGACAAGCTCCGCCTCATCACGATCCGAATCGCAGACAAGAAGCGTGATCTTCTCTCCCTCGGTTCCCTCCGAGAAAAGCGTCTTGTCTTTGCGCGATCTATTGCGCCGCACAACTTCAGAGGCCGCCCTGAGAATTGTTCGAGTCGACCTGTAGTTCTGCTCCAGCTTTATAACCTTGCAACCCGGGAAGTCCTTCTCGAAGTCGAGAATGTTGCGCAGATCCGCTCCACGCCAGCCGTAGATCGACTGGTCGTCATCTCCGACAACGCAAATGTTCCTATACTTCGACGCCAACAGCTTCACGAGCAGGTATTGCACATGATTCGTGTCCTGGTATTCATCCACCATAATATAGCGATATTTGTTTTGAAGCGATTCAAGCAACTGCGGGTCCGACTGCAGGAGCTTGACCGTCTTGAAAAGGAGATCATCAAAGTCAAGCGCCGACGCCGTCTCGAGTCTCCGCTGATACAGTTCGTACACGTTCGCGACGACCTTGTTGAAGTACGCCTTCGCAGACTGTTCATACTCCTCGGGACCGATGAGCTTGTCCTTCGCAGAAGATATATACTCGCGAATAGCTCTCGGAGCGTGGGTCTTGGGCGAAACAGTAAGATCATTCATGCAGCGTTTGATCAGACTGAGCGAGTCCTCGTCATCATATATCGTGAAATTCCGCGGCAGGGGTATACGTTCGGCAAATCGACGCAGAATCCTGACGCAGAACGAGTGAAAGGTCGAAACCTGCATATCTCGAACATTTCGCCCGACCAGACTCTGCATCCGCCGTTTCATCTCTCCCGCGGCCTTGTTGGTGAATGTAACCGCAAGGATATTGAACGACGATATCCCGCATTCTGAGATAAGATATGCGGCACGGTACGTCAGAACTCTCGTTTTGCCCGATCCGGCACCGGCCAGGATCAGAATCGGGCCGTCAACTGAGGTCACTGCCTCGAGTTGCTTGTCATTGAGATCGGTCAATATCTGGTCGTAAAACTGCGACATAGGGGCGTAATATAGTGGCCACGAAACTTGATGCAAAGCTTCTTTTGGAAAACATCAATCTGTGCCTATATTCCAACATGATACGTCAAATCCAAATGCCTGAGGAGGGACAAAAGTGGTAAAGGAAGGCCCCAAGCGAAATATATTTCAGAGGCTATTCGGTATATGCGCAACACCTAAACCGAAGGACGAATCTTCATACTGTCAAAATAACGGCGACCTGATTGTTGATTTGAGTAGAACACCTGAACTGGGGAAACCCGACAGTGCCCTGAGATTTGAAGACGATGATCTCCCGATCAGAATCCTCGTCGTGCACGGCAACGACGGTGAGTTTTACGCGTTCGAGAATGCCTGCTCGCATGCGAAGAGACGTCTCGATCCCATACCCGGTAGTGATCATGTTAGATGCTGCAGCATGGGCAGATCCACATTCGATTATGAGGGAAACGTGATTGGCGGCAGTGCGGAAAGCCCCATAAAAAAGCTCGAAGTGAATCGAG
>CAYQCE010000070.1:0-13192 GCA_964415885.1 uncultured Ignavibacteria bacterium
TCAAAATCATCTGTTAAAATCAATAAACAGAGGTTCTCCGACAGACTGCTAGGAGAGAGAGAAAGTCATAGCAAAGGAGGGAATGTAGGATGTCACTTTGGATGGTTCGAGCGGGTAGGCATGGCGAGTATGAGAGGAGATACTTGGAGCGGCACCGGATCTATCTCAACTGGGATGGATTGACATACAATCTTGCTGATATTGACTCGATGGATGCTCTTCAAGATGTTCTGGAGGACTTCTATCCGGATGCTGGAAGAAAGACTTTGATTCATCATGCTGGACAGATATGGACTTTTGTCAAGCGTATGAAGGTCGGTGATTGGGTTGTAACTCCATCAAAACACAAGCCTGCTATTCATGTCGCCAAAATCATCGGTGACTACCGGTATGATGAAAGCGAAGGAGACCCTTGGTATCACTATCGTGAGGTTGAGTGGCTTCAGACAGATATTCCCCGGTCAAACTTCGATCAGGACCTTCTGTATTCTATGGGTGCCTTCATGGCTATCTGTCAGATAAGCAGAAACAATGCTGAGCAAAGGGTTAACGCCATGGCGAATGCTGGCTGGAAGTCAACCGGGGTTCCAATCCAGGCCTCAGATTCGCAGGAAGACGAGGAAGTGGCTCAAGCTGAAGATTCAGCTTCTGATCTGGAGCAGGTAGCGAGGGACCAAATTGCCAAATTGATAGAGGCTCGATTCAAGGGCCACGGTATGGCTCGCTTGGTGGAATCGATTCTTGAAGCTCAAGGATGTGAAACTTTCCGCAGTCCCGAGGGTGCGGACAAAGGCGTTGATATCCTTGCCGCTCCGGGGCAATTGGGATTTGGGCAACCACGTATTTGCGTGCAGGTTAAGTCAGGTAGTTCTCCACTCGACCGCCCAACAATGGATCAGCTAATCGGTGCAATGCAGAATGTGAATGCTGAGCAGGGGCTTCTGGTCTCTTGGGGCGGATTCAAATCAACAGTTGACCGTGAGCGCGCGAACCAGTTCTTCCGGGTCCGTCTCTGGGACCAAGATGATCTCATCGATCAGATTCTCGAAAGCTACGACAGATTATCTGATGACATCCGCGCAGAGTTACCATTGAAGCGGATTTGGACAGTAGCGAGGGATAGTGAGGAGTGACTGTAGCGGGTACCCTACAGCTTGGCGCATGGTGGCTCCCTTTCGGAATGCGAGCTTCAGATGACTTTTCTCTTATACTCACTAAACAAGGACAGGGTTGTACGATTTCTATGGATATCGGAAAAAGAAAGACAGACTGATGAAGCAATGGCGGGAGCCAAAAACTCCCGCCTCAGTTAGCATTGACTGCGGATCAAACTCCCCGCTTCGCGCGTGAGAGTACCGGATGTCTCCGGTGGTTGTCGATCCTGTCTGCCGTGCCGGAGTACACGATATTCAGGATGTTCTCGTTTTCGAGGAATGCATGCGGGAATCCCATATCGATAGCGCTGATGTCATCGAGACGTTTCATATGCTCATCCGACAACTCGAATTCGAGGCATCCGAGATTCGACTCGAGCTGCCCGGCCTTGCGAGCGCCCACGATCGGGATGATATTTTCGCTCTTCTGAATCGCCCAGCGTAACGCCACCTGTGTCGGATCCTTATCGATCTCCTTCGCGACCTTCACTACCTCCTCGACG
The DNA here is from genome assembly GCA_964415885.1 of uncultured Ignavibacteria bacterium. Taxonomy (GTDB): domain Bacteria; phylum Zixibacteria; class MSB-5A5; order JAABVY01; family JAHJOQ01; genus CAYQCE01. The sequence goes on from CAYQCE010000070.1 coordinate 1,658, forward strand.
ATTTCGAAATTCTTCTCAACCGCGAGTTTCGGCGACTCCTTGGACAGGCGATGTTCACCTGATTCGAGAAGCTCCTCTTTCCGATCGTTATACTTGCCGGACAGCATCCCGGCGCCAAGCACGCCCCAGGGTGTGACAGCAAGATCGAGCTCGCGCGCCATCGGTATCAATTCGCGTTCGACTGTGCGTTCGAGCAGGCTGTACTCGATCTGGAGCGCAACAAACGGCGACCATCCTTTGAGATCGGCGAGCATATTCGCACGCGAAACCACCCATGCCGGTGTATCCGAAATGCCGACATACAGAATCTTGCCGGCACGAACCAGATCATCCAGCGCACGCATGACCTCATCGACCGGAGTCAGATAATCCCATGCATGCAGCCAGTAGAGATCGATATAGTCGGTGCCGAGACGCTTCAGGCTGGCTTCGAGTGACTGCACCATATTCTTACGATGATTGCCGGAAAAGTTCGGGTCGCCCTCACGCATGAAGAGCGTGTATTTCGTAGCCAGAACAAAATGATCGCGGTCCGATTTGATGAACTCGCCGACCATCTCCTCGCTTTCGCCCTCATGATACTTGTTGGCGGTATCGATAAAATTCCCGCCCGCTTCGGCAAATGTTTCGAACACCTTCTTACTGTGTTTCTTTTCAGCACCCATTCCCCATTTGGTTCCGAATGTCATCGCTCCGAGACAGAGTTCGGACACCCGTAGTCCACTCCTGCCGAGTAGTCTGAACCGCATAATCCTGCTCCTTATCCTGTTTGAATCTGTCTTCTGCTTGATATGATAAACAACTGTTCGCTCCTACTGTTCAGAGCTGATATCAGATGACGAACCAATTGCTTGACTTGATCCAGTGGGCGGCTTACCTTCATACAGTTTATCAGCGTTGAAAGGTACGGTCGGTAATGCGTTTCCCGAGAATCATCTTCATATTCCTGCCAGTGGACAGATCGATATTCATGTGCCAAAGCGCAATCTTCGCGCTCGCGGAAGCGGTCCGCAGGTTCGATTCAACGGTCATCGCAATCAACCGGCCGCTCTGCCCGCTCTCTACGCTTTTATACAAGCGTCATCGCATGAAAGAGCTATTCGGCGCGGCCCGCCTAGAAAGAGCCCGTGAGAATCTCTATTTTTATTCGCCGCACTATGTCTTGCATGACGGACTCGGCAATCGCTTTCCCGGAGTGACTCGTGCGAACATCGCCGCACTTCGTCGCAGCCTGAGGTCCGCCATGAACCGGATAGGCATCGAGGAAGACAGACCGATCGTCTGGTACTACCATCCACAGCAGGGATATGTGACCCGGGTTGTCGACAAGAGCTTCAACGTGTTCGAACTGAAAGACAGCCTCACCGATATCTACGGCAACCAGAAACGAGATGCGGACAGGCTGGAGGAGACATACCGAGACAGGGTCGATCTCCTTCTCTGCAGCGCAGACAGGTTGCTCGAGAAATATGGAAGCCGCTACCGCAATGCCGAGCGATCGTACAATGGTCTTGATCGATCGATCTACGAGGCTCTCGGCAATCCCAATCTCGAACCGGAGTCCAAGATTGCCGCGATATCGAGACCGAGGATCGGGTTTTCAGGCATAATCTCAAGAAGATTGAACCTGAGCATTGTTACGGCCATCGCACAGAAGAAGCCGGAGTGGAATCTGGTCTTTGCCGGCAAAGTTGTCGGAGATGACATTGCACGGGCGCTTCGACAGCATAACAACATCCACTGCGTCGGGAATTTCACGCAGGAGGAGCTTCCCGCCGTGGTTCGAGGTTTCGATGTCGGGATCATGCCATACCTCTACACAGAGTATTTTCGCTGTGCTAATCCGCTCAAATTCTACGACTACGCCGCAGCGGGCATCCGATCCGTGTCATCCCCGATGGACGAACTGTTCAATTTCGACGATCGTCTGGCCAGAGTCGTCCCGGAGGATGTCGACGCATGGGTGACGGCCGTCGAGCAGGCGATGTCGTCTGATGAAGATGTCTACAAAATCGCGAGGGAGACAGCACTCAAACACACATGGCAGAACCTCGCGATTGAATTGACCGACCGCCTGTCGAGATATTTCGAATAGAAAAGCGGGACACGATCGTGCCCCGCAGAAATTCGCATGATACTGCAGCGTCCTGCTATCGCGTATTGCCCACGAATCGCCAGATCGACGGCAGAAGCGCCGACGCGAGCGCAATCTTGACAGCGGCACCCGGAATGAACGGAACGAGTCCCGTGGCGGCAAGGGCATTGGCAGGTACGAAAGCCGACAGCCACACGAGACCGCAGACAAATATCACTGCTGTTCCCGCGATCATCGCTATGGTCGATTTCAAATAGCCCCTGTCCCATCCACGATCGGCGAGATATCCGACCAGATATGCAGCGGCGAGGAAACCGATAAGATATCCGCCGGTCGGGCCCAGTATCGTTGCGACACCGGCCTTCCCACCCGCGAAGACGGGTATGCCGGCGAGTCCCTCAAGCAGGTAAGCAGCGACTATGGCTGTACCGCGAATTCTGCCCAGCACCATCGCAACGACCAGCACGCCAAATGTCTGCCCGGTTATCGGTACCGGCGAAAACGGCAGATTGATTGAGAGACAGGCGCACGCGACAAGCAGCAGGTTGAACCCGATCAAAATCGGAATCTCGCGCAGAAGGCTCGAGGGCCGAATCAGTGAATAGACTGTCAAAGACTGAGATGTCATTCCTGTCCTCCGAAATTGCATTGACCATGATTCCAATTGGAGTGAATAAAGAGCATTCGCCTTCGGCTGACAAGGCGTTTTTCGGTTTTCCCTTCTTTCAGTTTTCCACAAACAGCCGCACCAAACTCGCGAGATCGGGAACCTCGACATCCGGCTCAGCAAAGGACATAGGAGTTGCGCCGTAGCCATCCTTGCCGTGTCTGCGATTTACCCAGACAGTTCTGATTTCGAGTTCGTTCGCGGGTGATATATCATGATACAGACTCTGAGCGACATGGAGTATGCTCTCTTTTGCCACACCAAGCCTCTCGATGGCGGCGCGAAACACGGCTAAATCAGGCTTGTACGCTCGTACTTGTTCGGCGGTTATCAGGCCATCGAACTCGATCCCCAGTTTCGCCTGCGTGATTTCGAAGAGGTCATCATCGATATTGGAGATTACCGCCAGTCTGAACCTGCTCTTGAGCTCTCTAAGCGCAGGCACTGTATCGTCGAACGGCTTCCAGTAACCGATCGAATGAACCAGCAGATTGACCTCCTTGTCATCCGGGATGAATCCGAACTTAACGCCCGCCTTCTTGACAACTTCCCGAAGCACACCCTTATACGGGATAAACTCCTCGGTTTCGATCGATGACTCGAGGTCGGCATAGAGACTCAGGATACCTTCATCGGGCAGGTCGACACCATGACCCTTAAGAAGCGGCCGAAGCGCCGCGACAATCCCCGTCTCCCAATCGATCAAGGTGCCATAGCAATCGAACGTAAGGTACTCGAATGTATTGAGATTCAACACAGCCATCTCTCCCGATTGAAATGTTCTCTCGGATGGGCCCTCATGGAGAACAAACAAACGGGACGGATATGTGGTTCCTCAAGCAGTCACGCTGCTTCCAACGTTCGTGAGGGGAGGCAGGAGAATAGTCTCGTCTCGGTCCGGTCCAGTCGAAATAAGCGCGACTTTGGCGCCGGTGAAATCCTCGATAAATTTAACATAGAGACGCGCCTTTTCCGGCAGCTCTTCGACGTTCGTGATGCCCGACGTCGGCTGCTCCCAACCGGGAAGTTTCCGATAAACAGGCTCTACTGTCGAGAGATCGCTGAATGTGAACTTGTCATCAGAGTGAGCGGTATCGCTTTGTTTGTAGCCGATGCAAACCTTGATCTCCGGCAGATCATCCAGGACATCGAGCTTGGTCAGAGCGATATAGTCGATGCCGTTGATATCGACGGAACGTTTGAGCAGATTGAGATCGAGCCATCCACAGCGCCTGGGCCTTCCGGTAGTGGCGCCGAATTCAGCGCCTCGTTCCTGAATACGCCGGCCCATGTCGTCGTCAGCCTCGGTCGGAAACGGCCCGCTGCCGACACGCGTGATATATGCTTTCGCGACACCTATCGTCTCCTCGATGTACTTCGGCGGAATGCCGAGACCGGTCATCGTGCCACCGACAGTTGTGTTCGACGACGTCACAAATGGGAATGTGCCGAAGTCGATGTCGAGAAGCGTGCCCTGCGCTCCCTCCAGAAGCATGCTCTTGCCGTTCTGATAAGCGTCCACGAGAAAACGGCTGCCATCGACCGTCATGTTTGACAGTCGCTCTCCGAACTCGAGAAGCCGTTCCGCGAGATGCTCGGGATCGGCGTCCTGCTCTGATGAGAACCGCTCAATCACGCTGGACTTGATATCGTAGTTCACCTTGAGTTTTTCTCGCAGCTTTTCCGGATAGAATAGATCGAAAACACGAATCCCGAATCGTGCATATTTGTCGGTATATGCCGGTCCGATTCCGCGCAGCGTAGTGCCTATCTTCGAGCTTCCACGCTGCTCTTCGTTCAACTGCTCGGTCCATTTGTGGTATGGCAGCACAAGATGAGCCAGCCCGGATATAAACAGACGGCTCCGCGTGTCGACACCTTCGTCACTTAGTTGTTTCTCCTCCGCGAAAAACTGATCCAGATCAAGGACTACACCGTTACCGATCAGACAACAGCATCGTGCATGAAGAATGCCTGAGGGGATCAGGTGCAGGATGAATTTCCTGTCGCCGATTATGACCGTGTGGCCGGCATTCGCGCCCCCCTGACAACGTGCGACTATATCGGATTTCCCCGAGAGTATGTCGACGATTTTGCCCTTGCCTTCGTCGCCCCACTGCGTTCCGAGCACTACTCGATTTGGCATCCTCTCTCCTCCGAATCTACTGAACTCGCGATTCAATCCACGTCAGAAGCTCCGCTTTACCCATCCCGGTCTTCGCCGAGAAAGGCAGCGGCTCCGATCCAACCGTCAGGATCAGTCCCTGCCTGGCCAGCTTCATGCTCTTCGCAAGCTGGTTCTTCGACAGCTTGTCCGACTTTGTCATTACCACCTGGTATACGAGCCCGTTCACGTTCATCCATTCATTGAGTTCCCGGTCGAGCTCTGTCGGCGGATGTCTGCTGTCGACAAGATGGACGACTCCCTTGAGATTGCTGTTCTCCGCCAGATACGACTCGATGAGCAGCCCCCAACTCTCTCGCATCGTTTTCGACACTTTCGCATATCCATACCCCGGCAAATCAACAAACATGATCTTCTCATTTACGAGGAAGAAATTGACCGCACGCGTGCGCCCCGGACTCTTGGATACCCGCGCGATATTGGCTCGTCCCACCAGCCTGTTCAAAAGCGATGATTTCCCCACATTCGATCTGCCCGCGAATGCAATTTGCGGGTATGGATCATCCTTGAAACTCTCTGGATCGACGACTGAGTAGAGGAACCTGCATTCATTTACTTTTAACACGACGCCGTTTCTCACAAAAAACGATCTTCATAACCTGCGAGGCATTGCGCACCAGATGAAACTTCAGACCTTTCTTCAACTGGTCTGGAAGCTCCTTTATGTCCTTCTCGTTTTTCCGCGGGCATATAATCTCGCGCACACCGGCACGTTTTGCAGCGATGAATTTCTCGTTGAGACCGCCTACGGGCAGCACGTCGCCCTTGAGCGTAATCTCACCGGTCATCGCGACATCATTTCTGATCGGACGGTCTGAATACGCCGAAACGAGCGCAGTGAGCAGAGCAATACCCGCCGACGGACCATCCTTGGGAACCGCGCCCTCCGGGATGTGTACGTGTACGTCGCGATCCTTGAAGGCCCCATTCTCAATCTTCAAACGCTTGGCGTTGCTCTTGATATATGAGAGCGCAGCATTGGCGGATTCTTTGAGGACATCGCCCAGCTTTCCGGTCAACTTCAGGTTGGACGACCCTTCCATCAGCAGGACCTCTACCGGCAGAATCTCACCGCCATGGGACGTCCATGCAAGCCCGATTGCCTTGCCGACCTCCGGCTTGCGGGGAATCTCCATATCAATGTACTTCGGCGCACCGAGGTACTTTGTTACCTGCGGCTTCCTGACGGAGAATTTGGTACGTTTCTTATTCGTAACATGCTTCTCTGCGATTTTGCGGAGCACGGATGATATCTGCCGTTCGAGTTCGCGCACTCCCGATTCGCGCGTGTAATTTCGAATTATGCTCAGAATAGCATCGTCATGAAGCGAGATATTCAGCTTCTCGAGACCGAGCTCGAGACGAAGCTTTGGCAGAAGATAATCCTTCGCTATCTGGAGCTTTTCGAATTCGAGATATCCGGGCAGATGGATTATCTCCATCCGATCGAGCAGCGCGGGTGGGATGCCATGCAGAGTGTTCGCAGTCGTGAGAAAGAGAACATTCGAAAGATCGAATTCCACTTCCAGAAAATGATCGACGAACGTGCTGTTCTGCTCCGGATCGAGAACTTCGAGCAGAGCCGATGCCGGATCGCCTCGGAAGTCGGTCCCGATTTTGTCCACCTCATCAAGCAGAAACACCGGATTCGCGGACCCGGCCTTTCTGATCGACTGTATTATCCTGCCCGGTAGCGATCCGATGTAGGTTCGGCGGTGTCCCCTGATCTCGGCTTCGTCCCGCACGCCACCGAGCGACATGCGAACAAACTTGCGCTGCATGGATGTCGCAATCGATCTACCGAGCGAGGTCTTGCCAACACCGGGCGGACCAACGAAACAAAGTATCGGCCCTTTCACTTCATGTGCGAGCTGAATGACCGCGAGATGCTCAAGGATGCGCTTCTTTGGCTTTTCGAGACCGTAGTGATCGGCATCGAGTATTGCGCTAACCTCTTTGAATTCCGTCCGATCCGCAGTGTGGTATCCCCACGGCATCCCGAGGAGCCAATCGAGAAATGTCCTGACAACCGTGGCCTCGGCCGAGTATGGGTGCATTTTGCGCAGACGATCGATCTCCTCTTCAGCCTTGTCTCGTGCCTGTTCGGTGAGAGGCAACGTATCGAGTTTCTTCTCGTATTCATCCACCTCCACCTGGCTGTCGTCCGCCTGCCCGAGCTCCTCCTTAATTGCGCGCAACTGATGCTGCAGATAAAACTCGCGCTGACTCTTTGAGAGCGACTCACGAACATTCGTATCGATCTTCTCTTCGATCTTGAGAATCTCAATCTCCGACTTCAAAATGTCGGCGAGGGCTTTCAGCTGAGCACGGAGATACTTCGCCTCGAGCAGCTTCTGCTTCACGCTCACCTTGAGGAGCGCGTGCGCCGCGATTGTATCCGCGAGCCTCTGAGTCTCCTCGGTGCTCGAGAGATAGAGCAAAACCTCATCGGGGATTCGTCGATTGAGGCGAATATATTCCTCGAACCGTCCCTGTGCGAGACGGAGCAATGCCTCCGTTTCGGTCGTGTTCCTTCCCTCGACAGGACTGTAGACTTCGATTACTGCGCTGGCGAAATTTTCGTTATCGATGTAATCAAGAAGACGCGCACGAGTAATCCCCTCGACAAGCACCTTCATCATTCCATTCGGGAGCTTCATCACCTGAAGAATCCGTGCGACAGTACCAACCGAGAAAAGGTCATCCTTGCTGGGCTCTTCAACATTCGGCCTGCGCTGCGTTATGAGAAGGACCAGCTTCTCTTTGACCATAGCATCCTGCAACGCATCGATGGAGAACTGCCTTCCGAGCAGAAGCGGATAGACCATGTACGGGAAAATTACGACATCCCTGAGGGGAAGAACCGGAAGTTCGGAAGGGATATCGATTTCGTCGGAGTTGTGAACGACCCGCATTATCCTCTAAGCGCTCTTGCGCCTGCTTCCCTTGGTTTCCAGAATCGGAGGTTTCTTCTCTCTGACCGACTCCGCCGTGATTGTGCACTTTGCGACGTTCTTCCTGGACGGAACATCGTACATGACATCGAGCATCGCGTCCTCGAGCACCGATCGGAGCGCACGCGCCCCGGTCTTCCGCTTCTCCGCAATCTCGACTATGACATCGAGTGCATCATCGGTGAACTCGAGCTTCACATTTTCCATATCGAAAAGCTTCTGATACTGCTTGGTGAGCGCATTCCTCGGTTCGAGCAGAATCTGCTTGAGCGCTTCCTTCGAGAGCTCGTGCAGTGTGCTCACTACCGGAAGCCGTCCCACGAGCTCAGGGATCAGCCCGTACTCGAGAATGTCCTGCGGCTCCGTGCGCTCGAGTATCTGTCCGATCGTCTGCCTGGCAAGCACGGTCTTCTTGGATGAAAACCCGAGCTGCTGCTTGCCGATCCGACGCGCAACGATCTTCTCGAGACCGTCGAACGCACCCCCGCAGATGAAGAGTATATTTTTCGTATTCATCTGAATGAACGCCTGCTCCGGGTGTTTGCGTCCGCCCTTCGGGGGAATCGCGGCAGTCGTGCCCTCGAGTATCTTCAAGAGCCCCTGCTGCACACCCTCCCCGGAGACATCGCGCGTGATCGACGGGTTCGCGTCCTTGCGCGCTATCTTGTCGAGCTCATCGATGTATATTATCCCGCGCTCCGCGCGCTGGAGGTCGTAGTCTGCCGCCTGCAGAAGCCGTACGAGGATATTCTCGACATCCTCACCGACATACCCCGCCTCGGTCAGCACCGTGGCATCGGCAATAGAGAACGGCACCGAGAGCATCCGGGCGAGCGTCTGCGCGATCAGAGTCTTGCCCGTGCCGGTCGGACCGACCATCAGGATATTGCTCTTCTCTATTTCGACATCCTCGGCCTCATCCGGGTAGAACACGCGTTTGTAGTGGTTGTATACCGCCACCGAGATTGTCCTCTTGGCCTTCTCCTGGCCGATGACATACTGCTCAAGGAACTCGTTTATCTCAACCGGTTTCGGGAGCTTGAACGGCTTTTTGGCTGCGGTGCGTCTCTTCTCGGTATCGATGACATCCGAGCATAGCGAAACGCACTCGTCGCATATAAAGGCGTTGTGTCCGGAAAAGATCCGCCGGACATTCTGTGCGGCCTTACCGCAAAAACTGCATCTTTTTTCTTCCATATTATAGTCGCATCCCGCTTGAAGTCACAAAAAACCGGGCAAACCATAGTTAAGGCCTGCCCGTTGGATGAGAGTACGAAATCGCTAATCAAATATCAAGTCTTTTTTTCGAACACCTCGTCGATCAAACCGTACTCTCTCGACTCCTCGGCGGACATCCAGAAGTTACGATCGGTGTCCTTGTCGATCTTCTCGATCGGCTGACCGGTGTGATGCGCGATAATCTTGTTTAGAGTCTCCTTGTGCTTCAGAAACTCCCTCGTCTGAATCTCGATATCGGTCACCTGCCCCTGCGCCCCGCCGAGCGGCTGATGGATCATGATTCGCGAATGCGGCAAAGACATTCTCTTGCCCTTTGCACCTGCAGTCAGAAGAAGCGCACCCATTGATGCGGCGAGTCCAACACATATTGTCTGGATATCCGGCTTGACGAACTGCATCGTGTCATAGATCGCCATACCGGCGGTAACCATTCCGCCCGGGCTGTTGATATACAGATTGATATCTTTATCCGGGTCTTCGGCCTCGAGGAAGAGCATCTGGGCGATCACGAGATTGGCGATATTATCATCTATCGGCGTTCCGATGAAAACGATCCGGTCCTTTAGCAGGCGCGAATAGATATCATACGCGCGTTCGCCGCGCCCTGTCGATTCTACTACTATCGGAACCATCGGCATAGAGAAATCCCTTTCCTTATTATGTCTTATGCGTCAACGACTTCAGAATTATCCAGAAGGTAGCTAAGTACCTTCGCCTCCAGCACCGTCTCCCTGACCTGCTGTACCTTTTTGCTGGCCTCGAGCATCTCTTTCGCCTGCTCGAATTCCATATTATACCTATCGGCAAAAGACTCGATCCACTTATCGATATCGTCCTTCTCGACCTTGATGTCCTTCTCTTCGGCGATCTTGTGCATCAGCATATTCCAGCGGATCATTCGGATCCCGACCGGACGGTACTTCTCGCGGATTTCTTCCTCGTCCACAGGATCATTCGGATGCTCCTTCCGGAAGTCCTCAACGACATCATCAAGATAACGGTTCAAGAGTGAATCCGGCAGCTCGAACTGGTTGTGCATGATCACCGACTTGACTACCTGCTCGCGCATATCCTCCTGAATTTCCTTCTCACGGCGGGCGACGAGATCCATGCGGAGCTTCTCCTTGAATTCATCGACCGTCTTGACATCCTGCGCGAATTTCGAGAAGAAACTTTCGTCCATCTCGGGCGGGGTCTTCTTCTTGATAGCCTTGACCACGATCTTGAATTTGATCGTCGCGTCCGCGAGACGTTTCTCGTCGTAGTCCGGCGGGTATGTCACCTTAACCTCGCGTTCGTCGCCGGGAAGAGTCCCCTTCAGCTCGCTGATAAACTCCGGCAACGAGGTTTCCTCCGAAAGTTCAACCGTGAAATCCTTGAACTCCTCCTGTGGCAGACGGTTGTCCGGGTCCTCAATCTTGAAAAGGTCGACCGTCAGGACATTACCCACCTCGGCGGGCTGATCAGATTCCTCGAGCGTGCTCTCCATATCCTTGATCGCCTCGAACGCCTGCTCGACATCCTTGTCGGTGATCTTCTCGTCCTGCTTCTTGATCGTGAACCCCTCGGTCTTTTCGAGCTTGATATCCGGGGCAACCTCGACAGAGGCCTTGAATGTCAGCGGTTTGCCCTCCTCGAGAGTCAGATCGAGAATCTCCGGGGAGGAGATTGGGGAGATGCCCGAATCCTTGACAGCCTTCGACATCGATTCCTGTATCAACTGCTCGCCCACCTCGCCGAGAACATCCTTGCCGAAACGGGACTTGATTACATTCAGCGGCACCTTACCGGGACGGAAACCGGGGATTTTGGCTTCCTTGCGAAGCATTTTGAGAACCTCGGCATATTTCTCGTCGACTTCCTCTTTCGGGACTTCGACATCGAAGACTTTCTTCGAGCCTTTTTCCTCGCTCATGTCATATTTGTAATCCAAAACTCCTCCCGGTAGTAAATGGTGCGAAAGAGGGGAGTCGAACCCCTACGGCCGAAGCCACTGGATCCTAAGTCCAGCGCGTCTACCAGTTCCGCCACTTTCGCACTGAGAATCCCCGCAGGCCGAAACCCTCGTGGTTCCGACTCTCGCACGGACTCACGTATCCAGCGGCGCAATATATTATAACATGGATTTGTTGACAAGTGTTTTGGGTTTCTGGGGGATGAGGTGTCTGCACCCAGGCGTCGTCGGGAATCCCTTCCCGACGAAATCTGAGGGCTGCCCGTCCCGAACGCAGACGATCCGAGTAGGGAAGAACCCGAAGCGGTTCCGCCGTCCTGCAGGTCACACCTGCCTCCGGCAGCCAAGATTTGGCAAGAACAGGGGGAATCGTATTGCTGGTGCACGAGGACGGAAATCAGCCACAAACCAAGCGTCGTCGGGAACCCCTTCCCGACGAAA
>CAYQCE010000071.1:0-12977 GCA_964415885.1 uncultured Ignavibacteria bacterium
TCGGGAACCTGATTTCTCGGGATTCTGACTGCCTGGGTACGAAATGTACCCCTAAGAGCCCCCTCCGTGTCCCGTCAACAATCGCTTGATCGAGACGATTTCCATAATAGAAACAACACTGGTTTGATGGTGCGAGAAGACGATGTACTCAATCACGCCACGTCACAGTCTCGAAACAAAGAGCATATAAACACCTAACACCCAACGGAGGAGAAGGGGGATCGGGATAATGAAACTGAAACTTGGGCCGAAGCTGATCGGCGCATTCTCGGTGGTCGCAGCAATTTGTGCCGTCGTCGGCTTCATCGGGTTCTACGCGATGAACAACGCCAACTCGAGTATCGACGAGCTTGCCGATGTACGCATGCCGAGTATCCAGAGCCTGCAGGTGATTCAGGACTGCGCATCCGTGATCGAGGGATCGATCAAAGCAATGTGCAACCCCAAACTGACGCAGGCGGAGATTGATCACGAGATAGAGGCCATAGACGAGGCCCGCGATCGCTATGAGGAGGCGTGGGCTGTCTATGAACCGCTTCCTCAGACCGAAGAAGAGGCGAAAGTCTGGAGTGAATTCAAGAGTGCATGGAATCAGTGGAGGACAGACAACAATGAATTCATGACCATGCGGGACGAACTCGAGAGGCTCGGAATTCACGATCCAACCAAGCTTCGCCAAATGGTCGAGCGGTTCACGAAGGATCATCACGCTCTGATGTCCGCTCTGGGGAAGGGAATCCTGAACAGCGAAGCGGTTCAGGTCCAGGAGGATCCCACGAAGTGCGCATTCGGTAAATGGATGTCCGAGTATACCGCATCGAGTTCCGAAATCAGGAAGCAGATCGACGAGATTAAGCGGTACCACGACGACTTCCATGAGAAGGCAGGAAAGATCGAGAACATCCTCGCCAGGGATCGAAGCGGCGCCGCGCTAAGTCAGGCCAAGAACATCTATGCAAATGATGTCACGCCCGCTGCTGAGAAGGTTTTCGATCGGTTCGAGAGGATCAACGACGAGGTCGCCAAAGCGGAAAATCTCTATAACCGCATGCAGACCCAGGCAATGGAAGTGAATGCAGAGTCTGCCAAAAGGGCAATTGCGCTTCTCGGCGATATTGTGAAGATCAATGAGGAAGTTGGCCACGCTGCAGCTACGGAAAGTAAGTCGATGGCTGCATCGATGAAAACAATCATTGTTATAAGTATTCTGCTCGGAATTGTAGTTGCGGTCGGTTTTGGTATCTTCATCGCACGCAGCATAGCGAGACCGATTTCCGCCATGGCCACCGCGGCGGAGGAGATAGCGCACGGCAATGTCAATCAGTCGATCGAAGTCAAATCCGAGGATGAGGTTGGCCAGCTTGCCGATGCTTTCCGCAACATGGTCGACTACATGAAAGATCTCGCGACGGCGGCCGGTCAGATTGCATCGAACAATCTCGATGTTGTAATCAAGCCGCGTTCGGCTAATGACGTTCTCGGAACCGCCTTCAGCAAGATGGTCTCGAATCTATCGTCGATGGTGAGGCAGTTGACTGACAACGCCACTCAGCTTGTAAGCGCAGCCACCGAGATTGCCTCGTCATCGGAGGAGATGTCTCGCGGATCGGCGCAGCAGGCGGATCAGGTCAACCAGGTCTCGACTGCTGTCGAGGAGATGGCCGCCACGATCGTTCAGTCTTCGAAGAATGCCGGTGATGCCTCCGATGCCGCCCAGCAGGCGTCCGACACTGCCGGCCAGGGCGGCAAGATTGTCGGCGATACGATCAGTGGAATGCAGATGATTGCACAGGTTGTTCGCGACTCGGCGACATCAATCTCCAAACTGGAGCAATCGGCTGATCAGATCGGCGAGATTATCGGCGTTATCGATGATATCGCTGACCAAACGAACCTCCTTGCGCTCAACGCTGCAATCGAGGCCGCTCGTGCAGGGGAGCAGGGACGAGGTTTTGCGGTAGTTGCCGATGAGGTACGGAAGCTCGCCGAGCGTACCGGCAAGGCAACCGGTGAGATTACCGAGATGATAAAGGGAATTCAGGGCGAGACATCCGAAGCTGTAACATCGATGGAATCCGGCATTAGTCAGGTCGATCAGGGCAGAGAGCTCGCCGACCAGGCCGGAACCAGTCTGAACGAGATCGTAAACATGTCTTCCCGCGTTATGGATATGATCCAGCAGATAGCCACGGCTTCCGAAGAGCAGTCATCGGCGGCCGAGCAGATCTCGCGAAGCATCCAGCACATCTCGAACATCACAAACGAAACGGCTTCAGGAGCGGAGCAGTCCGCAGCCGCTGCCGAGCAACTGAATCGTCAGGCAGAGGATCTTCGAGTACTCGTGGGTAGATTCAAAATCTCAGGTGGTAATCTCGGAATCATAGATCTCGCGAAGAGCGATCACGCCACGTACGTCAACAAGCTCTCTGATATCGTTGACGGCAGAAGAAGCTCTGAATCGTGGAAGACCATCGATCATAAGAACTGCAGGTTCGGTAAATGGTACTACTCCGAGGGCAGCGCTGAGTATAGCGCGATGTCTGAATTCAGGGATATCGAGAATCCTCATGTAGAGGTTCACAAGCTGGCCAACGAGGCAATTAAGGCATACGTTTCAGGTGATGAGGAAACGGCCAGGCGTCTGTTTGACCAGTCGCACCGTGCATCCGAAGAGGTCATCCGGGATCTGGATACTCTGAAAGCGCACATATCCGAGTCGCTTGCTGCCAGGGCATAGATCTTGATCACAAGTCTCCGGCTCGATAAGGAACTGCCTTGACTGTATGGGGTGCGAGCTCACGGGTTCGCGCCCCTTTTCCAAATCTGCAGATGCCTCCAACGCTTAGTCAAAGGTCTCAACTGACCGTACGTTTTCGCGGATGAAGTAATAGGGCGGACCCACGAGTGCGCCTCTTGATCTGGTAACCGCGAGAAATGACTCCGATTCGAAGATTGCGAGAATCTGCTCGCGGGGGGCGTCCGATTCGAGCTCGTCATAGTATCTGCCAGCCTCGATCGTGACCGACGGATTCCCCTTGTACGACATCAGCACCCGCATCGACTTGATCTTGCGGTTACGGATCTTGCCACCGACGAAGTCCTCGAGATATCTCTTGATTTCATCGTACTCCGAATCTGTCAGCGGGTATGTAAGGTCGTCTCTCATAGTCAGAAACATATCAGGAGAGCCGGCGCGCGCAAGCAACTGATTGCCTGCGTCGCGCCGCTCTGTAAGTGCATTTCGCTCAGCATCATGAAGCCACCTGCTCGTTGAGCTGGTATCTTCGGTAGATGCGAGAGTATTGCTTGCCTCTCTCGATCAGTTCCTTGTGCGTGCCGACTTCGGATACACGGCCGTCCTCGAGAACATATATCCTGTCGACGGATTCGAGGGTGTCCGGTCTGTGGGTGATAAGGAGCGCAGTCATGTTCGGCATGACCTCATGCAGCCGTCCCCACAGATTGGCCTCCGTCGAACTGTCGAGAGCGGACGTACAATCATCGAGAATCAGCACTTTCGGTTTCCCGGCAAGAGCCCTCGCGAGCGCGAGCCGCTGTTTCTGTCCGCCGGAGAGGCTGACTCCCTTGGTACCGACGTACGTCTCAAGACCTTTCGGGAATGTCTCGATCTCGTCCTTCAACTGGGAGACATCCACCGCCCAGTTTACTATCTCGTTGGAGATGTGATCGCGTCCCATCAGGATGTTGTTCCGGATTGTGTCGCTATAGAGTATCGGTTCCTGTGGCACATAGCCAATATACTCCCTTAGCTTACCGAGCTTCAGTTCTTTGAGATTCCGGCCATCCAGCTCGACCGATCCGGATACCGGATCGACAAGTCGTGGCAGCAAATTGATCAACCAGGTCTTGCCGGCGCCAATTTTGCCGACGAATGCAACCGTTTCACCCGCCTCGATATCCAGCGAGATATCATTGATGATCTGATGGTCCGAACCCGGGAAGAAGAACGTGACATCCTTGAACGATATCCTGCCCTCGGTGTGCCCGTTTACCGGCTGACCTCCGTTGTCGCGTACCATCGGTTCGACCTCTGTGAGTTCTGTCAGCCTGTCGATGGATACGGCCGACTGACGAGACTTCACGAGAAACTGGCCAATGTCGAACATCGGGAAAACGAGATAAACGACATAGTATATGAACGCCACGAGCTTACCCAGACTCAGTCCGGAATTGATGACCATATATCCGCCGGCGATCAGGACTATTACGATTCCGACCTGCCAGATATACATGTAGAGCGAATCAACGATGGTCATCGTCTTCACCGTCGATATCTCGGCAGCTTTGCGTTCAGTCGCAACATCGCCGAATACCGATTTCTGCGCCTTTTCACGGACGTATGATTTCACAACCCGAATTCCTGAGAAGCACGCCTCCATCACATCATTGAAATCCGAAATCCGCTTCTGGAGGTTGTCGTATCTCTTATCGAGCCTCGACGCGCTCTTGAAGAAGATCAGGATCAGTATCGGAAGCGGCCCCGCCGAAAACAACGTCAGCATGGGGTCGATGATAATCATCATCGTCAATGTGAATATCACCATGACGAGAGCTTCGTAGAACCGAAATACGCCCGAGCATGCAAACCAGGACAGTTTCTGCTCAACGTCGTCCGTCATTCGCGTCACAAGATCTCCGGTCCGGAACCGGTTGAAGAAATCCGGACCGAGCCTTGTTATCTTGTCGAACGTGAACTGCCGGAAGAGCCACTCGAGACGTACGTTCATCCATGCTCTGTGAGACTGCACGAACGCGTAGAGCACGCTGGCACAGAGCCCGAATAGAACCAGAACCATTGCGAACGCCGCCTCAGGAGACAGCCCCATCGAACTGCCGTAATCCGTCACCATCCGGGCGGCTGAATTGTCGGGAATCTCGCCCGTCTTGACGAAATCGACAGTGAATTCAATCAGTCGCGGAATCGATACCTGAAATGCCACCTGCAACGGCGTCAGTATTATCAGCACGGCCAGCACATAGCGGTAGTTCCGGTAGAAACTCCACAACCATTTTATCTTATCCCGCATTTGATATTACTCCGTTCTTGTGCTTGAACTGAAGGTGGAACAGCTTCGAGTAGTAGCCGTTCTGCAAGATCAGTTCAGTATGCGTACCTCGTTCGATGATCTCGCCTCTGCGGATCACCAGTATCTCGTCGACATCCAGAATCGTCGATAGCCTGTGGGCTATGATGAGGGATGTCCGGTCACGCATTAGCTTCTTCAGCGAATCCTGTATCGTCCGCTCGGTTTCGGGGTCTACCGAGCTCGTGGCCTCGTCCAGAAGCAGGACCTCCGGATCGGTCACGAGCGCCCGAGCAAACGACAGGAGCTGACGCTCGCCCCTGCTGAAATTGGCTCCCTTCTCGGAGACTTCTGTTTTGTATCCGTCCGGGAGTCTGTCGATGAAGGAATCCGCCTCGACAGTCAGAGCGGCCGAGCGAATATCCTGCATGCTGATCTCCTTCGCCTCGAGCGAGATATTGTCCGCCACATTGCCGGGGAACAGCAGGATGTCCTGCAGAACCAGCGCGAACTTTTTTCTCAGATCAGCGAGCGAGAACTCGCGGATATCGACACCGTCAATCGTGATCTTGCCCTTCTGAGGATCATAGAGCCTCAAAAGTAGCGAAATCACAGTCGTCTTGCCGCCACCGGTAACACCCGCAAGGGCGAGGCGTTTGCCGACCGGGATCTCGAACGAAACGTCGCGGAGCACCCAGTTGTCGTCATCGGTGTACGAAAACCACACATTCTCGAATTTGACACCGTGCTCAATTCTGCCTGTCTCCGCAGGCTTCGCCGGATCCAGGACCTTCGGCTTCTCCGAGAGAAGTGCGAAGATACGCTTCGCCCCGGCTATCGCCTTCTGGATGTTGGCGAGCTGCTCGGATGTGCGCCAGATCGGTTCGAAGGATCGCCATATAAGGACGATGAACATCCCGATCGTACCGATCGTAATGACTCCGCTCTGAATCCAGCGTACTCCGAAGAACAGCACCAGCGCGACCATCACGTACTCGAAGAAGAACACCGTATTGAAGTAGATCACGACTGCAATACCGGCGTCCTTATCTACATCGAACTTCGCCTTGTTGACGGCGTTCACTTTGTCTCGAGCATACTGCCCGCGATGAAAGATTTGAATGATCGACATACCGTGCAGAAACTCGGTGATCTGTGCGGTTATTTCGGCCATTCTCTTTCGCACCGCGAGAAACCTCGGCGTCGTGTATTTCTCGAAGATGATCGTGAGAATCACGATCACCGGTATGATCGACAGCAGTATCAACGCCATTCGCCAACTGTAGTAGAACATCAGCCCGAAAATCCCGGCTACGAGAATAAGGTCTCCGACTACGAGCACAACAGTATGCGTGAAAAGCATCCTGAGTGATTCCGTGTCGGACTCGACCCTCGCGAGGAGCCGCCCCACCGGGTTATTGTCGAAAAACGATATATCCTGACCGAGAATGTGGTCGAACAACCGCGACTTCAGTTCGAGCATGACATCCTGCCCGATGATCTCCAGTCTGATCCGCTGGATATACTGGAACAGCACTGTCAGCATCTGGATCCCCCCGATTGCCGCAACAGTGAGCAGTAACCCGTTGATATCGCCGTTTTTGATGTCAACGTCAAGAGCGCGCTTCATCAGCACGGGCCATGACAATGACAGAATTGTGCCCGCCGCAAGCAGGAACAGGCAAACAGCCAGTCCGCGGATGTGCGGTCTCAGCAGAGGAAGAAGCTTCCCGAATGCCGTCCGGGACGAGATATCTCTATCCCTTCCGGTCATCTTTTCGTCTTCGTAGAATTCAGCACTCATTTTCCTGCCTCATTTCGGAAACGGTTAAGGTTTTGCCGCTGAACGACCGGCAGGCATAACAGAGACAAAAAAACCCGCCGGTCCATCTGGAGCGGCGGGTTACAAAGTTTATGTGAAATAGTTCACAATCTAAACGTACTCCTCCCGCCGCGCATAGTGACGCCAGGCATCACTGTAATCGGATTGAATAAACGATTCCGGCTCATCAAGAAATTCTCCGATCTTTCGGCGTTAGGTTTATCTCATTAGAAACACATTACGCTTCATCGATATTCGAGTTGCATCAATTTAGCTTTTTTTTACATTCGGTCAATTATTTTTTTCAGCCTGTACAAAAAAGTCTGTCAGCGGATTCGCAACAGCTTACCCGAAAATGACTTGAGGTCATCTTTGTCGCCGCCGGAGACGACCACGGTCAAAGTATCTCCTGCGACCGTGTAGACGATTTCATTCGGGAAGTCATGATCCGGATTCACGAAGCGAGCGTATTGAACCGATGGATCGAAATCTGTCAGCGTGAATTCGACGCTTCGTCTGCCGTTCGGATATGGCACGACGATGACTGTCGAGTCGCGATCCTCGAACTTCTCGAACTCGATGAATGTGCCGTTATCATGGAACTCCTTGCTGATTCCGAGAATGAACCCGCCCTCGGGTGTCGAGTAGAAAGTCTCGAATGGATTGCCTGCAAGCTCGCCCTTCCAGTGACCCGCGAGCCATGCGAGTGAGTCGATCAAGCGCTCTTCTTCGGTCGGAGGTTCTGCGGTTGCAACGTTGACGAAGGCTGCGGCAACAGCTGCTGCTGCCATCAGCAGAACAGTTAATAGACTGTGCATGAGTTATCTCCAGCTAATCGGTATCGTGAAGATGTAAGATATTCTGATGTGCGAAGGTAAGTCAACAGCTAATAGATGTGGAGGCGGAGGCTATGACAGGGATTCTTCTCGCTGGGGATCAGGAGTGCAGGAGAGTTCATGCTTAACCGCTCGCGTAAGGGAATTCAGTGTAACCGGCTTTCGAATGAACTGCCCGGCGCCGAGCTCATTTGCACGTTCGACTCTGTCTGTGAGTGCGTAGCCGGAGATTATGATTGCCTTCTGTCCTGGATTGATCTTGAGGAGTTCCTCGTAGGTATCCACGCCATCCATACCGCCCGGCATTACGACATCGAGAAGTACGATATCGAATCGTGTCTCTCTCGCCACACCCAGCGCTTCCTCGCCGCTGGCGACCGTTGTGACCTCATACCCGACTCTCGAAAGCAGGTTCTTAATCACATTTCGCTGCACTGGATCATCATCGACAACCAGAATTTTCTCATTTGCGCGGTTGCTCGAGTCAAGGCTCCGTTGATCTGCGCCCTTCCTGAGTGTGGGGAAGTAGATGATGAACGTGGTACCGCCGTCTTTGGATGTGCGGCAATCGATGTATGCATCGTGATCCTCGACTACTGCGCTGACAATGCTCAAACCGAGCCCGGCTCCGCGTTTCGTCCCGGCAGGCTTGGTGGAGAAGAAAGGTTCAAAGATGTGCGGAAATGTCTCGACATCGATTCCATGCCCGTCATCCGATATCGTGAGTTTGATATACTCACCTTTCGGGATAGTGCCGAGTTTACCCCTGTAACCGTTCACGTACGTGCTACTCGTCGAGACCGAAAGAGTGCCTCGGCCTTCGGTGGCCTCTATCGCGTTGATAATGAGATTGCCGATGCCTCTGTAAAGTTGTGAATGACCGCCGTTCATTCGCGCCAGCGAAGATGACAGGTTCTTTTGTACCGTCAACTCGTCGTAGTTCAGTATTACGTCATTAATCGCCCGCTCTACCACAGTGTTTAGGTCAACCGGTTCGAGATTGTAATGCCCGCGCCTGCCGAGCGTAAGAAGCTGCTGATTGATTTCGGAGATCTGGGAAGCTGCTTTCTCGATGTCATCGAGAAGCGGAAATGCATTGTGATCTTTCGGCAGTTCATCCCGTATCAGTTCCGGATACGCCATCAGTGGACCCAGCAGGTTGTTGAAATCGTGGGCGACCTGTCCGACGATCAGCCCCACAGTCTCGAGTTTGCCGGCTCTATCGGCAACGTCCTGAAGTCGACGTGTCTCGGTGACATCAACAATTGCGCCGAAGGCACCTATGTAGTCTCCATTGGCATCGAGTCGCGGAGATATCGAACATTGCACTGTCTTGCGTTTCTTTTTCATGCTGACAATATCTATCTCATAGCGTGAGTGATCGCCCTTCATGCGTCTCCTGGTCTCTCGGAGTATCTTCTCGCGCTGATCCTCCGGGATGAAATCGAGCAGATTCTCGCCTATCACGTCCTCCGGCGAATGAGCATCCAGAATCATGGAGAATGCGGGATTGCAGTAGATTATCCGCTCTTCCACATCGACTATACCGATGCCTTCGATAACCGATTTGAGGATTTCCTGATATCGTCTGTCGGAGTCAGCGACTTTGTTGATCGCTTTCTTCCACTCCGTCAGGTCGAGTATCGTGCCTACGATGCCGCGTTTTGAGCCGTCGGATCCGGCAACAACCGCTTTGTTGAACTCCACGGTCTTGATGCTGCCGTCGGAACCACTGACATTGGATTCGTAGATCTGCTTTCCGCCGGATTCGAAGAGCTCCATATCGTGATCATGGTAGACCTGGGCAAGGTCCGCAGGAGCGATATCGAAGACTGTGCTTCCGAGTATTTCACTGCGCTCGAGGCCAAGGAATTCGGCGAAGGCGTCATTGCAGAATCGATAGACCATCTTAGAATCTTTGAAGAAGACCGGATGCGGGATTGCGTCGAAGAGGTCCTGGAGGAACTCCAGTTGCATATTCGACGCGTCTTCAACCATTTTCTCGAGCGTGACGTCCCGGATTATCGCAGCGCCGCCGATGACATTGCCGTCAGAGTCCATCACGGGTGATACAGTCACGGATACCTCTATTATGCGGCCATCCCTGGTCATCCGCTGGGTCTGGAAATGATCGACAGATTCTCCCCGTTTGATTCGAGAGAGTATCATCGGCATGTCTGACGATTTCTCCGGCGGCATGAGAATCGAAACCGGCTTGCCTATCACCTCTGCCGCCTCGTAGCCGAAGATTTTCTTCGCTCCTTTGTTCCAGCTCAGAATAGTCCCGTCGAGCTTCTTGGCGATTATGGCGTCATCGGATGACTCAACGATAGCCGCGAGCCTGTGCGTCGGCGCATCCACATGCCCCGCTTTGCCTCTTCGCCGAGCAATGCCGATCATCGCCTTCGGGTTGCCGTCGGAATCGACGGCCATCGTAAGTGTCAATCTGATGAGAACCTTGGTGCCGTCTTTACGCATTGCCGTCGTATCGATGTCGACATCCATCTCTCGCCGGATAACATCGACACACTCGATCTGCGACAGGTCCTGGCATTCCGGCGGATATATGGTTGAAATGTGTTTTCCGAGTATCTCGGACTTGGCGTAACCGAATAGCTGTTCCGCAGCTCTGTTGAATGATGAGATATTCCCGTTCGGGTCGACAACGACCACGGCATCCTGGATATACTCCTTGATCACCGAACAGTCGTGACACGTGGAGCTGATACTCGAAGATTCATCGGGAGTGCTCGATAGCTTCGCAAGAGCGCGCTTCAGCACTTCCCTGGTTCTAAAGCGCTCTCCCAGAACGGCGATCTCTGAGATACCGTGGTTTCTCGCGCGTTCGAAAGCGGGATCAGTATAGTCGTACAGAACACCGATCACCACGGATTCCGGAGATGCCTCTCTGATTCTCTCGATGAAGCTGAAGTTCGAGTCGGTTTGGACATCGACTACGAAGATGCCCGGAGTTTCCGAGGCAGAGGACAGGTATTTCGAGTTTTCGCCGAACTCCTCGAGGCGGATCGTATCAAGTTTGTCTTCAAAGACTTCGAGTACTGTTCGGAATTCGTTTATTACGGAGTCTGATCCTGAGTACAGGAATATCTTCGGTGTTCGATAACTTCTTGACGCATGCATTGATTGGCACCTCTTCTATAATTCTATCGGGATATTGCTGAATTATTGAACTGCCAGTTTCGACTTTTTCGCCTTGTCGTTTCAAGTCGAGACTCGGTCCGGAGCAATCTCTCTAAGCTTCAAATACCCATAGACGAGCCTTCAACAGCGATTTTCGCTATCACTTCCGACTGATGTCCGCTTGCGTTTTTTGGGACGATCGAAGTGTCGTAAGATGAGTCATCTCAGCTTTCACAGTTATCCGCAAGTTGTGGAAGGTGACCGTATCTCACATTCGGCTCAGGGCCCGCCGAACCCACATGACCTGCGGGGCTTTCTCCGGAAGAGTGCTAGTTTTCATGAGGTCTCCGGAGAGCGGATAAGCGCAGTCGAAGAGCGTACCGGACAGCTTGCGTTCCGTTTTGGTGAGCCGTGTTCTATAATTTCGAAAAACGCTGCTCAAGCGCTGCACACTTTCTGCCGACATACCTAATGTTAGAAACGGCAATGGTTTAACCCGGAGTTCTCACGGACGTAGACATCAACTTTTTGTTGACAATTATTTTGATAATTTCGTAAAGTCACTTTGGTATGAAGGCTTTGGGATAAGCTGACTTTTGGGCTGTGGAGTAGCTTGATGTTTGTTCGGATTATCTTCTTTTTGAGTATTCCGCTATCCTCACAGTTCAGCTGTAACAACTTGGTAGAAACATATTAGTAGAGCGATGAGATGAGATGCTTTTGATGCTTCACAAGGAGGTGATGCAGCACAGAAGACTGTTACGGTTTTTCATTAAGGTAAACTCTATGCAAGGAGGGATGAACTTGCGAGGCAAGAAACTTATTATCATCTCGGTGCTTTCCCTTCTGTTGATTTCAGCACTTTCCATTTCGGTATTTGCTGGAACCACTGGAAAGATCTCCGGGGTGGTCACGGACAAGGCCACTGGTGAGCCGCTGCCCGGAGTGGCGGTTTCCGTCGTCGGAACGACCCGAGGGGCCCTTACCAACGCAAATGGTGAGTACAACATCCTCAACGTTCCGGTTGGGGAGTATACACTGAAGGCTCAACTGGTTGGTTATGCATCGATCGAGGCGACCGATCTCAAAGTATCGGCTGACCTTACATCGAATTTCGATTTTGAGCTCACATCTCTGGCTATCGAGACAGGTGAGGTCGTTCGGGTTAGCGCCGAGAGGCCACTGATCCTGCAGGATCAGACTGCATCTCTTAATGTTATCGAGAGGGAAGAGATTCAGAATATGCCTACGCGTGGTTATCAGGATGTCGTCGGGCTTTCGTCCGGCGTTGTCGCATTCCAGGATAACGCAGGCATCCGCCAGAGAGGCGGCACCGAGGCGACAAACGAGCCGACCATGAACATTCGTGGCGGCAGATCTTCCGACGTCGCCTACTATGTCGATGGATTCTCACAGCAGGATCCGCTCACCGGACTCTCGACGACCGCTATCAACAACAACGCGATCGAAGAGATCCAGGTCACGACCGGTGGATTCAACGCCGAGTACGGCAAGGTATCCTCCGGTGTTATCAATGTTACCACGAGAGAGGGCTCCAAGGAGTACGCAGGCAATATCGAAGCTGTCACCGATAACTTCCACGGTGAGAGTTATGATCGCAATGTCTACGCTCTCGATTTCTCGGGCCCGCTGCTTCCCGATATAGAGAATGTCTCATTCTATCTCTCGGGCGAGCGTCGCTGGCAGGCCGATAGAAGCCCGACCAGCGGGGCCGACGGCATACTGCCGAGCAATTATCGTGATGGTTGGACCTGGCAGGGCAAGCTCCGCTGGAATTTCCATCCGAATGCTCACTTCCGGGTCGGTGTTCTCGGGTCGCAGGACAAGTGGCAGTCGTACGTTCACTCGTATTTCTTCGTACCGCATCGTATGCCGCGTTACGAGGACCACAACAACTCCGTGTATGTCAAGTTGAACCACACTCTCAGCGAGAAGATGTTCCACACTCTGTCGGTAAACTACTTCATGACAGAGAGATATCGCGGCGATGGTGTGCATTTCAAAAACCTCCTCGAGTACGGCCGCCCGCAGGGCGTGCTCCGTTTCGAGGAGACAACGCTGTTCCGTCCGTGGGATAATCCGGACACCGAGGTTAATGATGAATACATGTAT
>CAYQCE010000072.1:0-12273 GCA_964415885.1 uncultured Ignavibacteria bacterium
ATCAGGATCCGGCTTTGAAGCATACTGAGCTAAGGAAGGTATAAGCGCGTTTCAGAGATGACAGAATTCTTTGAATCGCCCTTTGTTTATGCGGCTATACGGTCAGGTCACACCCGCCCGCGGCGGGCAGAAGCTGACCGAACTTCACTACCCGGCCTTCTTCAACACACCTGTGTATGCCGGGCTTTCAATCTCCTGTGCCAAAATGATGTCTTACTCGATACAACCCGGAAGCGGATCCGGGCCGTTATCAAAGACATGCGCGATGAGATAGACGACATCATCGATATCGGCTTGGCAGTCCTGATTGACATCCCCCGCGTTCACCGGGATCGGATCCGGTCCCCCCGCGAAGACATACGCAATCAGGTAAACGATATCATCGATGTCTACACCACCGGATGAGTTAACATCACCCGGATTGAACTGTCCGACCGCAATAATAGAGCTGTACTGCTCGGTCTCCCAGTCACCGGTGTTGTCCTCAACTCGAGCCGTAAACGTAAGTGGCCCCGCCTGCGTCGGGTAGCCCTCGATTCGCCCCGTGTGCTGATCGAGTGTCACGCCATTCGGAAGCGAGCCGGATATGATCGAGAACTCGTAAGGTTCGCTACCACCGCGGGCAATGACGGAATCGACATAGTGCTCGTACTGAACTCCGCTCGATATATCGTCGTAGATTACGTGGAAATCGTACGCTTCCCCAGCGACAGTTTTCAGAATCCAGTCGTCATCATCGACTTCGATGCTGAGCGGCGGTCCGGATGCTTCATTCATATACAGAATGTAATCCTGACCGCGCTGGTTGTTCTCCACAACGTAGCTGAACGTGTTCGTGCCATCGCTGATGTCTATATCGACGGGCATATCGAATACCTGCGGGTTGGTGCTCTGGCTTTGTCTGAGATGCAGATAGATGACATAATCTCCCGGTGCATATTCCTCGTAATCATACGAGTAGCGGTACCTCGGATAGTACTCGCCGAAAATCCAGTCGTCAAAGAATGCCGTGAGGTCCATACCGGAGACGTCTTCGCACAGGTCCCTGAACTCGATTGTATTTATGTCGCCCCACTTATAGCGCGGGTCGTCGTAGTAGACATCGAGAATGTCAAAGAAGGTTGAGTCGCCGACTACATGCCGCAGCATGTGGAGCGCCCATGCGCCCTTGTCATACACCCTGGACGAGAAAATTGACCAGACACTCGTCGTATCCTGGCACCAGATCGTTCCGCCGGCCGTGTATCTCATTCCGTTCATGTACGACTTATATGAGGTGAAACTCTCCTGGTTTTCAACCCAGAGAGCCTCGGAGTAAGTGGCGAATCCCTCGTTCATCCATATCTCATGCCAGTTTTCGCAGGTTATCATGTCGCCGTACCACTGATGACCGAGCTCGTGCATAATAATGCTCTCGTAATAGGCTCCCGAGTTAATGGAGGTATTGGTCTGGTGTTCCATTGCGCCGCCCCACGGGAACTGTGACATACCGTACTTCTCTTCAATGAACGGATACTCGCCGAACAGCGATGCGGCCACCTCGATCATATCGACCGTGACAGGAAATGAGCTCTGGGCCAGCCCAAGATTCTCGGGATATACCCAGTAGGTCACCGGCATGCTGTCGTTGTCGGCGGTTATGTACCAGTTGGAAAACGTATCGTAGTTTGTGACACAGATGGATACAAGATATGTCGTGATCGGGTACTGCTCGTGCCAGTGTGTAGTCTTCGTGCCATCGCCGTTATCCACGATCGACTGCAATGTGCCATTGGATGCGCAAACGAAGTCGTCGCGATGAGTGATTATGATATCGACTGAATCCGCCTTGTCATCCGGATAATCTTTGCACGGCCACCATGTACGCGCAAAATAGGGTTCGCTCAATGTTGACGCTATCGGTGTGGGCGGCGATCCGTGATAATCGAACGAGAATGCCTGAAATCCACCAGTTGGCGGGTGGCCGTTGTAGTAGATCGTGAAACTGAATTCGTCGTTCAAATTGTATGTCTGGTCAGTTGTTATCTGGATCTTGTCACCCGTCCTCGTATAGAAGAGCTGAGTGCCTCCCTTGACTATCGAGTCTACCGTCAGATCGGGGTGCAGGTCGACCGCGAGCGATGTCAACCCGGCGATCTCGCTCTCGACGACCATCTCGACATAGCCATCTACGGTCTGAGTCGGGAAATCGATCGCGAAATCTATCTTGTAGTACTTCGCGTCATACTCATATTGCGCGAATGCCTCGTAGAGATTGAGCTTGTCGGTTTGCAGGTCTCGAATACGCTGAAGCCGTTCGGCCTTCCCAATACGGCACAGGTCGTGACTCTGCTGGATGTACTCTCGTATTTCGGTCTCCGACATGTCGGATATCTTGCCCTTGGGCAGATGCTGGTGAGTTTGGTTGTCGGCGGGTACTGCACTGGGCGCAGCCAGAAACAGCACTGCACAGATGATTAGAGCCTGACGTGTGATGTGCACCGTGTCCTCCTTCCGATCAGGCAGTCCTGTACCCTATTTCGGTAGCATGTCTGCTTGATTTAACAGTATGGGATGTACCTTCTTAGATAATAACGCTGCTCAAAGCTGCGAAGTTTGCCCGATGCTCCGCACAGATGGCAGGTCTAACTGCTTAACCTGAATAAGATACGAATAATATCCACATTGTCAAAGCCAATTATCATCTCTAAATTATTGGACGGGCTTTACTTCGTCTTGTCAAGGTGGACTGCGCATTTCAAGGGAGCAGACAACAGAAAATCCGGGAAGGCTATGGGGCCTGTTCAGAAAGAATGCTCAGTTACGCTCAGTCAGCTCCTGCGCGTCGAAGAGGACTGTTGAAAAGACGCATGAGATGTCGGTCTTTGCGAGTGAGCGTAGCGAGTGCGGCAGTCTCAACGTTGCCGTATGGTGTTGCCGGACTACGAGGTCGCCACGTCGCCCCGCTCTTGCGGGACTCCTCGCGATGATGGGTCTTCTATTGAGGCTCACTCACTCAACAGACGCCGTAAGCGTGTCGAACCTGATTCCGTGGCCTCATAAACAACGGGGATTTGAAAGACGCCAGATCACACGTCCACTCAACGCGGACGCGGGATCTGGCGTAACGAGCTTTTTCAACAGGCCCAGGTTCTGCCTGGGTTCACATATTGGCAGTCTATCGTGTCTTACTTGCCGGATTCTTGCGGCTTGACTTCCTCATTCTGGAAAGTATGTACCGCGGGTCGAATTTCGTCTTCAGCCAGCGCACCGATCTTGGCTGTGCACGGCTCCGGACCGCCCATGAAGACGTAGTTGATGAGATACACTATGTCGTCTACATCAACCTGACCGTGAGAACAATTCACATCTCCTACCCAGGATCTCGGACAGGGTGCGGGGCCATTGTTAAACACATATTCGACGAGATACACGATGTCGTCGATATTGATACTGCCTTCGCAGTCAGCGTCGCCGAACATCCAGACGTACATGTCAACGGTCACCTCTACAGGGCTGTTCACCGCGCCCGGTGACAGCACCAGGAATGACCCGGTCGTCTTGCCCGGTGGAAGAAGAAACCCGTTGACTCCGACGAATGCGCTATTGGGGACCGTGCCGGTGTCAGGCTCGACATCGAGCCACGACACACTCTCCGAGACCGACCACTGCATACATCCTCCGACAAGGTTCCGGATCGTCAGCGGTTGCTCGGCCGTGCCGACCTGGTTTTCCTGGAAAATGAACTCGTAGTGCGTCTGCTCGACATTGAGTTCCGGAGTCTGAGTCTGCTCGTTAATGTTCAGCACAACTTCGACTGTCTCCGGCGGAGTAATCGAGAATATTGGATTGAAGATAACGGTGTCGATGTACGTTCCCAGTACCAGCCCGTCGATATCCACGATCGCGTAAGCCGTGTCATCATTTGGCGCATTGGATGGATCTATAGTCAGCCACGGGGCGTCCCACACGGCTGTCCAGTACATATCCTCGCCACCTGCATTGAACACCTCAAAACCGGTTGGTTCGAGTGGCGGCCAGTTGAAGCACTCCCATGACTCTATCACCAGCGAGCTGGGAGAAACGGTCAGCTCCGGCGGATTCTCCATCATCCAGAATGTCACCGGAAGGCGTTTCGGTGCCTCAAGCGCATTCGGCGAATCTACAATCAGTGTGTCATAGTGGAAGCCGAGCGAAAGTGTTGTATCCTCGAGGAAATGAACTGTCGGATATCCGGTCTCGCCGGAAACAACCGCACCCGAGTCTGGATCGAAAGTCATAAGTCCGCGGACCGACTCCAGAGTGTATTGCAGATAATCGCCGCCGACATTTGAGATTACTACCGGTCTTGAGTACGGATTCTGTCCGAATGAAGCAGCACAGTAGAAACTGTCCGGGCTCACTTCAAGAATCGGAATGCCGGAGACAATGGTCAGCTTGACCGGTGCGACCTGCGGAGAATTGGTTGCCGCCGGGTCGGTCACGACGACCGTATCATAGTACTCGCCAAACATCATGCCGGTGATATCGACCATAAGCTGTGTCGAGTCGCCGGGTCCGCCACTGTAATCCGACAATGTGAGCCACGGCTCGGAGTTTGAGGCTGTCCAACTTAGCGTTCCGGCTCCGATATCATTGACTATCAGCCATTTCGGATCGGGGTTGATCGAATCCTGCTGTGCCGTGAACTGGAAACTGCCCGGCACGAGTTGTATTACCGGCGGAGGTACTATGACCTCCAGATTGACCACCACCTCCTGCGGGGAATTGGTGGCATTCGGATCTGTGAGTGTGATCGTGTCCGCATAAGTCCCGACACCCAGCCCGGATATATCGACCAGCAATTGAACATTGGATGGCGCGGTTCCTGTGTCCGGATCGACTGTCAGCCAGCTCGAGTTCCACGATGCCGACCAGCTCAGATGCTGACCGCCGCCATTCGTGATCTCGAGAACCTGCGGTGTCGGATTCGAGCCGCCATCAAAGGCGGAGAAGCCGAACTCGGTGTCTGAAAGTATGAACTCGGGCGGTGGCTGCGGTTCGCCGATGATGATCCTACCCTGCATATACTGAGGCGGATAACCCACTTCGGTGTCGGTCGCGTTCAGCTTGAACGCTCCTGCAGGAGGTACGAACCCCGAGTCGATATAGATAAACTGATCTTCCGCCCCGGCATCCGCCGTGAACCACATCGTCGCCATAAGGCTGTCACCCGGCTGAATCGGTGGCTCGAAAACGCTGATGATACCGAGCAGGACATTGAAGTTGGCCTGATCAATATTGATGTACTTAGCCGAGATGTGTGAGGCGTTTGATCCAATCCACGATACGGAATCGAGGAAAACATCCGGATCGTTCCAGTAGAATCCTGCCGAAACACCCTGCACCAGTTGGTCGCTGTACATTGTGATCGGGACAGCGAAGTGATCTCCGGCGTCTACGTTGACTACGCCGACTCTCATAGTGTCAGGTATGCCTGAATCCTGACCGTACGCCGACGTCAGCAGCCCCAGAGTCAGAAAAACAGACAGGACCGCGAACAGTTGCTTCCTATGCATATACCCTCCAGACGTTTGGTTTTTTTTCTGCACCTTGGATCGATTTTGTCAACGCGAAAACAGCACCAATTCAACGTCTCGATTGATTCATCCATGTACATCTTTCGCGTGACAATTGAAAGGAAATGTTCACTTTCAAGAAAGCAATACACTCGATTTTTGTCAAGGCGTTTTCGGACAGAAGGTTGTTACAAATCCGTTAGAATCCGGAGATTTTTGTTGATAAATCTCTCCGATGCCTTTCTTTTTACACTGAAAGGTAACGTAGCCGTCGACTGTCTACTCACGGGGTTACTCCAGAGCGATTTCGAGCTGAAAGTACGGTTCCTTTCCTACTCATTTGGCCAAACTCAGTTGCGGGCTCTTCGGCGGCCGGATAATAGATACAAAGGTCATACCCGGCTGAGTCGGGATGTGTGACGGAGGTGATTTCATGACCGGTCTTACCGCATGGTTCGCGGCGGCATTGGCCGCGATAGTTGCATTCGTGATTTTCGCATACTCCGATCGGTTCACCCGTCACGGACTCACGGGCTGGAAGACCAGCCTTTTTGGCCTTGCGCTCGTATTTCTGGGATTTCTTTCCAGAGCGCTATTTTCAATGCCCTCGTTCTCTGAGCTTTTCATACCGGGCATGTCGGAGCTTGTATTCATGCTCTCCGAGATCGTCGTTGCCGTCGGTTCCGTAACTGTCGCGATGTCGATGTTCGTGGCAGTGAGGCGGCTATCTATCGAGCATGAGAGGGAGAATCAGAAGGAATCTCAACTCGAGTTTCTGGATGATCTGAAAGATGTTCTCTCGGAACCATACTCACTCGTCGAGTTGCTGAACATATCGCTTCAGCAGGTATCCTCGCGCTTCGACAACTGCATGGGCGCTATCTTCATCTACAATCCTGCACGTCGCGAGTTGTACCTGACATCCTCGAAGAACGTGGATCGCGAACTGGAAGCGCGGCTGGAGAAAATCTCTGTCGATCACGGTGACATAATTGCGCGTACTCAGAAGACCTCGCGTACTCATGCATTCGGAGCGATCTCCAACGCCGACAAGAACACGCAGGAGCTTCTATCCATTGGTGGTGTGGAGACCGCTGTTGCGGCGCCGCTAATGTCGCGCACCGGTGCGGTGGGCGTGATTGCAATCATTGGAGCTCAGCCATATCAGTTTACTCGATATGAATCGGAAATGATAAAGTCCGCAGCGAATCTCCTCGGCCCTGCGGTGGCATCCTTTCGTCTCGAGCGCGAGATTCGGCAGATACGCGAGCGGTTGACGACCGCCACTGAGATGCACAAGAAGCAGGCAGATATCATAGCGACTGTGAGTAACGAGAAGTCGGTGTCGGTGAGAATGGGTATGCTGCTTGAGTATGCCGCCGACATCCTGCGCGCGGACGGTGCACTACTCGCAGCTCGTAACGGTTCGAAAGACTGGACAATAAAGCGCTCCACTGATATCTCTGCAATCGGGGAGACAATCTCCGACGAACTCGCCCGGCATTTCGAGAAGTCGTCCGGGAGCGGTCGACCGATTCTCGTAAGGTCACGATCCGATCGCAATATCGATACGAAGTTGATTATCTTTCCGCTCGGCGAAGATCTCCCTGCTCAGTACACGGTTGCCGCCACTGTTTCGGCTGAGAGGGAGTCGTTCACACAGGACGAGATCTCGCGTATGCAGCTCGTCATCCGTCTAATAGATATGCTTCTGCCGCAACTCAGAAAGGAAACGGCGGCTGCCGAGCGGCCTGAGACTGTCAGTGCAAGGTTGACAGACATCGTCGAGGCCCGCACGATCGAGAAGCTGGCCGAAGCTGCCGGGGCATACTGCGACGATGTGCTTCCTGAGTACGATGCCGGGCTGATTCTCACTCACGATTCATCGAGGCGGAGGTTGACATGTGCAGGCTCGTTCGGAGTTGCGGACAGACGCGCCAGACGTGTGTATTTCGATTCTGACGTCGAACCGTGGAAGAGTATCTCAGGCAGCGGTCATAGTCGAAGCTTCATTGGGGAGGCCGCAGTCGATAAGTTCATGAGTGACGCGTCCGAGGAACAGCGGCGTCGCCTGGCGAATCTGAGCGAAACCGGCGAACTGCCGGGCTTCGTGACCGCCGCACCCCTCGTTAGGAGCGGGGGAGTGGTAGGATATCTCTTCCTCTTCGGGAGCGATGATCCGCCAACCGTGGAACGTGAAATTGACCCGCTGGCAAATGTGATTCTTGCAGAGAAACTCGCGACATTATCGGCTTCTCGCAGACTGTCAACACTGACCTCAGCAGAGGTTGATGGCCTTGGGGCGGGGCTGGTCGAGAGAATCAATGAAGTCAATAACGCGCTGACAGGTATCATCGGAAAGGCACAGCTTCTTGGATTTGGGCTCAGGGAGGAGCCCCTGTCTCAGCGCGACAGTGTCCTTCAAAATCTCGATCTAATAGCCGACGAGGCGTTTCAGGCAGGCGAGATTGTCAAGGAGATGCAGCGGACGATGCGGAAGGAGGAGTCTGCCGATTCCTCGAACGGAGCGAATCTCGCGGAAGTCCTGCGCAAGATGACAATCATGCGTTATGGCTCTGATCCGGGACTTCATTTTCTCCGCGACAATCCGGAAGTCAGTTTCAGAGCCGATCTGGACACGGCTGCGCCCTTCTCCGGAAGCCCGGAACAGATGGAGGCGACAGTCTCGGAAGCTTTGCAGTGGGCGTGGGACAGGTTTGATCCTGATGAGTATATGTTCGTCTCGCTGCAATCGCTCGAGAACCACAGCTTTCTCGTTCTGTCAGACAATCCGGTGGAGATTTCGCAGGAGTTTCTCGGTGAGCAATCATACAGGAATGCGAGAATTCATCCGGAACTGGGGCAGAGCGACGTAATCTCCGAGGCGGCGGATATTTCCGTGGAGATTGCCGAGATCGAGGATGATCCGGTCGGTTCGACGATAATCCTCAGGTTTGGCAGGCGCGAACAGGCCACCGAATCCGGGAGAGATTTCCGCATACTTGGCATAGATGATCAGGAGATCATCCGAGAGCTTCTCAGTGGAATGCTCGAGCAGCTCGGTTACCAGATCGAGTTGTGCGCTACCGGCGAGGAGGGCGTGCGAAAGTTTATCGAGGGGGACTACGATCTCGTCATTACTGATATCGGCCTGCCGGATATCGATGGCTGGGCGGTCGTGGATCGAATTCGCCAGCGGGACTCGTCGATTCCCATCATAATGATCTCCGGATGGGGTCTTGGACGCGAGGCGGAAAAGGCGAAGGAGATGGGTGTAGAGCACATACTCCCGAAGCCGTTTCGGCTTGAAAACTTAAGTGAGCTGATCGAGGACGTTAAAGCGAAGCGCGCAAGCGCTTAGTTCCCGCAAGCGTTCCAGATATCTACACTACCATTTCACACTGCAGTCATTCTGTCCCGCGAGGAGACAGATAAATTGTTGCATTGCTTGCCATTATAAAGATAAAGATCGCTTCGAATCCGTCCGATACTATACACGAACCTACACCGGAGTTGTATGCAGAAAGCAAACGAAACCAGCCGGTTGCCGTCCAATCTGGAAAGCATGGACGATGTTTTTGCGCTTCCGCAGGCGCTGCTGGAAGTCCTGCGTCTGATTGACAGTGAGGGCGCCACAGCGCAGAAACTCGCCGGTGCCGTGATGCATGATCCGAATCTTACGGCAAAAATCCTCAGAATGGCAAATTCGAGCTACTACCGACGCGGCCTCGAAGTCTCTACTGTCAACCAGGCCATAATGATGCTCGGTGTTTCGATGGTGAAATGCCTCGCGCTGTCGGTTTCGATATTCAAGTCGGATGAAAGATTCGAGAAATTTGAGAATTTCGACATTAGAGAGGTCTACAGCCATTTCCTCGGTGTAGCTATCGCCTCAAGGGAGATCGCCACTGAGATGGGCTATAAGAAGCCGGAAGAGGCATTTGTGGCAGGACTTCTGCATGACTTTGGTCATCTCTACTTCTTGAAAGTGGATCCGGATCATCATATCCCGCTCATCAGAGACAGCTTCTACGATCAGGACCTGATCAAGCTCGAACTGGAGCAGTATGGCATCAGTCACACTCAGATCGGCAGGTTAATAGCTCAGAAATGGAACCTGCCAGAGTGTCTCCGTAACGCTATCGACAATCATCACGCGTCTATCGCCAATGACACTGCAGACCAATTCAGCGATCTCGAATTGATTGTGATGCTCGCGGACCATATCAACAGCAGAGCCTACAGCGATGACAGGAGAGACCTCGAGCGCCACATCGAAACGGTATCGATATTGTCAAAAAAGCTCGGTGTCAGAAGCGAGTTCATTACAGAACTCGGCTTCAGGCTGCTGAATGAGATCGTGGATGCCGCAGGCTTCCTCGGAATTAACATCGGCGATCCAATCAAACTGATGCAGCGTGCCAATCGTGAGCTGTTTGAGAGCTATGTCACGATCGAAGGGCTGTTCAAGGAGCGTCAAGAGCTCTCCAAACGTGTGATCGAGGAGGAGTACCGGATCGGTGCGCTAAAGTCGAAGAACATCGCTATTGCTACGCTATCTCACTACATTAACAACGCTGCCACGATAATCTCCGGCCGCACACAGCTTATGCAGCTCATGGTATCCTCGGGAGAACTCACTGATCCCGAAACCAAGGTATCTGAAGCATTGAAAGTGATCGAAACCTCGCTGTCCAAGATCATGGTGGTGCTCGCGGAATTAAAGGATCTCACCTCACTGGACGGCGTCAAATTCTACAACAACTCCGATGCGATAGATATCGACGAGAGTGTACGCAAGCGGATGGCCGCGCTCGAGGCAGCCGCTGAGGACTCCGAGGCTCCGCCAGATTTCGACTGATCTCGCCAACGGCCAACAAACTCCCGAATTCCTTGACTTTCCGGCGTCGAGCCGTTTTTTTTGGTTCTATCGCCGTGAGCTGTATTATCATCGCGACTGTCTGTCGCTCCATGACCCGGAGGTTTAAGGATGGATTTGTCTTGTGAATTCAGGAGTGTAGAAGAACCGAAATCAGACTCAATCGTCATCTATGCGTTCGAGGGCTCATCAGCTTCGAACAAGCATCTGAAAGACCTGAACGAATGGACCGATGGAGCGATCGATACAGTCTTCGAACTCGGGGAGTTCAGCGGTAAGAAAAACGAGAGTGTCCGACTCTATCCAAAGAATGGTATACCATCGAAACGCGTGTTTCTATTCGGACTGGGCAAGAAAAGCGATCTCTCTTCCGAGTCAGCCCGCCATTACGGCGGGAGTATCGGCAAGCTGTTTCGCAAGATTGCTGTCACTGAATGCACTGTGTTTCTGCCCGAGCCGGGAAAGACTGCCCCAAGAGTGCAGGATATCTCGCAGGCTGTGACGGAGGGGATCCTGCTTGGCGCGCATAAGCTGCTCGACTACAAATCCTCCGACAGCAGCCGGTCACTTCCGAAGAGTGTGTGTATTGCGCCCGCGAACAGCGCAGCGCTCAAGGGAACCGAGAAGGGATGTCAAGTTGGTGAGATAACGGCATGGGCGCAGAACACGGCGAGAGAGCTGGTTGCTCATCCACCAATTGTGCTGACCCCATCCAGGCTCGCAGAGTACGCCAGGGAATTCGCGTCGGAATACAAATTCAAATGCACGGTTCTGGATAAGAGCGAGATCAAGAGGCTGAAGATGGGATGTCTTGAGGCGGTAAATCTCGGATCGGATCAGCCGCCGAAGTTTATCATACTTGAATACAAAGGCAGCAAGGCAAAAAAGAGCACTGTTTGCCTCATCGGTAAGGGGATAACTTTCGATTCCGGCGGATATTCCTTGAAAGACGCCGCAAACATGGTCGATATGAAGGGCGACATGGCGGGCGGTGCCTGTGTCATAGCCGCTGTGGCCGCCGCGGCCAGACTCAAGCTGCCGATACATGTGATCGGGCTGGTTCCGGCGACAGAAAACCTCGTGTCCGGCAAGGGCTACAAACCGGGCGATATCATTAGGTCCTATAACGGCAAGACGATTGAGATTACCAATACGGATGCCGAGGGGCGTCTGATACTCGCCGATGCTCTCGGTTATGCCGAGAAATACAAGCCCGAGGCGATAGTCGATATGGCGACTCTGACCGGGGCGTGCCGGATAGCGCTCGGGTACACCGGTGCCGGCTATTTTGCGAATGACGATCGCCTGGCTGCGAGACTCGAGAAGGCTTCAAACGCTTCGGCGGAGAAGATTTGGCGAATGCCGCTTTGGGAGGAGTATCAGCAGTATATTAAATCTACGCTTGCCGATATCAAGAACTCTGCCGGCAAGGTGGGGTCGCTCGGCACGTCCGCAGCATTTCTCGCCAACTTCGTCGGCGATCACAAGTGGGCGCATGTCGATATTGCCGGAATGGACGTCGATATTAAGGGTGGAGCTTATATTACCAGGGGCTCGTCGGGTTTTGGTGCACGGCTCCTTGTCGAGTTCCTGCGCGACTGGTAATCGATGTGCTGCGGCAAGTAACGGTCCAGTCACCGCCAAGAGTAGCGGAGAATCCGACGCGCCAGACCCTGTGGCCGCCTTTCATGCGGGTTTCTTCTTCTGTACGGACCGCAACATTACCGCAACATTGGAGACATTTCCGATAGCAGTTTTCGCTTAAGTGTTTCGCTTCACCCACCTTCTCCTGTCACCCCCGTGAAGACGGGGGTCTATCTTCTCTTCTTCTGCGAGCAATCGAAAAGCTCTCAAAAG
>CAYQCE010000073.1:0-12092 GCA_964415885.1 uncultured Ignavibacteria bacterium
CATTCACATACACGGCTGGGACCTACCCGGGCTTTGTATTCATCCGGGCGACGCTCGAGGGTACGAGTGAAGCAGCCTGGGATGAGCTTGCGCTCTCCCTCAGGCCGAGTGAAGACGTATCCTACATCAAACTGCGCCCGTCTCACTATGATATCCAGGTGAAGGCTACGGGCGGTATAGAGTCCGCAAACCTGACCGCCTTCTGCTTCGACAAGAACGGCAATCCTGTTCAGCAGGATGTACCGGTCGAATTCAATATCATATCCGGTCCCAATGGAGGCGAGAACATCGAGGAGCAGGGCTATGGTCCTGTGACAGCACTCACGAATGTTCTTGGCCAGGCTACCGTAACCATGCTTTCCGGTACGATATCCGGTACTGTGACAGCGCAGGCGAAGGTTGGCACGGTCACCTCTGATGCTGTGCAGATCAACGTCAACGCAGGACCTCCTTACCGTATCTCGGTCGGAGTCGATCCGTGCAATATCCGCGGTTGCGGATGGGTAAATGTCGCTGCTGATGTCGTGGCGCTCGTCGAGGATGTCTATGACAATCCGGTTATGGACTCCACAGTTGTGTATTTCACGACCAACACGATCGGTATGGTGGATGCATCATCTCCGACCCTCGGCGGAATTGCACAGTCGACGTTCAGATCCACTTCTGACTGCCTCGACGGCAGGGCACGGATTATCGCAGAGACCGACGGTGGCCGGGTTAAAGACAGCACGCTGCTGTGGGTATCCGGTCTACCCGCGTCCGTAGACATTTACAGTTACCCGACGACGCTTTTCTGTGACGGTAAATCCAAGGGGAAGGTGTATGTCGAGGTCCTTGATGGAAATGATGTCTATGTCCTGAACGGAACACAGGTCGAATTCGATGTCTGGCCCGAAGGCAGCATTTCGAATGCGACGACTTCCGACGGTTGTCACGCATCGGTGGCGATATCGGAATATATCACGAGCGTTCTGGAAGTCGACTACTCTTACACGATTCCGGACGACGGAATTGGTGCCAACGCTACCCTGACGGCTACGGCAGGTGTTGGAGCAGGTGTTTCGGATGTTGTGACGATCGTGCTCACTACTGGTTTCACGCATACGGACAAATCTGAAATCAACATCTCGGGCAAGATTTCGCCCGGGTCCTCGGAGCCGATGTGGGTCCTCATCAAGGACCGGCCGGGTAACCCGCTCGGTGGTCATGCCCTGACTGCTTACGCTTCGCTCGGAACAATCGATTTCGACGGCAATCCCGCGACGATCGACACGGTGTATACAAACCAGTTTGGTGAGGCTGTCGGTTGGAACTACACTGCGCCGAATCAGCTTGGGAATGCGTACATTACGGTCACCGATCACGACCCGCGCGGTGGTATTATCCTGACGCAGAAGATCAAGATCGATGTAGAAGAATAGAATTTTTTCTCGACCGCACTTGGCCGAAAAGGGCCGCCGTTTCAGGCGGCCCTTTTCTATTGCAACAATGAAGCTATTTGGTATAGTATTCGGCATGATTGCTGAACCACGAGACACCGATGCCAATGAGCTTGCAACGAAGCACATCTTCGGCCTTCTTGAGAATTCCGCGGAACGGTATCCCGAGCGAATCCTGTTCAAGGACGCCTCCGGTCGCGAAACCCGTTACAGTGAAGCTGCGACGCGTGCGCATGCTTTAGCAAAGGGTCTCGTACTCTCGGGGCTTGCTGCGAGTGACAGAATCGCCTTGTACGGAGAGCGAAACTCCTCATCGTGGTGCATTTCGTACCTTGCAATCCTGAAGCTCGGCGCAGTGGTTGTGCCGCTCGATCCCGGTCTCAAGGAGTCTGAGCTTACTTCTCTGCTTTCGGACTGCAGTGCAGCCGGAGTGATCTGCTCCGGAAACAAGGTAGATGACTTTAAGCGGATCCGTCGGCGGATCGACACTCCGGAAACGATCATCTCTCTCGATAGCGGCAGCGGATTCGGCGTGGCGTCGATCGAAGATCTGATCCGGAAGGCGAAGAGAGAGAATATAAGGTTTACGGAGCCCGATCCGCACGAGCTCGCCGTTTTGATATATACATCGGGCACCACGGGCAGGCCAAAAGGCGTCATGCTTTCCCATTGGAATATCGTTTCGGATATCCTGGCGGTGCATCAGACCCTCGCGTTCTATCCGGAAGATGTCTTCCTTTCGATTCTGCCGCTACACCACACATTCGAATGCACTGCGGGTTTTCTGACGCCTATGTCAAAGGGATGCAAAGTTGTGTTCGCGAGGAGCCTGAAATCCGCCGAGATCGTAGAGGATATCCGCGAGAACAAGGCTACGATCATGTGCGGGGTGCCACTCGTGTTCGAGAAGATGTATATCTCGTTCAAGCGCAAGATCGGCAGGAGTTCGGCGTTAAGGAAGTGGCTCTTTCGCACACTTTATTCGATTTCCCGTCTCGGTTTGAAACGCTACAGCTATTGGGGGCAGGGTCTTTTTCGGTCACTGAGACACAAGGCCGGGCTCGAAAGCCTTCGGCTTCTGGTCTCCGGCGGTGCTGCGCTCTCGCACGACGTCGGTGAGTTCTTCAATGCGATCGGACTGACGTTGGTGCAGGGTTACGGTTTATCCGAAACTGCACCGGTATTGTCGGTCAATCCTATCGAGAGGAACAAGTGGGGATCGATCGGTCCCCCGCTCAACGGTGTTGAAATGCGGATCGACAATGAGGATGCTCACGGTATCGGCGAGATCGTGGTAAAAGGGCCTATGGTGATGCTCGGCTACTACAATGATCCTGGTTCTACCAGGGAGGTTCTGCACAGCGGCTGGTTCTTCACCGGCGATGTCGGACATGTGGACAGCGACGGCTACTTCCATATCACCGGCCGCTCGAAAAATGTGATTGTCTCCGCCGCCGGGAAGAACATCTATCCCGAAGAGATTGAGATGATGCTGAACTCATCACCATATATTATCGAGTCGCTCGTTCTCGGAAGGCGTCAGAAGTCAGGTGCTGAGGATGTTACCGCGGTCATAGTGCCCGATCTCGAGTTTATATTGCAGCGGGAGGACCTCGATGGGCACGTTGAGAGGCAGTCTACGCATGAGCTGATCGAACGTGAGGTCAGGACGATTTGCACCAGACTTGCGGACTTCAAGAGAATCAAGAAGTTCTACATTCGGGAGGATGATCTCCCCAAAACCACGACTCGTAAGGTCAAGCGGTTCCTTGAGATAGACGAATCTGGCAAATTGGTGGAGAGACGGCGGATCTAACGAGCCGATTTAACAGCCTTCACTATGTACGCTGTTACTGTAAAAGCCAGGACGACGAGAATCACCGGAAGGAACCAGCCGCCGAGACCGGCCTCTTCTCCGATTGCCACTCGACACGTTTTCCAGCATACATAGGCGAACAGCCAGATTACCTCCGCTTTCAGCCAGGCTATGAGTGTCCGTGCCAGTGAATACTGGCGGGGTGCGTTGTCCACTGTTATTTCAGATGGATAGTTGTATGCACGCGTGAATCTTCTGAGGACAGTCAGACCCGCGTAGACCAGCAGAGTAACGATCGGAAGGATCAGCAGTTTAGTTTTGGAGCCGAAAGCGTCTGGCTCGCCGCTAAGTCCAAAGTGGATTGGGATTTCGTTCGGTAGTTCAGGCCAGTAGCTGATGAGCGTCCCGGAAAAAAATACAAGACCCATCGCGGCGGCCGTTTCGGCGAGCTTTTCGGCGGAGGACATCGGTAGATCGAGTACTGGACGATTGGGTTCTTTGCTCATCCTTCTGATCTCGTTTAAGTTCGATTGACTTCATGATTATACCGCTTTGAGCGCAGACTATTCGATCTTTTCGGCATAGACTCCTGCAGGTCCGAAGCTGATAACGCATCCAATTACAGCTTCATCACCATTCTCGACGAAGTGCAGCGAGAAATTCGACTGGCGATGGAAAAACGAGTTATTGGAGGAGGGTACGACCTGCACATTGCCGTGCCTTTCGACCTCCGCTGAGAGATGATCCAAACCGGATTCGACTCGGAGACGGATATCGATATTCTGATTGCGGTACTCCGGTACGATGCGGTACAATCCTTCGTATTTCGCCATTGTTGTCGAGTCAACCTCGACCGGCGTGCGAAACACCCAAAGATCGGTGACCTCTTCCCGGGAGAGTCGTCCTGCCGGCACGAAAGTTGTTCTGTCGTATACATACTGAGAGTCGACGGCACCCTCCTTATTGCGGCTGAACACGACTCTCACTGAGTGATCGGAAGCCATGAAGAACGTATCCCGCGACTCGGGAATCAACTGGATTGGATTGTGCCCTCGAATCCGGTCGTACAGCTTTCCATCCTCCTCTATGACTACTCGGTAGAGTTCGTCATTGACTCTGTACATTCCGACATACTCGGCAAGCAGTGCGGTGTCGACTTCGCCCGGCTGCTTTGTTTCGGGAAAGTCGTAAGGCTTGCCGAACGCCATTGCCGCGAGAGAGAGCGCGATCTTGTGCACTGGAGCTTCGTCCTCATTGCTGAATACCACGATCACAAGGTGGTCTTCGGGCCAGCAGCTGATCGTGCAATTGAATCCATCCAGAAATCCGCAGTGGAACACGTGCTTTCGGCCGAAGTCTCTCTTGATGAACCATCCGAAACCGTAGTTTCCGGAGTGTGGCGTGAACATCATCTCGCGCGATTCGCGGGACAGGATGGAGTCACCACACAACGCCTGATCCCATCGAAGCATATCTTCGACAGTCGAATAGAGCGCTCCGGCGGAGTGCAGAAGTGTGAGGTCCACATACGGAGCTAAAATGAGATCGAAGTCCTTGGTTACGGTGTACCCGGTGGCACGATCGGGTACAGCGGCCTCGCGCCGAGCGTAACCCGTGGAATGCATACCGGCCGGATCCAGAATGTGCCTGTGCAGATACGCCTCATACGACATCCCGGAGACCCTTTCGATTATCTCACCGAGAATGATATAGCCGGAGTTGCTGTACATGAATTCCTCGCCCGGTTCGAACTCAAGCTCGAGCGATTTTATCATTGCGTACAGCTCGGTCTCGGTGACGGGTTCTTCCCGGGATATGTAGATCTCGGGTATATCGGTATGATTGGGAAGACCGCTTGTGTGAGTCAGGAGATGGCGAATCGTGATTATGTCGCCGATCGACGGTGGAAAATCCGTGAGATAAGCGGAGATGGAATCGTCGAGATTCAGCTTACCCTGTTCCATCAACTGCAAAACTGCTGCGGCTGTGAACTGTTTCGTGATGGAACCGACGAAAAATTTCGTGTTAGAGGAGTTAGGGATGCCCATCTCCCGATCGGCCATTCCATATCCCTTGCTTAGTATGACATTCCCGTCATACGCAACGAGCGCTGCGCCGTTAAATTTCCACGCTACTCTCGCCTGGAAGAGATATTCATCCATCTGCTTCCGGATCTTCTCCGGTTCCATTCTGCAGGACACAACTGCCATGACTGCAAGCAGGGTAGCCACCAGGATGGTCAGACGAACCTGTGTTGACCTGGTTCGCATGCTCTCATCGCCTCCTTAGCGCAAACCACACCATACTATTATACAGTTATATATTGAATCGGCCTACAGTAAACAAAATTTGAGCTCGAACAAAATTTGAGCGATTGGCGGAGCCTCAAAGACCGAGGCTATCCATCGCGGCTTCTTCGTATTTTGCGCTTTCGGTGGGATAGCGAAGAGTCCCCTTGTATTTTGGATGGTTCAGCGCTAGCGCGAACACGAGGCTCTCGCCGGCGGGCATTGTTTGGGGCATCAGGTCGTAGACATCGTGAGAGAATGCCGTTTCGGCATCGATCATGGTGTGACCGTGAGAAGTTAGCGTCTGAATCAAATTCGGCAGGAAGAGCGCGTTGATTAGATTGTGGTGGAGAAGCAGTGTGTGCGGGATGTCCTGTTCGAAAAGATCCTCGGCCATGGTTGTGTAATACCGAACGCGATCGAGAATGTGATTCAGATAGTAGTCGCGATACGGCGCGGTGTCCTCCTCCGGTTCGGCCTCCAACCGCTCGCGCAGGCGTTGATCTATGTACCAGTCGGATGTGTCGATCGTTACA
The DNA here is from genome assembly GCA_964415885.1 of uncultured Ignavibacteria bacterium. Lineage (GTDB taxonomy): Bacteria > Zixibacteria > MSB-5A5 > JAABVY01 > JAHJOQ01 > CAYQCE01. Next base: position 6,080 of record CAYQCE010000073.1, read on the forward strand.
TGGCCGATTTTGTATCCGCGCTTGTGAAGGAAATCGTATATGGCATCTCTTTCAGCTTCTGTGTCTCCTGCCTTGAGGTATGGATAGCGGAAGATGCGCCGGAATTGACTGTAGCCCGCTATCATCTCTTCGCAGCGCCGGATGTCTGCGGCATATCGGTCGGCGCCGACTTCTGGAGAGTTGAGATAGAGATGGGAGTATGAGTGATTGCCAATGATGTGTCCCCGGTTGTCCCATGACTTGAGAATCAACGCGCCTTTTCGGCTGTCGACATTCGAGCCGGAGACGAACAATGCGGCCTTTAGATCGCTGTGAGACGCGAGCGCGTCCAGAATTCGCATATTGCGCTGAATTGGATCGAGAAGCGGTGTGCGACGATGATGAGGATCATCGAAAGTAAGCGCTATTTGTGCGCCGCTGCCGGTTCCACCGAACAGGCTGAACGGTGTGCAAAGTGCTGCTGCTCCTGCCGACACGTACTTCATGAAAGAACGTCTGTTCATACAAGCCCTCGACTTCGTTTATGGCAGTTCTCCGATTCTCACAGCCCGCCGCAATTTGAATCCCAAGGCTCGGCCAGTCAACATGAATTGTCCTTTTGACCTTGACATTCCATCTGCGTTTCGGATATTTGCCTAACTCAAATCGAATCACTCGCTTTGAGTGACGGAATGGAATTCTATGAGAAACCTCCTCGACTATATATTTTTCATGCGCCCCGCGCTGTTTCCGCCGGTCTGGACCATATTGATTCTCGGCGCGCGAGCCTCCGATGTCCGCGAGGGCGGCTCTCCGATCGCCAGTCTCGGTTTCTCTGCGATTCCATCCGACCTGGCGATTCTGCTCGTGCTGTCTACGTTTCTGTATGGTGGAGTCTACACGCTCAATCAGGCTTTTGACGTCGAATCCGACCGTGCGAACAAAAAGCTGTTCTTTCTCGCAGAGGGACTTATCTCGGTTAGATCAGCGGTCGTTTTCACGATGATCCTCGATCTGATCGCTGTTGTCGGAGCGTTCCTTCTTGGATTCCGGGTTGGCGTTCTGTTTCTTTTTATCGTAATGCTCGGAATCTTGTATTCTCATCCGCGGACCAATTTCAAAGGAAAGCCATCGCACGGTTACTGGTCCAACGCTATCGGTCACGGTGTGATTCCATTCATGATTGGTTGGACTGTGTTCGATGCTGTCAGTCTCGAAGCTGCGCTGAAAAGTATCCCCTATATGCTTGGAGTAGGCGCGATCTATCTGAATACTACTCTGCCGGACAGGGAGGGAGATCGCACCAGCGGTAAGATAACACACGGTGTTCGCTGGGGAGTCAGGAAGACGATGCAGTCGTCGGTGTTTCTCGTCGTGCTGTCGATCATTACAGCTCAAATGGCGGGTGATTTCGCATTTTTGATTTGCGCGGTGATCGCGCTGCCTTTCTTCGTCATTGCGGCGGTGGCAAATGGAAGTGATCAGATGCAGAAGATTGTCTTCTCGACGAAAATCGCGATTCTGGCTTTGTCTCTGTTTGCCTGTATATATCTGCCGTACTACTTGGCGATTCTCGTTCCGGGTTTTGCTGTTTCCCGCATATACTATCGGTCGAGATTCGGCATAAACTACCCCTCGCTGTCTTAGATTCAATTCCCGTTTTTTGTTGCCCTGTGCCGGTCGGTTTGATAAGGTACCCTGTCAGGGAGGCATCAGTATGAAGAGGCTTATCTTACTAATTGTTGCGGTTTCATTTGTTGCCGGCTGCCAGCCTGCCATACGCTACTCGTCCAAGCCGCCTAATCCGCGCACGGCGGGTGGTCTCGGTAACCCGGAACCGAAGCCCGAGAGGCCGTACGAGCCGATCGAGAGGCAATCGGCGGTAGATGTAGCCAAGCTGTCATCTATTGTTGAAGACTACGTCGGCACGAAGTACCGTAGCGGCGGATATGGCAAGCTCGGAGTTGACTGTTCGGGGCTCGTGTATGCTGTCTACAGGGACTATGGTAACATCCACCTGCCGCCGAACACGAAGAAGCTCTATACGCAGCTTCCGCGTGTGAGCTACAGAGAGATTCAGTATGGCGACCTGGTTTTCTTCTCGCTTGAGGGGAAACATGCCTCGCATGTCGGAATCTATGTCGGTGACGACAAGTTTGTGCATGCATCCCGGAGCCGGGGAGTTATCTACTCCTCGCTAACGGAGGAGTACTATCTGTCGGCATACATGGGGGCAAGGCGGGTAGTCGGTTCATGAGTGACGCCAAGGGAACCGGCAGTTCTCCGATTACCGCGATGAACTACGTCGTTTCCTTCGCTGTGTTCGGTGTGCTCTATTTCATGGTTCCGCAGGTCACGGAGTATTTCATAGTCTCGCCGGGTTCTGCGTTCTGGGACTGGCTGTTCTTTGTGTCGATCATTGCGGCGGCCTGGTCGCTCTGGGTTGCGATGGTCAGGCAGCGGTGCAGGCAGAGTCTGGGGATCTGGCGGCTTCTGAAGGCAAACCTCGCGAGCCTGTCAGTCTTCTTCCTGATTTCAGCCGGGCTGTTCGTCGCGTCGGTCATTACTCTCGATCTGCAGATTCCACCGGAATCGAATCTTATGAACACCCGCAATGCCAGCCTGATTCTTGTCTATTGTCGGCTTCCAATACTCAGTCATCCGGTCGCGTTATATGTGTTGGTGACATCGCTGGTCTACAGTATCGTCTGCGGACCGCTTGATTACCGCAGGGGGATTCTCGTGGGCGGAATTGCCGTGTTTCTGTACTATTTCGTGATGTACGCCTGTGGAGCGGTTTTCGGAGAACTCGTTCACCGGCTGCTTGTATCACCGGAGGAGACACATTTGCTGATAATGTTCCTGTATTGGATCCCGACCGTGCTCTTCGCGCTCATGGCGTACACAGCATACGCCTACGCGTTCAGAGAAAAATAGAGAGATGGCTGACAAGAAGTACTCCACCAAGCTCGCGAATCTTCCCAAAAACCCCGGCGTCTACCTGATGAAAGAAAAGTCGGGGAAGATCATCTACATCGGCAAGGCGAAGAACCTGAATAATCGCGTCCGGACCTATTTTCAGAACGGGTTCATCCCTGATCCGAAGACTCGCGCGATGGTGCGCAAGATTCACGACTTCGATTTCATCGTCACCGATACCGAGATGGAGGCGATGATCCTCGAGAGCAATCTGATCAAGCAGCACAAGCCGCGTTACAATGTCAATCTGAAGGATGACAAGCGGTTCCCGTACGTCAAGGTAACCACTAACGAGCCGTTTCCGCGCGTGCTGATAACGCGGCGGCTGCTCAAGGACAGGGCGCGGTACTTCGGACCGTATACCAATGTCAAGGCGATGCGGCGCACTGTGCGAACGCTCGTGCGGTTGTTTAAGATCCGCACCTGCGGTTACCAGATTCCGCCGCCGGAGGGGCAGGAGTTGAAGGTCTGTCTCGAATATCAGATCAAGCGCTGCCCGGGGCCGTGCGAGGCGCTGATCTCCGAGGAGAACTACCGCAAGCAAGTCGACGCCGTCTGCATGTTCCTCTCCGGCAAGACCGAGAACTTGATGAAAATGCTCAACGATCAGATGACCGTGCACGCCGAGAACATGGAATACGAGGAGGCGGCCGAGGTTCGCGACCAGATCAAAGCTGTCGAGGAGATCCGCAGCAAGCAGAAGGTCGCGGGTGACCGCCCGGTCGACCGCGATATCATCGCATTCGCGCGAGCGGCGCGGGATGCCGCCTGTATCGTGCTGCAGGTGCGCGAGGGGATACTGATCGGAAGCCAGCACTACTATCTGAAGATCGAGCCGGACACCTCCAACGAGGAGATAGTCGGAACGTTCGCGAAGCAGTACTACATGCACGCAGCAAATTTGCCCGAAGAGATTTACCTGTCGCATGAGATCGAGGACCAGGAGTTGTTTGACGAGTGGCTTTCCGACAGGCTCGGAAAGAGGTTGCATCTGTACTATCCGCAGCGCGGGCAGAAACTCCGTTTTGTCGATATGGCCGCTGCCAACGCACGCCTTTTGCTTGACGAGCTTCTACTCCAAAAGGAGGGGCACAAGGATCGGATACCGAAGAGCCTCCTGAGCCTGCAACAGGACCTCCGGCTGTCCAGGACGCCGCTGAATGTCGCGTGCATCGATATCTCGAATCTCGGCGAGAGCGACAAGGTGGGCTCACTGGTATACTTCCATCGCGGTCAGCCGAAAAAGGCCGAGTACCGCCATTTCCGGATCAAGGGTGTCGCCGGTCAGGATGATTTTGCGTCGGTGCGCGAAGTGGTGAGACGGTACTACACGCGTCTGATAGACGAAAAGAAAGCCGGTCCGGATCTCCTCGTGATCGACGGCGGCAAGGGACAGCTATCGGCCGCGGTAGGCGTACTGAATGAGCTGAATGTTGATGCAAAAGTGATCGGGCTGGCGAAGCGCCTCGAGGAGATCGTGATACCATACCAGAAGGATACGCTGATAATCGCCAAGACTTCCCCGAGCCTGCGTCTGCTGCAGCGAGTCAGAAACGAGGCGCATCGGTTCGCGATCGAGTATCACCGCAAGCTGCGCGGGAAGCGGACGATGTCGACCGAGCTGGAGAAGATCGCCGGTATCGGTCCGAACAAGGCGAAAGCGCTGCTCAAGCACTTCAAGAGCGTCAAGCAAATTCGTGCGGCATCTGAAGAGGATATCGTTGCGCTGCCCGGTTTCGGCAGGAAGGACGCTGAGCGGATACGGGACTATTTCGCGGCTGCGGAATAGCGCAAACTGCCGTTACTTCGCCGCAGCGGAGGCGTACTGCTTCACGTATTTCCCGAAGAATTCACCGATATTCTGATACGCTTTGCGAAGAATATTCTCCGGCGGCAGGAAGACGACCCGGAAATGCTGCGTTCCCGGCACCTGACCGAACCCGGAACCATGCACCACGACGACGCCGGTGGCTTTCAGAAGCTCCTTCACGAAATGCTCGTCATCGTTGTCGATATGAACCCGCGGGAAAGCGTAGAACGCACCCTCCGGTTTTACGCACGTTATACCATCGATCTCGTTGAGCATCTCGAATGTCATATCGCGTCGTTTGCGGAGCTTTGCGCAGACCTCGGTCAGATGCGACTGGTCGCCCTCCAGCGCGGGCTTGATTGCATATTGAATCGGGTGGTTTGCGCAAAGACGTGCCCGCAATATCTGGTTGATCGCGCCGACGTAGTCTTTCAGCACTACCATGTCGCCGGAGACAATCCCCCAGCCGATGCGCAGCCCCGGCCCGAGGTATGATTTCGACAGGCCGTTGAATGTGATTACCGGGACGCTGGAGTCGAGCGAGGCCAGCGAGATATGCTTCTTGTTCTCGTCGAGCACGAGCTTGTCGTAGATTTCATCGCAGAAGATAACGAGACCATGCTCTTTCGCGAGCTTGATAAGCCCCTTCATAGTCTCGACCGTGCAGACCGAGCCGGTCGGGTTGTTCGGGTTGATTATCACGATTGCACGCGTGCGCTCGTCGATCTTGCTCTCGATATCTTCGAGGTCCGGTTGCCAGCCGAGCTCCTCGTTCAGGTAGTACGGATTCTCGACTACGCCGAGTTTGGCGAGCACCGCCTGGTAGAGCGGATAGCCGGGGGAGGGCGTGAGAACGTTGTCGCCCTCATCGGCGAGCGCGGTCAGGCAAATCTCTATCGCCTCGGATGCGCCGGTGGTGACGAAGATATCGTTGATTGCGTCGATACCCTTGCGGCGTGCCTCGCGATCGATCGACTGCACAGCCTCCGGGATTCCGGATGACGGCGCGTAACCGTTGTGGTTGTCCGCGATCGCTTTCTGCATTGCCTCGACCATATGCGGCGGTGTGGCAAAATCGAACTGGTTCGGATCGCCGATATTGAGATAGAGCATCTCCCTGCCGGTTGCCGCGACCTCCTTGGCGAGCACGACGACATCGCGGACGGCGTATTTGATATCTTTGGTCCTGGCTGCCGGCTTTATCTTGGAATCTCCAGACATGACAAACTCCCGTAGTGAGTATTA
>CAYQCE010000074.1:0-12006 GCA_964415885.1 uncultured Ignavibacteria bacterium
GGAAACGCTGACATGTAACAGGCGAGAGACTCACTACCTCGCGTTCACTCTTCTGCCCCCCTTCGCGCCTCCGGCGCGAACGTCAGGAGCGCAGGGCTCCTGACCTACGCCTGCCTGTCATTTCCGCGAGGGTCTGCTGCTAAGCAGGCCACTTTTCTCTGTCATTCCCGCGAGGGCTTGCTGCTAAGCAGGCCCGAAAGCGGGAATCCAGTGCACGTTCAGTTGTAGGGAAACGCTGACATGTAACAGGCGAGAGACTCACTACCTCGCGTTCACTCTTCTGCCCCCCTTCGCGCCTCCGGCGCGAACGTCAGGAGCGCAGGGCTCCTGACCTACGAAGCTGCCGTTAAGCAGGCTCATCGCATCTTCGACTGTTTGTGGTTGAGAACAGGATACCACCAATCAGTCACTCCCCGGTCGGCGATATCTCCGGTTTCGCGCCACGTTTGCCCTTCAGATATCGATCGAACCACGACGATATCCACTGCAAACGCGCCATACGGCGATCCGGCCTTCCCGCTCGCGAGAGACCGTGCGGTTCCCCCGGAAAGCGGACCATCTCGACCTTTCGTCGGAGCATCTTCAGCGCAATGAAAAGCTGTTCACCCTGCTCGATAGGACAGCGAAGGTCCTGCTCGGAGTGGATTATGAGAAGCGGCGTACGAATTTTCTTCACATGCTTGATCGGAGACATCTCCCACCAGGCCTCGTTGTCAGAGTAGGGATCTCCGGCCTGTATCTCGCGCGGCAGCGTATAACCGATGTCCGATGCGCCATACATCGAGATCATATTGACCACGGATCTTTGAGTTACTGCAGCCTTGAACATATTCGTATGTCCCACGATCCAGTTTGTCATATAGCCGCCGTAACTTCCGCCGGTCACGCCCATCTTCTTCTTATCGATATACTTCTGCTCGGTCATATACTCGGCGAATGCCATGCAGTCCTGATAGTCGACCGATCCCCACGCATTCACTATCGACTCGGCGTGTTTCCTGCCGTACCCCTGTCCACCGCGCGGATTGCACCAGTAGACAACATAACCGAGCGCAGCGAGATACTGCATTTCGTGGAAGAAAGAGTAGCCATACTGTACTCTCGGACCGCCGTGTATCTCCAGAATCGATGGGTACTTGCGATTCGGCGAAAAGCCTGGCGGGGTCAAAATCCAGCCGTGAATCGGGTAGCCGTCGTATCCTTTGGCGATCACTTCCCTCGGTTTCTGAATCCTGGTCGACTTGATATAATCATCGTTCAGCGAGGTCAACTTCTTCGGACGAGAATTGGGACCGGACGTCGAGATATGTATCTCCGCCGGCGTTGTCGGATCGGAGATCGCGAGCGCCACGGTCCTCGAACTCGACGCGAACGACACCATGCTGACATGCTTCTTGCCGCCGACGATCTTCCGTATCGATCCACCCTTGACAGATAATCTGGCAAGATGAGTCGCTCCGGAATCGGTGACCTGGAAGTATATGAACTTGCCATCCGGCGACCAGTGCGGCTTCATTCCACCGAATCCCTCGGCCGTATCCGAGATCGTCAGGTCGATTGCCATCCGATCGATCTTTGGCGTCAGATTCTCCGCCTCGCCCCGGCCGACCGGAACCCGCCATATATTATAGTTGGCAACTCCCCACGCGTCATCCGGCTCATCATGCCCGATGAATGCCACGTACTTCCCATCCGGCGATACAGACAGAAGCTCTGCAGGACCATCCGGTTTGTTCAGCTTCCTCGGCTTGCCTCCGCCAGCGGAAACGACAAAAATGTCATCCTTGAGAGCATCACGGTCCGGGTCGCGCTGAGTGTTGGAGGCAAACGCGATCTTATCCGACCCCGGAAACCAGACCGGCGACTTGATCCAGTCTTTCATCTTCGTGATCTGCTTCCCCTTCTTCGTATCGACATCGTAAACCCAGATGTTTCCGCGATCCTGACCGAGAAATCCCTCGCTGTCGAGCTTGTAGAAAAGACGCGTTATATGCCGATAGACCGGATCGACTTTCTTGCCGTCCTTCCTGGGCATCTCATCCGGTTTCTTGAACACGCAGAGAAGGCTCTTTCCATCCGGCGACACCGACAGATCGGAATATGAGCCTTCCACATCTGCAAAGACCTCTGCCTCGCCGCCGGAGGTGGGTATTCGATAGATGCCTTTCTTGTCATTTCGCTTCGATACGAAATACAGCCAATCACCATCGGGAGAAATCGCGAGACCGGAATCGCTGACCTCACCAAACGTGAACTGCCTGAATCCCTTGCCGTCGGTTCCGATCCGGTAGATGTGTGAGTAGTATTTCTGTTTGTTGTCTGCGGCCTGTTTTGCCGTGAAGAAAATCTCGGACTCGTCCGGAGAGAGAACAACCGATCCGATGAATTTCAACTCAAGCAGATCTTCCGGTTTCACTATGTCCTTTTTCATATCTCGATCTCCTAACCTCGGAACACAATCAGTTCCGATCAGTTATGGCCTGGATTGCGGGTGCAGGTTGCCTTTGCTTCTTTAACTCAGTCTATGGTTAGCTCGTTCCATTGCGTACTGTCGAGAAAGAACCCAGGAGCATATTCAGTTCTCATCTATCTCTTGTGGCAGAAACCCTCCAGAAACTCGTAGCGAGCATCGAAACCCAACCTGCGGTATGCCGTGACCGCAGCGGTATTGTTTTGTGCGACATTCAGTCCTATCAAATCGAGCTCGGTGAAAAGCTGCTCGACGAGATGCGATGTCACGGCCGTGCCGAGTCCCATGCATCGATGCGCTCGATCAGTAACCACATTACCGAGCGCAGCTACACCCTGGTTACGGTTAATCGTGTGCACACCCGCCATCGCGATGAGCTCATCACTTTCGAAAACCCCGCGATAGAACCCGGTCTCGAGTTGATATTCCTCGAAAAAATTGCCGGGATACGATTCGAGCAGGCGCTTCACTTCCTCAATGTCCGACATCGTCAGTGTTCTTGATTCCACGCTTGTTCCGATGGGACAGAAGTCGGCCTTGTTCAATGCCATACGAAACATGCGTTCAGGTTTAGAAATTTCGAACATGTGCGACATAGTATCGGCATGCTCCGGCCACCATGCCGAGTAGAATCTGTCGGGAAGCAATTCGCACTCTTTATAGAGGAATTGCACCACAGCTTCGGGAGATCCCAGCGGGATAAATGTCACAGTTCCGGATTGATATATCAGGATTACAGCCTTAGTCTGGGAATCATCGCCAACGAAAAACCATCTGCACTTGTCGAAGTAGTAGTCATCGAGGTCGCCGAGTTGATACAGCGCCTTGACGCGATCAGAGGATACCGCGTCTTCGATTTCCATCTTGTCTCTTGTCTCTATTACTCTCATCCGACGAGCTGATGAATCATATCTCGGGCGACAGCAATTCCTGAAGGAACTCGACAATCTGGTGGAGGATGAAGAGATGTTCCTCCTGTATTCGCTGTGTCGATTGCGACGGTATCACTATCGAGTAGCCGGCGATTTCGGCGAGCTCGCCGCCGCCCCGGCCTATCAGTGCGGCTGTTTCCATTTTCAGCTCGCGTGCGATTTCGACAGCCTTGTTAACGTTCTCCGACTTGCCGGATGTCGAGAGCGCAAAGAGCAGATCGCCCTGCTTGCCGAGAGCCTCGACCTGTCTGGAGAAGACGCGGTCGAAACCATAGTCGTTCGTGCACGCCGTCAGCACCGATGTATCGGTTGTGAGCGCCACCGCAGGCATAGGGGCGCGCTCGACCTTTTCGGTCAACCGCACTATCATCTCCGCCACGAAATGCTGCGCCTCGGCGGCCGAGCCGCCGTTTCCGCAAACCAATATCTTCCTGCCCTGCTTTATCACCTCGGCCATCATGTTGGCCAGAAACTCGACCTTGTCGGGATAGTCATTCTTCGCTGCGAGAAGAAGTTTCTCACGCTCCGAGATAGCATCCAGTATTAACTGTCTCAGTTCATCACTCACAGCTTCGCCTCCGATCTCGCTCCCGTATGAACAGCATCCGCAAACTCGGCAATGATGCCGTCGGATGCATCATCCTCAAAATGATTCCCGATCACGATGTATGACGCACCTGCTTCAACCTTCGCAGCGGCATCGCGCGGCGTTCGTATTCCACCGCCTACTATCAGTGGGACGCTGACGTATGCCGATGTATCCCTCACTATCTCTTCCGGCACCGAGTATTTCGCGCCCGATCCCGCTTCGAGATATATCATTTTCATACCGAGATACTCGCCCGCCAGTGCATGCACCTTGGCAATGTCCGGTTTGTTTCGCGGTATCGGCTGGGTGTCGGACATGTACTCAACGGATGTATGCATGCCTGACTCGATGAGAAGATAGCCGGTCGGGATCGGCTCGATACCGTACTCGCGAACCAACGGCGCGCCCAGCACCTGCTCGGTTATGAGAAAGTGTGGATTCCGTCCGGAGATCAGCGAAAGAAACAGAACAGCGTCGGCGTCGGGGACAACCTGCAGGTTGTTGCCGGGGAAGATTACAGCCGGAATGTCGCAGTGACGCTTGATAGCCCTGGTGACTTCATTCGTGTTCCGGGACATGAGCAGCGATGTGCCCACGAGGAAAGCATCGACACCGGTCTCGGCGGCCTTCTGTATCTGGTTGGGTAAACGATCCAGATCGACACGGTCCGGGTCGAGCAGCATAAGAAACCCGGCTCCGCGTGTGGCTTTTACCTCTTTAAGGTAGTCATATACGAGCACGTACGGCTCTCTTCCCTGAGTACCTCACAATGCTTCCGCGAGGACCTTCTCGAGGTCTTTGAGCGTGAAGTTCTCCTTCGTTCCGCCCTGTGCAAATGTATCCTTGCCGCCTCCACGTCCGGAGAAGGCCTCGTTGAACCGGGCGATGACCTCTTTCGCACCCTTGCCTTCACCGATCGCCGCCCTGGAAGCGGTCACAAAATAGCTCGAATTCTGTTTCAGTCCTATCACGATCGCGCGTTTATCGCTCTTGACGTTGTCGAGATATTGCTGCGCCTCGCCACGGTCTTCGACTTCGGCGACGCGATAGAAGAAATCGCCCTTCTGCCTGAGATCGCTCAGGTGCTGCTTGATCTTCTGATCTCCCTCGGACTGCCGCGTGCGTTTCAGCTCCTTCTGCTGTTCTTTCAGTTTTTTGCTGAGATTTTCGACACGCTCGGCGATCTCCTCCGGCGCAACTTTGAGCATATTGGCAACGCGATTCAAGTTCGCTCGGTAGTCAGCCGCAAGATCGTACGCCCCTTCGCCGGTCACAGCCTCCATCCGGCGCATCCCGGCGGCGATAGCGGTTTCCTGTGTGATCACCATCATCCCGATCTCGCCGGTTCGGCTGACATGCGTTCCGCCGCAGAGTTCGCGCGAGACACCGTCACCGATCTGCACGACTCTGACCTCATCACCGTACTTCTCGCCGAAAAGCGCCATCGCTCCTGACTCTTTGGCTTTCTCGATCGACATTATACTCCAGCCAACAGGATAGTCCTGCAGGATCATCCGGTTGACCCGACGTTCGATCTCATGAATCTGCTCTTCGGTCGTGGCCTTGAAGTGGCTGAAATCGAAACGGAAACGATCCGGCGCAACTAGTGAGCCTGCCTGCTGGACGTGCTCCCCGAGCACTTCGCGCAACGCCTTGTGCAAGAGATGCGTGGCGGTATGATTCCGCTGGGTTGACTTCTGACGTTCCCCGTCGACATCCGCCTCGATCTTCTTGTTCACGAAGTCGTTGATATCGCCTTTGACATTCCTGCCGATATGAAGAATCGCCTCGCCTGCCTTCTGCGTATCCTGTACTTCAAACTCAAGCCCCTCGGCGCAGAGAGTGCCCGTATCGCCGACCTGTCCACCGGCCTCGGCATAGAATGGCGTCCGGTCGAGCAGAACCTCGTAGCCGCCATCCTCGCGCGGATTCACAGAAATCACCGTAGCTTCGAGTCTCCATCTGTCGTCATAACCCGCAAACTCTGTCTCCGCGTCGTACGATTCGACTGAGAATGTCACTTCCCCCCGCGCGTCCTTCGAGCGTTTCTTCTGCTCGGCCATGCACTTCTCGAATCCTGACATATCGACCTTCAGATCGCGCTCACGCGCCATGACCTCGGTCAGATCGACCGGAAAACCGTACGTATCGTACAGCGTGAAAACATCCTCTCCCGGAATAGTGTCACCGCCCTGCGACTCGACCTTCTTCGCGACATCGGAAAAGAGCGACAGCCCCGTATCGAGGGTTTGATTGAATTTCTCTTCCTCGGACTTAATCAGCTCGGTGACCTGCGGAAGGCGGGCCTTCAGTTCCGGATAGGCATGCCCCATGACGTCTGACACAACGTCAGTCAGCTTGTATATGAACGGCTCCGCGACACCGAGCAACCTGCCGTGTCGTGCCGCTCTGCGGAGAATCCGACGGAGCACATACCCACGTCCATCATTCGATGGCACGGCGCCATCCGAGAATGCGAAAGTCAGCGCGCGGATATGATCGGCTATCACCCGGAACGAGACTGTGCTCGATTCATCGCTGTATCTCCTGCGGGTAAGCTCTTCCGTGGCGCGGATTATCGGCATAAACAGGTCCGTCTCATAGTTGGTTTCGGTCTGCTGGAGCACGCAAGCTATCCGCTCGAGTCCGGCACCGGTGTCAACCGACGGCTTCGGAAGCGGGGAGACAATCCCCTTCTCGTCCTTATTGAACTGCATGAATACAAGATTGTATATCTCGATGAACCGGTCTGTTTCGCCGTTTACGACATCGTTCGGGCCGGTCCCGTACTTCTCGCCGCGGTCGTAGTGCAGCTCCGAGCACGGCCCATTCGGGCCGACATCGCCCATAGACCAGTAATTCTCTTTTTCGTCGAAACGAAGGACGCGTCCCTTGATCTCCGGAACGATCTTCTCCCAGAGCTTATACGCCTCGTCATCATCCTCATATACTGTCGCCCAGAGCCTGTCTGCCGAGAGTCCGGCGTACTTAGTGGACCATTCCCAGGCGAACCTGATCGCCTCCTCCTTGAAATAGTCGCCGAATGAGAAGTTGCCGAGCATCTCGAAAAACGTATGATGACGCGCCGTCTCGCCCACATTCTCCAGGTCATTATGCTTGCCGCCCGCGCGGATACACTTCTGCGAGGAAGTCGCCCGCGAATACGGACGTTTCTCCTGGCCCGTGAACACTGCTTTAAACTGGTTCATTCCCGCGTTCGCAAACAGGAGCGTGGAGTCATCGATCGGCACGAGCGAAGATGACTGCACTCGACGGTGATCGTGCTTCTCGAAATAGCTTAGAAATGACTCTCTTATCTCGGCACTCTTCATATCTTGTCTATCCGGAGTTTGAGTTCAGTCTTCAGAATCGGCGGTCTCTCTGATGAATCTATCGGCCGCGCGACGAATGTCATCGGGATCAAACCCGCGATACCGCAAAAAATTGTATATTTTCCGCTTAGTGTCAACCGAATTCTCCTGAAGGAACTTTCGGCGGTGCTTTAACAAAAGGTCAAACGCGGTCTCGGACTGATCTGTTCCGTCGAGAGCGTCATCCAGTACCCGATTCGCCACCTGCTTTCTGACACCCTTCTGATAAAGCTCCATCTCCAGCATTCGTCGACCGCGTGGTTTCAACCGTAGACGGTTCTCCACCCACTGTCGGGCAAACTCCTCATCTGACAGCAGATTCTTTGCTTTGAATTCGCTGATCAAATTCTCGATCTCGGCGGCGGGGAATTTCTTCTCCCGAAGCTTGTCGCGGATTTCTTTCTCGGATCTGGGACGATATGATAGAAGTCGGAACGCTGTCTCGCGGAGTTTTCGGGCAGAGAAGTAATCGATCAGCTCATCGTACTCAAGCTCAGTAAGCGATCGTCCCTCTTTGATATTCAGCGCGTGTATGTCGTCGAAATGTGCGGAGAACGCGAACCTCGAGTCAATGTAGATTGAATACCGGTTCGCAACTCTTCTCGACTGATTTACTTTTGTAATCCGATGCCCACTCAATTCTTCTCGGCCGCGGCTTCCTGCTCTTCCTTACCGGCTTTCTTGTCGCCGTTATCGCCCGGCTTCGGGAAAAGCTCCTCTCTTACCTTTGAGGCAATCTCATCGCGGAGATTTGGGTTGTCCGTGAGGAACTCCTTGACGTTCTCGCGGCCCTGACCCAGGCGGTCGCTGCCGTAAGAGTACCATGATCCCGATTTCTCGATAATGCCCTTATCGGCGGCAATATCGATCAGCTCACCCTCGAGCGATATTCCATGACCGTAGATTATGTCGAATTCGGCTTCGCGGAACGGCGGAGCTACCTTGTTTTTGACAACCTTCACACGAGTCCGCGCGCCGATCATTTGGTCGCCATCCTTGAGCGCGGCGATACGGCGGATATCGAGACGAACTGATGAATAGAATTTAAGGGCGTTTCCGCCGGTTGTCGTCTCGGGATTGCCGAACATGACGCCGATCTTCATTCGGATCTGATTTATGAAAAGCAGACAGGTCTTCGACTTCGACACGTTAGCCGTCAGCTTACGCAGCGCCTGCGACATAAGCCGCGCCTGGAGCCCCATGTGCGCGTCGCCCATCTCGCCCTCGATCTCCGCACGCGGAACGAGCGCCGCAACCGAGTCGACAACGACAACATCGACAGCGCCGGAACGGACGAGCGTATCGGCTATCTCGAGCGCCTGCTCGCCATGATCCGGCTGCGATATCAGCAGTTTGTCGATATCGACACCGAGTGCGCGAGCGTACGTGGCATCGAGAGCGTGCTCCGCGTCGATAAAAGCCGCGATTCCGCCCTTCCTCTGTGCGTCCGCAATGATATGAAGCGCGAGCGTGGTCTTGCCCGATGCCTCCGGACCGTATATCTCTATAACTCTGCCTCTCGGCACACCCCCGACTCCGAGAGCATAATCGAGACCGATCGAGCCGGTCGAAATCGCGGAGAGACCTTCGATCTTCTGGTCCGACCCGAGCCACATTATCGAGCCCTTGCCGAACTGGCGCTCTATCTGAGAGACCGCCTGATCGAGTGCTTTCTTCTTATCCGGTGTACCCTGACTCCCCATTTTATCTCCTCCACACTTAAGCGTTTAACTCGAATCTCCTTAGCGGCGTGTAGATCGGACCAGTCGGCGTCAGATCGCTCTTGAAAAACACGACTTCCGAAACAGCCGCGCCCGGCGAATCGAACCTAATCTTCTCAAGATCGTCCGTGACCAGCCGTATATTCTTGTTATTCTTAACACGCCCGATTGTCACATGCGCAGAGAACTTGCGCTTCTCCGGCTCGAAGCCGAACGGCTCCACAGCCTTCTCTATCTTCGCTGCAATATCTTTCAAGCTATCATATCCCGATTCTATACCCGCCCAGATCACACGCGGCGGCTTCCGCGGCGGAAACTGTCCGAGACCGGCGAGTTTCATCTCAAACCGGCGGGATTCCTGCAGTGCATCCTCAATAGCATCAAAAATTGCGGGCAGATTCTCCTCCGCCATATCGCCCAGAAACTTGAGCGTAATATGCATATTCTTCGGATCGACCCATTTGACCCTGACATCGTGACTGCTCAGTCTGTCGAGCACTTCCGCCACTCTGTCTCGCTGATCATCCGATATTCTGACCGCGATAAACGCTCTTATCCTCATCGTACTTCCCGAGTATTCTCTGCCTCAGCAGATATAACGCCGTGTTGGCGGATCGAACTCTAACAACGTCACGATCACCGGAGAACCGTGCTTTCTTGACAACTACGCCATCCTCGTCCGCGATACCGATGTAGACGAGACCCACCGGTTTCTCCTCAGTCCCCCCACCTGGACCGGCTATGCCTGACACCGAAACTGCGTAGTCGCTTCCGGCAAGGAGACGCATCCCCTCGGCCATCTCGCGAGCGACCTCCTCGGAGACCGCACCGTAGTTTTCGAGAGTTGACTGTTTGACACCGAGACGATTCATCTTCGACTCGTTCGAATACGTCACAGCTCCCTGCAGAAAATAGACACTGCTGCCCGGCTGATCGGTAAGCATCTTGGCGATCAATCCGCCGGTGCATGACTCCGCAGTGGCGACCGTAACCGCCTTCTCCATCAGAGTTCCGGTCACGCTGTCGAGGAGTCTCTCCGAGTCGATTGAGAACACATGTTCCTTCACAATCTCATACAGCTTTTCGAAATTCCTGTCAATCACTTCCTGAGCTTTCTCCTCGGTTTCCGCCTCGGTACGGAGCCTGAGGACAACTCCGGCATACGACGGCAGATACGCGAGCCTGGCGCACTCGGGTTTGAAACCGGCATCATCGATCTTTTCGGCGAGCTTTGATTCCGGAATTCCGAATGTCGATATCGAACGGAAAATGATCGCCCTGCCGGTGCCGCGCTCTTTCAGGTACGGTATCAGCTTCTCGTTCATGAGTTTCCGCATCTCCGACGGCACACCCGCCATCGAGCAGAAGACATTCCCGTCCCGATCGAACAAAATCCCCGGCGCTGTGCCGAGCGAGTTTTCGAGAAGGGTGGCGTCCTTCGGCTGCAGCGCCATACCGCGAACCAGATCGGACATTTCGATCCCCAACTCACGGTATCTCTGTTCAAGGCTCTTCGCTATTCTCGGATCCTCGACCAGCTCGGTATCGAACACGCGGGCTATCACACCTTTCGTGATATCATCCTCAGTCGGTCCGAGTCCACCGGTAGTCAACACGACATCGTAGTTGGCGAGGCCGTCACGGATCTCGCGCTCCATATCCTCGGCATTGTCACCGACAGAGCAGCGTTTCTTGACGTCTATTCCGATTCCAATGAGTTCCTTGGAGATGAACGCCGCATTCGTATCGACCGTAGCGCCCGAAAGAATCTCATCACCTATTGTGATTATTATCGCATCCATTGCTATCTCGTGATGTGTACTACTATCTGCAAGAGTATGTTTGCATAGATTCCGGCCACGATATCATCCGCTGTTATACCCCAGCCGGACTTGAGACTCTCCGCCTGACGGGCCGGTGGTGGTTTGAGAACATCCATCGCCCGAAAGAACAGAAAGCCCAGTACATAATAATACCATACTCTCGGCACAAAAACAAGAGTCACGAGGATTCCGGCGATCTCGTCGATCACTATAGGTTTGCCGTCATGCCCGTAGAAACATTCCGCCTTGGTCGCCAGATGAACCGACAGTGCGGTTACCGCTGCGGCTATCGCGATCTGGTAAGGCCAATCCACCTGGAAGAGGAAAATTGCGAGGACAAATCCGGGGAGAGTCCCCCACGTTCCGGGGAACGGTTTCATCTCGCCTGTATAGAATCCGGTTGCGAAAAATCGTATGAGCGAGTTTGTCATGCTACCAGATCATTCCCTTGAGAAGATAGAAATTCTTGATCACGTAATCGAGTCCGGTCCACACCGTGACTACCATCGTCGCAAACAACATAACATCGAAAGCCACTATAACGTTCGGATCACCGAAAAGTCCCCATTCGATTCCGCAGGCGGGAAGGAAAGTCTTGAGATTGATAAACCCGAGTATCACGCCGACCACTATCATCTGCATGAATGTCTTGACCTTGGCGAATCCGCTGGTTTGGATAACCACACCCTTGTAGGCAGCGAGCGAGCGGAGGCCGGTAATGAAAAAGTCGCGCACAATTATCGGTACCACCATCCATGACTTGGCGTAACCAAGCGCGATGAACGCGATAAGCGCGGATGATACGAGGATTTTGTCGGCGAGCGGGTCCATGAACTTGCCGAACCCGGTCATGATGTTGTATTTACGCGCCAGCCAGCCGTCGACAAGATCGGTCAGCGCGGCGAGCACGAAGATAATAAGCGCGGCGAGACGGGCATACACCGAGTCGATCAGAAAGAAGAATACGAACAGCGGGGCCAGGAATATCCGTATCAATGTCAACCGATTCGGCCAGTTCATACCACTCCCGTTGAATAGCGTTTCAAGAACGGCTCTATCCTACCCGAATTTTGGAGATTAGTCAATCGGTTTGTTGCGGG
>CAYQCE010000075.1:0-11968 GCA_964415885.1 uncultured Ignavibacteria bacterium
GCCTGACTATGAGATCGCCGCGTCATTCCGCCTCCGCGGGATTCCTCGCGATGACTGCTTCTCCAGCCATACGGACTTTTTCAACAGGCCCCTGCGCGGGAATGACACGACCACACTTGCATCTTTGATAACCGTTTCGTGATCCGCGTATATCCTCGCGAGCAACTATCTATGAAACCCGGGTCGGAGAACCCGGGCCACGGTACCAACAAGCCCTTTAAGCGAGTTTCTCTCAAACCAGCGTCAGATCACAATTCCGTTGCACGGAATCAGAATCTGACGCAACGACGCTGATTCTGCCGGCCGAATCTCTCGTGGTCAGCGTGGCCAGGGTCTCTTGGGCTTGTTGAAAAACCGCACGACAACGGTCTTTGCGAGTGAGCGTAGCGAGCGTGGCGATCTCTATATCGCCCAACACGTTCCGCCTGCGAAAAGACTGCTTCGCTTCGCTGGCAATGACAGAATTCTTCGAATCGCCCTTTGTTTATGCGGCTATACGGTCAGGTCACACCTGCCAGCGGCGGGCAGGAGCTGACCGAACTTCACTACCCGGCCTTCTTCAACAAGCACTTTCGCAGGAACTGTCACAACGGGAACAATAGCACTCAGGAGCTTGCGAGATACCTCTGCTTCGCTCTCTGTGATCACCGGGAAAAGGGCGTATGAAAAGAATACGTCAGACCACCAGAAAACACGGCCCATTCGGCGAGCGTCGTTGCGGGAATGGTCACATCTACGGTGTTGCCATCCTCTCGAGGAATCCGCTGGGTTTGATTGCCACCTGTATCAATGTAGCGGTACGATACCGCGCCGTGTATCGCGAGATTCTTGAGAATCCTGAATCCTGCGAGAATCTCTGCCTTGCCCGATGTCCCCGAGCTCGATGTCTCCGATTCTTTGCCTCGCAGGAGATGCTCATCGAGATCGCTCGCGAATGTCAATGGAGAGAACAGGAAGTCGGCCTGAGCGAATAAACCGACACCTGATTCGAACGACACCTCACCACCCGCAGAGAGGAGAAAGTAGTCGATCGCGTATCTCAGAACTGCGCCCGTAGTGTCGAAGCGGTCCGGCGTTTCGAGCGGCCATATCCTCCCGCCCTGGTCGAAACCGGCGTAGTTGATCTGGGTCAGATTCTCGTTATCGAATTCGAATCCCCAATAATCGAAACTCACTTTCGGGGTCAGCTTCAATGCTCCAGCCCGTAACTCGTATCCCGCAGATAGTCCAATGCCAAACATACTCTCATCGTTGCCGGCAACTCCGTAGATAAAAGTCTGCTGTCCACCGCTCCCCTCGTACCAGTCCCAGTCTTTCAGGAGATTATCCGAATTCGATACGCTGAAAAAGACTCTCGCATCCAATATGAAGGAGCTGTAGCTGAGAATCCCGCCGAGCTTGAGAGCGGTTGCTTCCACCGGAAAGCGAAGACGGCTCCCCACGAATACAGTCTCCTGAGTAGGTCCATAGGTCGTATAACCGACATCGATCTCGTATTCAGTGTATCCGTCCCAGCGCTCTAACTCGGCTGTGAGGCCGAAGCCAAGGTGCGAGTCGGAATCCACATAATAAGATCGATTGATGCCCGATTGCCGGGCTTCGGTCGTCGTCGCACTGATGAGAGTCACCAGTAGCAGCAAAACACCAAACGATCTCGATTGGGACACCTACTCCTCCTCGAGTTCAATCAGAACCGACCCGGTGCTCTTTGGGTGAAGAAACGCAACCGGCTTCCCCTCCGCTCCAGAACGCGGTTTTTTGTCTATTGGCTCGATTCCCTTTGACGTCAGCTCTTCGAGAGCACCGGCAACATCATCGGTGGCGACACATATATGATGAAGCCCTTCGCCCTTCTTCTCGAGGAACTTGTTCAGATTCGCAGTTTCGTCCATTGGCGAGATCAGCTCTATCTTGACATTCTCGAATTCGATGAAAGCCACCTTCACGCCCTGATCCTCGACCGTGATTATCTCACTGTGTGGAAGACCAAACTTCTCGCTGAACAGTTTCACATGATGATCGATATTTTTGACCGCAACAGCTATATGCTTGATCCGCTTCAATTCCATACTACAGCACCACACTTTCTCTGTATTCACCCCATGTCGCCCTGAGAACATTCGATATCTCGCCGACCGAACAGTAGCTCTCCACACAATCGAGTATGATTGGCAGGAGATTCTCCTCCGTAACGGCGGCACTCCTAAGTTTGTTCAAGTTGTTCTCGACAGTCCTTTGATCACGCTCTCGTTTGACTCGATCGAGACGTTCAACCTGGTCATCCCGGACCTTCGGATCGACTTTGAGTACGTCCGGCTCCGGCTCATGATCTGTACGGAACTTGTTGACCCCAACAACGATTCTCTCCTCGCTGTCGATCTCCTTCTGATAGCGATAAGCCTCCTTCTGGATTTCGGTCTGGTAGAAGCCGTTCTCAACGGCCTTCAGCGCGCCGCCCATCTCATCGATCTTGTCGATATAGTCGAGAGCCTTGGATTCGATGTCATCCGTGAGATGCTCAATGCAGTAACTTCCCGCGAGCGGATCGATTGTATCCGGGATTTCCGATTCAAAGCCGATTATCTGCTGGATTCGCAGCGCGGTCTGCGCAGTTCTATCCGTCGGTAAACCGAGCGCTTCGTCCTCTGAGTTGGTATGCAGTGACTGGGTTCCACCGAACACCGCGGCGAGCGCTTCAAGTGTCGTCCGGATGACGTTGTTCTCCGGCTGCTGCGCAGTGAGCGACGATCCAGCGGTCTGCGTGTGGAACCGCAGCATCATTGACTTCGGATTCTTCGCCCCAAACCGCTCCTTCATTATTCTGGCCCAGAGATGCCTCGCTGCACGATACTTAGACACCTCGCCGAGGAAGTCCTGATGGGCATTAAAGAAGAATGACAATCTCGGCGCGAATTTGTCTACTTGTAACCCGCGCGACAGCGCCGCCTCGACATACGCGATAGCATTCGCAAGAGTGAACGCCACCTCCTGCACGGCTGATGACCCCGCTTCGCGGATATGATAGCCCGAAATCGAAATCGTGTTATAGCGCGGCAGATTGTCCTTCGCGTACTCGAATATGTCACAGATCAGGCGCATCGACGGTTCCGGAGGATAGATGTAGGTACCGCGTGCGATGTACTCCTTCAGAATGTCATTCTGCACCGTACCCGATATCTGGTCCTGCGAAACGCCCTGTTTCTTTGCGACAGCGATATACATGCAGAGCAGGATCGCGGCTGTCGAGTTGATCGTCATAGAGGTCGAGACCTTGTCGAGCGGGATACCATCGAAGAGAATCTCGAAATCCTTGAGCGTGTCTATAGCCACGCCGGTCTTGCCGACTTCGCCTGCCGCCATCTCGTCCGACGAATCGTATCCAATCTGTGTCGGCAGATCAAAGGCCACCGAGAGACCGGTCTGACCGCGTCCGAGCAGGTACTTGTATCTCAGGTTCGACTCCGCGGCCGTACCGAATCCGGCATACTGTCGCATCGTCCAGAGACGTTTGGTGTACATTCCGGGATAAATGCCGCGTGTGAATGGATACTCGCCAGGTTCGCCGAGCCGTGCATCGTAGTCTATGTTCTGTGTATCCTCGCGGGTATAGAGGGACTTCTTCTTTGCTCGCATAGCTGCGTTGCCCTCCCCTCCGGGTGAAGTTTGATTGAGTGAAGATCTATTGAAGCTTGACCAGGCATGCGCCCTTCTCAACGGACTGTCCGACCTCGACGATGATGTCCTCTATCACTCCGTCCGCCTCGGCCTTGAGTTCGTTCTCCATCTTCATTGCCTCTATCACGATTACCCCCTCACCTTTGCTCACCTGATCTCCCTTCTTCTTGAGGACATCAACAACAAGCCCGGGCATGGGGGCGTTGATCTCTTTCTCAGCGTCGCCTTCCACTCCCATACCGGCTACTTCTCGGATTCGGGCCAGGCGCTCATCCTCCGCTGTGACCTCGAACTCGCGGCCATAGATAAACACGGAGAACCTGCCATTGGAGCGGTTGACTTCAACGTCGTACGATCTATTATCTATAACGAGCAGGAAGCGGTGCTTGTTCTTTCGGGTTGTGAACATAAGCTCTGCGGGCTTGCCATCCACCTCGATACTCACACTCTCTCCCCGGTCTGTCAGAGATACTATGAACTCTCTATCGAGCACTTTCGTGGCGTAGTTCATTTCATATCCTCCAGCGAGACCCTGAGGCTCGCTTTGCGACCCGCCTTGCGCCAGCGCGAGTTGGGCGCATGGCCGTCGGATGCACTACTGATTCGCTTGCTGTCCTGAAAGTCAAAGAGACTCGCTGCAACAGCGGCGGCACGCAGGATGTGCTCATCCTCACTCACACCAAATTCACGATCGGCGAAGTAGTCGTCGATGAAATGTGTCGACAGATCGCCACTGCGGAATTTCTCATGATCGAGCACCGTCTCATGAAAAGCCAGAGTCGTCGATACTCCACAGATTCTATACTCGGAAATCGCCCGGAGCATTCGGTCGATGGCCTCCTGACGGTCCTTGCCCCACGTACAGAGTTTTGCGATCATCGGATCGTAATAGATAGGAATCTCCGATCGCTCGACCACGCCGGAATCTACCCTCACTCCGGGGCCGCCCGGCTCGCGGTAAGACTTCAGCTCGCCTGTCGAGGGCATGAAATTGCTCTCCGGATCCTCCGCATAGATTCGACACTCGATAGCGTGCCCGCTCAATTCTATATCGTCCTGCCCGAAGGAAAGCTCGCCGCCGTTAGCGATATTAATCTGCTCCTTGACCAGGTCGATTCCCGTGATCAACTCAGTGACCGGATGTTCGACCTGTAGACGGGTGTTCATTTCGAGGAAGTAGAAATTCCGGTTGTTGTCTGCAAGGAACTCAACCGTACCGGCATTCACATACCCACACGACCGGGCGACATTCACCGCCGCTTCGCCCATCCGCTTGCGCATCTCCTCGTTGACAAGCGGCGACGGCGCCTCCTCGATCACCTTCTGATGACGGCGCTGTATCGAGCATTCGCGCTCACCGACATACACAATATTCTCATGCGAGTCGGCCACGACCTGAATCTCGATATGCCTCGGTTTGGCGATATATTTCTCGATATACACGCGATCGTCACCGAACGCATTCCGCGCCTCATTTGCCGCACCCCGCACGGCAGACGCAAGGTCTTTCGGATCATTCACGATCCGCATTCCCTTGCCGCCGCCACCCGCAGCAGCTTTGATTAGAACCGGATAGCCTATATTCTCGATCTCACCGGTGATTTTTTCGATGTCGTCGATAGCCTTCTCGAAACCTGGCACAACCGGTACATCGAACTGCCGCACAGTATGACGCGCGGTCAATTTGTCACCCATCATTTCGATCGCCTTGGGGGGCGGACCGATCCATGTGAGCCCGGCCTCTTCGACCATGCCTGCAAAGCCCGCGTTCTCTGCGAGGAATCCATATCCCGGATGCACCGCATCGGCGCCGGCATCCTGCGCCGCTTTGACAATACGTTCACCGACGAGATAGCTCTCCGCCGACGGCGCCGGGCCGATATGATAGGCTTCATCGGCATATCGAGTGTGGAACGCGTCGGCATCGGCGTCGGAGTATACAGCAACTGTAGTGATTCCAAGTTCGCGGCAGGAGCGCATGATTCGTACAGCTATTTCGCCGCGATTAGCGATGAGTATTTTCTTAATCATAGTGGAATAGGATAATCGCGAGAGCCGTATTTCGCAAGCTATTTTGACAGATAGCACAGGATGGGCTTAGTAGCCCACAGCTCGATGTGTAATCTGCAGGTCGGCGTTGTGTAGCCAACGTAATGAGCGGAGCACCCCGACGTTCAAACTTGAGGGGACATCAACACGGTTCCGGGCCGCCCTGAAAAACATACTCGATCAAATAGACAACGTCATCTATGTCGATCGAATTGTCACAGTTCGGGTCCCCAGCCCAGTAAGGTTCGGGAGAGCCACCCCCTAAGAAAACATACTCTATCAGCGAGACAATATCGTCTATATCAACTTCGTCACTCTTGTCTACATCACCCGGAACAAACCAACCCCCAACCTTGTGATAAAGAGCCCATTCCATATTCCTCTGATCTCGCCAGACGACATGAATCAAGCTATCCGCTACATCAATTACTGGCGTATTCGAAGGATTCGGAGCATTATCCAACCGCATCTCCGGCGACCATTTCCCACCCATATCTGTGCTCATCCGGAAGTAGATGTCAGTGTCAGGACTTCCATGTCTTTCATCGCACCACGCTACGCATACTCTCTCTGAATCCGCATGAATATATGACTCTACTCCAGTCGGTTGACTAGATAGGCACTTCAGCGAATCCCATGTCTGACCGAAGTCCGTACTCCTTGCAAGGCAGATCCATCCTGTCGTTGGATAAACTGATCCTTTATACTCAAACCAAGTCGCGTAAACTCCTCCATTGGGATCCGCTCCCAAAATAGGACCCTGGGACGGAAAGCCATCCAACTCAGAGATCGCAATCTCCTCGGTCCATGATTGCCCAGCGTCACTACTCCTGTGAAAAAGAACCTCTAAACCAAATGGGATTGTGGCTACGATTTGGCTGCCTGCACTTGCTATGGCTGGAGGACCACCTTCCGGCCCCTTACCAATGATGAATTCCTCTGACCAGACTTCACCTTGGTCAAGACTCCTTCTAAGTCTAGTCCAGTGTCCATCTGCGTAGCGTCTTGCATAGGAAGCAAATACTGTATCTGATGAACTATCAAATCTCAGATGGTAGGAGACATAATCAGCCCAAACATCCTGCTGAATGATGATTGGTTCAGACCAAGTCGATCCTGAGTCGTAGCTCTTTCGAAATCGAACGTCGCGAGGGTAGACCAATGTACCGCCGTCAAACCAACCAAGAAATACCAAGGAACCTGAAACACAGACTGTCGGACCACTCGCAGCATTAGCACCAGTCAGGTCACTCATCAGCAAACTGTCATTCCAAGAAAGCCCTTGAGACGCACTGCCAATGTAATAGACTTCCGTCCAGCCTGAGGCCGGATTGCGAATTCCAAAACCAACGTGAAGTTCGTTTCCATCAGCGGCAATCGTCGGCGTGTAACATTTCTCGTCGAAAAAGGTGAAGCGGTACTCGTCTCTCCAATGGAAACCGTCCATAACCGAGGAGTCTGTCTCAACAGGAGCATAAGGCATATAGAGCGAATCTAAGTTCTTGGTAGCATTTGGATTAGTGACATGCCAACCTTCGTCTGTTCAGACTGAGTCCTGGCATGAGCCAAGATCAACGAATATGATAGACCACACCACACCCAAGAGGATCATTAGTCGAAAGGTAATCATCTCGTATATATCCCCGTTTTGCAAATCACCACTGCAGTTCTACAAAAACTGTCTCATGCAAAATGCGAGAAAGTAGTGAGTGCGTTTATGAGTTACAAGAGAAGTATAACCAGATTTCAGGCTCTGTCAATTGAGAAAGCGTCCGGCCGTGCCCCAAACCCTCACGCCTTCGCCAGCTTCTCGAATCGCTGTCTCAGCTCATTGATCGGGACCGCGCCGACAACCGCGTCGAGAACCTTGGCACGCTTCATGAATGCCGTAGTAGGCGTACCGCGTACGTTGAATCTCGAGGTCACCGCAGGGGCGTATGTGACATTGACAGTGCAGAGCTTGACTTTGCCCGCGAACTCCGTCGCGACCTCCTTGAGGAGTCCTGTCATCACCTGGCATGCCGGGCAAGTGGTCGAGTAGAACTCGAGCACTACCGGAAGATCGGAGGCGAGAACCTCCTGTTCGAAGTTGGTGTCGTTGACCGGCACCGGATCACCCGGCTTCGGCTCGCGATTGAATATCTTATCGAAAATACCCATAACCTATGATACTCCCGTGAAAATGGAGGTCAAGTGATTTTGAGATTGCGGCTGCTGTTCCGAACGATTGTCCGGGAAACATGTTATAGATAGCGCAGAGGCATAATAACGTTGAAAAGCTAACGCCTTTAGCTTATCTTAATTACTTATAGTATCTCGAAAATCTGAAGCTTTAAGGAAGGGTTGATCTATGAAGACGACTTCTCCCGACATAGAGAAAGATAAAGAGAAGAACCGGAAGGCCGAGCAGCCTAAGTATGACGATGCGAAAAAGAAGTGGAAGGAGCAGCTTGAGGCGACGGCCAAGACCGATCGCAAGTGGGTGACTGTCTCTTCCGCTCCGGTCAAACCGATGTATCTGCCCGAGGATGTCGAGGGCAAGGACTACATGCGCGATCTCGGATTCCCGGGACAGTACCCCTACACCCGAGGTGTGCATGCCTCGATGTATCGCGGCAAGATGTGGACCCAGCGGCAATTCTCTGGGATGGGCACACCCCGCGAGACGAACGAGCGGTATCATATGCTCCTCAAGGCCGGTCAGCACGGTCTCTCTGTCGCGTTCGATCTACCGACCCTCATGGGTTACGATTCCGATCACGAACGTTCACTCGGCGAGGTCGGTAAGTGCGGCGTTGCGGTCGATACTCTCAATGACATGGAGATTATCTTCGACGGCATCGACATGAGCAAGGTATCGACCTCTATGACCATCAACTCTCCCGCCAGTATCCTTCTCGCCATGTATATCGCGGTTGCGGAGAAGAAGGGTATTGCCGCAAACAAGCTGCTTGGGACACTCCAGAATGACATCCTGAAAGAATACATCGCGCAAAAGGAGTGGATTTATCCGCCGGAGCCGTCCGTCCGGCTGATCGTCGACCTCATGGAATTCTGCGCCGATCACGTACCGAAATGGAATACGATCTCGGTCTCCGGATACCACATCCGTGAAGCCGGCGCTACGGCAGTTCAAGAGCTGGCGTACACTCTGGCCGATGGTTTCCAATACATCGAGTCTGCAATGGAACGAGGCCTCGATGTCGACCGAATCGCGCCGCGTATCTCATACTTCTTCAACGCCCACATGGATTTCTTCGAGGAGATCGCCAAGTACCGCGCGGCTCGCCGAATCTATGCAAGGCGCATGCGCGAGAAGTACGGCGCGAAGCGTGAGGAGTCGTGGAAACTGCGTTTCCACACCCAGACGGCGGGTTGCTCTCTGACAGCCCAGCAGCCGGAAATGAATCTCGTACGCACGGCGCTTGAGGCTCTCTCCGCCGTACTCGGTGGCACTCAGTCGCTGCATACCAACTCAATGGATGAAACACTGGCACTGCCGTCCGACAAGGCCGCCCGTCTCGCTCTGAGGACGCAGCAGGTGATCGCTGAGGAATCTGGCGTGGCCAATTCGATCGATCCTCTCGCGGGATCCTACTTCGTGGAATCGCAGACCGATCAAATGGAGGAGCAGGCCGAGAAGATATTCCAGGAGATTGATGAACTCGGTGGAGTGCTCAAGGGCATTGAGGAAGGCTATTTCCAGCGCGAAATCGCGAAGTCGGCATATACATACCAAAAGGAAATCGACTCCGGCGACCGGATAATCGTTGGTGTGAACGGTTTCGTTTTGGAAAACGAGGAAATCGAGATTCCGATCCTGAACATCGATTTCAAGAAGTCTGCCGAAATCCAGCGCAAGTCTATTAAGGAAGTCAAGGGATCGCGCGATAATGATAAAGTGAAGCGTGTACTCGCGGATCTGAAGACCGCTTGCGAGGGAACAGATAACACCATGCCGCACATTCTCGAGTCCGTGCGGTGTTATGCCACCGAGGGCGAGATTTGCGATGTCATGCGCGAGGTTTGGGGCGAATACCAGGAGCCACCGATCATCTAAACTATGGCTGAGAATCCGAATATGGTAGGTACGACAGCGGTTTCGCGAGCACTGGAGGTAACCTCTCACCTCAACTCCACAGTGGAGGAGCTATTCAGCTATCTCACTACCGGCTCGCTCCTCGAACACTGGATATGCAACAAAGCGCATACCGTAGCCGAAAAAGGCGGCGAATTTGGACTGTGGATCGAGTCGGATACAACTGACCGTCCCGATATCTACGGTCAGTTCATCAACATGATCCCTAACCGCACTGTTCAGTATGTATGGATTGACGAGAAGCGAGGGATCAAGTCACTCGTCACCGCTGTGATGAATCAAAAAGGGGAACAGGTTCGGCTCGACCTGTATCACACGAATCTGCCGTTTGGCGAGCAGTATGACGACGCCTACTACGAATATGCGAAATTCTGGAAAGCGGCGTTCAACCGTTTGAACGACCACCTCGCGGAATAGCCACACAAGGTCATTCCTGTTCAGATTTGCTGTTGTCTGAGTTCTTCTCTGGAGTAAAATTCTCCGCCCTTTGAAACCCATTACCCTCCAATCTTGCCCGCAGCGGCGGCGCGGAGCCGTCCTTGTCCTGGCCCATGTAGAGCGTGATATGCGGGAATGGTATCTCGATGTCGAGTTCATCGAAGCGCTTCTTCAGGCGGCGGAGATACTCGCGCTTGATCTTCCACTGCGAACTGGGCTTGGTTTTCGTGCGGGCCTTGATCACGATTGAGGAATCAGCGAAGGCGTCCAGCCCCATAATCTCCAGCTCCTCCAGAATCTCTCCGCCAATCTTCTCGTCCTCACGCATCTCGGCGTCGACCTGCTTCATGACAGTGATAACCTCGTCGACATCCTCACGGTACGCCACGCCAATCTCGAATACGTAGCGGGAGTAGTCCTTCGTCATATTGGTAACGACATCGATCATGCCGTTCCGGATATAGTGTACATTTCCCGACAGATCGCGGAGGATAGTCATGCGGAGGTTGACCTTCTCGACAAGCCCTGTATGGCCCGAGATAGTCACAACATCGCCGACCCGGATCTGATCCTCAAGGAGGATGAAAAACCCGCTGAAGACATCCTGCACGAGATGTTGCGCGCCGAACCCGATCGCGAGACCGAGCACACCGGCGGCGGCGAGAATCGGACCGATCTTCACGCCAAATTCGCCGAGTATCATCACGAGTATCAGGGCCAGAAGACCGATCGTGACGACATACTTCATCACGGATGCAAGCGTATCCGCTCGCTTCTCGGCCTCCATGCCCTCGCCACGAACAAACTTGTTGAAGATCCGGTCGACCGCCAGACGACCAACCTTCAGGCCGATCCCGGCGAGTATAAGGATCAGGAGAATCCGCAGGCCGTTCGAAGAAAGCCATCCGAGGACTCGGTCGACAACGTGGCTCAGATCGATCTCGGTACCAAGTACGGTTATAGTCAGCAGGAATTCCATATACGTAACCTAACAGGATCATTAAGTCATTGTTTCCATATGCTTCATTGATGAACGCAGGTCAAGTGGAAAGTGCTACTGCGAGTGGAACTGCGAGTTGTACTCCCCATTATGGTGGGCGCACTGACCACACCACGCGTCTTCCAATTGGCAAGGCCATAGACACATATGCGTTGTTGCGTCTGACCCTGATTCGGTGTATCGGAATTGTGATCTGACGCCCGTGGCGCCGTAGGTCGAGTTCCGGAGTGAGAGAAGCGGGCGGATAGACCCGGCAGTTACTCATTCCGTACACAAGAAGAAACCCACCCGGAGGGTGGGCCACCCAGACCTGACGCCGGTTTGTCGAGCAGAGAAGAAGCCTTTAATGGTCCTGCCATTGTCGAATTCACATCGGATTTCGACAATGCAACACACAATCACTACCGCGAGTTTCCTCCTATGGATGAGTGTGGAAGAAGTCGTGGCACATCCACTAACGGGGTGTGCCCCTGCTCAAAGGCATGTTGAAAAACCACGTTACGCCAGATACTGCGGACGCGTTTCGCGTGCGTGTGATCCGGCGATCTTCGAATCGCCCCTTGTTTATGCGGCTATGCTATCAGGTCACACACGCCTGCGGCGGGCGGGAGCTGACCGAACTTCACTACCCGCCCTTTTTCAACAAACCATCAAGTATGAACGAACAGGACGCTTCGTTGCGAGCACGCAAGGCGAGCGCGGCAATC
>CAYQCE010000076.1:0-10926 GCA_964415885.1 uncultured Ignavibacteria bacterium
CCACAGATTCCGGTCGAGGCTGCGGTACTGGATCGCCTCCGAAATGTGCGACGGCTGAATCTCGTCCGATTGATCGAGATCGGCGATCGTGCGCGCAACCTTGACAATCCGGTCGTACGCCCGCGCGGAAAGCCCGAGCTTGGTAATCGCCATTTTCAAAAGCCCCTTCGACTGGTCGTCGATTCTGCAGTAGCTCTGGATGTCCCGCGATTCCATGTGGGCGTTGCAGAACATATTCTCCTCGCTCTTGAACCGATCGAGCTGCACCTGCCGCGTCTCGTTGACCCGCTTGCGGATCGACTCCGACTTCTCGCCCGATGGTTCCGCGGCGAGGTCTTTGAACTTGACGGCGGGGACCTCGATATGAATATCGATCCGGTCCATGAGCGGCCCGGATATCTTGGACATATACTTCTGAATCTGCACCGGCGTGCAGTTGCATTCGTGTGCCTGATCCCCGAAATATCCGCACGGGCACGGGTTCATCGCGCCGACGAGCATAAACTGCGCGGGATATGTGAGCGACATAGTTGCGCGGGAGATAGTCACGCAGCCATCCTCCATCGGCTGCCGCATGACCTCGAGAACATCCTTGCGGAATTCCGGCATCTCATCGAGGAACAGCACACCATGATGAGCCAGCGATACCTCGCCCGGCTTCGGCACTCGACCGCCGCCGATCAAGCCGGCATCGGAGATCGTGTGATGTGGCGACCGGAACGGACGAATGGCAATCAAGGCCTTGTCGGCGGGGAGCGCTCCTGCGACCGAGTGTATCTTGGTGGTTTCGAGCGCCTCTTCGAGAGTCAAAGTTGGCAAAATGGTGGCCATTCGGCGGGCGAGCATAGTCTTGCCCGATCCGGGCGGACCGATCAGGATGATATTGTGTCCGCCGGCAGCGGCCACTTCCAGCGCGCGTTTGGCACCCTCCTGCCCCTTGACATCCGAAAAGTCGACCTTGTACTCCTGAGATTCGTTGAAGACCTTATCGATGTCAATCGTGTACGGCTTCACATCGTCGCCGTTCTCCAGGAGATCGATTGCATCACGCAGCGTCTTTACCGGGAAGACATCGAGCCCATACGCCATCGCGGCCTCGCGGGCATTGTCCTCGGGTACGATCAGTCGCCGCTTCCCGAGTTTCTTCGCCTGAAGCGCCATGGAAAGCACTCCCGAAACACGGCGAAGGGAACCGTCCAGCGAAAGCTCTCCCAGAATCACGGTATCATCGAACTCCTCGGAGAGAATCTGTCCTGTGGCCGACAGGATACCGATCGCGATAGGAAGGTCGAACGCGGATCCCTCCTTCCGCACATCCGCGGGAGCAAGATTGATTGTCACCTTCTTGTTCGGGAATACAAAGTCGGAATTCTTGATAGCGGACATTACCCGCTCTTTCGACTCCTTCACCGCGCCATCCGGCAGGCCCACGGTGGAGAACGCGGGCAACATATTGGTTATGTCCGCTTCCACATCCACGGTGTAGGCGTCGATACCGAGCACGGCTGAGGATACAACTCTCGCAAGCATAAGGCCCCGCTTGTTCTGGTTGAGTCTATTTCGCTACTTCTACCTCAGTTTTTCCAACGTTTCCGGGAGCTCTGAGAGCTCATATATATCAGCATCCGGTTCTTCGGATGGCATCCTTATCTCCTGATCTTTGAATAATCCGCCACGCCAGCGAACAGCTTTCATGCCGAGGAGCTTCGCCGGTACGATGTCATTGTCCTGACGATCTCCGACCATCACGGCTTCATCCGGCCTGGCGCCGATCTGATCGAGAATGTGGAGAAAGAAACGGATATCCGGTTTGGAGTACTCCATTGCGCCCGACATCTCCTTGAAATCGAAATGCCTCAAAATCCCCGCGTCCTCGAGTATACCGCGGGTCATCGGAGGCTGATTCGCAGCGGTTGCGAGCGTATATTTCTCGGCAAGAGCAGCACATACCTCGTCCGCTTCAGGTCTGATTCTGAGATATTTGCTGTAGTCGAGGTCATCGAACCTCTTGCGGAGGTCTCTGAAATGGTCCTTGTCCGGTTTCACAAAATGCCAGATAGTGTATGAGAAGATAGAAGGCGCGTAGCACCGGACTGCCCGCTCCCGAACTTCCAGAACGGACTCTAACGGTATCATCCGACCGAAGTGATCGGAGAGATACGCGGCAAACCACTTGTTCCACTCCTCGTCGAGCGAGGAATCCTCAACCAGGGGCTGGCCGACGTCGAGCAGTACCGCTTTAACTCTGTTTTGCGACATCGCACAATTATAATCAATAATCGCGACGCCTACAATGATTTGTTGATCGAGAGTTTAGATCGAAAGCCGTGGTCAGGAGTAATTCCCGGATGCCATCTCGGACTTGTATTCGCGGAAACCAACGATGTAGCCATCCGGATCGGATATGAAGAAGTACTTGCCGAACTCATATTCCTTGACTTCACCGACCAATTCTGTGCCGTTCTTTCGCAGTTCCCGAACCATATCTGCAATCGAATCGACCTCGAAATTGATCGACACGCCGACCGGCGAAAGCGAATCGTGATGCTGCATCAGTTGTTTGCTCTTGCGGTGAAGGGCGATATGAAGCGGACCCACTACGAATTCCGCCCAGCCCGGGCTTTTGAATTTCAGCGACAGACCGACCGACTCCCTGTAGAACCTGACGGACTCGTCGATATCGGTTACAAGAAGGATTATGGTGTCGACGCCTTTGATCGAGTCGCGCTTCATCGATAAGTACTCCCTATTTAAGTCTAACGGAAGAGTGCCGCATTTCTTTAGCGCGGGAGGGTATTCAAGGCAAACACAGCAAGGCTTATTTCAGAATGGCGCAAAAAGAAACGGCTCCGGATTAACCGGAGCCGTAAAAAGTAAAAACCGTTCTAATCAAGCATCAAAACTGAGCGTCGTCGACATTATGCGTATCCATGAGACGTCTGAGCTCGACAGTCCACGTACCGTTCTCGAAATGCCCTTTCGCCTCAATATCGGCTGCGGAATGAGACGGATAGTTGGCAACGATTCCTGGAATTGTCGAACCGATCTGCCAGCCGAATGTCCTGTAACCGAATACCTCATAGGTCAGGAGCGGGTAAGGCGCGTTCGTGTTTGGATCTTCCTTGTGCTGGTAGAGCGGTCTGTTGTTGTCACTGTCAAAGTTGTCTATGAACACGTGCGAGCCTCTGTCCTCCTGGAAGGCGTTCGATACTGGATCGTTTTCCGCGATATATCCAATCAGGGCATCCTGCGCGAATCCCATCGGATCCGTGGTCGCAGCGCCCCAGACCCAGGTATCGATATCCGTGGTATCAGACAGCGTGAACATGCCCTCCTGTCTTTCGGCGTGACAAGCAAGACGACATCCATCCGTTTCCCAGTTTATGATATCGTACCACTCGCCTCTCTTCAGCCACATGATGGAGAGCTTGTCTTCGTACAACTGCTGTCTGACCCAGGTTGGCCTGTCATCCTCATCCAGTGACCTCTCCCAGGTGCGATACTCACGATTCTCGCCAATGACGAAACCGTTTCCCTCGACCTCGGTCCACTGAATCTGCATGTAGATATACTTGCCGTCGTATCCGGCCCGCACGGAACCGTCTCTGATAAGGTTATCCTTCAACGGAGTACGGTCGATTTCGAGAGTAGCGGCGGATCCGCCCCAGAGAGCGTCTCCATCATCACGTCCATCCAGAATTGGGGGACGCTCGAGTTCTCTCGCAATGACGGTATGTCCATCCTCGGTGGCTGTCAGATCGGTGGTCAGAAGTACAGCCACGTTGCCGTTATGCGAATCCTCGCTGCCATTAAAGAGAGCAACCGAAAACACCTGATCATCCGGCACCGGCGGAGTGTAGTCCGTACCCGGTTCGCCTCGCTCGCCGTCATCTCCCGGAGGACCCTCCGGCCCCTCGCTTCCGCATGACACGAGAAGCAGAAGAGACGCGGTAAGAAGGAGGCTAAATATCAACTTCATTCTATTCATCAGACATATCCTCCTTCCTAAAACTGTACGTCGTCGCCGTTACCGGTATTCCTCGCGCGGCGAATCTCCAGCACCCATGAATCGGGTGCGCCGGCCCAGCCCCAGGCGGCTTCGCTATCATTGACCTCGATATCGGCCTGACTTCCGGTCGGGAGGACGATTGTGTAGCCCTGAATTCTGGCGTTGTCCGTCCAGCCCAAGTCAGCACTAAACGGCACCGCATCCCACTGGAGGAACGGTGGTGAGGGGTTTCTGTTCGGATCTCTGCGGTGCTGCCATCTCGGGAGTGTGTCATCAATATTCTCGATGAAAGATCCGGTTCCCATATCAAACATCGGAGCGCCGTTGTTGCGGCTTCCATCTATGAACATGTCGGCGACGTGCCCGACCCATCCGCCTCTGCCGGCGGACCAGGCCCAGACATCGATCAAGCCGGTGCCATCGAGATAGAGAGTACTGTCGGAGCCGTGATACAGCATAGCCGAACCAACGGTCGACCAGTCGGCAACTCCGTCAATATCCCAGAAGAGCATGCACTCATCTTCATTCTCGGATGAACGGTTCCAGACTTCTTCCTCGCCGTCATAAATCCAGCGTCCCGGAATACGATTCGGGCCGATGTCAAAAATGCCGGTGGGAACGTTTCTTACCTCGGTCCAGAGAATGAAGAGATAGATGTTGTCCTCATCAAAACCAGCGCGCATGTCAACAAAGGCGATCTCGTTATCCTCTCCTCTGAGATTCTGCAGAGGAATGGAACTCGCCTCGGTCACCTGCCACGATTCCTGATCACTAAGCTGACCATCCAATTGAGGAGGCTGGCTGAGACGCTGTCCCACAACTACGCTGTCCGATGGCGCCGCGGTGGAGTCGAAGGTAAGTCGAACCACGGGCGCGCCGTTGTGATCGTACACGTAGTTGTTAACGATCGAAATACCGAAATACCGGTCGGCTGGCGGTGCTGCATCCCCTGGCTCACCCGGAGGGCCTTTAGTTCCCGGTTCCCCCGGAGGGCCCTGTGGTCCTTCATCTCCCTCACAGCCTATGAACGCAGCCAAAAGAAGAAGCAACAGTAAGCTCGAAAGCGCTTTAAAAAGCTTAGACATCTCCTGCCTCCCAAAATGAATCAATCGAAGAAAATTGTTATCACTGTTCTGGTTTAACCCGATGTAAGTCAAAGACAATCTCCCAATGGGTCGCTGAAAAAACATGCAAGAGTATAGAAAAATGGCTATGAAAAATCAAGCGATTTTTGAGCCTGTAAATCAACGGCTTACTCCATCCGAGAGTCGGTCAAATAGAGTGACGACCCAAAGGACAAACCGTTCAATGGATCATTGAGATTCCCGCGAGCATATCCCGCAACCGACACCGTGGACGCCGCAGTTGCCAATCGGGGGATGTATGGGGAGGATAGAGCGAGCTCCGGTAGGATGAATCACGCTCCATCATTGGCGATTCGCACTCTCTTAGCGCGCAAACCCCGCTTTCCCTGGTCTATATCGAATTCGAGGATTGATCCAACCTTGATATCCCGAAACTTGATTTCTTTCAACCACCTTTGATGGAAAAAAACCTCGCGACCGTCTCTGGTCTGTATGAACCCGAATCCGTCTGATTTTTCGATTCGAACAACAACGCCTGTTGCCATAGAATGTCCTCGATGTCAAACCAAGGAGGGAACATACTCTATTCGTTATTGTCCCTATATTACGTTAAATGTTAGACGGTTTCAAGACAAAATAGTCTCGTAGACCCATTGTGGCGATATGTTAACATCAGAAACTGGATACAAGCGCTGCAAAACGGCAGGGGAAAACACCATTCGATCCGCTCAAAAGAGCCTGAAAGCGAAGATCTTCCAGGCGTCATCCTCTCGATGGACGCCCATCTTGTTGTAGTACTGCTTCACCTTCTCCGCATCCTGATCGATAAACGACACTTCGACAATAGCTGTGTCTCTGAGCACTTCACTGTTGCCGACTATTATCTGGTTGGAAATCCAGCGCTCGCGGACCGAACCTCCCGGAAGCAGCAGGTCAACGAAACGGTCCTTGTTCGCCTGCTCGCCTATCGTTGTGTCATAGTCGTATACCGTGCCCTCGTGCACCAGTTCATCGAGATCGAGGAGCGTGGAGAGATAGTCGTAACTCACCGTGTCGGTCTTGATAGCCCGCAGGAAGTCGTGCACTGTACTCCGGCCTTCCGGGTCACTCCCGCACGACAGGGCTATTATCGCTATCAACAGGATGAGTGATGTAACTTTTAATGTCGGCTTCATGGCATAACCCCTAATCGATCCTACCATCTGCTCGAAATCGCGAGTCTATGGCTGTTTCCGAGGTCGGCAAACGGTATGAAGGCATAGTCCAGAACGAACTTGTCGAGCTTTAAGCCTGCGCCGAACGAGATTCCACCCCAGTCATCGCTGTCCGAGCCGGTCTTGTAGTCCTCACCGATTGTATTGTAGCCGGCGCGGAGTTCGAGCTGCTCGAGTTCGATGAAATTCACACCCGCCCCGATCCGAAAGTCGTTGTCTATCGGCTTGATTGCATCGAGAGCAATTGTAAACGGCATAGCCTTCAGTGTGTGACCGATACCGGCACGAATGATCGCAGGCAGCGGATCCTGGTGGCCGGATGACAATCCCTTCAACTGGAAACCAAGATTGGACGCAGACACTCCCACGCTCGTGCGTCGATCCATAAATCCGTACAGAAACCCGAGATCAAGCGCTATCGCATCCGAGCTGTATTCATCGACTTTCTCATAAATGAACTTCGCAGTGGCACCGAACGCAAAACCGGTAAGAACCTCACGGGTGTAACTCTCGCCACTTATCGGATCGAGATCTTCATCCTCACGCTCCCATTTCCTGGCATATGTTAGACCAAGAGCGAGATCCCCACCGCCGAATTCGCCGAGATCGTTCCCGTCACGATCCAGCTTCGGAGTATCGCCGAAATTCAAATAATTCGCCGTGAAACCGAGCTTGCCTCTCTGTCCCCAGTTGAAGACATACGACAGGTAGCCGCCCTGAATGTCAGATAGATAGTTGTTATAGGATGCCGTGATTTCGGACCCGGGAACGAGCGCTATACCGGCCGGATTGTAGTACGCGGAGTATGCATCGCTTGCAATCCCGGTGTGCGCGCCCCCCATAGCGGGGGCTTTTGCGCCGGCTGGTATCTTCAGAAACGAATAGGCGTGAGTCCCTGCCTTTGAGTTTATCGCCATCGCCGGATCGAAGCTGAACGTCAAAACCAGCAAAACTGTAAAACAAAAAATTAATGTCCCGGTTTTCATAGTAGTCCTGCCATCCTGAAAAGTCGACCTTGCCCGAGTAAATTGCACTCCTGAATAGGACGAATCCCCGGTTGCCGCGTTGTATATAAAATCACCAGTCCTTTACGGTCCTGTTTATCATATCTTCGGTCATTTTTGCGATCGCCCGAGCTTTCCCGTCATCTTCCGATTCACCATTCGCATCGTAGATTCCGTAGGCGGCCACGTTCTCCTCTTCCCAAACAGAGCTTCCATCCGCTTTGTTCAACCTCACGCGAGCCGATATATTGACTTTGTACTCGGTTACATTGTCGTTCTCGTCGTACGTGTACGGCTCCCTTGAGTACGTCTTGATAGTGCCCTCAAGGATAGCGTCGGCACGCGACCGCGCCACAACCTTGAGCGTATTATCCGCAACGAATCCCTCTATGACTCCCGATGTCACATCCTCCGCGATTCCATACTCGACAGATTCGTTCTCGAAGACCGGCACTGCAACCGTCTCGATACCGGATGCCATTGACGACGACAGCGTGTATACGCCGCATCCGGCACAAAAGGCACATACACCGATCAGGAGCGCCAGCGTTGATGTTCTTTCAAGCTTCATTCTGTGATAATCTCGCCCTGTGAGGTTCGATATCTTTTACACTGCATTACCGGAGACGATCCGACCTTTTTTGATCACAGTCCCCGCAAGATTTATCCCGAACAGGTATGGCAGCTGCCGATAATTCTCAACATCCCAAATTACCAAATCCGCCTGCTTGCCCGTCTCGATCGAGCCGACCCGATCCTCGACACACAGCGCGCAGGCAGCATTGATAGTGACGCAGTTCATTATTTCAGCCGCTGTCATTTTGAGCTTCACTGCGCCGAGGTTCATAATCATCTGCTGCGACAGAGTAGCACAGCTACCCGGATTGAAATCGGTAGCCATCGCGAGCGCCATGCCGGATTCTATCATCTTTCGCGCAGGCGGTCGATTCTCCATATCGAGAAAATGAACCGTTCCGGGCAACAGTACACCAATCGTTCCCGCCGCAGCCATATCGACAATCCCCTGATCTGATATGACATCCAGGTGATCCGCCGACACTGCTCCGATCGACGCCGCGAGCTCCGCGCCGCCTATGGGCACGATCTCATCGGCGTGCAATTTGACCTTGAATCCATACTCTATGGCGGCTTCCAGTATCGCTCTGGAGTCATCGATTTCGAAGACGTCCTTCTCGGTGAAGATGTCGCAGAATACCGCAAGCTTCTTCTCGGCAACCTGCGGTATCATCTCAGTTATCAGCAGATCCACGTACGCCTTCTTGTTGTCGCGATATTCATCGGGAATCTCATGCGCACCGAGGAATGTCGGGATGATATCCATCTCGTGGTTTTCCGAAAGGTCGCGTATGACCTCGAGTTGTTTGATCTCGGATTCGGTTGACAGGCCGTAGCCCGATTTCGCTTCGATCGTCGTGGTACCGTACTGCAGCATCAAGTCGAGGAACCGAACCGCATTATGATATAGCTGCTCTTTCGGTGCCTCGCGGAGCTTCCTCACCGAGTTCCGTATCCCGCCACCCGCCCTGGCAATCTCCATGTATGACTTGCCGAGATTGCGCATCTCGAATTCCTCTTCACGGGTAGTGGCGAATACGGGATGGGTGTGCGGATCGATCAGCCCCGGAGTCACGACTTTGCCTGCGGCGTCGATCACTTTCGCACCAGATGGCAGGTCGCTCAGCCCGGATGTCTCCCCTACTTCCGTGATCCTCCCGTCGTGGCAAACAACCGCCCCGTTCTCGATGATCTCGAGTGCAGCGAGCCGTTCGCCTCTCAGAGGAAGGTCGCCTTCCGAGCGGCAGGTGAGAAGTTGCCGTATGTTCTTGATTACGAGATCTGCCTGCATGCTATTCCTTCATCATCGGGACATTGACACCCTTCTCGCGGGCGAAACTTATCGCCTTGTCATAGCCGGCGTCGACATGCCGCATGATACCCGATCCGGGATCGGATGTCAGCACTCGCTCCAGACGTTCGTCCATCTCCCTGGTACCGTCGCACACGACCACCATACCGGCGTGGATCGCATAGCCGATACCGACTCCGCCGCCGTGATGAATCGATACCCAGGAAGCGCCCGAACATATGTTCAGCATCGCATTCAGGAGCGGCCAGTCGGCGATGGCATCGGAACCGTCTCTCATTGCCTCGGTCTCGCGATTCGGCGATGCCACTGATCCACAGTCGAGATGATCTCGTCCGATCACGATCGGCGCTTTGATTTTCCCCTCGCGCACGAGTCCGTTGATGATCTTGCCGAATCGGGCGCGTTCACCGTACCCGAGCCAGCAGATGCGCGACGGCAGTCCCTGGAACTGCACTTTATCCTGCGCCATCTTAATCCAGTTGCAGAGCGGCTTGTTGTATGCGAATTCTTTCAGTATGACCTCGTCGGTGACATGTATGTCCGCCGGATCGCCGGAAAGAGCCGCCCAGCGGAACGGCCCCTTGCCCTCGCAAAAGAGCGGGCGAATGTAAGCCGGGACGAATCCGGGAAACGCGAACGCTTCCTTGAGGCCGGCCTTCTCCGCCTGTCCGCGGAGGTTGTTACCGTAATCGAATACTATAGCGCCCTTCTGCTGCAAATCGACCATAGCTTTCGTGTGGACCACCATCGATTCGTACGCCTGGCGGATGTAATCAGTCGGAGACTTCTTGCGCAGCTCGATCGCTTCGTCAAGCGTCATCCCATGCGGGACATAACCGTTCAGCTCGTCGTGCGCCGAGGTCTGATCGGTAACGATATCCGGCACGATATCCCGCTTGACCAACTCGGGGAAAATATCTGCGGCATTTGCGACAAGCCCGACCGACAGCGGCTCTTTCTTCTTGACAGCCTCGTCGATCCACCGGAGCGCTTCTCCGAGATCGTGCGTCTTCTTGTCGCAGTACTTGGTCTTGAGACGCTTATCGATACGGGCTTCGTCGACCTCGACAACCAGAATTGCCGCACCGGCCATCGTTCCGGCGAGCGGCTGGGCGCCGCCCATGCCGCCCATCCCGCCGGTCAGGATGAATTTGCCGCTGAGATCGTTACCGAAATGCTTCGCACCGCAGGCGGCGAATGTTTCGTAGGTGCCCTGAAGGATCCCCTGCGAACCGATATATATCCATGATCCCGCGGTCATCTGGCCGAACATGATAAGACCGAGCTTCTCCAGTTCGCGAAACTTGTCCCACGTCGCCCAGTGGGGAACGAGGTGAGAATTGGCTATAAGCACGCGCGGGCAGTGCTCGAACGTGCGGAAGATGCCGACCGGTTTGCCGGATTGCACCAGCAGGGTTTCATCCGGCGCGAGGTCCATCAGCGATTTGACTATCGCGTGGTAGCATTCCCAGTTGCGCGCGGCCTTGCCGGAACCGCCGTACACGACGAGATTGCGCGGGTCCTCGCCGACCTCCTCGTCGAGGTTATTGCGGAGCATCCGCATAGCGGCCTCGGCGTGCCATGTCTTGCAGGTTTTCTCCGGTCCGGTATCGGCCCTAATCGGCCTGTATTCTAACTCAGCCATCTTAAACTCCCGTCAAAAGTCACACCTATACATTAAGATGCAAGAAACATGAAATGGGGGCTGAGTCAATAGGGATTTGGG
>CAYQCE010000077.1:0-10599 GCA_964415885.1 uncultured Ignavibacteria bacterium
TCTATCTTGTTGTGAGCGTGTCGGGTTTCTTCGTTCGTTTCACTCACTCCGGAACCGCGACCTACGTCTTGACATCCTTATAAGACAATCTCAGGACGTACACGAGCCACAATAAACCGCCGGGGATTAACCCCGGCGGTTTTCTATATCATCGCTAACTGTAGCCTCGGCCTGCTACTGCTTCTTAATCTTCGTGAAGCTCCAGAAGATGTACATGAGGATTGCGAACGCTGCCACCGAGACAATACTACCCGCGTTGTATCCGAACAGCGAAATCGACTCGTAGTGCTCGGAGAATGACTTGTACTTGTCGAGAATGGCGAATTTCGCAGCCCCCGCAAAGGCGAACGCTATCAACACTCCGACTAACGCGTCCCCCGCCACAAGTCCGGATGCGAACAACACACCTTTCTGCTCGCGCATCTTTCCGAGCTGACCGATCGAACGTTTGCGAAGCAGGGCAGCAAGTAGTCCGCCTGCCATGATCGGTGTCGAAAGCGAGAGCGGCAGGTAGAGACCGATCGCAAACGGCAGGCTGGAAATGCCGAGCAGCTCCACCGCCGCAGCGATCATGCAACCACCGAGTATATACTCCCACGGCAACTGGCCGCCCATGATCCCCTGCACGACCGTCGCCATGACATTCGCCTGAGGCGCAAGCAGGGGAGAGGGATGCTCGGGCGTTTTGACAAAACCGTATGCGTCCGCGAGAAGGAACACGACGAAGCCCATTGTCAGCGCGGATGTCCCCAGCCCGATGAACTCCATCCATTGCTGTTTGCGCGGCGTTGCCCCCAACAGCCAGCCGGTTTTCAGATCCTGCGCTATGTCTCCCGACATGCAGACGGCGATACACACAATCGCACCGATGGTCATCGCCATCACCATCCCTTCTATGCCGGAATGTCCGAACGAGACGAGGATCAGGCAGGTGACCAGAAGTGTCGCGATTGTCATGCCCGAAACCGGCGATGAGGATGATCCGACTATACCCACGATTCTCGCGGCAACTACCACGAAGAAGAATCCAAACAGCACTACAAGGAAGACGCTTATCAGTCTCATTTCGAGATGAGGCATCGACCAGATTGCGAGGATAACGAGAACAGTGCCAAGAAGCACCTGCCACATTGGGATATCCTGATCGGTGCGCGGCTTCTCTTCCTTCTCCTCGCCGCGCTTCATTATCTGCCGGAACCCGACCGCGAATGAATTCGCTATAACCGGCATTGCCTTGATAAGGCTGACAAATCCGCCGAGTGCCACGGCGCCGACCCCGAAGTACTTTATGAAGTAGTTTCTCAACTGACTCGGTCCCATCTCAGAGACAGGCACCGGGAACGAATCGAGCGGCATCCACTGACCGACATACTTGAAAGCGGGAGCCAGTCCGAGGTAGCCAAGCACCGCACCGCCGAGCATGAGTGCCGCGATCCGCGGACCGATGATATACCCCACACCGAGGAGTGCGGGCGTGGCATCG
The DNA here is from genome assembly GCA_964415885.1 of uncultured Ignavibacteria bacterium. GTDB lineage: Bacteria > Zixibacteria > MSB-5A5 > JAABVY01 > JAHJOQ01 > CAYQCE01. The sequence continues at coordinate 1,484 of CAYQCE010000077.1, forward strand.
ATTCCGAGGTATGCCCCGTCGAGCGGTTTGCGTGTGAAATTCCAGGCCGGAGATTCCAGCCAGCCGCGCGCAGCGGACATTATGAATTTGTACAGAGCGCCGATTCCGATTCCGGCAAAGACCGTCGCGGCCTTCGATCCGCCCTCGTCACCCGCGACGATAATTTCGGCGCAGGCAGTTCCCTCGGGGAACCGAAGCTTGTTGTGTTCGCGATGGACGAGGTAGCGGCGAAGAGGGATCATCATGAATATGCCGAGCGCGCCGCCAAGGAGTGACATCGAGATGATGTCTGTACTCGTCAGCCGAAACGTGAACTCCGGAATTGTCTCGGCCCAGATAAGAAATGCGGGGATCGTGAATATGACGCCCGCCACGAGAGACTCACCTGCGGAGCCGATTGTCTGGACCATGTTGTTCTCGAGCACCGTCCCGCGTCTCAATACGGCTCGGAGCACCGCCATCGAGATGACAGCCGCCGGGATCGATGCGGAAATTGTCATCCCGAGTTTGAGACCGAGATAGGCATTGGCCATGCCGAAAATAACGGAGATCAATATCCCGAGGATGACTGATGCCCAGGTGATCTCTGACTGACTCTTATTCGAAGAAACTACCGGAGTATATAGATCACCATCGTTCTGGACTTGGTCTTCTGCCACGGGTCCTCCTTCCGGGGTGTGAATTTGTAAGATGACACATATTACCGAGGGTCAAAATTTCAGTCAAGCGAAAACTCCGGGGGGGCTGGGACTCCGGGGGGCCACGCTTGTACTGTGCGGGTGGTGGGGGGAAGACCGGCGTTTGGTGAGCGGCAGACGCTCTGAGGCTGTCCCACAAGTGGTTGGCTTGGTTCGGTCGGTTCCTGCTCGCCGCAGGCGAGTGTGAACTGACCGTGCGTAAGTCACAGATACGTATGGCTGTGACCGAACGAACGGCGGATCAAAATCCCGCGTTTCGCGGGATCAGGATCTGCCGCAACCATTCCTGGGCCTTGCGGGACTCTCGCGATGACAGCTTTCCCAGCGGTACGAACTTTTCCAACAAGCCCACGGATCTCGGGACGGAGGCGGAAGCCTGCCAAGGCCGTACTTGCGGGTGATCGTACTTCTTCTGCCTCCTGAGGCCTGTCTCCACATGCAGATTATGACAATTACATAGCCGCTGATATCCCTGTAGAAATGTAAGAGGTCACTCTCAAGCAATGGTCACAAACTCAAGAGATGCCGGTATTTTATCGCGAGTACTCGCTGGCGTGGTTCGAATTTGCCGTTGATTCGGTACTGATAATCATTGAACGCGATATACAGCCAGCTCTTCGGCAAGAAGTTATACGAGTACGAAACACCCAGCCGGTGCGAGAGCATGCCATCACTCCTGTCGATTGGAGTTTCCTCATACACACGCAAGTCCATCCCTTTCGCGATGTTCCAGGTCAATCCCGGCCTCAGCGTATATGTGATCTCTTCGATGCCTCCATCCGGACGCCTCTCGACCCATGAAAGGCTGTTGATCCAGAAAACGAATCTGCTGGATGGCCGCCAGGTTGAGTAAAGCGACATATAATCGTTCCGGCCGAGATAGCCACGTTGATAGTTGTAGCTTCGCCCGCTGGAATAGAACAACATGAACCACGCTCTCCGGGAAACATCACTCTGAATGCTCACGGCATAATTCTGCGGGTCATAGTCGATACCAAGCTCGTAGCTGCGACCGTGAGAATAGTCTATCCCTATACCCCAGTCATTTCGGAATGTTATCCATGCCGACCATGTATATACACGAGAATACTCCTCCTCTTCGAGTTCCTTTTCAAAACAGATAGCTGCAAGCAGGTTGGCATATGAGAGAAGCCCGCTCCCTGGATTTATGCTCGGACCTGCGGTGACGGAGTATGATCGCAATCCTGTCCAGGGAATGAACCCGATTTCTGAGACATTGAACTCATCCTCGATCTTTGTTGCCCAGGCCTTTATGACGAAGTTGTCCGGAACGTAATGGAAATATCCCGAATACTGCCAATCCGCAATCCCGTCGTATCTGCTCTGGGAGACTTGGTACGACAACTGCACATTGGAGGTAATAGTCGTCCCGTCGATCGAGAAAACATGATTATCAATATCCTTCGAGTTCTTCCCGGCATGCGACAAGGCAACTGTGGTGTGATCGAACAACTCGTAGTTGAATCGCTCCACGCTGTAGAATGCTCTCGGCTCAACAGCTTCACCCATCCATGATTCATAGGCGTGACTGCTGGTCGCCGCAAGCAACCCACCGAATTCGATCTTCTGTTTTCGCATTGTCACGCGAGCACCGGCATCAAGACCTACCTCGGTGCCATCCGCAACCTTCATTCCTATGTTCCGGGAATAGAATATCTGTTCGAGTCCCGCCACGGCTCCTCCCGAGGGCCGGAAGAACTCGTTTCCCTCCACAAAGAACGGGCGTTTCTCCGGAAAGTACAGGCTGTATCGTGAGAGATTCATAGCGAATCTGTCCGCCTCCACTTGCGAAAAGTCAGGGTTGAATGTCGACTGTATCTGCAGCCAGGGAACGGGCCGATAGTTGAAATCAAGCGCCAGATTGAAACTGCTTAACTCCTCACCATAACTATCCTCGGTACGATAGAATACATGCGGATAGAAATCGAACTCCTGTCTGGTTGACACCGGCTTGATCCCCGTGAGTTTCTCGAAGCGTGACACCCTGACCACGTCATCCTTGCGCATCGGGGTCGAATGGCTGATCTCGGCTCTGACCGGTATGTTTCTCTCGAGCACGAAACCCCAGGTGTCGGCGGCAGGATCGAACCGCAGAGCCTCCCACGGTATCGCCATCTCAACCGTGTAACCCCACTCAAAAACCTGAGTATTGGAGTAGAATACGCCGTCCCAGGATAGATTCTCCTCAAATCCGTGTTCCGAGATGATAGCATCGGAGCGGGTTCCCGCACAACTGACCGCGAAACGGTAAGCATTGCGGCCGTCAAGATACGTGTCGATATAAACAGATACGTAGTCACCCTCCTGACTGTCATGAACTCCATGCCGGCAATCCGGTTGCCGCTCAGCTGTCTCGCAACGGAAAGCGAAGTAGAGCGCCCAGTCATCCTGAAGAACATACGCCGTAGTCGGTTCGCTCGACGGATCCCCCTCATCCGGCTCTTTCTGAATGAAGACATTAACGGAATCCGCGGTTTTCCAGGCACTCTCATTCAATTGACCGTCAACCAGCGGATACTCATCGGCAACCATGACCTCCATACCTGAGAGACTCTCTGCAAGGACTATCAGCGCAATTGTGTGCGCTAAAATGACTCTGGCGCAGAGTCGATATCTCTGCGCCGTCGATCGGGTGTATTGTTGTTTATCACGGACATCAGACACGTTCTCATTCTTCTCGTTTGAGGTTGGCAAGCACATAAGCGAGTTCCTCTTCATACAATCTTGCAGCAGCCCTGCCGCGCCGCGTTGGATCAGCCCAGACAGCCTCTCCATCGGGTGTGAAGAGCACTTTGAGCGGGGTTGAATTAAGCGCCATAGCATCGTGAATGATGTATGTTGTGTCGAGGTAGACATCGAGGGGAATACCAGTAATCGATTCCCACACCCAGAATTCTACTGACCCGGGGCTGAAAGCTATGGCTTTCACATCTATGCCCGACTCCGCCGCAATCTCCGCCCACAGTTCTTTTTCGCTGAAACAATCCGGGCAGTCGTTTGAGGAGAAGAAAACTATCATTGTGGGTTGGGTGTCGACGAGAAGACTGTGTGCGGAGCAAATCACTCCTTCGCGGCCAATCACGTTCACATTCGGCAACGATCTGTTGCCTCGTATATGCGCTCTCGTTAGTACTGACCTGTCGACAGGATTAGCCAGGTACTTCGAACGATACAATTCCGCTGCCAGCGCGATGTTCAACACGACAGCAATCAGCAGGGCTATTCTGTATCTACTAATCTGCGATTTCATCACTGTTACTCCCGCAGAGTCGTCCTGAGCAGATGATCTCCCTGAAATGACAGGAAATAGACATAACCATCCTCATCCAATCCGACTGGAAGGTAATCAGATACAATGCCTGACCGGATCAGTTCACCACTGGTCGTCAGCAAGTCCATTATGAACCGTTCTTCGACTCCCGGGATCATGTTGTTGGTTTCGGCGACCAGCAGAAGCTTGTCGTTGCCCAGGTAAATCAGGTCAATGATACGGGTCCACGAGTGCTGATATCCCTCCGGCGGTGATTGTATTTGCCGTCTTGGCTCGGGCAACTCCGCCGGTTCTATGAACCATGACGGTGTACAGTTCATTCTCCGAATCAGGCTGCCCTCGAGATCATATACATACAGCCAGCCCTCGGAGCTGAATGCGACATAAACCCGGTCGTTTCCGTCGAAATCAAACACCGCTGAAAGTCCTGTCCAGAGCCTTTTCTCAAGCGCAGACTCCGGAGTGTACGCGAATCGTTTCAGTATCTCCCCTTGCGGAGAAAGGAGAAAGCAATAGTGGCCGGCATTTAACATGCCGAGACTGTCCGCTTCGAAGTCGGCAACAAGCAGATTGCCATTTGGAAGCACCTCGATTTCGTTCGGACCGGTCAGCATGCCGGTCAGTATGAACGAATCCTTGAGCGCACGATCCGAGTCAAAAGTCAGTACTCTTCGAGCGCGAACATCGCTGACCAGTAGATCGCCGGCAGATGAATATGACGCTGTGATTGGAAGCTCAACCTCATCCGGAGCGCGCCCGTGTGCAACAGCTTCACTGACAAGTACTGACGGATCGAATGATTCGATATCGCCTACTGTATAATGGAATGCCTGTGACAGGTCCTCGGTGTGCCGTGCCGCTGTTCTGGCACTTTCATCTCCGAAGGCATACACCAAGACCCGGTGCTCGACCGGGTCGATAAGAGCCGCTTCATCACCATTCGGGCTGATTGCGCAGTAGTTCCAGAATGTCCATCCGCCCTCGGCCGACACCCGAGCCTCGGCTGGAATAGAGATTTCCTCTGCGGTCAAAAACAGGCTGCCGAGAGATAACATCGCTGCTACAATGAATGTTTGAATACTCAAAACCCACTCCTCCTTTTTTGAAAAGCCGGGTTAATTCTGCAATTTGATTGTCTTAGGCGGGACACATCTTGCTGCGTCGAGGTTTCAAACATCATGCCTCAACGGGCCGGAAAGGGGGATTCAACTCCACTGAATACAGAATCTAATTACAAGCTGCAAAGATGTATCCCGCCGGATTTGATTCAAGGAACTGGATCAGCTGTCGTTTTCCGTGGCAATCTGACAAACGCAGGCGCCGACTTTCTTACCACAATTGCACCCTACCACATATCCGCCCTGCGTAATCCAATCGCCAACCTGGAACTTCTTGTCCTTGTTGGCGTGCATTGCTGTTGCAACACCCGGCGCAAGAAGCAGCACTCCTTCAAAGACAATAACTGCAGCGGCAACGAATACCGTGACCGCTCTCATAACTCTATGCATGCTATTACCTCCTCTCCAAGGCAGAATTGCCTCAGTTTTCTGAATTCGAGGGTAGCCGATGATGCCGTTCCTGCTTCGCAAGAAGGCACCATCCCCCTTTCTCAGACCACGCGGGAATGACTCGTTGACACTCTGCAGTCACGCAGCAATAGATGTCATCCGTATGATGAGATGCGGAGATGCGTTACTGATGTAAACCCCGTGAGGCCGTCCCTGATCCTGTTTCCATTTATATCAAACGATCAACGGGTCTAAATGTCAAGAAAAATAAACAGTGTGATATCCATCAATTCGGGACCTGTTGAAAGAGGGCGGGTAGTGAAGTTCGGTCGGGTCCTGTCCGCCGCAGGAAGGTGTGGCCTGACTCTATAGCCGCATAAACAAAGGGCGATTCAAAGAATTCTGTTATTGCGAGCGCAGCGAAGCAATCTTCTCGCAGGCGGAAAGTGTTAGTCGACTTAGAGATCGCCACGTTGCTACGCTCCTCGCGATGACTGCTTTCCCAGCGATACGAGCTTTTTTCAACAAACGCCTGCGCGGGATGGTAACAGGGAGAGGTCAGTGTGAACTGACCGTTCGAAAGTCGATGATACATATACTCGTGACCGAACGATCGGCAGATCAAAATCCCGCGCTTCGCTGGATCAGGATCTGCTGTAACCTTTCATTGTCTCGGTGGGTGTTTGAATCCGAGTTGCTGACCCAGAACCGAAGGTGTCGGGTGGGAGCTTGTATCTGTGAATTGCGTGTCCCCACCCGTCGTCTCGGCCTGCGGTCTCGACTCTGGATGGGCTACCGCGCTGAACGCCGATTCCGATAGCGCGATGATCAGAGCGAACGCGAGGTCGCAGCTTTTCGCTTGTTAAATGCTGACGTATTTTTCGAATTCAGCGGGCACTGGATTCCCGCTTTCGGGCATGCTTACCAGCAGACCCTTGCGGGAATGACAGTTTGGTTTGGCGTGTGCTTCTCCTCGAACCCTCACCCGGGTTGAACCGAAATCTCCGGGGCCCACTTTTCAAAGATAGCTATCGCGATCTTCCGAAACGCAAAAACTGCGTCGAAAGACGCTCCCAATGTTTCCCAATATTGCAGTCTTAAAGTCGCAAAAGACAGTCCCAAAGGTTGGATCGTTGGGCGGGGAGAACCATGAAGACATTTCGAAGTTTTTTTGTAATTCTGGAACCAAAGTTCGTACTAACGGTAAGAGGGTTTGAAGGAGGGGAATGGAATCCTCGCATTACGATCCGTCACAGACCCTTCATCCTATGTTCTCTTTCAACCTTGGAAGGTTGCAAACTCTGAATGAATCGACACTTAAGATATCAAGAAGCGGTGAGAGCACGGAAGCTGTCGGGCCGAGAGGGACGCGGTGTAACTCAGATGCGGATGCAAGAAATTCGGATCGATCCCTTTGTCAGCTTGTTAGAGTAGGGTAGACTGCCGAGGCAGCATGGACCTTAACAGTCAATTAACATATGGATATGGAAATTAGCTTGACATGAATACACGTGCCGGTTACATTGATTGCAGAGATAAGTTCGAAAACCCCTCCGATTTTTATCTTTCACAAACCGGGCACGCTAAAGAGAGTAGTCTCTGAGTAATTGACAAATGAACTGAACTATGGCTTACTCTGAGAACCACAACCCACAACCCTTTGAGGAGGTGATTTTCTGATGAAACGCGTCAGCGTACTTGCCATCATACTGGTTTTCGCGATGGTCACATTCGCAGGCGCCGCGGATCTCGGAAAGAGAGATGTCTTCCGTATTGGCAAGGCAGAATTCAAGTCGGAAAATGAGGTGACTGTCCCGATTTATGTCACCCACGATGAGAATCTGGTAGCCATGGACATCCCGCTTGAGTGGTCAGACGGTGTTACTTTGACGGATGTTTCATTCGAAGGCACCCGCATTGAGTATTTCGATGCGAAGATTGCCAACATCGACGAAGAGAATAACCGTGTTCTGATCGGTCTTTTCTCGATGGTCTACGAGCGCAAATCCGAGCTCACACCTGGCGACGGTGAAATTGCCAAGTTGACATTCCGTGTCGACGACGTCACCATCGATCAGTTTGAGCTTACGCCGTTCGTCGTGAACGAGAGCCCGGCACATAAGCTCTCTCTCGTCTATAACGACAACTCGACCGGCGTACTCAGGCCCGCCAGCGTCCATCCCGAGGTTCAGGGCACCACGGTGCTACTGACCAAGGGCGAGACCGACGGTCCGATCGTTCCGACCGACTATAAGCTCGGTCAGAACTATCCGAATCCGTTCAACCCGACTACCAATATCCAGTACTCGCTCAAGAGCGACGGCCATGTTGAGCTGAACATCTATAATGTTCTGGGTCAGAATGTCCGTAATCTCGTGAGCGAAGCCAAGCCCGCCGGTACCTACACGGTACAGTGGGATGGACAGGATGCATCCGGTACTCAGGTCGCGAGCGGTGTTTACTTCTACAAGATCAAGTCCGGAGATTTCTCCGAGATCAAGAAAATGGTCCTGATGAAGTAGTACATTTCGTGTGACTTTTTTCTTCGAATAAGCAAGCAAGAGGAAGCGCTCCATCACTATCTGAGTGGGGCGCTTTTCTTGTGCCTCCATATTGACAAATCTCTTCTCAATTGCTAAAATCTGGTAAAGCAAGCTCGAGTTTGCGGGCGTCGACTTACGGCGTTAGCCACAATTTAAGGGGATTACCATGTATTCACGTCGAGGAGGAGACTATGCGCCACACCGTAACAGCGTACACGCCTGAGAATACCTGTCTGCGATTTTGTTTTATCGCAGTGCTCATCTTATCATCATCAATCATATCCTCCACAGCGTTCGCTCAGGATAACGGCGAACGGGATACGCTTCGGTTTGATACGGGTGAGGTATGGCAGATCGAGTCTGCGGGAGACTCGGTATTCGGGATCGATCTATGGGCATGGACCGACTCACCCATTATCGGAAACGTGAAGTGCACATTCCGCATCAGCACGAGTACCGGTGGGGGTACGGGGCATGATGACTCCATGATAGTTGTGGACACGTTTATCGTGGACGAAGACCGGAATCCATCTGTAGAGGAATTCATACGGTTTGTTCTCGACGCCGACTATGATCCGTCGGCGGTGTCGCACGACATAAATGGCTTTGGGTCGAATCTGTTTTGCTACTATCAGCCGCTTCTCGTGCAGGATAGTGCGGTCCGCATTGGTCAGTTGAGGATCAGGGCTCGCAACCTCGCGAATCTGCCGGCCGAATTCTCGATTCATATCGATACAACGGCGGAATACTGGAATCAAACCAATTACTTCATGCCGAACCCCGGGGTGCTATTTTTTCCTGTTCTATCACCTGCGTATGTCGAAGTATCTAACGGTCAGGCACAGGCCGACGCTATCTGCGGAGATATGAACGAGTCGGGTTTTGTCGATATCGATGACACCATGTATCTCGTCCACTACATCTTTGGCGGCGGACCCGCCCCTCCCTCGGAGGCGACAGCCAATGTCAACTGTGTTGAGTCTGTCGATGTCGATGACGTGATCTATCTGGCGAATTATATGTTTGGTGGTGGACCGGAGCCATGCTCGGATTGTCAACCTTAGCTCTCACCTAG
>CAYQCE010000078.1:0-10590 GCA_964415885.1 uncultured Ignavibacteria bacterium
GTCAGCGTTTCCCTACAACTGAACGTGCACTGGATTCCCGCTTTCGGGCCTGCTTTGCGCCAAACCCTCGCGGGAATGACAAATGTGGGGGGATCTGCTTTGCGACAGACCCTCGCGGGAATGACAAATGTGGGGGGATCTGCTTTGCGACAAACCCTTGCGGGAATGACAGGGGAGGGGGTTTGTCTCGCTACAGACCCTCGCTCAGAGATGGCAAGAAAGATGAGGCTTGCTTCACGCTAATCTGTGTGGAGATGACAGGGGCTGACGTTCGCCACTATGATCGGGCCGAGTCCCTCCGACAACTGAACATCGCACAGATTCAGCCGCTAATTCGGATTAATATGAACTTCCCGCGTCTGCGCATGTTATGTTAATGGATGCAGATTTCTACTTTCTCATGATTATCCCAAACTTCACCGAAAGGAAACATCGGCCACATTATGGCACACAAATCGTCCGAAAGGACAGACACATCCGACAGACATTTCCAACTAAACAGCGAACGTATAGAAGACCTTAGAGGCAGCATTGTCCTTATCAAATACGGCGGGAACGCCATGGTTCGTGAGGAGTGCAAGCAGTCGGTGATAGAGGATATTTCGAGGCTGAAAGAGAATGGAATTCTCCCTGTGATCGTGCATGGCGGTGGTCCCGCCATTTCGGAGTTACTTGAGGAGGTCTCTCTCGAAAGCGACTTCGTGGGCGGACATAGAAAGACAACCCCCGAGATGATGGGCTACGTCGAGATGGCGCTGTCCGGCAAGGTTAACGGCGAGATAGTCAAGTTGCTCTGTGCACGCAACTGCCCGGCGGTAGGACTGTCCGGAAAGGACGGGGGTATGGTGACCGCCAAACCGCGCAAGCATGAGATAGAGGTCGACGGCAAAATCGAGCAGGCGGACCTGGGGCATGTTGGTGATGCTACCGCAATCAACACGGACCTAATCCATGCTCTCCTCAACGAGGGCTACCTTCCGGTGATCGCACCAATCGGAGTCGGTGAGGATCTCAAGGATTACAATATAAACGCGGATATGTTTGCCGGACACCTCGCCGGCGCTCTAAAGGCATCCCACTACATCGTGTTGACAGATGTAGACGGCATTCAGAGGGACAAGAACGATCCGTCCACGCTGATCGATGAGCTCTCTGCAGAGGAGGCAGGCAAGGAGATCGGTGGGATAATCGCGGGCGGAATGATCCCGAAGGTCGAGTCATGCCTGGTCGCGCTCGATACCGGCGCTGAAACTGCACATATTGTGAGCGGCGTTACGCCACACTCGATTCTGATGACGCTTCTGACCGATGATGAACTCGGTACTCGAATTCACGGGAGATGACAGATGCAATACGACACGGACAGGGCGAAACAGCTCGAACAGGAATATCACATACAGCTCTTCAAGCGCTATCCCCTGACACTGGTCAAGGGCGAAGGCTCCCGCGTGTGGGACAACGACGGCAACGAGTATATTGACGCTCTCGCGGGAATAGCGGTTATGAGTCTCGGCCACAGCCACCCCGCAGTAGTAAAGGCGATACAGGACCAGGCCGCGAAGCTCATTCATGTATCGAATTTCTACTTTAACGAGCCGCAGGGCAGACTCGCAGAGCTTCTCTGCAAGGCTTCCGGAATGGACCGCGCGTTTTTCTGCAACAGCGGTGCGGAGGCAGTGGAAGCAGCGATCAAGCTGGCGCGCAAGTACGCGGCATCGAAGAACAGGAAGGGCAACATAATTGCCTTCGAAAACTGCTTCCACGGTCGAACTCTCGCTACTATCACGATGGGCAGCGAAAAATACCAGAAGGGCTTCAGCCCGCTGCCGTCCGGTTTCGAGGTTATAACTTCGAACGATCTGGATGCAGTTCGAGATGCGGTCACCAGGAAGCCGATCGCGTTTATACTTGAGATTGTGCAGGGCGAAGGCGGAATTCGTCCCGTCGAGGTCGAATACATCAGGGAGCTGAGAGATATCTGCACGGAGAATGACATACTGCTGATCCTTGATGAAGTCCAGTGTGGGATGGGTCGAACGGGCAAGATGTTCGCGTTTGAGCATCACGGAATCCGTCCCGATATAATGACTGTTGCGAAGGCGCTCGGAAACGGTGTCCCGATTGGATCGATGTTAACCACGCAGAGAGTTGCGGACGCTTTCGAGCCGGGAAATCACGGCACAACATTCGGCGGCAATCCGCTCGCGTGCGCAGCGGCGGTGGCTGTTCTGGAGACAATGGAGAGCGAGGACATCGTCAGGCATGCTGCAGGCAAGGGCGAGTATCTGATGAGCAGTCTTAAGCGGGCTACCAGCGGAATGGACTCGGTCAGGGAAATCCGCGGCCGGGGGCTGATGGTCGGGGTGGATCTCGTGTTCAAGGGTGCGGATGTGGTAGTGAAGATGATGGAGAAAGGCGTGCTCGCCAACTGCACCGCGGATACAGTTATCCGAATCATGCCGCCGCTTACAATTGGCAAGGAAGAAATCGACCGAGTCGTTGAATGTCTCGTCGAATCGATCAACGAAACGGAGAAGAGAGTTGATGTATAAACTGGGTATTGTCGGAGCAACGGGATATACCGGATCGGAACTCGTCCGAATTCTGTCTGGTCATCCCGACGCGAGTATCGAGATCATAACGTCTCAGAGCAGAGCGGGAAAGCCCTTCTCGAGCATTCATCCGCAATACTCTGATCTTGCGGATATGGAACTGAGTTCGATGGAGGAAATCAAAGATATCGATCTTGATCTCGTTTTTCTCTGTCTGCCTCACGGCATTTCAATGAACTTCGTACGCGACTGGGGCTGTGACCGGTTCAAGGTGATAGATCTCTCCGGAGATTTCCGACTCGGCTCCGCGGATATGTACAAGAAATGGTACAAGAAGAAACACAGTGCATCGGGATATCTTGAGCGTGCGGTGTTCGGACTTCCGGAACTGTACCGCGACTCCATCCGCGGCGCACAGCTCGTCGCAAACCCGGGTTGCTATCCGACTCCCGCTATCCTGGCACTGGCGCCGCTACTGAAGGCAAGCCTTATTGAGCCGCGCGGTATAGTCATCGATTCCAAATCGGGCGCAACCGGCGCGGGCGCTGAGGCTAAAGCCGCGACTCACTTTCCGAACGTAGTCGGAAATATCAAGGCGTATGCGATAGGCACTCACCGTCATTCGCCGGAGATTCAACGCATACTCAGTGACTACGCGGGAGTCGAAGCCGAATTGATTTTCACGCCACACCTCCTCCCGGTGGACAGAGGCATACTCACAACGGCCTATTCTCGTGCGACGCGGAGGACCTCGAACGATGAGATCAGAGATCTGTTTCTCAGCGCCTACAGGAGAGAGAATTTCGTGAGGATCGTCGATGACCCGCCGGGAATCAAGGCCGTGCGGGGATCCAACTTTTGTGATATATATTCGACCTATGACAGGAGAACCAATACCGTTGTCACAGTATCCGTAATCGATAATCTGGTCAAAGGCGCTGCAGGACAAGCCGTCCAGAACATGAACATCATGTTCAATCTACTGGAGAACAAGGGACTGAAAGCCATGCCGCTGAGCCCGTAGGAGATGATAAAAGATGTTTAAGAACATAACAGATGTAAGAGGAATTAAGTGCTGGGGGGCGCATATCGGAATCAAATCCAAACGGCGCGATCTTGCGCTGATCTACTCGACAGTCCCGGCGAGCGGAGCCGCGGTCTACACACGAAACCTGGTGCAGGCGGAGACTATCAAAGTAAGCCGCAAGCTAATGAAAAACGGCAAGGTTCAGGCCATCGCGATCAATTCCGGTAACGCCAACGCCTGTACCGGAAAGGCCGGATATGACGGAGCCAGGGCTATGGCGAGAGCTACCGCAGAGAGCCTTGGAATCAAGGAAGACCTGGTGCTGATCGCATCGACAGGTGTGATCGGTCGCAAGTTTCCTACCGACAAGGTCGTCAAGGGAATTAAGCTGAATGCCAGGAAGCTGTCTGATCGACAGGTTGCCGGATCACTTGCCGCCAATGCTATACTCACAACGGATACATTCGCCAAGGAGGGTCATCTCAGTTTCGAGATCGACGGCAAACAGGTGAATATCGCCGGAATGGCCAAGGGCTCCGGGATGATTCACCCGGATATGGGGACGATGCTCTGTTTCATAGTCTGCGATATCGCCATTTCGACAGGCATGATCAAGAAGGCGTTGAAGAAGGTAGTCGACAAAACGTTCAACATGATATCGGTTGATGGCGACACATCCACCAATGATATGGTCGCTATCATGTGTAACGGTAAAGCCGGAAACAAGACGATCAACCGAGCAACCCTGAACTACAAGCGTTTCGAAAGAAAACTCGAGGAACTATGCTCACACCTCGCCAAGCTGATCGTATCGGACGGAGAGGGCTCGAGCAAGTTCGTCGAGTATCAGGTCGTCAATGCTCCGGATGACAAAGCGGCGAGGCAGGTCGTTCAGACTATAGCGGATTCATGTCTCGTCAAGACTGCAATGTTCGGCAGCGATCCGAACTGGGGAAGAATTATCGCTGCGGCGGGACGATCCGGCGTGAAATTCGATCCCGACAAGATCAGTCTGTCGATTGGCGGAAGCAAGAATATCATGATTCTCGAAAACGGGCAGCCTACCGACCACAGTCGAGCGAGCTTGAAGGACAAGATGCGTTCGACACACATTGTAATCACGCTGGACTTAAACGCCGGAGATGGCGAGGCTGTCGGCTGGGGCACCGATCTGTCGTACGAGTATGTGCGGATCAATGCTGAATATGAGTCGTGAGTGACTCTTTACAGAATGTGGAATCCCAATCCATCGTCGCGCGTCCTGAGCCGCGAAGGACTGGGCCAGCTTTGCTTAAACGTAGAAAGAGGATCGATGGCAGCGGCCCTGTTGAACAGCCGCTGCCCTTTTGTCGGTAATCGTCTGACCCTCCCAATGCTCTTCTGACTCCTTTCGTTTCCGGAACAGACCATCGACGAACATATCTGCCAGCCTTGAACGACTGACTGACTTGAAACGGGTATTACGTCTAGATGCTGTTACGTTCAATCGCGCGATCGCGGTTTTAAGCGCGATGAAAGCCGCCTAATCGCTTGACAATCTCGCGAAATCGAGCATATTGCATCCGAAGTGGATGTGGTCATCGCATCCACTTCTCTTGTATGGTCTCACCAGACATACAGACCATGAATGAAAAGTCGAAGATACGGTTGTGCTGCGGTGAAAGGCAAAAATCAGGAACCGTGGTAATAGTTCTAATTGGGCATGTTAGGATGAATACCGTACTACTCCTCAACGCTAATTGAGCTCGGATCGCTCTCGGATCGCTCGGGCATCTGCATCCGCTATGACGGAAATCATGCACCAGTAACGGCAAGTCAGGAGTATATGATCATGACAAACTCACTACGGCATCGTACGATCGCAACCACAATCCTGATTCTGATTCTCATTTGCGGTGCGCTATTCGCACAGGAGATAACAGTCGGACTTCAGAAGTATGAGTCATCTTCCTTCGAGGGTTACACGCTCTTTAATCAGATGGCCAGCGGAACCGCACATTTGATCGACAACTATGGCAGGCTGGTTCATAAATGGTCGACCGACTATCCACCTTCAGTAGCGGTGTACCTTCTTTCGAATGGTGATCTCCTTAGGACCACGAGGTTTCCCGATGAGATAAACGGAATTCAGCAACTCGACTGGGATGGTTCGGTCGTATGGGAGTATGAATTCACGGGTGAGAACTTCAGGCAGCATCACGACATTCAACCCCTTCCAAATGGCAATATCCTGATTCTGGCGCGAGAACACAAGAGCATAGCCGAAGCTGTCGAGGAAGGTCGCGATCCCGGTCTACTGGGCGGTGATGACCTCCAGACCGAATTCGTTGTTGAAGTCATGCCGACCGGACCGACAACCGGCGAGATTGTCTGGGAGTGGCACCTGTGGGATCACATGATTCAGGACTTCGATTCGACAAAAAACAACTTTGGTGACGTCAGAGCTCATCCGGAGCTCATGGACATAAACTACGCGACCAGTGGAAGCCCAGACTGGCTTCACGCGAATTCGGTATCATACAATCCGGTTCTCGATCAGATAATAATAAGTTGCAGAGCGATCAGCGAGATCTGGGTAATCGACCACAGCACAACGACGGCCGAGGCCGCCGGACATACAGGCGGCAACAGCGGCAAAGGTGGAGATATCCTCTACCGATGGGGCAATCCACAGGCTTATCGAGCGGGAACGGAGGATGATCGTCAATTTTACCTTCAGCATGACGCCCGCTGGATTCCGACCGGATACCCCGGGGCAGGCAATATAATGGTCTTCAATAACGGCGACCGCGGCGGCGACCGTGAGTTCTCCTCCGTGGATGAGATCATACCGCCCACCGATGGAAACGGTAATTATCTGCGAGGCGTCGATCAGCCGTTCGGCCCCTCCGGACCGGTTTGGTCCTACACGGCAGACAACCCGGAAGACTTCTTCGCATTCTTCATTTCAGGCGCGCACCGCCTTCCCAACGGCAATACTCTAATCTGCTCAGGACCCCAGGGTTGGTTCTTTGAGGTGACGCAATCAAAGGAGATCGTGTGGGAGTACGTCAATCCCATTACGTTCAACGGTCCGATCAGCCAGGGAGCAATTCCCAGCGGCAACCTTGTTTTCAGATGCACCCGAATAGCGACTGACTTCGATGCCTTTGAAGGTCGGTCACTCGATCCGGGCGGTACGCTGGAGCTCTATCCAGTCGAGATCATCGCGACCGCGCACTATCCGACATCACCGACAAGCACTCAGAGTATTGCAGTAGCTTCAGAGATTCAGTCGGATATTAATATCGCGCTTGCGGAGGTCTACGTCGATACCGGCGATGGCTACTACTCCGTGCCGATGTTCGATGATGGTCATCATCAGGACAGCGTATTCAATGACGACTTCTACGGCGCCGTGATCGGTGTGCTTCCGGAGGGAACGACAGCATCGTACTATGTTCATGCGGTCGATGACTCCGGAAATGTCACATTCGATCCGCCGATCGCGCCGGATGCAGCCTACAAGTTCAGCGTCTCGGCAGTCGAGCTACTGGTCGGAGATGTCGACGGCAGCGGCGGCATCGATATCGATGATATCGTGTTCGAGATCAACTATGTGTTTAGCGGTGGCGAAGTACCGAACCCGATCGAGACCGGTGATGTCAACTGCTCGGGCGGGATCGACATCGATGATATCGTCTACCTGATCGAGTACGTATTCTCCGGTGGCCCGGAACCGTGTGAGGGCAGTTGATCGCCTGCACCCGTATTGTGCCGGCTGCCAGTTCATGATCCCGTTGTGAGCGGGATCAGAAACCGGTTGGACACATTGGCGCGCTGATCCCTTGCGTTCGCTCTTACGATCCCGGCGTGCCGGTTCGGTATGACCGTCAGATCACAATCCCGCTACGCGCGGGATCAGGAACTGACGAAACACTCTGAAAAGCGCCGAGTCCTTGCGTTCGCTCTGCCGTTCGCAGAGACAATCATAACTCTGGTTGACCTTCCGACCGGCTTGCGTATCATGAAACAAATACTGATTTTAGACTGAGGTAGATACGATATGAAGAGAGCAATCATCGCTGTTATGATCCTTGCGTCGGCCGTTAGCTACGGACAGATTAACATCGAAGACAAACGGATGGAACGTGGATCTTCCGCGTTCAGCGGGAGCGTTAATCTGTCAGTACAACTCGAACGCGGTAACTCGGAGCTGACAGAAATAGTCGGCAAGCCAGGCCTTATCTTCCGAGCCGGGAGGAGCCAGTGGTTTCTGCTCAATTCGTACTCATTCGTCGAAACGGATGAAAGCAGTGTCGTAAATGAGGGCTTTTCTCACTTGAGATACAATTATAACATCTCGAACGTGGCGATTTTCGAGACGTTGGTGCAGTATGGATTCGATCGCGAGCAGGATCTCGACAGCAGATTGCTCATCGGCAGTGGAATGCGCTTCGTGGTTGCCGCCGGCGAGACAGCCGAACTCGCACTCGGAGTGACAGGAATGTATGAACGCGAAAAACTGGTTTCTACGGGCGAGTTGATCGAAACGCCGCGCAACAGCGACTACATAGCGCTGCGACTTGCCGCCAACGACAACATCACGCTCAGCAACACCGTGTACGTGCAGCCCGCTTTCGATGATATCGGGGACATCCGCGTTCTGGATAATCTCGAGATCTCCGCCGCGCTCTCGACGTGGCTCGAGATAACTCTGTCGCTCGAATACCGGTATGACTCCGACCCCCCGGATGACATCAAGGAATACGATCTCAGCCTTGAGAACGGACTGACGGTAAGGTTCTGAGCTTCTCTAATTGGAGATGACAGCGAGGCTGATCGCTACTTATCGAAAACGACGTCACCAGATACCAACAGCGGTTTCAGGTCGATCGGAGCTCTTCCGAACAACAATGAAACTCTGAGGCATCTGTTCGGTTGCATAATAGTAGGTGATCGTTAGTCTAACCAATGTTGATTGATCCACAGATGCGTTTGATGATCAAATGGCGTGCACCCCTACTGGACGGAGCTTGTTGAGAAAGTCCGTATCGCTGGAAAAGCTGTCATCGCAAGGAATCCCGCAGAGGCGTAATGACGCGGCGATTTCATGGTCAGGCAATACTATGCGGCTGCTTTGAGATTGACACGTTCGCTACGCTCACTCGCAAAGACCGAGGTTTGGGGGTTTCTCAACAAGCAGATATCGGCTGGATCACCGGTCATTCATATCTGACCTACGGCCCGACCTGCCAGGCGGCACGTGGTATCAGCCTCTGGAGCCAGCACGCTCCCGGTTTGCTCCTCGGAATGATCGCAAACGCCGTGCGTGACAATGTCGCCGAATGTGAATTCGAAGGACAGCTTCTGAGATCATCGAACATTCAACTCGAGATGGCATACGATACGACCTCGCTGGAAGTCGACGCCGTCTCGGTCGTGCTCGTTCCGCATCTCGACAAGCTCTACTATCACATGCAGCAGCTCGTCGCACTGCGCGGAGACGATCCGCATCGCTGGGTTAATCCGGCATTCTATGGTCGATGGGTTCCGCATCAGTTCGTGTCGGCAATCGACAGCATAGCGGGAGCGGTCAAGAGCTTCAGCGACTTCGTTCGACGATTCTGCACTACTCATCATCAGGAGTATAACGACGGCTACCAGCTCGTTTATCCCGAATGATGGTTACGGACGTGCATGGCAACCTGTTTGGGCCGCACGCGGTCTCGATCCGGCGAATAGCCTCTGATCCCGGTGGGAAGCTTCGCATCTACTTCTTCAACCCCAACCACGAGGGCCGTCAGGACTGGGGCGGCGGAGTCAACCCGAGCGTCGCCGGCAGAGGCGAGCGGCACGGCGAATCGTCTCTTCCATTCGAACAGTTCGTCTCCCGCATGTATGCGTTTCATTACGATCCGTGCGAGGAGGGTGATGCCTGGGCCGTCCCATCTGAACTGGTCGAGAATATCAGCCGTATGGCCAGAGAGAGCTGGGGCAGAGCTTACACGTGGATTGAGTGATCATGACAGAGAAAGATGTTGATGTTCAGCACTCGTCTCGCATCGAGTTGAGCCAGTCTGCAATGCGCCAGAACCTGAAGTTCATCCGGTCTCTGATTGGCGATCATCCCAGGATCTCACTTGTAACGAAAGCCAACGCCTACGGCCACGGTTTCGCCGAGGCGGTTGCTATGGGCGAGAAGTGCGGTATTTGCCATTTCGCCGTGGCATCGAGTCATGAAGCCCAGCAGATTCTCGGAACGATCCGGGAGGATTCCCGGATCATGGTCATGGGGATAATGTACGAGGCTGACCTCCCGTGGATTGTCGAAAACGACATTGAGGGCTATGTCTTCTCGATAGATCGTCTCAAGACTATCACAAAAATTGCCAGGAGAATCGGCAAAAAGGCACGGGTTCATCTTGAACTCGAGACCGGCGGCCACAGAACCGGCCTGACTGTTGACAAACTCTCGCAGGCAGTAAAACACCTCAGCGCGAATCGAAAACACATTGAGCTCGTTGGAGTTTGCACACATCTCGCCGGCGCCGAGAGTATCTCGAACAATTTCCGTATAAGTCGGCAGCTCGAGGAGTTCAACAAGGCGCGCCGTCGAATTCTGCGGTCAAAGACACTCTCTCCGCTGTTTCATATCGCGAGCTCCGCAGCGACACTCACAATACCGGAGAGTCATGCGGATATGGTGCGCGTTGGGACACTGGCGTACGGCGTCTGGCCGAGTCCGGACACACACAATCTCTTCCTGATGAATAACCCGCGCATCAGGAAACGACTATTGAAGCGTGTGATGAGCTGGAAGACGGACGTAATGCAGGTCCAGCATGTGAAACAAAATGAATTTGTCGGCTATGGCACGGCCTACCAGGCTCCGCGCGACAGCGACATCGCTGTCATGCCGGTAGGATATGGCAACGGCTACCCGCGCGAGCTGTCGAATCGGGGGCATGTGCTGATTCGCGGAAGACGTGCCCCCGTGCTCCTGACATTCGCGCCGCAGGCGCGGAGTAA
>CAYQCE010000079.1:0-9962 GCA_964415885.1 uncultured Ignavibacteria bacterium
AATGCAGGACCACTACTCCAAAAACCTCTCTGCCGATCGGCTGAGGCGGGTCTACGAGGTTGCCTCGCCGAAAGTACGGCAGTATCTCGATGCCGAAGTCGAGTTCGTCAAGTCACACCTCAAACCGGGTGACAGAGTCATCGAGATCGGATGCGGGCACGGTCGCGTGCTCCCGCCGCTGGCCGAATTCGTCATCGAAGTCGACAGGTCGAGCCTCTTCTGCATCTTTCGTAAAAAAGCGGTTGGAGAGACGCGCCCCTGAACGTCTCAGTTTCCTCTTGCACTTCGTACGAGATTTACGGAGATTCTAAAGGAACCGATGTAGTCCATCTTCTGTTATCTTTCGGCAAGTGATATCGGGATGTTCCGATGGAGATGTGACCCCCGCTGACTCGATGCACACCTGTTTCGTGGCCAAACTGCGAGCGGGTCAAATGGAGTTGAAACAGAAGACAAGTCAACATGCTGAAGTAAAGGAGTTGTGATGGAATTCGATTGGCAGAGTACATGGAATACAGTGAGCGATTTTATCGCGGGATATGGCCTGAAGATTATCGGTGCGATATTAATCTTCGTTATCGGCAGAATCATCATAGGTATTCTGACCAAGGCTGTTCAAAAGATGATGGAGCGTTCAGAGGTCGACGCCACCCTGACAAAGTTCACCGTGAGCCTTACAAAGATGGCGCTTTTGGCTTTGCTGGTTATCGTAATAATCGGCCAGCTCGGAATGCAGACAACGTCGTTTGCTGCGGTAATCGCCGCCGCCGGTTTGGCAATCGGTTTGGCGCTGCAGGGGTCGCTTTCGAATTTTGCGGCTGGTGTTATGCTCATGATCTTCCGACCCTTCAAGGCCGGCGACTATGTCGAGGCCGGGGGATCATCCGGTGCGGTGGAATCGGTACAGATTTTTGTCACTGTTTTCAAAACGCCGGACAACAAGAAAGTAATTATACCGAATGCGCAGATCACGAGTGGTAATATCACAAACTACTCCGCGCATGATACGCGCCGTATCGATATGGTATTCGGTATCGGGTACGGGGACGATATCAAGAAGGCGAAGCAGCTTCTGGAAAAGATCCTGTCTGAGGATGATCGTGTACTCAAAGACCCGGCTCCGATGGTAGCTGTGTCAGAGCTCGGCGACAGCTCAGTCAATTTCGTGGTGCGACCGTGGGTCAATACCTCCGACTACTGGACAGTCTATTTCGATATGCATCAGAAGGTGAAAGAGACTTTCGACGCGGAGGGTATCTCGATACCGTTCCCGCAGAGAGATGTTCACCTGTTCCAGGAGAGCGCTGTGTAGGTTTACGCGAAGTAAGACAAATGAAGCAAGAGCGCCCCGGCGATGTTCCGTTGGCCGGGGCGATCTGCTGGCAGGTCACACGATCAGCAGGCTGATCGCAAGACCAGCCAGAACAGCAAGAATCTCACACTTTGCCGTATAGTGTTGGTTACCTGATAGATCGCTACGTCGTCCCGCTTCCAGCGGAACTCCTCGCGATGACACGTTTTCCTTCGAGACTCATTCTTTCAACATGCCCGTGAATGCCGGGGTGTTTCTGTTGGTGATGTTCAATCACGTCCTGCGCGTCGCAGGCGGGTGTTACCTCACTGCCCTTCTCACGAAGGCAGGACAACGACCACCCTTAACAGCACCGTCATTGTCGAGGCATTTCTGTTTTGATTGATGCTTGTGCGGTCTACTCGGCCTTGGAGACGATATAGATGTACTTCATCGGTTCCATCCCGGTGTTGTGCACATTGTGTTCGGAATGGGGTGGATTGTACGCCGCCTGACCGCGTGCTATCCGTACCCGGTCCTCGCCGACAGTTTCCACCTCCCCGGAGCCTTTCAGCACGATAATCAGCTCTTCGAAGTCCTCGGTGGAGTGCACACCCACACTCTCTCCCGGCGCGAGGGTAACCAGTCCGGAGCGCATCTTTACGGCGTTCGAATCAGTCAGGATTTCGTAATACTCATCAGATTCCAGCGGCAGATTAACGACGAACGGTTTGATCTTCATTATTTCGACTCCGGAGGATTGCCCGTGCGATATCGTTCATTGCTGACAGCCTGAATTTCCTCGCCGAGTTCTTTCGGGTCGATAACGCCTTTCTTGATAAGCAACCGAACGAGAGCTTCCTGAGCGAGATTATTCGAGACAGCGAGTTCCTCGTAGGTGATCTCGCGGACCTGCCCGTTCACAACCATCTTTATCGCGACACGATTCTTCTCATCAGCCATACTATTCATCCTTCATATCTAATAGAACATTTAAGCTTCCGCTCTTGAATGGTTTCAGATCGACTGCTGCCCAGACGAATCCGATATCGCGAAATTTCTCGATGATCTTCTCGCGTACGGATCGATCCATGAGCAGCGGCAGATCTTCTTCTTCCGCCTCGATACGCGCTATCCTGTCGTGGTGGCGTACCCTGAACTGCCGGAGGCCGAGCTCGCGGAGACATTTCTCCGCCGCCTCGATCATTGCGAGTTTCTCGGGCGTGATCCGATCGCCGTACGGCACCCGTGACGCGAGGCAGGCCGACTGAGGTTTATCCCAGATTTCGAGTCCCTCAGACTTCGCGATCTCACGAATTTCATCCTTGTCGAGTCCGGCCTCCAGGAGCGGGCTTTTTACGCCGTGCTTTTTCGCGGCCTCACGGCCGGGACGATGATCGCCGATATCGGATGCATTCGAGCCGTCGAGTATGATCGTGAATCCCACCGATGCCGCGTGTCTACCGATTTGCTCATACGCCTCTTCTTTGCAGAAGTAGCAGCGATCTGTAGGATTCGAGGAGTAATTCGGATTGTCGATTTCGCGGGTTCTCAGTTTGTGGTGCCGGTCTTCGATCCCGAGCTTCTTAGCGAAACCTTCGGCATACGTAAGCTCGTCTCTCGCGAGGCTCTCAGAATCTGCGGTGACGGCGAGGACGTTGTCCCTTCCGAGAGCTTTGAGCGCTGAGTACAGCACAAAGCCGCTGTCGAGCCCCCCGGAAAACGCTATCGCTGCTCTGCCGTAGGATTTTAATATCGACTGTAGCTTCTGGTTTTTCTGCTTGAGGTCTGCGGTCAGGGCGTCCATTTTTCAAGCTGCCCCTCGAAGATTATATAGACAGGTACCGAAACGTTCTCGTTGAACTCGTTAAACTCGAAGGGTCCCGTTACACCTTGGACTCTTCCGAGTTTATTGAACCCTTCCGCTATACCGTCGGCAGTGTATCCTCCGGCATTCGCCGCCTTGAGTGCGAGACGAACGGCATCGAATGTCATCCCCGCGACATGCGTCGGCGGAGTATTCGATTCTTGCGCGAACAGATACTCGAACTTGATCCATGTCGTGTCCGAGTCGAGCCTCGTTGCGCGCGATACGAACATGCTCGGATAGAGCTTCGTATCGCTGAGCGAAACTATGTCCTCCACTCCGAGATCCTCGCTGCCAAGGAGTATCGTCTCGATGCGGTAGAACCTGAGTTGCGGAATGATGAAATCCAGTTCCTCTGCGTATCCCGGCACGAAGAGTGCGGGGATTGTAACCGGAACCTCCTCCGTCTCCAGCGTGTCTCCCGTTTCATCCAGAAAGATCGTTGAATCGAAGCTGTCTGGTAGAACGGCTTCCTTCAGGTCGAGCATGAAACGCCTGTAGTCGGTGGTGCCGCGCGCATAGTGCTTCTCGAAGAAGACCTCGACGTTCATATCTTCGAGTACGCGCTTGAACCCGTCCGTGATCTGCCTGCCGTAACTGTCGTTCGGAGCCAGAATAGCGATCGAATCGAGACCGAGCTCGCTCTCGACTGCTTCGCCGAGACGCCGTCCCATAACTTCGGGTGTGGGAGTGAGCTGAAACACTCGCGAGGATATCGATGTAATACCCTTCTCCGATGCTGCCGGTAGAATCATCGGAACGGACCAGAAATCGGAGTATGGCGCGGCTCCAACTGCCTCCTGAGAGGTGAGCGGGCCAATCATTGCGGATACGCCTGATGATGTAACATCACGCGCAAGCTGCGCCGCTACTATCGAATTGCCGAATGTATCGTACTGCTTGATATTGACCGTAACGTCATGCTCGCCGTACGTCTGAACCGCAAGCCTCGCAGCGGCATCCATCTGTCTACCGTAGGCTGCGAGATCTCCGGTCAGAGGCAGAAGCAGCGCAAGCTCCAGAGACTTCGCGAGTTCGCGCTCGACATCAGACGCGAGCTTCCGTATTTGCGTGTCGCCGCCTCCGGCGTAAGAGTCATGGATATCGAGCACCCGCTCGGCTTTGCGGTGCAGTCCGAGCTGATGATATTTGCGTGCTGTGTTGTAGATGAGATCGGAAAAGAATGCCTGGTCTATCCGGAACATGCCGGAGAAAAGTGATTTCTGCTCTGAGTTAGAGAGATAGCCGATCGAAAGGTTAACTACGTTGTTGTAGCAGAGTTCCTTTAGTTCCGGGTCGTGCGCAAGTTGAAACGCCGTGGTAAACTCGCTGGCAGCCTCGAGGTAACTCTTCCGGTCGAAAGCTATCCGGCCGAGAAAGTAATAGCTCGCGGCGCTGAATGCGGTTAGCTCACGCTCCGTGCCGCGGGCGATGCCCTCGAATGTCGCCTCCGCCCGATCGAGTTCGCCGCCATAGTACCATGCCTTGCCTTCCATGAATCGAAGGCTGCTCATCTCCCTGGTCTCGGTTTGCATGGGGGCGAGTGCATCGAATAGCTCCGCGGCCTGTAAAAACTCGCCGTTCTCATAGAGAGAATTGGCATACTCGATCTGCGACGGGATGTCATCGAACGTAACAGAACCGTTTTCGCTCCGCGCAACAGCGAACAGAGCACCCACCGTATACAGTAGAGCTAATGCAAGTCTGCTCATGAAACGGAATGATCTCCTACAATGAGTACTTGCCGAAATCCTCCGGATTGATATTCTTCAGACGCTGCTTCAATTCATCCGGATCATACTGCTTGCTCTCTTCAGAATCCTCGATACTTCTTAAATTGAACAGGCTCGAATTGACAAAAATCGGAGCCTTGGTCTTGAGAGCGAGCGCTATGGAATCCGAGGGCCTCGCATCGACCTCGACCGACTTGCCGTTGCTCTTCAGCGTAATAACAGCGTAGAAGGTCGACTCCTTCATATCGGTTACAGACACCTTCGTGACCTCGGCATCGAGCTCACCGAGTACCGATTTGAGGAGATCGTGGGTCATCGGACGCTTGGAGGGTATCTCCGACAGCTCCATTGCGATAGCCCAGGCCTCATAATGGCCGATCCATATCGGCAGAATCCGTGAGTCATTCGGCGGAGCCAGTATTACTACCGGGGCGTTGGTTGAAACGTCGAGAGCCAGTCCGCTGACCGAAACCTCGATCATTTCCACATTTCCTTCTTGGTCTTCCGTCAACTCTTTTTCACCACCCAGAGTTTAAGATTCGCGACTACATCCGGCGCAATCTTAATCGGGACGGTATACACTCCGAGGGACTTGATCGGATCGTCGAGCATGATCTTCCGCCTGTCAATGGTAACACCCTGCTCCTTGAGGAGATCGGCGATGATAGTCGGCGTGATCGAGCCGAACATCCTGTCTTCCTCACCGACGTTAACCTCTGCAGTGCAGGAAATCTTCTCGATATGATCTTTGATCCGTTCGGCGTCGCGGCGAAGTTTCTTGTCGCGAAGCTCCTTCTGAACGGTGACCTCGCTGATCGACCGGAGATTACCCTTGGTTGCCGGGATGGCAAGATTGCGCGGGATCAGGAAGTTTCTCCCGTATCCATCCTTGACCTCGACAACTTCTCCAGTTTTGCCGAGGTTATCCATGTCTTCCCTTAGAATTACTTTCATAACTGTGTTACCTTTCTATGGTACGATTCAACATCTCCTATACAAAGTACTTTTTTAACCAATCTCCTGCGCCTTAACTCGTCTGAAATCGAAATGAGAGTCGACAAGTCCAAGAGCCGCCGCTATCCCGCCACCGAACCATCCGGAAAGAACCAGGAGTACGTAGACCGCTATTCGCATCGCGGTATGGATTCGCTTCTTCTTCAGGTAATACTCGATAACCGAGAATCCGCAGATCATGTAGACCACACCGAGCACGAACAGAAGATTCTCGGTGTACGGTTGCAGTGGCTCGAACCCGATTATCCAGAGCAGAAGTCCGGCTGTAAGCAGAATCATGCTGGTCGTGCCGACCTTCCAACGCCTGAAGTCTCTTAGCTGACGGTAGTAGCCGCCCTCCATCCTGATCATCATACCGGCGAAATAGTATGCCATGATATTCATACCCGCCGCCCAACAGAGCATCAGCCCGGGGAAGAACCGGTAGAAGAAATCGAACATCGAGCGGATCGATTCCTTGAGAAGGTTCATCTCCTCCGGCGTAATTTTCTGCGGGAATGTTTCGACGGCCGCTCGGTACCACTCAATCACGCTCTCGCTCATTTCATCGAGTATCAACCCGAGGCCGGTCTTGACACCGCCGACATCGAGCATGTAAAGGATCACGAGCATCGTGAACGGCGCTATCGCGAACACCTGGCTCCTCGGCGCAGACAGCCCCCTGCGGACGCCGAGTGCCATTATCGATGCGGGTATGTATAGCATCATAAGCGCATATCCCGTGTGATAGTACCGGCTCGTACCGGGCAAAATCCCCGCTGAGACCGCAATCAGGACAAGGGAGATCATAATAACAGCAGTGCCAATGTAGATCTTTCGCGACGAAAGCAGAAAGATCAGGCTGGCTGATGCCGCAATCGTGAATGCCCACATGCTGGGCGGAATCCAGTAGAACAGGTTGAAGAGTAAAACCAGACCTGTCGCGATCCAGCCCAATCGACTACGAGCTGAGGACATTCGTCTCCCTCTACTTGTAGGCCTCCTCTACGAACGGCAGGAGAGCCATAAGTCGTGCGCGCTTGACCGCGCGTGTGATCTTGCGTTGTGTTTTGGCGGATACACCCGTGATACGACGCGGGATTAACTTGCCGTTTTCCGTCGTGAACTTCCTGAGAAGCCGCTCGTCCTTGTAGTCTATCTTGTCGAGCTTCAGGTCAGCAAAACGTCCGGCGCGCCTTCTGCGTCCGCCGAAATCCATCTTAGGCTTAGGCATAAATCAAACCTCTCTGATTGAATTACCAGTTCGTTTGGAATCCCGGAAGCTATCTCGCTTCAGAGCGTGATTCCTCCCGCGATGATTCCTCATCATCAGCACCCTCGAGCCAGTCCGCGCGGACTGTCATGAAACGCATGACATTCTCGTTCAGCGCGAAACTTCTCTCGAGAGCCTGAGGGATGTTGCCTTCCGCCTCGTAGAGGAAGAACGTGTAGTAGCCCTGACGCTTCTTGTTGATCTCATAAGCGAGTCGCTTCATCCCCCAGCGGTTGATGTCCTTAATCTCGCCGCCGTTGGATTTGATCAGGGTTTGTACGTCCTCGACTTCTCTGTCGAACTGGGATTCCTCGAGTTGTGGGTCCAGAATGATGCCGGTCTCGTAGAGCCGCATGTGCACCTCCCTTCGGACTTCCAGGCATCTCCCGCGCACATGGGAGATGCAGGGTGTGGGTTAATTGAACTTATGCTGCGCGACCTCGACGCCGTCCCTGATTACCGTTTCGACAGCATCCGCCGCGCTCGCTAACATCTCTTCTACAATCTTCAACTCGTCTGCGGAGAACTTCTCGAGCACGTATGATTCGAGCGGTCTTTCCGGATTCTCCGGAAGCCCGATCCCGAGTCTTACTCTCGGGAAATCCCGCGAACCGAGCTGTTCTACTATCGACTTGAGCCCGTTGTGCCCGCCGTCCGAGCCCTGCCCACGGATACGTATCTTGCCGATCGGAAGATTAACATCATCGCAAACGACCAGTATCTCGTGTGGCTCGAAACCGCGGAACCGCGCAGCATCCGCGACCGCATACCCCGACAGGTTCATATATGTCGTGGGCTTGATCAACAGGATGATCTGCGAATCGATTCTTGCCGAGCTCTGCCTGTATTCTCCTTTGCCGGAGCGGAAACTCGCGTCATATCGTTTGCCGAGGAGATCCAGTGTCATGAATCCCAAATTGTGCCGGGTCAGTTCGTATTTCTTGCCCGGATTGCCGAGTCCCGCTACCAGTTTGATCATCGTATTAACAGCCGATTATTATATCGAAAACGGGGGAAAAGTCAAGCAGATTGAGAGTGCAATCGGACCACGGCGGTTGACATTAGTTGAGTAGGGGGAGAACCCGCAGTGCTTCCGCCGTCTCTTTGAATGACGAGTGGGGGGAGAAACCCGGGCCATAGGAGCTTGTTAAGAAAGTTCGTATTGCTGGAAAAGCTGTCATCGCGAGGAGTCCCGCGGAGGAGGAATGACGCGGCGATCTCATAGTCAGGCAATACTATACGGCTGCTTTGAGAATGCCACGCTCGCTACGCTCACTCGCAAAGACCGAGGTTTTGGGGTTTCTCAAGCCCCAATAGACCCGAGCCACGCCGGTCGCTTAAAGTTCTAATCTGCAAACAAAAAAACCCCGCTCGCTCGAGCGGGGTTTTGAAGTTCACCAAGGGGCCTACTACGTCGCCATCGCGGCGGCTTTTTCTTCGATATGACCGTAGACCTTCTTCAGTTCCTCCTTGGGGCTGAACTCGACGAAGGCGGTGTCCTCTTCCACCCAGACCGTGTGTCCCGCCGGCCAGTAGAATGTCTCCCCGGCCTTGCAGACCTCCTCTTTGCCATCGGCATAGCGCAGATGAATCGCTCCCTTGAGCATATATCCCCAGTGCGGGCAGGCACACCTGTCGTTCGGCAGTCCCTCGAGTAGCGGCGTGGCATCGGCGCCGGCCTTCATCTCGACATACGCCACCGCCATATCGCCCCATTCGGATACACGAAACGTCGCCACAGGCAGTTCGAGTGCGATCGGCATGTTCTCTTTAAGTTCCTTCAAGTTCTGCTCCTTTGTTCAAATACAACAATTTGCGATTTGCATAACCCACCAAGCGGATGGAACGCACCTTTACGATGCGCCGTCCCGAGTCTCGAGACAATCCTGCTCGT
Organism: uncultured Ignavibacteria bacterium; assembly: GCA_964415885.1. GTDB lineage: Bacteria > Zixibacteria > MSB-5A5 > JAABVY01 > JAHJOQ01 > CAYQCE01. Next base: position 9,052 of record CAYQCE010000079.1, read on the forward strand.
GGAGCCATCGGACTGTTGTGCTTTCTACGTAACGTAGCGTGGATTAATTTGATCCATAATGAGATAGTTGGTTCTACGTGGTAAAAACCTGAGAAGGAACGGTTAGACGGTTGATCTGATGCTACGATCGCTGTGAACGCAAGCGGGATTGCCCGTTTTGCCTCAATGAGACATATTTGTGTGACTGGCCGTGGCAGGAGTCGACGAGTGAGTTTTGATGCGTTTTTTTGGCAGCTTTTACAGAGAGATACTCCTGATGTATTCGCTTGGATTGGCAACCCGTCGAGTCGAGGAGTTCTTCATCCTTCAAATTCGCACCCAATTTCTAAAAGATCGAAATTCATGATCAACTGGTCCTTTCACGGTATCTTGAGAATGCCGGGTGCATGAGGACCTGCGAATCCTGTCAATGTAACTTATAGAGGAAGAACAGCTTTGTTGGATTTTAAGGCATGAAAAAATGCGCCATCAGGGAATCGAACCCCGGACCCGCTGATTAAGAGTCAGCTGCTCTGCCTAGCTGAGCTAATGGCGCATTGGGCAATGGCATATATAATACATCTCCGGGACTTTCGCCTCGGTTTTTTTATGTGAGGGTGGAAGGGATCGAACCTTCGACCCTCTGCTTAAAAGGCAGATGCTCTACCACTGAGCTACACCCCCACAATCTGTTCGGCAAATATACAAATACGCTCCAGATTGTCAAACCGTTTTGACCCGACGTCGTGGATTCCCCTGATTATTCGTCGAATCCCTTGCGGATTCGACGCACAAGGAATTGACAGCTCGGTGGCGCGGATGTTATCGGCCGGCGTGGCCCGGGTCTATTGACCCGGGTTTCAAAGGATGTTTCCGCATAAGCATCAGAACAAATCCATCTCGTCCGCTTCCAGATTGAAATCCTCGCTTTT
>CAYQCE010000080.1:0-9640 GCA_964415885.1 uncultured Ignavibacteria bacterium
TCAGTTGGGAGAGCGGTACGTTCGCAACGTACAGGTCGGCGGTTCGATCCCGCTCTGCTCCACCAAGAGAATTGAAGGGACCCTGACGAGGGTCCCTTTTCACATTTTAGCCGAGTCGACTCCTGAAAACAGGCTGTTTACATTCTTCTCCATATTGAGATTTCAGCGCGGCAATGCCGCGGTTGATTGGATCGATCGCCATTCTCATTTGTAGCAGGCAGTGGTACTCTGAGTCGGTTTGACAGAGGCTCTTTTCGAGTGAATTGCGGTTTCATTTCCGTGAAGCTTGCAGAATCGGCGCAGACGGATTATATTCCCGTGGCCCGCGATATGCGGGTGTAGAAAATTGAATGATATTCCCGTGCTAAGTGGGGAGCCAGCGGTGCCCTGTAACCCGGAATCCGCTATACCGGGACTGATGCCCACCCGAGGCTTGTCAGCAGTCGGCATGGTTCGGATAAGTGGTGTTGATGATCAGGTCCCGCGCAACTTGGGGCTGCCGAAACCCGTCAGGTCCGGAAGGAAGCAGCGGTAGGCAGTTTCTCAAGTGTGATGCGGGGAAGCTTGGTCTGAGCTAACTGTCCGTTTCGTGTACGACCGGCGGAGTCAGAGGTGGGTGCACGGGTAGATTATTCTGCTGGATGGGAACAAAGTTATTGTGTGCGGGGCAAATTTCCACAATTATTGATTGATGTCATATCTCGTATTGGCAAGAAAGCTCAGACCGCAGCGATTCGATGAAGTCGTCGCGCAGAGCCATATCACCGACACGCTAAAGAACGCGATCAAGTCGGACCGGATATCGCACGCTTATTTGTTCTGCGGAACGAGAGGTACGGGCAAGACAACGACCGCCCGCATCCTCGCGAAGGCGTTGAACTGCGAGAAGGGCCCGGCGCCGGAGCCATGCAACGAGTGCACGAACTGCCGCGAGATATCGTCGTCGTCATCGATGGACGTTATCGAGATTGACGCTGCCTCGAACACCGGCGTGGACTCGATCCGGGACTTGAGAGAAAACGCCCACTATTCACCTGCCAACAGCAAGTACAAGATATACATTATTGATGAGGTTCATCGGTTATCGGGTGCAGCGTTCGACGCTCTTCTCAAGACGCTTGAGGAGCCTCCGAAACATGTCATTTTCGTGTTCGCGACTACGGAGCCGCACAATCTCCCGGCTACGATACTCTCGCGAACTCAGAGATACGACTTCAGACGGATTCCGATGCCCGAGTTGATGGTTAGCCTTAAGAAAGCAGCCGATGGTGAGGGGATCAAGATATCGGAGGATGCTCTCACGATGATCGCCCGCAAGGGGGATGGTTCTCTTCGGGATGCCCAATCTGTATTCGAGCAGATAATGGCCTATGCCGAGAGCGAGATTACGGTTGATCTGATCGCGGATGCTCTCGGGCTCGTCGATCTGAACGTGATGTTCGAGCTGACCGACGCGATACACACGGGGGACAGCGGGAAGCTGATCGATCAGGTTGCGCGCCTTGTCGAGAGCGGTGCCGATATAGCTCAGGTGCTGGTCGATTTTCAGGAGCATCTCCGCAATCTGCTCATCACCCGCTCGGTGGAGGATGCATCGCAGTTCATCGAGGCTTCCGACCAGTATATCGAGCGATACAGCGAGCAACGGGACTTTTTCTCGGAGAGCGACCTTATGCGGATGGTCCGGGTCATCTCCGACCTGAGGCAGCAACTTAAGGAGGGCGCCGATCCGAGGATCTATCTTGAGATGGCGCTGATTCGGCTCGCCCGGATGGATCGCACCGCCACGCTTGCGGATGTGCTGAAGAAGCTCAACGAGCTGGGTCAATCCGGGGCTGCCGAATTCTCTTCCGACGATCCTGCGATGCAGCTTGACGACGTACAGAACGGTTCATCGGAAAAAAAAACTCTGACACTGGCCGGACGGAGTGAATCCGGGAAGGGAAATGAGGAATCGAAGCTCGATCTTTCGAGCTGGTCAGGGTTTCTGGGGGAGTTCGGTCGGGAGAGCGAGCTGCTCGCGAATCTCCTGAAGGAGGGAAAGCCTGATTTCGGAGAAGATGACCGGCTGAGATTGACATTCCCGAAGACATCCGGAGCACGGACGATTCTGACCGGTGATAAGATGAAGGCACTCGAGGCAGTGCTCCGGAAGAGCTTTGGACGGTCGATCAGGGTGGAGCTGACATTCGACGAGAGCGATGTCGGAAATGGTATGAGTATGACTCTGGACCCGAGGTTCGATATGACTCCGGAACGTCTCTATGAGAAGAACCCGGAGATAAAGAAGATTGTTGAAAGATATGACGGGAAGATAACGAGTATCAAGAGAATAGATTCTGAAGGAGACTCTGATGGCTAAAGGCTTCGGCGACATTATGAAGCAGGTACAGAAGATGCAGGCGAAGATGGAGGAAGTCCAGGCCGAGCTCGCACAGGAACGTGTCGAAGGCACCGCCGGAGGCGGTATGGTCAAGGTCATTGCCAACGGCAAGCAGGAAATCGTTGAGGTCAAGATCGAGCCCGAGGTTGTGGACCCCGAAGATGTCGAAATGCTCGAAGATTTGATCGTCGCGGCGGTCAACCAGGCTCAGCAGAACGCGCAGGAGATGGCTTCCGAGAAGATGGCATCCGTTACCGGCGGTCTGAATATTCCGGGTTTGAATCTGCCATTCTGATATGTTCAAATCGGCTAAATCAGTGGAACGGCTCGTTTCCGAGTTGTCGCGTCTTCCCGGAATCGGCCGGAAGACGGCGCAGAGACTTGCGTTCTGGATTCTGAAGATGAAGAAAGAGGACGCGAAACGTCTCGCTGCGGCCATCGTCGATGTCAAGGAGAAGGTGGTTCGCTGTTCCACGTGTTTCAATATCACCGAGAATGATCCGTGTGACATCTGCTCTGATGTCAAGCGTGACCAGACTACGATTTGCGTTGTCGAGGAAGCCAACGATATCCTCGCTCTCGAGAAAAGTGGTGAGTATCGGGGCGTGTATCATGTCCTTGAGGGCGCGTTATCCCCACTCGACGGTATCGGGCCGGATCAGATTCGCGCGCGCGAACTCATGAATCGTCTGAAAGATGATGTGACAGAACTGATACTCGCTACCAATCCGAATGTCGAGGGTGAAGCTACCGCGGTTTACATTGCTAAGATGGTGAAGCCGCTGGGAATACGGGTCACACGTATAGCTCGAGGCCTCCCGATCGGCTCTGACCTCGAATACGCCGATCAGAATACGCTCTCCAAGGCGCTACAGGGACGACAGGAGTTTTGATTGCCCGGCGCAGCCTCCCAACTCGATCTTCTGCTATCTCAGCACGGTCCGAGAATCCTGAATGACATTGTCTGCTGGGATATCGCTACCTGGAAGAAGGCAATCTACTTCTGGGAATCCAGATTGCCACCGGATTTGTCTGGCAGAGTGCTCGAGGTTGGTTCAAATCGCGGAGGCTTGTCGCTCTATTTCGCCCTTCGCGGACTCGACGTCGTCTGCAGCGACATCGAGAATCCCGAACCGTATGCCACCGCTCTACACGAGGCTTACGATGTTCGCGACAGAATAGACTACGCCAAAGCCGATGCTCTCGATTTGCCGTTCGAAGAGTCCGAGTTTGATCTTGTGTGCTACAAGTCAGTGCTCGGAGGAATCGGCAGAGATGGTCGATATGACCTTCAGAAGAGGGCAATCACGGAGATTCACCGTGTGCTCAGACCGGGCGGCTATCTTCTGTTCGCGGAAAATCTGATCGCATCGCCCCTGCATCGATTTGTCAGAAGGCATTTTGTCAGATGGGGCTCATCGTGGCGATATCTTAGTCTTCTTGAGCTCCACGAGCTTCTCGGAATTTTCTCAACTCACGAACTCAGAACTTTCGGCTTCGTTTCCGCCTTCGGCAGGTCCGAGCGTCTGAGGCGCATTCTTGCCGGCATGGACGGGCTGTTTCTGTCGCTCATCCCTGAAACTGCACGTTATGTCGCGACGGGGATTGCGAAAAAGTGACCATTCAGTCCGGAATTGCGGTTGGTGAATCCGCTTAACCATATATATTGAACTTGCACCTGCCGCCAAAGCGACACTACACATTAGTAATAAATCCCCTTTCGTTGACTATCCCTCGCCGCCGTTGGTTCGTTGCTTTATTCTTTTGTTCCAGAGCGTTGCCGCTATGTGGCAATCGGGTGCGCGACGAAGTAGTCGATTGGACAATCACTATCAATTGCGGGCACTGGTGTCTTGTTCCAGCCTACGAGTCTCAAGAGGCGTCGGCCGTCTTGAGGTGAGTGACATCCGATGTACAGATGGAGCGGCAGGCATTCCGGATCAAGTGGAGACTTTAACCTGCCGCTCGATTTTTCCTATGACCTACATTGTCTGGTAGACTATCTTCCCATCCACGATCGTCATTATCGCTCTGCCCGATAGCGTCTGACCGTCGAACGGCGTGTTCCGCGAGAGAGAGTAGAACTTGCCTGCATCGACTTTCCAGCTCTTTTCGGGATCGATCACCGTTATGTCAGCGGGGTATCCCTTTTTGAGCTGCCCCATCTTCAGGTTCATCACGGATGCCGGCTGAGTGGACATTTTCAGCACCATCTCCGACCAGCTCAGAAGTCCCGGTTTGACGAGCTTTGTGATGACGATTCCGAGTGCGGTTTCGAGCCCGATTATGCCGTTCGGTGCGAGATCGAATTCGACATCCTTAGCTTCGATGGAGTGCGGTGCATGGTCGGTTGCGATACAATCGATGGTACCGTCCTGAAGTCCCGCTATCACGGCCTCGACATCGGTTTGCGACCTAAGCGGCGGGTTCATTTTGAGATTCGTATCGAATCGCTCGGCGATGAGTTCATCAGTCAGCGTGAAGTGATGCGGCGTCGCTTCCGCGGTAACTTTGACCCCGCGTTTCTTGGCATCTCTGATCACATCGACAGCGCCCTTTGTTGACACGTGCGCGATATGTAGACGCGCTCCGACATAGCTCGCCAGCCGGACGTCGCGGGCGACACAGATTTCTTCAGATATCGGTGGATTGCCTTTTATTCCAATGACTGTCGAAGTGTAACCCTCGTTCATGTGGGTGCCTGCCGACAGAGACAAGTCCTCGGCATGCGATACTACGGCGATATCGAACATGCGGGAGTACTCGAGAGCCCGCTTCATCACGGCAGCTGATTCGACCGGCGAGCCGTCGTCGGTGATAGCGACCGATCCGGCAGAAACGAGGTCGCCGATTTCGGCGAGTTCGCCGCCGCTTCGACCTTTCGTTATTGCGCCGATCGGAAAGACCTTGACCGGTGCCTCGGCGGCGCGGTCGAGCAGGAACTTAACAGTCTCCTGATTGTCGATCGGGGGAGTTGTGTTCGGCATGCAGCAGACCGCCGTAAATCCGCCGGCAGCCGCTGCCTGTGCGCCGGATACAACAGTCTCGGCATCCTCGTGGCCCGGCTCCCTGAGGTGGACGTGGATGTCTATCAGGCCTGGCGTTACGATCATACCCTCGGCCCATATCGCCTCACCTGATCCGTACTCTTTCAGATCTTTCTTTGACAAAAGCTGCGCGGTCTCGACATTGCTTATCCTGCCGTCTTCGAAATGTACATCCGCCTTGCAGTCGAGCTTCGACTTCGGATCGATCACTCTCCCGCCGGCGATCACTTTCAAGTTCGTATTACTCATCTTCTTTCTTACCTCCTCCCGAGAGCAGGTAGAGAACCGACATTCGAATGGCGACGCCATTCGTGACCTGATCGAGTATAACGGAGTCGTCGCCGTCGGCGACCTCTGAGGATATCTCGATCCCGCGATTCATCGGTCCCGGGTGCATAACTGTGTAGTTTTTGTTGAGGAGGCGCAGACGCTCCTTCGTTATACCGAACAGATTTCGGTATTCACGAAGTGATGGAAGCAGCCCAGCCTGCTGTCGCTCGAGCTGGAGGCGCAATACATTTACTACATCCGCACCGTCGAGTGCCTTGTTGATATTCGTGTAGACATCTATGCCCATTTTCTCCGCCTCGACCGGTATTAGAGTGTTCGGTCCGCAGACAGCGACCGAAGCTCCCATTGTTTTAAGACCCCAGATGTTCGAGCGGGCGACTCGCGAGTGGAGAATATCTCCGACGAGCACGACTCGGAGGCCATCGAACTTGCCATGCTTACGCCTTATAGAGAGCATATCGAGCAGTGCCTGTGTCGGATGTTCGTGTGTACCATCGCCGGCGTTTATGACGCGAGAAGAGGAGAATTCGGTCAGGAATTTAGGCGCGCCGGAGCAGTTGTGGCGCATCACGATCATATCAATCTTCATTGCCTCGATATTGCGGACCGTGTCTTTGAATGTCTCCCCCTTCGACACCGAGGATCCACTCGTGGCGAAATTCAGGACATCGGCCGAGAGCCGCTTCTCAGCCAGTTCGAATGAGAGCTTGGTTCTCGTGGAAGGTTCGTAGAAAAGGTTCAATACGGTCACGCCGCGCAATGTAGGGACCTTTTTGATAGGCCGATCGATAACTTCCCGGAAACTGTCGGCAGCGTTCAGTATGGACTCTATATCCTCTCTCTTCACACCCTCGAGACCGAGCAGATGCTTGAGTCCGAATGCCATTGTTCACCTCACTTTCCTCTTTTACCGGATTCAGTTCGCGATGATCTCGTTTGCACCTCAGAGTCTTTCACGAGATGAACCGAATCCTCATTATGGATAGGGGTGACATGCACTTCGACATCATCTCCTGGGGATGTCGGAATATTCTTGCCGACATAGTCCGCCTTGATCGGAAGCTCTCTGTGACCCCGGTCGACCAGTACTGCGAGTTGAATGGCCTTAGGCCTGCCAAAGTCGATGACCTGGTCGAGTGCGGCGCGGATCGTGCGACCCGTGAAAAGGACGTCATCGACCAAAACAACAACCTTGTCGTCGATTGGGAAAAGCACCTCCGTTTTGTGCACCTCAGGTTGATCAAATCGGGTGTGGACGTCATCGCGGTAGAATGTAATGTCCATATAGCCGACCGGGACATCCGCATTCTCGATCTTCTTGATGTTCTCGGCGACCCTGTCCGCGAGGTAGTCGCCGCGAGTCTTGATGCCGATTATCGCGAGATTCTCGGCGCCGGAGTTGCGCTCGATAATCTCGTGGGCGATACGCATCAAAGCCCGCCGGACTTTCATCTGATCCATGACCTCTGTTTTTTCAGAAGGCAAGGTTCCTCCTCTCATGTGTATGCAGGTTTATTGAATTTGAACCGAGTGGGTAGATATGAAAAAGCCTCCCTGAGTATTTTCGGGAGGTTCTGTCTCTGCGGAGCATCTTTGTATCCCCTTTCCGGTCTCACCGTACCGGTCTTAAAGGTTCTTGTCTCGTTCCAATAAACGAATTCAGATTAGGGTGTCAAGAAAATTAACGTAATCGCCGTTAAATCGACTTCGGCATTCGAATCGGATGCAATGATTGCTATCTGCAACCGGCGCATGGCTCCGTGCCGAACTGGAATACATATTGCAGAAGATATACCGTGTCATCGATATCGATGTAGCCGGCGCAGTCAACGTTTCCGGCTTCGTACGGGATCGGCGGTGCGCCTCCATTGAAGACATAGTTCATTATGTAGACGATGTCATCGATGTCTATTATCCCTGAGAAATCGAGATCACCACAGACCCAATCCGACTCGCAACTGACATCGCAGGCTCCTATCAGTTCGCTGCAGGGGGCGTAGTCCGGTGCGCATGGCGAGTAGTTATAAATGTGGAGATCACCGTCCTCGCTGTTGCAGAAACGGGGATCCGCACTGATATTGCCCGACTTGGTCTCCTGTTTCCAGATACCACCGGCCCAGTCTCCGCCCGCATTGCCGAATATGTCCGTGCAGCTAATTTCTGTCGTGTTTCGTCCTGCCAGCGTAATCGATTCGTGCGAGGTGCTGAACGCTATGATTGTGTGGTCGATTGTCAGATCGCTGAGCCAGGCGTAGATTCCACCGCAGTTGTAAGCGAACGTGCAGCCGGAAATAGCTGCCTGCGACATCGAGACGCCGAGACCATAACCCCTGCTCTCAGCAAATACACAGCCAGATATGACGGCGTCGCTTTCTTCTCCCAGAGCCACGGCGCCGATATTCCAGTCGTTGGGGCCGTAATCGCCGTAACCTTCGTTGTCGATAATGCGGCAGTTTGTCATTTGAATCGAGGAGCCGAGAGCGTTTACTGCGCCATGCTCGCGGGCTGACGTGTTGGCTTCGAAATCGCAGTTGCCGAATGTTGCGTTGCCGCCGTACACCTCAACAGCGCCTGCTGCGCCTCCACCGCTGGCGAGGCCCTGTCCGTGGTTTTCGGAGAAAGTGCAGTCGATGAATCTCGCCGAGGCGTTCCTAACGAACGCTGCACCTCCGTTGTGAGCGGCCGTGTTGCCTGTGAAGATGCAGTTGCGAAAAAGCGGAGAGGCGGCATTAGAAACTGTTACCGCGCCTCCGGATTCATGATAGCCGTTCCAGAACGTGAATCCTCTTATCTCGGGGGAGAACGGAACCGAACCGTCGAACATGAAAGCACGGTGGTTATGGGATGGCAAGCCACCGCAATCGATAATCGTGCTTTGCGGACCATCTTCCGACATCACGAGAATCTGCTTGTCGGTGATTTCTATATCGCGGTTGTAGTAGCCGGAATAAACTCCCGACGCCACCAGAACCGTATCGCCGTTCTGCGCGTTCGTTACTGCCTGCCGGACAGAACTGTACTCGGTCGGCACAGATCGTACCCTGCCATGGCTGTCTGAATATGTCGCGCAGAAGAATAGAAGAGATGCTGCAACTCCCATGCAGCGCCTCATTGGTGCTGACTTCAATGTCTATTTCTCCTGCAAACCGGTCCCGCATCCAAGCGGAACAAACAGTGAGTACGCAGAGGCTGGAAAAGGTGCTGGTAAATCTCCTCTGCCCTCTTGTCAATCTTTATACGTAGACAGGTTTCATTCCGCAAGTTTGTTGAGAAGAAAGATCAAGCAATTAGTGCGTACTTCATTTAGTACGCAATGAAACAGGCTGCGCCAATTTGTGCAGTATCTAAGCGGTCAAAGACAGTGTGCATCCACTATTCAATGATAGTCAATGATAGCTACCTGGAACGCCCCGATGAACCCTTGCCGCCGCCTCCGAAGAAAATCATCACTCCGAGAAGGAAGCCGAAGTTGTACCATCCGCCACTGTTGTGAACCTCGTAGACATGCACATTGTTTGAAAACAGCGAGATGATGAACGTGAACAGGAGTATGAACCCGTGCCAAAGCCCGCTCCAGAATCCGGCGACATCGCCTTCCTTATCGGGAGCGTTTACTAAGCCGTTCGGTCCCGGCGCACAGCCGGCAAGCAGGGCAATGAGCAAGATGGATATAGTTACATATGTGAGATTCTTCATACTGTTTCTCCACGTGAAATTGCCATGGAGTTGGCCAGGATCTTTTACGCCGTCAAAAATACAGCGCGGCAAAAGTGTATTCAAGATAATATTTCCAGATTGTGTGGGTGGAAACGTCTCTGCAGAATCTTGCGAGTCGAGACCTTTGCGGTTTCTACATCCTTCTCTTCGTAGGTCGGTGTTCCGAATCCCGCCTCGGCGGGATGAGAAACCCGGCATGCTT
>CAYQCE010000081.1:0-9455 GCA_964415885.1 uncultured Ignavibacteria bacterium
TGCGATTTGGTACCTTGCGATCCAGGTAGAGAAGATCACTCGTGACAGCAAAGAGCTGAATAAAATCCTTCGGTACTCCGCCGCCAATGTAGATTACGGCCGTGTCTTTTACCTGCTGGCCGAGCTCCATAAACTCGATGTAGTCCTTGACACCGTCCAGCGTGAGCTCAAAGCCCCGAGCCTTCGCTATCAGGGCGGCATCACCATACGGGCTGTCTATAATCGCCGGACAGAATACGGGGACGTTATTTCTCGCCGCAGTTGCCACTATACTCTTGATCTTCTTCTTGTTGAGCCATTTGCCGAACAGGTACAGAAGCTCGCGGGATGAGTATTTGTGATCCTCGTCGAGAGTCACATAGAAATCTGCGATCGTCGTGGTCATTTTCATATAGTCGGTTTCTTTGCCGTAGACATCGTAGTAGCGATTGAGCCCCTCATTGAATATCGCCTCATTGTCGACAACATGGTGTCCCTGGTAGTACGTGGCCCCCATCGCCTCGACGATATCCTCGGAGATATTGGCACCGGTCGGAACGAGAATGTCAACGAAGCCCTTCTCGATCAGCCAATTCACTATCTTCCACTGGCCGGTCGTGGAAAGCGATCCGGCGTAGCCAAGCATTATTGTAGTCTTTTTGTCGTTGACCATTTTCTCGATGACTTCGACTGACCTCGCGAGACTCTTTCCCTGGAATCCCGTCTTGCCCATGTCATCCAGCAATCCCGAAATACCCTTGCGAGCACGAACCTGAACAGCCTCAACCTTGGATCTTTTCATCTTCCGCCTTTCGCATCCATATGAGTCACTACAATTTCATCGCAACCAATGTTGACAAATATAGTCAAACACGTGTCGATATCAAGCTGTTAGGCGTGCCTCAAGGATCAACAGGAGAAGGATAGACGGTCAGCTGGGAGGAGAAATATTGTATTTATCAATGCGATAGCGGACCGTGCCTTCGCTCACGCCGAGAAGCCGTGCGGCCTGGCGGCGATTCCAGCTCGTACGCTCAAGAATGTCCAGGAGCACGCTTCTTTCGGAGTCATCAGTTGAGCTCTTCAGCAGCGAGGGTATGGAGGCAATATCACCGCCAGACTTGATCCAAAGCAGATCGAGATTCTGCTTCAGCTCGCGAACATTACCGGGGATTGGTTGCGCGGCATAGTACTCCGATATAAGATCGAGACTTCTCTGACAGCCGTTGGAGATTTCGAATCCAGCGCGCTCCGACAGGAAATGCCTGATCAAAGCCGGAATATCGAGCGCACGCTCTCGCAATGGTGAAAGGTGTATGGGCACGCCGTTCAGACGATAGAAGAGGTCCTCACGAAACGCACCATCTTCGATCGATCTCATCAGGTTCTTATTTGTCGCCGTAATCAAACGGAAATCCACTTTCCGGAAGTGATTTTCTCCGAGTCGACGAATCCGGTGGCTCTCCAATACCTCGAGCAGCTTGGCCTGCAACTGGTGTGTGGCATCCGCAATCTCATTCAAATAGAAAGTCCCGCCGCTCGCCTGTTCGAGAAGCCCTTCCTTCTCTCCGCTCGCACCGGTGTAAGCTCCTCTCGCATAGCCGAAGAGTTCGGCTTCGATCATCTCGTTCGGCACCGCTGCGGCGTTGAGCGTCACGAACTCGCCGGCCCTGCCGCTCTTGCTGTGAATGTAGGCCGCAATCAGATCTTTTCCGGTTCCCGTTTCGCCGGTAAGCAGAACATTGAAATCGGTATGTGCCGCATCCTCGGCAAAACTCAGTATCTGTTTCATCTCCCGACTCGCCGCGATGACCACAGACGGGAACCCATCACACTGGACCGAATCCCCGACTCTGCTGCATCGCAGTCTATCACGCAAATCACGAATCCTGTCTACGCGAGCCGTTGCTTTCATCTCCTGAAGCATCTGGATCGCGATATCGAGATAGCCAATCGACTCGTTCACAGTGAACGCACCCGACTGACCCGCAGCGACGTAGGTCAGCGCAAGCTCGAAACGAGCATCCGTATCCAAAGACAGCCGAATAGCCTTCACAAAAAGCTCACGCGCAGAATCGACATGCCCTTTCTCCGTCTCTATCTTCGCGAGCGTACGGAAGAGTGCGGCAAGCTCGACCCTTTCGTTGATCTTGTTAACGGCATCCTCGGCAGCTTTAGCACACTTTCGGGCATCAAGGACCCTGCCCATCGCAAGATAGAGATCTGCAAGAAGTCTGTTGGTTTGCGCGGTTGCGGAAACTGTAGGCTCGGGCATGTCCAGTACCTTGCGGTAAAGCTTCTCGGCTCTTCGATAGTTTCCGAGCTCGAATTCCGCGAGCCCCAGATACTCGTAGACAACAGCATGATCGCGCGCTGCTCCGTGCCTCTCGAAATACGAGAGTACCTTAAGGAGGATATCTCGTGATTCGAGCGCCTCACCCCTTTGAAGCGCGATTATCGCTGTCTGTCTGTCGATATTCGCAAGCTCCCAGTCCTCGTGAGCATCCGCTCGAACTTCGTCGAGAATCGCCTCCGCCTCAGAGAATCGTCCGAGCTTGATATGAACCATCGCCAGGTTTCGCTTATCGATATTGACATTGCGCCCGGTATTATAACGCAGCGCACTCTGTATCGACTGCCCGAGTACCTCCGCGGCCCTGGTCAGATTGCCGGTTATGAAATGCAGCTGAGCGAGATCATTGAACGCAAATGCCATCGAGGGATAGCTGCGAGAACGCTTGAAGAACACGTACGATTCGGTGAAACACTCAGAGGCCTCGTCGAATCGGCCGAGACGGACGAGTATCCGTCCCATATACAGCTTCGCCCATGCGAACAGATGATGATCGTCGGTGGGCCTCAGCATTCGGAGAGCGGATCGAACTTTGATCAATGCCATTCGATATCTGCCAAGCTCGAAGAGAACGCTCGCCTGGAGCGACAAGTACTCCCCATACGTCAGGGAATCCCCGGACGAGAGCACTTCTCCCCGAAGCTCTTCGAGAGCCGAAAGAGCATCATCGAACGATCCCCGATCGATAAGTCTCTTCACTGTCCCGAACTGCGGCAATGTTGCCTTGGCAGACTCCATTTAATTCCCGATGAACTCTATTTCTGTTCCTCCCACGGATCCTCATCCAGATCTATGCGTGTTCTCCACGGACCTTCATTGGGCGGAGGATCAAGGTACGGTTCGTCTCTTTCACCTTTTTCAGAATCGATCAGAACAAAGAGAATCGTCGGTGTGCGGGTAATGGCAAATCGTCCGATCAGCAGTGAGACAAATCGAGAGGGAAAACCGGATGAACTGAAGGGAACGAAACTCTGTCGGTTCGCACTCTTCTCGCTGCCGGTGTAACTACTGACTTTCTTACCATCGACAGAGAGGCGCTCTGCGGAAGAGCCAGACACTGCGGATACGGACAATAACAGAAACGCCAGGGTGAGAATCAGAATCACCCTCATTATCATATCTCCCGTCTTATGCAGGCGGTCAGAGTGCTCTCACAAAATCGAGCATTACTCAAGCCGGCCACATCGTTGGCTTGCAGTAGAGGCTGCAGTTCCAGATTTTAACCCGACCGTGAAGCGATCGAGTTAATGCACCAACAATCTATAACATGCATCCTTATGCCGTCAAGTCAACAAAAACAGATTCCTAACATTTTAACGGAAGAGACTCTGAAGCTGATTGACAGAAGTTGAGAAAGTCGTACGGAACAATATCCGAGGATGTCACACGAACTCACTATTGACTCTCCATGTCGCGGGCGTTGCAGCTTTGAATGCGCCTCGAATGCGCCTCAAACGAAAACGGACGGCCAGATCGGCCGCCCGTGACAGAATCGACTTGTCAAGTCCGCAGTATTCTAATTGAATGCGGTAATCGCTTCATCGACAGAATCCTTAACATCGAAGACCTCGGTCAGACGAGCGATAACGAGGATTCTCTCGACCTTGTTGGTGAGGTTTGCAAGCTTGAGTTCCCCGCCTGCATCCTTGAATTTCTTATAGTGATGGATCAGAATCGAGAGGCCGGAAGAGTTTATCCAGTCGCACTGTGCGAGATCTACCACCGCCTTCTTGTTGCCCTTGCCGATGATTGCATACAGCTTCTCATCAAGCTCACCGGTATCGGGTCCGCCCATAAGCTGACCCTTCACTTCCACGATCCAGACTCCGTCCTTCTCGAAATCATTAACCTTCATTTATGGCCTCCAAAAGCAATGACTTTGTTTGCGAATCATTATAGCAACATGCGACCGCAAACTCAACAGTTTAATCTCAACGCCGCCCGTGTCCAGCCGGTTCCGCGCACAGCACTCGAAATCGTCGCTCTATCTCTCTATACCCAGTTTCTTGCGGGTGTACGGGATCAGACCTCCGGCATCTATAATCGCCTGAATTTCCGACGCGTATGCCGGAAATCCGAACTCGCCCTTCGGGGTCGTCACCTTGCCGCTCTCGAGATCGATCTCTACCTTGTCGCCCTTCTCTACAGCGTCCACTATCTCGGGGTTCACTATTGCCGGGATTCCGTTGTTTATGAGATTCCGGAAGTAAATCCGTGAGAACGACTTCGCGACCACCGCGCCGACACCGGAGAACTTCAGACATTTGACAGCCTGCTCGCGGGATGATCCGCAGCCGAAGTTCTTTCCACCAACGACAACGTCGCCGTCCTCCACGGTATCCACGAAATCGGGGTCGAGATCCTCCATCGCGTGCTTCGCCATTTCATCCGGGTCGGTAACAGTATAGGTATACTTGCCGGGGAAGATGACATCCGTGTTTATATCATCGCCATACTTGTAGACTTTGCCTTTTACCTTATTCATGACATTCCTCTCCGCTATTGTAAGGAAAGAATTTAACTCAATGTGACGAATTTGTCAATCGGGAGAAGTGGCCCTATCTCCCCTGAGTCCGCAACTGACCCGCCAGCGCGGATGCCGCAGCGGTGAGGTGGTTCACGAAATACAGGTTTTTCGGCGGATTCGGCACGGAGGTGTTCGGCGTAGAGAGAACTGTCTCCTCGGCATGTACATCGAAACCGGGTATGTTCGGCAAATCGAAGCCCGGCGGCAGGATTATCCCCCCGGCCTCGACAATCGGGACCAGAATTTTCTTCTTGAGCGCTCGCAGATAGGCTCTATCACTTACGGGTGACAAATAGAACGGGGTATTCAAGCTACCGGCCGATTTGAAAACGTCGGATATCTGCTTCATGGCTTCGAAACTCCCTCCGCATGGCCCCCCAACAAAAACTGCCGCGATTCTTCCGATCTCGAGTTCGGATGAGACCCGACAACTGCTGTCCAGATCGGAGCACGGAACTATCTGAGGCTCGAGCCCGGAAAGGGTCAGCACGAAATCCTTATGGTAATAGGCCTTCGAGTCGCTGAAATTAACCTTGTAGTTGCTCTGTGCGCGCTTGGATAGAAATCGTCTTGTGGTATCATCGAAAACGGAGTATCCGCAGGCGGCGCCGTAGCTCTGTGTCACGTGACAGAGCGATACACGCTCATACATATTCAGTTTCTCGACCACATTCCCGGAATACTCTACAATCATTCCTTTCAGGATATCCGGATCGAGGTTCGCTCTCGCGAAACTGAAGACATCGAAAGCCGCTACACCCTTCTGGAGCCGCCCCTCGAGTGTGATCCGCACAACCCTCGGCGCTTCGACCCTGCACTTTCCCGATCGCAAAAGCCCTCTCAAACGCTCGTCATCAATCTCCAGAGTCAACGACGCTACCGCAGCAAGCCCGCCGGCCTCGCACCCGGAATGGAAGATGAGGCTGTTGGGCAACACCACACCCTCCTCGAGAAGCATGAAGACCGAATTTGTCGACCTGCCGTTACCGCTTGCAGGGACGGGCGAATCGGCGACTCTGCAGTATTTGTCCGCGATCTTCTTCGAAGGAGCCCCTGTGGAGTACTCTGATGATCTCTCACCAACGAGCACAAGGTCCGGCTCCGCCTCAATTTCCTCGCCGAATTCGACCCGATCTTTATCGGCAGCCTCGGCCAGTATTTTGCCGGCCGTAGTCATATAGTATTCGACTACTACACCATTGCGGACACGCTTCGATTCGGAGCCGAAACGCAATTCGAGCTGCTCGAGTTTGAGCGCCTTGGGCTTCTCCTTGATACCATACTTCCGTCGCCAGCTATAGTAGCCCGCCTTCGAGAGACCCAGTTCCTGTCCGCACCGGAAGTCATCACCAAAACGCTCCCACAGCTCTTGTATCTGCTGTTCAGAGTACTTGGGGAACGTACGATGAGGTATGCCCTTTTTGCGGCGCCAGTACTGAACGAGGTGCTCGGTGACATTCCCACCCAGAGCCTCGGCGATACGTTTATCGGTATGATACCGTTTCTGGAGCTTGAGAAGCTCCGCTTTGGTCGGCATCTTCATCGCAGGCAGCCCTACTCGAACATGGGTTTGAGGATCTCGTAAGTGGTCTCAAGAGAAACCGAAACAACCCGGACTCCACCAATCACGGGCATGAAGCTCGTGTCGCCGGACCAGCGCGGGACTATGTGAATGTGCAGGTGTCCCGGCACTCCCGCACCAGCCGGTCGTCCGAGATTTATCCCGACATTCAAACCCTCAGGCTTGAATGCTCTCTTCAGAATCGCCACCGCATTCCGTGTCTCGAACATCATCTCAGCGAGAGTTTCCTCGTCCAGCTTCTCGAGCGTGCCGGCGTGACGATACGGCACTATCATCAGATGACCCGACGTGTAAGGAAACCGGTTCATTATTACAAACGTGCGCTCGCCTCGGGACAGGATTAGATTCTCCCTGTCCTTCTTCTCGTCCCTGACTCGGCAGAAGAGGCAGCCCTTCTCCTTCTTTTTCTTCTTTTCCTTGAAACCCAGGAGATAGTCCTCCCTCCACGGTGCATAAACTGACTTTGTCATAACTTTATATTAACGAGTGAGATAGTGCCATGCAACTTAAAACAGATTCGGACAAACAAGATCATGAGATACTCGTATGAATGACTGTGAGACGTAATTGCCCAAGCGCCAAGACCTTGAGTGGCTTGCAGTTGAGATTGTTACTTTATTCACAAAATTGGCTTGACAACGCGATGTTTTCGAATATCTATCACCGGCGTTGAACTAACATATTAACCGGTTAACCGGAGTTTTTGAAGTGATCAGAAGAGAAGAGGCTTTGGAGTATCATTCCTCGGGAAGGAAAGGTAAGCTCGAAGTCATAGCGTCGAAACCGTGCGCCACTCAACGGGATCTGTCTCTGGCATACACTCCCGGTGTAGCGCAACCGTGTCTCGCGATCGCAGAAAACAAAAATGACGTCTACGAGTACACTGCCAAAGGCAATCTCGTGGCTGTGATTTCCAATGGAACCGCGGTTCTTGGGCTTGGAGATATCGGTCCCGAGGCCGGCAAGCCCGTTATGGAGGGCAAGGGCGTGCTGTTCAAAAGGTTCGCCGATGTCGACGTGTTCGATATCGAAGTCGACAGCAAGGACCCGAAGGCAATCATAAAATTCTGCAAGATGATCGCTCCGACATTCGGTGGGATCAATCTCGAGGATATCAAGGCGCCCGAGTGTTTCGAGATCGAAGAGACGCTGATCGAAGAGCTCGACATACCCGTATTCCATGACGATCAGCACGGCACCGCAATCATCTCCGGCGCGGCACTGCTCAACGCGCTCGAACTGGTCAAGAAAGATATCGATAAGGTCAAGTGCGTGTTTCTCGGCGCAGGAGCTGCCGGTATAGCATGCGCCAACCTCTACATCGCGCTCGGTGTGAATCCCGCCAACGTTCGCATGTGCGACTCCAAGGGAGTCATCTACAAGGGACGTACCGAGGGCATGAACAAGTACAAGGAGCAGTTCGCGGTCGAAACCGAAGAACGGACGCTCGACGATGCTATGAAAGGCGCGGATGTCTTCGTCGGAGTCGCCGTCAAAGATATGGTTTCGCAGGACATGGTGCGTTCAATGGCAGACAATCCGATTATCTTCGCAATGGCCAATCCGGATCCGGAAATCACCTACGAAGACGCCAGGGCCGCCCGTTCGGATATCATAATGGCTACCGGCCGTTCGGACTATCCGAACCAGGTCAACAATGTACTTGGATTCCCGTTCATATTCCGTGGTGCGCTCGACGTACGTGCGCGCAAGATCAATATGGAAATGAAGATCGCAGCCGTGAAAGCGCTGGCGAATCTTGCCAAGGAACATGTACCCGAGTCGGTATCGAAGGCGTACGGCGGAGAACACTTTAGGTTCGGACCTGAATACATAATCCCGAAACCGTTCGATCCGAGAGTCCTCGTCTGGGAGGCGGCCGCAGTCGCGCAGGCAGCAATGGAAACGGGCGTGGCGCGCAAGCAGATCGATATCGAGGAATACAAGGTACAGCTCGACAACCTCCTCGGCAAGACCCGATGGGTCATGCGCCAGACGAAGGAACGCGCAAGAACAAACCCGCGGAAGATCGTGTACCCCGAGGGCGAGCACGAGAAGATCATAAGCGCGGCGAGAATCATTGCCGACGAAATGATAGCCAAGCCGGTACTCCTGGGACACCCGGATGTAATCGAGGAAACAGCCAAAGAGCTCGGCGTAAAGCTCGACAATATCGAGATTGTCTACCCGCGCAAGAGCCCCCATCTCGATCGGTACGCTGATGAGTACTTCGACCTGCGGTGCCGACGCGGAGTCAGCAAGGGGTTCGATCGTCGCGCAATTCTCGATACGAATATATTCGGAACGATGATGGTGCATTTTGGCGACGCCGACTGTCTGGTCTCCGGGGTATCGCAGCACTATCCGGATACGATCCGGCCCGCGCTGCAAATACTGCAGTCGAAGGAGAAATACTCGACCGTCTGCGGCATCTATGTCATGATGATAAAGAACCGCACGTTCTTTTTCTCCGATTGCACGGTGAATATCGACCCGACGGCGGATGAGCTCGTTGATATCGCACTCATGACCGCCGAGACAGCGCAGCATTTCGATGTCGATCCGCGTGTGGCGATGTTGTCATTTTCGAACTTCGGTTCAGTCCGTACGCGCGAGACAGAAAAAGTCGTGCAGGCGACCGAGATATTGAAGCGTGAGCATCCGGAACTGGTCGTAGAGGGCGAGATGCAGGCTGATACGGCAGTCGCGCCGTATATCTCCGAGCGCGATTTCCCGTTCTCGGCAATCAAGGGCGACGCCAACTGCCTGATCTTTCCGACGCTCGACGCGGGCACTGTAGCTTACAAGCTCATGATGCAGCTCGGTGGCGCGGATGTTATCGGTCCGATCCTGCAGGGAATGCGGAAACCGGTGCATATCCTCCACCGCGCGACTGATGTCGACGGAATAGTGAACATGACGGCAATCGCCGCTGTTGACTCATTATACAGCTAAGAACTCTCTCCTACAGTAGACGCAACAAAGAAGCGACCGCATCCCCGCGCGGTCGCTTC
>CAYQCE010000082.1:0-8992 GCA_964415885.1 uncultured Ignavibacteria bacterium
GGATTAGACTATATCACCTGGAACTATATCACCGCTCTTGAGTCAAAAATCTAATTTGAGATGTAGACCTATTATGCTATACTCGCATTTATGCTCTCGATAGCGAGTTCGAAATTCGATATGGGAGCAATCAGGCTCACATTTCATCTGGTGGCAGGGAACATATTGCGCGCGTTAGGGTAAGATGTACTACACAATGCAAAACGATGATTCTCTATTGTGATGCGATTGGGATTTGCTCACAAACGAACCGGCAACGAAAGACAGAATAGAAGAGTGTTAAACCGACTGATTCGCCTTCCATTATTCCTCGGAAGTGTTGCGTTTCTCATACTCTCGTGCTCCGATGGTCAGGATGAAGCTAAAGGCAACCGTGACAGACTGATTCCCGCACTTGAAGCAGTGCAGGCCAGGTATGGTTCATTACCTCTGACTGAGAGGCTGAGTGGTGTGGTAAGGGCAAAGAACCAGGTGGACATTTATCCGGAAGTGAACGCTATCATAAGCGCAGTACATGTCCAGAGCGGCGATGAGGTTTCGCAGCATCAACCCCTGGTCAGCCTGCGTGACAGAGAGTTTCAGGAGAGGCTGAAGCAAGCCCGTGCATCGCACCAGATAGCCAAAGCACAGGCTCGTCAGGCCGAAGCGCGGTTAAAGGAGATACAGGCGGAATTGCGCCGTACCACATCTCTCGCAGAGAAGGGGCTTGCCACGGATGCCGAACTTGAGTCCGTTGAGACTCAGGCGATATCAGCAGAAGCCGATCTTGACCTTGCCAATGCCCGCGTTGAGCAGGCAGCAGCCACAGTTGCCGAACGTGAGGAAGCGCTCTCGGAAACGATAATCCGTGCGCCGGTGGATGGCGTTGTCGGCAACCGAAATGCGGAAGTCGGTATGATGGTCAGTCCGAGTACGCGTTTGATCACTCTTGGCCAGCTCGATAGCGTTAAAGTCGAGATCATCCTTACAGATCGAATGCTGAACTACATCGAGGAGGGCCAGCGCACTGAGATACGTTCGCCGGTCTTGCCGTCCGGGGTTGTGAGTACTAAGCTGTCGCGAACATCACCGTTTCTGCATCCGGTGACCCACAGCACCGAGGCAGAAATTGAACTTGCCAATCCGGGGCATCATCTGAAGTCCGGTATGTTTGTAACGGTAGATATTTACTACGGCGAGAGCGAGCAGGCTACGCTTGTGCCTTTGAGCGGACTCTACGAGAATCCGCTTACCGGCGCAACCGGCGTTTATGTCAGCCGCGACAGTCTCGATCGAATCCCGGTCGAGCCGCTCGAGACCGGGGGAACCGGAAGCCTAACACAGCCGGTGCACTTCGAATTCGTTCCGGTGGATGTTGTGGCCAAGGGCCGCATGAGCGCGGGAATTCGTGGAATAGAGCCCGAAGGTTGGGTAGTTACGATGGGGCAGGATTTGCTCGGAGGCGAATCCGGCCGTGCCAGGGTCCGTCCCGTTGACTGGACATGGGTCGAAGACCTTCAGAAGCTGCAGCGCGAAGATCTCCTGCAGGAGCTGCTTAAGACTCAGCAGGCGGGTGGTGTCGACACCGCCTCAACCAGCGATTGAATCCTGAGAAACAGAGGCTTATGCCGTGAATATTACGAGAGTTGCAGTGAATCGCCCAATTGCCACTACGATGGTCTTTCTAATCATCATTGTAGTCGGAATAATGGGTTTCCGTTTCCTTCCGGTCGATTTGCTGCCACCTATAGAATACCCGAGACTCAGTATCTCCACGAGCTATCCGAACGTTGGACCCGAGGAAATCGAGACAATCATAACGGATCGTGTCGAGAATGCCATAGCGAGCGTTCCTAATATCGAGGAAGTGCGATCCAGATCATCGGAAGGTCGAAGCCGCGTAACTCTGGAGTTTGCGCAGGGCACGGATATCGATGCTGCCGCCAATGATGTCAGGGCGGCGCTGGATCGAATACGGGACGACCTCCCGCCCGAGGTCGAACCACCACGTCTGTGGAAGTTCGATCCGGACAATTTCCCTGTAGTAATTCTCGGTGCCCAGTCAGATCGGAGTATGGAGCAACTCACACGGATTCTCGAGCGCGAGATATCTCAGCGTTTCGAGCAGATTCCGGGAGTAGGATCAGTGGATGTGTGGGGTGGAATCTACCGCGAGATTCAGGTTCGCCTGAAACGGGACCGTCTCGCGTCCAGCAGACTATCTGCAATCGATGTTCAACAGGCGCTCGTCCGTGAGAATGTGACTCTACCGGGCGGAGACATGCGCGAGGGAATCAGCGATACCTACATCCGGACTAAAGGCGAGTTCCAGTCTCTCGACCAGATATCTTCCACGATCATCAAAATGGTTGATGGCAGGCCGATACGCGTCGGAGATGTCGCCGAGGTCGTCGACTGGTACGAGGACGTCAATCGTGTAGTGCAGATCGACGGGCGCCCCATGGTGCGGCTCGGAATACGGAAGCAATCGGGCGCAAATACGGTCGCCGTTGCTGAGGCGGCGCGTGAGGTAATGGACCAGATTGACCGTGAGCGTGATGATCTCGATTTGATGATGGTTATCGATCAGAGCGAGTTCATTCAGAACTCGATCGATAACGTCAAACAGTCCACCATTTGGGGTGGCCTGCTCGCGATATTCGTGCTCTATGTCTTTCTCAGGAACGGGTCGACCACATTCATCATAGCACTATCGATTCCAATATCTATCGTCGCTACGTTTGGATTGCTCTATTTCAATGACATCACGCTCAATCAGATGAGTTTTGGAGGGCTTGCTCTCGGAATTGGCCTGATCGTAGATAACTCAATCGTCGTGCTCGAGAACATAGTGCGGCTTCGCGAGCAGGGTAAGACTCTCAGAGACGGCTCGCTGACCGGCACCAGGCAGGTTACCGGCGCGATTGTGGCCTCGACGCTTACGACGTCCGTGATCTTCCTCCCGATCGTATTCATGCAGACGATTTCGGGAATGCTATTTAAGCAGCTCGCTCTCGTAGTGGTGTTTGCGCTTTTGTGTTCGCTTCTCGTAGCGCTGACTCTGGTTCCCATGCTCGGGAGCAGATATCTGACAGTGAAGAAGAAGGAAGAGGATGAGCCTGAGAAGCAATCGCGTTTCGCGCGTTGGACCGAATACCTGGAGGCTCACTACACGAGAATGATAGAGCGGGCGATCGATCGCAAGGCGGTAGTCTTCGGTGTTGCCGGCACACTGATCGTGGTAACCGTGTTCCTCTGGCAGCTTTTGCCGGTGGAACTTGCGCCGCAGACAGACGCCAACGAGATCGACGTCGAACTCGAGATGGCGCAGGGAACGAATATCGCAGTTGTAAACAAGTATCTACAAGAGATGGACAAGATTGTTCGCGATGTCGTACCGATGGACCAGATAGAGCATCTATCGGTCGAGATTCGACCCGGCGACGCCGAAGTTGAGATCTCTCTCAAGAACGCCGGTGAGCGCACCGTCAATAGTTTCGAACTCGCGGATCAGATTCGCGATGCCGTCAGGGGGAAGGTGCCGGGAGCTAATATACGAGTGGAGGCGCAGTCCGGACTCTGGATGCTCAGGAGACTCTTCGGTTCCGGTGGTTCAGAGGCGGTGCAGATAGAGCTGCGCGGCTATGATCTCGCGCTAGCCGATCGTCTCGCCGAGGATATGACAGAGATTATCCAGGCGGTGCCTGAAGTTGCGGATATTCGCACAAGCCGGAGAGAAGGCCGTCCCGAGCAGAATCTGATCGTCGATCGCGAGAAGATCGCCGAACTCGGTTTGACTGTCAGCCAGATTGCCCGCGTGATCCAGACTAATGTCGGTGGCCAGCGTGCGGGTGTTTTCCGCGAGGGCGGAGAGGAGTTCCCTATCACCGTTCGGCTGCAGCCGGAAGATAGACTGAGCACGGAGGACATCCGGAATGTCTCAGTGCAAACAGCCACCGGTCAGGTTTTGCCCATATCTTCCGTTGTTTCAATGGAGCGTCGTCGCAGCCCAACGGAGATCGAGCGCGTGGACGGTCAACGTGTCACGTATATCACCGCCAACCTGGAGAGCGGGGCCGCGCTTGGCGATGTCGTTTCTAAACTCCAGGACAGGCTGTATGACTTCCCGTTGCCTGAAGGCTTCTCCCTTATCTTCAGCGGTGAATATGAGGAACAGCAGGAAGCGCAGGCGGATTTCATGCTGTCTGTGCTGATGGCGCTTGTTCTGATCTATATGGTAATGGCGGCACAGTTCGAGCGATTATTTGACCCGTTGATCGTCATGGTTGCAGTTCCGATGGCTATAATAGGTGTCGTTCCCACGCTGCTGTTAACCGGGACTTCGCTGAACATGCAGAGCCTCATGGGTGTCATCATGCTGATCGGTATAGTGGTGAACAACGCTATAGTGCTCGTAGACTACATCAACCTCATGCGGCGTGAGAAAGATCTCGGCATCCGGGAAGCTGTCGTACAATCCGGAAAACGCCGGTTACGGCCAATTCTCATGACCACCGCCACGACTGTTCTCGGGATGGCGCCTCTTGCTTCCGGCGCCGGAGCGGGCGGAGAGATTCAGGCTGCGCTTGCAAGATCTGTCATTGGTGGTCTTTTAGTTTCGACATTCATCACATTGCTTCTCATCCCAGTGACGTACATTACGCTCTACAATATTTTGGATAGAGTCAAGGCGCGCGTACGACAATCCTGATCCCGGCTATCTGAGCTTGAGCCGGTTCCGATGGAAAAGCAGGTGGGCGTAAGCGGCTTTCTTTCTACCTGTATTCCGGGTTCGGATGGTTGAAACGACAGCCGGCTTCCCATTTGCT
The DNA here is from genome assembly GCA_964415885.1 of uncultured Ignavibacteria bacterium. GTDB lineage: Bacteria > Zixibacteria > MSB-5A5 > JAABVY01 > JAHJOQ01 > CAYQCE01. Next base: position 4,809 of record CAYQCE010000082.1, read on the forward strand.
ACGCTGATTACCATGCGCAGGAATGCCGCCTTTGTCTTTGAGCAATCTGGCCATATGCAGCAGGTTCCAGGTCATGAATGTCGTGTTGCGCTGAGTGAAATCGTTCTCCGGCCCACCGCTGTTTTCGTCGAGATAGGACGGTCCCGGGCCGGCTTCACCGATCCAACCGGCGTCCGCCTGTGGAGGAACCGTGAAACCGAGATGTTGTAACGAATACAATACACCCATTCCGACGTGTTTGATGCCATCCTCGTTGCCTGTGACGATGCAGCCGCCGACGCGGCCGTAATAGGCGTACTGGCCGTCATCGTTCAGTTCTCCGGATTGTCCGTAGAGTCTTTCTATGATGCGTTGACACACCGACGATTTCTCTCCGAGCCAGATGGGAGTTCCGATCACGAGGATGTTGCTGTCCATCACGGATTCGAAGACCTGCGGCCATGCGTCCGTTTCCCAGCCGTGTTCTGTCATGTCCGGCCAGACTCCGGTTGCGATCTCGAGGTCCACGGCGCGTATGCTTTTAACAGTGACCTGGTTCATCTCCATGATGGTTCGGCTAACATTCATCAATCCATCTGTATGCGATCGTTCCGGCGATTTTTTGAGCGTGCAGTTGATAAATGTTGCCTTGAGGTCCGAGAAGTCTGTTTTGTTTTCTTCGCAATCCCGCTTCTGTCGTTCGTTCAGTGTTTCTGACATTGGATCGGCTCCTTCCTATTGGTTCTCTGTTCTAACCTCTCTAACATGTACTGCTCAGTTGAGTTTCGCGTTCGTACGCGATTCTATTAACGTGTGAACCATCGACCGTGTCCTTGCGTTATTCATGGAAAGCTGCAAACGCTGACTATCCAGAGAGGAATTGAATGAAGAAGAGGATTGAATCTACTGAACAGTTGCGCGAGAGCTTTCGGAATCGCAGTAAATCTCTTGTCGATATTCGTCCAATTGCCGCCTACAACGGCTGGGCGTTGCGCGGTGAACCCCGGGGCGGCCACATTCGCGGTGCTCGGACATTTCCCTTCGAGTGGACTAATCTTGAGGAATGGCCGGACCTGCTGCGTGGCAAGGGTATCACCAGCGACAAACAAATCGTCATCTACGGGTATGATTCGGAGGAAACCGGGAGGATGGCGGACAGACTCGCCGGCGCAGGGTACAACGATATCGGTATGTTCGACGGATTCATGGAATGGTCCGAGAATGAGAGTTTGCCGATGGACCATCTCGCGCGGTACAAGCAGCTTGTCTATCCCGAGTGGGTGCAGAGTCTGATAAATGGTTCAACACCGCCTCACTATGACAACGATAAGTATGTTTTTTGCCACGCGAGTTTTCGGTATCGCGCTGACTACGAATCGGGACATATCCCGGGAGCTATTCATCTCGATACAGAGCGTCTCGAGTCCGCGAAAGACTGGAATCGGCGTTCGCCGGAGGAGCTCAGGCAGGCGCTGCTGGAACACGGTATCACAGCGGATACAACCGTCATACTATACGGCCGTTTCAATCATCCCAACAATCAGGATGAGTATCCCGGCCGAATGGCCGGGCATCTGGCGGCCATGCGCTGCGCACAACTGATGATATACGCCGGTGTCAGGGACGTCCGTGTGCTGAACGGTGGTATGGCCGTCTGGAGGGCCGGTGATTTCTCGACCACTAACGAGGAGGGCGTGATCCGCGAAGCTGCCGATTTCGGTGCGGAGATTCCGGTTCATCCGGAACTCGTGATAGATACTCCCCAGGCGAAAGAGCTGCTGGCTTCCGACGACGGCGAGCTGGTGAGCATCCGGAGCTGGGCAGAATTTATCGGTGATGTCAGCGGGTACAACTACATCGAGAATGCGGGGCGGATACCGGGGGCGATATTTGGCAACTGTGGCAGTGACGCGTACCACATGGAGAATTACCGCAACTGCGATCACACTCTGCGTGAGTATCATGAAATAGCCGACATCTGGGCTACGGATGGAATCGTGCCGGAGAAGCATATTGCCTTCTACTGTGGGACCGGATGGCGAGCGAGCGAGGCATTCCTGAATGCCTACCTGATGGCGTGGCCGAGGATTTCAGTTTATGATGGCGGCTGGATGGAATGGAGCAGTGATTCAACCAATCCTGTTGAGGTAGGTGAACCGCAGCATCAAAGCCCGGCGTGGCTGCGGTGAGTTAACAGGTACGTGTGTCGCAGGAATCTAATCGCCCCGAACCTCCCAGACTGAATCGACGAAGTACTTCCGGGAGTCGTGCAAATTAGCCCTGACCGAGTACCCCGTTTCATTCGCAAGTCTCTCGATATCAGGTTCGGTGTACTTGCGAGAATCTTCAGTGTGTATCGTCTCACCCTCTTCGAATCTGAATGAGCGGGAAAGCTCCCCGATTCGCACGTTTTGTTCGCTTTGACTCACGAGATAGCTGCGGTGGACGCGTTCAGCTTTATCGTATCTGCCCGAATATCGGAAATCTGTGAGATCGAATTCTCCGCCCAATTCGCGGTTGATTCTTTTCAAGAGGTTGAGGTTGAATTCCGCGGTAACGTCCTCGGAATCGTTGTAGGCCGAATGTATGAGGTTCGAGTCCTTCGCAAGGTCGAAACCGATAATCGCAAAGTCTCCCGGATTCAGACCCTCATTCAGTTCCAGCAAAAATGAGCGCGCCTGCGCCGGGATGAAATTGCCAATGCTCGATCCGAGAAACAGCGCAAGATTACGCCGGCGATATCGACTCTTCAGCCAGCTCAGGCTTGTGGCATAGTTGCACACAAGACAGTCGACTGAAAGATCAGGGTAGCGCGTCTGGTAGTCATCAGCGAGTTGCTCCAGAGCCGTTTGCGATATATCGACGCCGAAATAGCGGAAATTCAGCCCTTGTGTAACAAAATACTCTATCAGCGCCCTGGTCTTGCTTCCATCGCCCGGCCCGAATTCGATGATATTCATCGGCTCATCGCCCATAAGACTCGCTATTCTTTCGCTGTTTCGCTCGAGAGCGTCGATTTCGCAGTCGGTCAGGTAGTATTCCGGCAGCTCTGTGATTCTGTCGAAAAGTCGGCTTCCATTGGCATCGTAGTGATACTCTGCCGGAATATATTTCTGTCTGGCGGACAATCCCTCGAGAATGTCCTCCGCAAATGTCCTGCCATTTGTGTCCGTCGAGACTTCAGTGTCCATTGACGCTGGAATAATAACCTGTGCCATTCGTCACCTCTTGTGCATCCTAACCAGCTACCGCTGACCCCACACATTTGTGTTCAAACCGGTCGTTGTTCGAATCACTCTAAAAGACAAGTGTAATCGTGGAGCTCGATTGCAGATTGATCCGCAATCTTCACCCGGACAGATCTCACAACTTTTGAGCGTCGAGCAGATTCGGTGGAGCCCTCCACCTGTAATTACAAACAGGCTTGTGACATTGATGGTTCCGGTGTTGAGATCGTATCACAATCCGGTTTGCGGGGAAGGTACATTCTCGCTAACTTGTAAGAGTTGCCTCGCATGCCAAGTCGTTAACAGAGAGTAGAGACATGTTCTTTAAGCGAATCTGCAGTAGACCAATCCTCTTCGTGTTCGTTCCGGTCCTTCCGATCAGTGATTACCAGAGCGATCCGGACTCGACTGATCTGCAAGTTGGCCTGCACGGCGGCGGGCGATTTGCATCAGTGGGGATCGGCTGCGAAGGGCATGTTGCGGCGACAGGAAGCGGATATGAAGATATCGCATGCAAGGCCTACCTTCGGTTTCCCCCGAAATCAGACTCGCCAATTGTGGTTGGAGTTCGGGGTGGCTGTTGGAAGAGTGATTTGAGACTTCCCGTCGAGCGGTACGTTGACGGCCAGGTGATTTATGATGAGCGAACCGTCGCTGTCAGCTACGAGTATTTCAATCCAAGCATCGCAGTCGACTTTCGAAACTTCGGTTTCGGTGTCCGTGTCGGCTATTTGTTCGGGGATGTTTTGCGTGAGTTCGAAGAACGCCGGATCACACGTATGCGAAGCGCGGCCGCAGCATCTGGCGTAACAGGGTTTTTCAACAGACCTCTGAATCCGGGCTATCCCGTTAGAGTTTAATTGGAAACTGTAAGCGACAGCGTCATCTCCTGTCGGGATACTGGACAAAGCGCTCCTGTTATAACTAACCCGGATATTTCATGAGCAGGGTTGAATTGTCTCGGTGTGTGTTTGAAGT
>CAYQCE010000083.1:0-8667 GCA_964415885.1 uncultured Ignavibacteria bacterium
CCGTTTCTGCTCCAGTTGGAATATGAATTCTCGCGCTCGCACAATCGGTCCTGCGACGAGCTGAGGAAAGAACGCCACGAAGGCTGCAAAATCGATAAAGGAATCGGTCGGCTTTAGTTTGCCCCGGTAGATATCAATGCTGTAGCTTAGCGTCTGGAATGTATAGAAAGATATTCCTACGGGCAGAATTATATTCAATGTCGTGTGTGATACGGGTAGGCCGATTGTCTGCGCGAGTGCTGCGAAACTGTCGGCGAAGAAATTGAAGTACTTGAAATAGCCCAGAATCCCGAGATTCACGATCAGACTTACGAGAAGCCACGCTTTCTTGACTCGCGGATTCTCCGACCGATAGATTTTCGGCCCCGAGATATAATCTACGATTGTCGAGATTATGATAAGGCTGAGGAATCGGTAGTCCCAGTTGGCGTAGAAGAAATAGCTGGCGCCGAGCAGAGCCAGATTCTGCCATTTGCGAGGCAGATGCCAGTAGACTAAGAAGACCGCGATTATGAAAATCAGGTATTCGTTGGTGACGAAGTTCATCTCGAGTGCTTCTGCCTGCGGTGTTGATCCAGTTTATGATTCAGATCGGGATGTACGTTTCATAATCAGGACTTGCGCTCTTCCGCTGTTGCTTCAAACGTCACTTCTTTTGAGACACACTGGTGTAAAGAAATTCGCTCAGACCGGACAGGGCTTTCAGCCTGTCCTTCCTGCTGTTCGATTTCCAGTCCTGATCCCTGCATTCCTTGTAGTCCTGCCATTCGTCGTAACAGACATCGAATCCATGGCTCGCAAGGAATTTCCTGATCTTCGAAATCGTAAATGTATACGGGTGCCCCTTGTCGATTCTTAGCTTCGAGACTATCTCATGCAGCACATATCCCCAGGGTGGATGGAGGTTCACGGTAAGGTAGAGGATGCCATCGTCTTTCAGAACGCGATTCAGCTCATCCATCACCTCGTGCGCGCTCTCGGTGTGATCGATTACGTTTTCAATCACCACGAGATCGAAATGACCGTCCTCGAACGGCAACTCCTCGCCTTTGCCCTGCAAGTACTTAACATCCTCCCCGCGACACTCGATCAGGCTGGGCTGCGATGAGAAGAAATCGCATAGAGGGTCAATGGCGATCTTCTCGGCCGCCTCGAGTGCCGAAACGAGCCCTACCGGACCACTCCCGACCTCGATTACATTGGCTCCCTTCAGATCAGGGGCGTCGCCCGAAAATGCCTTCTCAAGATTGTTCTTCAGGTTCTTGGCCCGCCAACGGTACCAGGAGAGCTTGCTGCTCTTGTCCTCACCGAGCTTCTCAGCAGTCGATTTCCAGAAATTCTTCTCGTACGACTGTGCCTGTTTCCATCTTGATCGAGCCATCTCTTGTCTCCAATTTCGAGATACGGGCAATAGTGCCGTATTATAGACTATCGACAGTTCCCGGCGATGAGTGCAGTTTCCAATGTTTAGTATTCCGTCTATAACAGCATGAATATCCACAGGGTTTCATGCCGGATCAACTTAAAATATCTCATGTGATCTCCGGGAGAATTCTATTGGACTTAACATCATTACAGTGATACATTTGGATCGAAACCTGATGGACCCGGACAATCTATGGCCAGAATCGCTGCAATAATACCGGCATACAACGAGGAAGCGAATATCCGCAAGGTTATTCGCGATATTGAGTCTCAAGATATCGAGATCAAAGTCATTGTCGTAAACGACTGCTCAACGGACAATACCGAACGGATAGTACGTGAGGAAGGTGAGACCGTCCTCAATCTGCCCAGCAATCTCGGAATCGGTGGTGCGGTGCAGACAGGGATGCGGTATGCCCGCGAGAGAGGATATGACATTGCGGTACAGGTCGATGGTGACGGGCAGCATCCTGCATCCGAGATAAAATCGCTGGTCGAACTTATTGAATCGGGAGAAGCGGATGTCGTAATTGGATCTCGCTTTCTCGGCAAGGGCGATTTTCAGAGCAGTTTCGCGCGACGGATCGGAATCCGAATAATATCGATGGTTAACTCGTTTCTCGTCGGCAAGCGAATCTCCGACAATACCTCGGGATTCAGAGCGTTCAACCGCAAGGCAATCGATTTTCTCTCCGATCATTATCCGCAGGATTACCCGGAGCCAGTAGCAGTAGTCGAGCTGTTCCGTAACGGCTTCCGTATCAGGGAGGTCCCGGTCCGGATGCGCGAGCGGGAGGGCGGGGAGTCATCGATCAGTTTCATCTCGTCGATTTACTATATGATTAAAGTCTTGACTGCAAGCCTCGTGGCATTCACACGCAAGCCGGTAGTCGAAAAGGAGAGGAAAACATGAGCACTATACAGATAATCTCGATTCTCGTGGCGATCATAATGGTCTCGTTCATATTTTCCATGATCCGACGGCGACGGCTGAGGGAGGAATACAGCCTGCTCTGGATTGTGGGCTCGATCGTGATGGTTGTGTTCATACTCTGGCGAGACCTTCTCGATATTCTTGCCGGCTATCTGGGGATATTCTATCCACCGAACGTGCTGCTTATGATCGGCCTCTTCTTTGGAGTTCTTATGTTTCTCCATTTCACGCTCGTAATATCGAGACAGGCAGACGACAACAAACGTCTCGTTCAGCGGATGGCTCTGCTTCAGAATAGGATCGAGGAACTCGAGAGAGCACTAAATGGCAAGATATCGTAGTAGACATCATCGGTAAGGCTGTACAACCGCGTAATCTCCGTCGGGAATCCTCTCCCGACGAAATCCAGAAGTCCGCAGCTCCTACATATCCAGCTCGAATGTCTGCCCTTCCTCGGGGACGACCGTATCCCAGCCAAATCTCGTTCTAATCTTCTTAGCCATTGACTTGCTGGCATCCGGTTCGCCGTGCACGCAGAAAGTGACATCGGGCGGGCGGTTGAATCCGAGAAGCCACGCCAGCATGACCTGATAGTCCGCATGTCCGGAGAAACCGTGCACGCTCTCGATATGGGCATTTACGGGTACATCCTCGCCGTGTATGCGCACGGTTTCCTCGCCGTCCAGAATCCTGCGACCTCGCGTTCCGCGCACCTGGTAGCCGACGAACATGATCGTGTTTTCAGGGTGCGGCAGGCGCTTGCGGAGATGGTGAAGAATTCTGCCGCCGGTGGCCATGCCACTCGACGAGATAATAATCGCGCGGCCTTTCGGCGTGTTAATTGCCTTGGATTGCTCCACGGTTTCGCACAGCCGTAGATTCTTCGGCTGGAATACACGGATTCCTTTCATAATCAGGACACGTGTCTCGAGGTCCTGATCGGCAACGCGTTCCTCGAACACTCGCGTGGCGTTGATTGCCATCGGTGAGTCGACGAAAACCGGCATGATCGGGATCTTCTTGGCGTCCTCGAGGCTCCGAAGGACGTACAGGATCTCCTGGGTCCGTTCGACCGCAAAAGACGGGATGATAATCCCGCCGCCGCGCTCTGCGCCCTCGTTTATGATCCGCGCAATCTCTTCTTCCGGGTCCGACTCCGGATGCTCCCGGTCGCCATAGGTCGACTCGACCAGCAGGTAGTCGACATCGAAGACCTGCACCGGGTTTTTCAGGATCGGTCGCGCGGGTCTGCCAAGGTCACCGCCGAAGAGAATCTTACGCTTCGGTTCAAGCGTGGTTTTGATATCTACGAAAGCGGAACCGAGTATATGACCTGCGTCACGAAACTTCGCACGAAAGCCCTCAGTGAACTCGATCTCTTCGCCGTAGTAGACCGGATGTATAAGCCCGAGCGTGCGCTCGGCGTCCTCGACCGTGTAGAGCGGGAGCGCGGGTTTGTGCTTGGAGAATCCCTTCTTGTTCGCCCATTCGGCGTCCTCTTCCATGATGTGTGCCGAGTCTTTCAGCATGATCTCTGCGAGATCGGCGGTCGGATAGGTGCAGTAGACCGGGCCGGAGAATCCCTCCCTGACGAGTTTAGGCAGATAGCCGATATGGTCGATGTGCGAATGGGTCAGGAATACGGCATCGATTTTTGAGGGTTTGAACGGGAACGGTTTCCAGTTCTTCTCACGGAGTTCTTTACGTCCCTGGAACATCCCGCAATCGACCAACAGGTTTTTGCCCCTGAGTTGCAGCAGGTACCGCGATCCGGTGACTGTTTTTGCGGCGCCGAAGAACGTGATTTTGGTTTTATCGTCAGCCATATTTAGTAGATCGACAGATGTCCTCAGAAGTTGTGATTTTGCGAATCGGAACCAATTCCGTCAATGTATCAGCATGCAGTTTGATTCTTCAATTCTATTACCTTCGCAGTGTTTTAACATCTAAAGACTTGCGCTCTTCTTAGCAGGATTCTCGCTGCGTTCCGGCAGTTCCTGCCGGCGTATATATCATGCTTGCGTATTCTCCGGCACCGTTCAGACGCCAGTCAATTATACCGATAAATCATTGAATAAACAAAGGTTTCGGGCACAATATCGTTTGAAAACCGGAACTTTTTGTATAGATTTACATATCAGTATATGCGAAGTTAATCATGCCATTCTCTTGGGGGTGACCTGGTTTCGACGGGGTAACCGGAGTATGGCCTGCATGCCGAGCACTCCGACAACTCGTTAATCTGTCGGAAAAACACAATAATTGGCGACTACAATTACGCCATGGCTGCCTAACTAAGGCAGCTCGTTCCCCGGTTGCTGCGCCTCTTGGGCGGCCGACGGAGCGACGATCACGAGAGGCTGGCCTGCTAAGCGCCGCTCGAGCTGAACAGGCGAGATACAAGCGAGCTGGCTTAACGGTTGCCTGCTTCCCGGCGTTCCGTTAAGCGAGATATAAACGGGAGGCTACGCATGTAGACGGTCGTATGTCGGTACTTTCGGACGGGGGTTCGATTCCCCCCACCTCCATTTAGTTAAATCATTATGAGCCAATAGCTTACAAGCCGGACGGGGGTATAGTACCCCCCACCTCTGCCTTTGTAAGCCTATATCCCCCAATAACACCGAATAACGTGCAACCATTTTGGTCACGATTTGGTCACAGTTTTCCTTTGTTTTTTGTCAAAAATGCGCTTGCATCCTGTTGTTCGAATTGGTATAATATGTCGGCAGTTACGGATATATGCCGACATATTGTGCTATTGGGTTTTGCCCTATGAGACAGCAAATTATCGACAGGATCATTCAAGTTGTGGGACGTCTCGGCGTCATCAGACCGAAGGACTTGGATGAATACGGTATCCATCGGAAGTACGTCCATATGCTTCATCGCCTGGGTATACTGAATCGAGTTGGGCGTGGTCTCTATGTTCTTGCTGAGTCAAAGCCATCCGAAAACAGAACTATCGCCGAGGCGTGCAAGAGAGTGCCTTCAGGGGTAGTCTGTCTCCTTTCAGCTCTTAGGTTTCACGATCTGACGACTCAATCGCCGTACGAGATCTGGATGGCTATTGATCACAAGGCTCGTCAGCCGAAAGAGCCCGCTATCCCCATACGCATTGTCAGGTTTTCCGGAAAAGCACTGTCCTCGGGAATAGAACAGCATGAAGTAGAAGGTGTAGCGGTCCGTGTTTACAACCCGGCAAAAACTGTAGCCGATTGCTTCAAATACAGAAATAAGATCGGTCTGGATGTAGCTCTTGAGGCTCTGCGCGATTGCTACCGTTCGCGTAAGTGCACTATGGACGATCTTTGGAAATATGGCAAAATCTGCAGAGTGGCGAACATTATGAAACCGTACCTCGAGTCCCTCACATGAGCAAGAGGAATCCAGAACACATTGACGTTTCCGTGCATCAGCGCCTGTTGAATCTCAGTCGGGAGCGGAAAGAAGACTTCAACTTAATCCTGACGAGATATGCTATCGAGAGATTCTTATATCGGCTGTCATGTTCGGAATACGCAGAAAGGTTTGTCCTTAAGGGGGCGATGCTGATGGCTATTTGGATGGGCCACTCGCATCGCCCGACCCGCGATCTGGATCTTTTGGGTTTTGGAGAATCTTCGGAGGAGGCACTCAGGAGGATATTTGAGGAAATCTGTCGGGTCGAGGTTGAACGAGATGGTCTTGCGTTCGATCTGAGTAGTATAGCAATAGAGGAAATTCGCGGCGATCAGGAGTATTCCGGACAGCGCGTGAAGTTAAATGCGAGATTAGGGAGCGCCAGGATGAGGATCCAGATCGACGTCGGTTTCGGAGATGTCGTGGTTCCCAAGGCGAAGCCAGCAATATACCCGGTCCTTCTCGATTTTCCGGCTCCTCGAATACGAGCTTATCCCAAAGAAACGTTGATTGCGGAGAAGTTGCAGGCTATGGTGGTTCTGGGCATGGCTAACAGCCGCATGAAAGACTATTACGATATCTACGTTTTGTCAAAGACCTTCTCTTTTGATGGTCATGATTTGGTTAAGGCGATCACGGCGACTTTCAAGCGCAGGGACACTCCTATTCCTGGCGATGCACCTTTCGCCTTGAGCGATGAATTAGCCATGAACAGGGATAAGGTCAGCCAGTGGAGAGGATTCATGAATCGAAGTGGGCTTGGAGACCTTGACGTTGATTTAGCGCAAATAGTTGCAGTACTGAGGGACTTCTTGCTCGGTCCACTCCAGGCAGCCGCCTCTGGGCGCCCGTTCAAGCATAAATGGACTGCTAGCTTCTGGGAACAGAGACAGTGACCTTATGCAAGATGAAGACGAGAAAGAGCTGCTGCACAAGTTTCGTGATCTGCAGCAGGAAAATGAGCGCCTTCGTACCGAAAACAAGAGACTGAAGAAGATTCTTGAGTCCTTTTCCGTCAAGCCGGTATCTTCCCTTCACTGTCAAACGCCATCTACTGGTACGCTACCAGTCCCAGATGATGCGAGTGAAACCAAACCAAGACCGACAATTGACAAGGTGCAGCTATTCCGAGACTTGTTTCGAGGACGAGACGATGTCTTCGCCATCCGGTGGGAGAATAGATCAGGGAAGTCCGGCTATTCTCCGGCCTGTGCCAATGAATGGGATCCGGTGTTATGCCGAAAACCGTGTTCAAAATGCACCAACTGCAACTATCTTCCCATTACAGATTCAGTGATCAAAGAACATCTTGCCGGCAAGAAGACAGTCGGAATATTTCCTTTGCTGACCGATGAGGCTTGTTACTTGTTGGCGGCAGATTTCGATAAGGCATCCTGGCAGGATGATGTCGGCGCTTTTCTGCAATCCTGCCGGCAAATGGGTGTCCCCGCGGCTCTGGAGCGGTCGCGCTCCGGACAGGGGGCTCATATTTGGATCTTCTTCTCGGCGGCGATACCGGCAATCCTGGCGCGTAAACTCGGCAGCGCCGTTTTGACGAATGCCCTTTCGACGAGACATGAGATTGGAATGGACTCATACGATCGCTTCTTTCCAAGTCAGGACACCATGCCGAAAGGAGGCTTCGGAAATTTAATCGCATTGCCGCTTCAGCGGATGCCAAGAGAGAAGGGGAATGCTGTATTTCTTGATGCCGATTTGAGGCCTTATCCGGATCAATGGGAGTATCTGGCATCTATTAAGAGAATCAATCCGGATGAGGTGAAGTACATCGTCAAAGATGCTGAAAGATCAAGCTCGGTAATTGGTGTTCGCGCCGTAAGGTGTGATGATCTCGCTCAAGATGATCCGTGGACACTCCCTCCCTCGAAACGGTCTCCTGAACTGGAATTGAAGGGGCCCTTTCCTATCAGCGTGACAATTGTTTGTAACAATCTCCTATACATAGAGAAGGCAGAATTATCTTCGCAGTTGATCAGCAGGTTAGTCCGGTTAGCCGCTTTTCAGAATCCAGAGTTCTATCGTGCTCAGGCCATGCGTCTGTCTACATTTGGAAAGCCTCGTGTTATTTGCTGTGCTGAAGAATTCCCGAAACACATAGGCCTTCCAAGAGGCTGTCTGGATGAAGTTAGGCACCTTCTAAATTCCCATAGTATAGATGTGAAATTGGAAGACAAACGATTTGCCGGGCGAAAGATCAATGTATCATTTGCGGGTAAATTGCAGGATAGGCAATATGATGCTGCATCGCAAATACTTGAAAATGAAAATGGCGTATTGGCAGCGCCTACCGGGTTCGGCAAGACCGTAATCGCCTCCTGGCTGATCGGCAAACGGAAAGTGAACACATTGATATTGGTTCACCGGCGTATACTCATGGATCAGTGGCGGGAAAGACTGGGTCTTTTCTTGAATATTCCACCCGAAGAGATAGGACTATACGGCGGCGGGAAGAAGAAGCTAACCGGCAAAATTGATATTGCGGTGATTCAGAGCCTTCAGAAAAAGGGAAACGTTGTTGACCTAGTGGCCGACTACGGGCAGGTGATAGTCGACGAGTGTCATCACGTATCTGCCTTCAGTTTCGAACAGGTGCTCAAACAGGTCAAGGCACGTTTTGTTATGGGCTTGACCGCCACCCCGACAAGGAGAGACGGCCATCATCCTATCATTCAAATGCAATGCGGTCCAATTCGAACGAGAATCGACAGCAAAGCAATAGCTCTTGAACGGCCTTTCGAGCATATTGTGCTTCTGAGGGAGACCTCGTTCAAGATTTCAAAGTCGATGGCGGAGCCGAAGATTCAGGAGCTTTATTCCGCTCTTACCAGTGATTCCAAAAGAAACGCTCAAATTGTGCCTATTCCGGCGAAAGCGCCGTGTGATTC
>CAYQCE010000084.1:0-8594 GCA_964415885.1 uncultured Ignavibacteria bacterium
AATATCTTGCGGGCTTCGGTGAAGGGATCGGATTTGCCGGCGGCTATCGACTCGATTATCTCCTCGAGCGTGACCTCGCCGCCGAGACGACGGTTGACCTCGTCCCGCAGAAGAATCTCGAGATGTGTGTACATCTCTTTCCGCAACTGCGCTCTTCTGCGCTTCTCGAACAGCCCGGTCTCGGTCACGAACTTGCGGTGCCGTACTATCTCGGCCTCGAGTTCCTCGATGCCGAAATTCTTCGTGGCGGAGGTCTGCACGACAGGATAGTCCCAGTCGGAATCGTGACGGCGGACATCAAGCATCATGTTCAACTCTGCGGCGAGCCTGTCCGCGCCCTCGCGGTCGGATTTATTAAGGCAGAACACGTCGGCGATCTCCATCAGTCCGGCCTTCATCGCCTGAATAGTATCGCCCGATTCAGGCACAAGCACGACGATGACCGTGTCTGCGGAATCCACGATATCGAGCTCGACCTGCCCTACGCCGACCGTCTCGATGAGGATACGATCGAATCCGAAGGCATCGAGCGTGATGAGGATGTCCTTAGTGGCCGACGCCAACCCTCCGCCGGATCCTCGCGTCGCCATCGATCGGATAAACACGTTCTCCTGATTGGTCAGATGAGACATTCGTATCCGATCGCCGAGAAGGGCGCCGCCCGTGAAGGGCGATGACGGATCGACCGCGATAATGCCTACCGTTTCTTCGGTTGTTAGAAACTTGTTGGCGATGGCGTCCACGATCGACGACTTCCCCGCTCCCGGCGGGCCGGTGAAGCCTACACGGTATGTGCCGCCGGTCTTTGGATAGAGCCGCGCGAGAACCTCGCGATAGCTCTCCTGGCGATTTTCGATGTATGAGATTATCCGGGCAAGCGCCCGTCTGTCACCCTCGAAGAATTTGTCGATGACGGCCATATCAGTAGTGCAGATCTTTCACCCGGAGCTGAATTCGCGGAGTCTCGAAGTAGTGATTTGCCTCCACAACGTATGCCATATCAAGATCGACGCCATGCATCGCGAGCGCGTTCGCGTGATCACCAAACCCGAACCCGATGACGTCAAACTCCTTGTCACCCTTGCGAACCTTCATCTTCAGATGATTCTTGCCGACAATGTACGGCGAACCGACGATATTCAGATTCCGCGTCAGGAAAATCGGCCGCATGTTCTGTGGACCGAACGGCGCGAACATCTCTATCGTCTTCACGAAATCCATGTCAATCGAATCCGGCTCAACCTCGGCATCGATATGCAGTTTTGGTGTGAGATCATCCGGAGTCAATTGCCTTGCAGCGATGCCCTTTAATCGTCTGCGGAATTCAGGTATGTTCTCCGGAGCAATCGAAAGGCCCGCGGCATACTTGTGGCCGCCGTAACGCATGAGCACATCACCGCACTCCTTGAGAGCCTCGTACATATGGAAGGCCGGTATTGATCGTGCAGATCCCTTGCCGACATTATCGTCGATCGAAATCAGAACAGTCGGCAGATAGTAACGCTCGACAAGACGAGACGCCACAATCCCGATCACACCCTGGTGCCATCCGGATGACTCGAGCACAATTGCGCGATCATTCTCGAGATCGACATCCTGCTCGATCAGCGACAGAGCCTGCTCAAGCGTCTTTTCGTCTATCGCCTTCCGGCGGCGGTTCTCTTCGTCGAGAAAGCGCGCAATCTCGCCGGCGGCCTGCTCATCCCGAGTGGTCAAGAGCTTGATTGCCTTCCCGGCATCTCCGAGACGACCGATTGCGTTGATTCTCGGAGCCAGCACGAACACAACCTGTCCCGTGGAAATCTCTTTTCCGAGCAGACCGGAAACGAACACCAGCTTCTTCAAACCTGGCTTGGTCGTACGCACTATTTGACGGATACCATACTTGGTCAGGATGCGGTTTTCATGAATCAACGGCACTATATCGGCAGATGTACCGAGCGCGACGAGATCGAGATGCTCGTAGAGGTCCTCTTCATTCTGTTGCAGGCGCCGGTAGAGAGCCTGCGCGACCTTGAAAGCCACCCCCACACCGGCAAGCTCCCAGCCCTTCTCGGACTCACGATCAACCTTTGGATTGACGATTGCTACTGAATCGGGCAATTGCTCACCGGGTTCATGATGATCCGTTACCACAACTTCAATACCATGCTGGCGAGCGTACTCCACTTCCTCGATCGCGGTCACGCCGGTGTCAACAGATACTATCAATGTAGCGCCGACCTTTATTGCCTCGGCAATACCATCTTCGGAGAGCCCATACCCCTCCACGAGACGGTTCGGAAGATAGTAGTAGACCTGTGCGCCGAGCTTGTTCAAGACCAAAAACATCAGTGACGACGCAGTTATGCCGTCGACATCATAGTCGCCGTAAACAAGGATTTTCTCGTTTTCTCGGAGAGCATCAACAATCCGCTCGATAGCCTTCGACATGTCCGGCAACTCGAATGGGTCGGAAAGATTTTCCATTTTCGGATCGATGAAGCCTCGGATCTCGTCGCTCGTATCTATTCCGCGGTTCATCAGGATTTTTATGATAATCGGAGGCAGATCCAGTTCCCGGGAGAGTTCATCGACATCTCGGTAATCTGGTTCCGGTGCTACTACCCATTCAAGACGCGGCATATACAAACCTCATCAAACAAACAAAAAAAGCCAAAGCAGGCAATAAGCCGGGTCCTGTACCCTTTCGGGTGACGATCATCCATCTGCAGCAGAAGTCGCCTCCTGCCCGAGCGGTCTACCCGCGGGTCGAACGGCGCGAGCAACGCCTCCCCGCCTATTTGACCTTGCTTCAGGTGGGGTTTACCGAGCCGGAACGATTACCCATTCCGCTGGTGGTCTCTTACACCACCGTTTCACCCTTGCCGAAAGCCTTACAGCTTCCGGCGGTTTGCTTTCTGTTGCACTTTCCGTCGGATCACTCCGCCCTCCGTTTAGGAGGCACCCTGCTCTCTGAAGCCCGGACTTTCCTCAGCACCTTAGTGCCGCGATCGTCTCGCCTGCTTCGGCATATCTATTTATGAACCCAACCTATTGCCGTTTCAACAATCACCACACAGCCCGATTTCATAACGGTGTAATATAGTCTCTTCTACAAATGTTTCCACCATAAATTTGAAAAACTTCAGCCCAAGCCCGGGATGGATACATTCTGACCACCGAACCTGTAAATGTCAGCAAGGCAGCTTGCCCACGAGAAAGCGTGAGCTTTCCCGAACCAACCGATGGTCAAGCCACGGCCATTCGGACTAAAAGAGCCTCTCCAACCAGTGACTCCTTGAACTGAATTTAGGCCGGCGATTGGCTTAAACTCACCGAATTAGGAAGCACAAGGCATACCATTTTGGTGTTCTTTCTCACCACCACATCAAAACACCACCTGACAATAACTTACAGGATCGCACTCTGAAAACCCAAACAGACCCGCGAACAATCGGGGTCGAATATGTCCACTATTCCGACGCCGATCTGCCTTGAACTGGTGTATGCCTCTGCCTGTAAACAAATTACATGGAAGATCCGTGCTGTCCACTATAAAGACATGCTAGGCATCCTCGGCGGGATATCACTGCTCGGAAGATTCGAACATGAACAAAGAAAAGAGAGGGCGTCGAGGATGACACCCTCTCAGGGTACTGTATAGAGGATACAAAGTAGGGTAATTAGCAGAGGGCTGATATAGCAATCAACCCCTGTTATTTTCCGTCTTAAGCCATTCCCACTTCTTTTTTGATCCACTCGGTCGAAACTGATTTCGGCCTCGTTATCGGCGTTCCCATCGCGCGATTGATCACGAGCTGTGAGCACATACCCATGGAACGTGATACGGCGAACAGTACTGTGTAGTACGGGAACTCGGTGAGTCCGAAGTGGTACAGAATGGCACCCGAGCCGGCATCAACGTTCGGCTGCGGGTTCTTCGCCTTGCCGTGCTCTTTGAGCACGCCCGGAATCAAATCGAAGACCTTCTTTACTGTCTGGTACACGGCATCGTCTTTGCAATACTCTGCACCAAAATTGACGAATGCTACGAATCTCGGATCCGGACAACGGAGTACGGCATGACCGTAACCTGGAATTACCTTTCCGGCGTTCAGTGTCTTCCAGGCGTAGTCTTTCAACTGGTCGTCCGTCGGAACTCCGCCGAATTCATCCACGACCTCGAGAATCCATCCGAGGCACTCCTGGTTGGCGAGACCGTGGAGCGGTCCTGCGAGACCGTTCAGACCGGCCGAAACGGCATAGTAGACGTCCGAAAGTGCCGATCCAACCGTGTGACATGTATTCGCTGAAACATTGCCGCCCTCGTGGTCGCAGTGAAGGGTCAGGTAGAGTCTCATCGCTTTATAGAAATCTTCGTTGTCATTGCCGAGCATGTGGGCATAGTTCGCGCCCCAGTCCAGATTCGGATCGTACGGAATTCTCGGCCCCTTGTCGTATCTCATGCGATAGACCCCCGCGGCGAGTCCCGGAAGCTTTGCGAGGAGATCGAGCGAGTCCTCGAGTGAAGGATCCCAGTAGTCCGTCTTCTTCATGCCCTCGGTGTAACGCTTACGGAATTTGGATTCCTTCTCCATTACGAGGATACCGGTATCCAGCATGCACATCGGGTGGGAGTCCTTCGGCATTGCCTCGAGCACCTTCCAGACATAGTCCGGAACTTCGGCACGCTTCTTATACTCATCCTGCAGAGCCTTGAGCTCGGACTCGGTCGGCAGATCACCGGTCATAAGGAGGAAGAATATCTCTTCAGGGATCTTGTCGGTGAGCTCGAGAATCGGCCTTCCACGGATAATCAGACCTTTGGCAGGGTCCACAACAGAGGTGTCGCAGATCATCGCTTTGACGCCTCTCATGCCGCCGTAGGCCTGAGCAACCGTAACATCCGAAATCTTATGATCGGCATGATCTTTGGCGATGGCTTTCAGCTCATCTCGGATGCCCGGAATCTGAGAGGCAAATTTGTCCTTCAAAGCAGACATCAATTGCTCCTTTCCAAACCTTTCCTGCTTGCCGAGTGCAAACCGAATTTCCCGGACCAAGAACCGGAGCCTCCTTAATGGATAACGGGCCCCGTTAAGGCCATGTTCACACTCGCAATGTGAATGGGTTCACAAATTAATTGAACCCCTGCTTGTCAAGTTTTGCTAAATTGTAATCTTTGGCAATTGAAAAGTCAACTATTATTTGAACTTAACACGATCGAGTGACCTTATTATTGTTAGGCCTCGGAAACTTTGACCCGAGGAGAATGGCATAATCTTACCAAATCTACGAGCCATCGACGCGGAGGAGAATCTACACTATGAGCTGCATATTCTGTGACATAATCGACGGCAAAGCTGATGCGGACATTTTTTACCAGGATGACGAAGTCATCGTGTTTCACGATCACAGACCAAAGGCCCCGACTCACCTGCTGGTCTGCCCCAAAAAGCACTTTCACGATCTACTCCATACACCGCCGGAAGTGGCCAGGAAGCTCCATGAAACGGTAAAACTGGTCTCCGAAAAAGTGGATACCGGAGACCACGGGTTCCGAGTTCAGATTAACAACGGTTCGAATGCCGGACAGATTGTCTTCCACCTGCATTATCACTTCCTGAGCAGCAAGCAAATCTAAGTTTCTGACTACTATTTCGGAAAATGATTGATCCGGAGGGGCTCTTCTATGTAGAATACTCTGATATGGCTGATTTTATACTTCACTCACAGTACGAGCCGACCGGCGACCAGCCAAAGGCTATCCGAGAGCTGACTGAAGGACTTAACTCCGGCAAGAAACACCAGACACTTCTTGGAGTTACCGGTTCGGGCAAAACATTCACGATGGCGAATGTTATAAAGAACTACGGCCGTCCCACACTCGTAATCTCTCACAACAAGACACTCGCTGCACAGCTATTCGGCGAACTGAAGGCTTTCTTTCCGGAAAATGCCGTCGAGTTCTTCATTAGCTATTACGATTACTATCAGCCGGAGGCGTACGTACCCGCCACGGACACATACATCGAGAAGGACACCTCGATAAACGACGATATCGATCGTCTGCGTCTCAGGGCGACCTCCTCGCTCTTCGCCCGCGAGGACGTCATAATAGTCGCGTCGGTTTCGTGCATCTACGGTATAGGCTCGCCGGACGAATACCGAAGGCAGCTCGTGCTGGCGGAGGTCGGCAAGGAAATGGACAGGGATGAACTGCTGAGACAGCTTATCGACACACACTACGTCCGCAACGACTATGAGTTCATGCGCGGTACGTTTCGCGTCCGGGGAGACGTCGTCGAGGTCTTCCCTGCCTATGAAACCGAAGCGATCCGCATCGAGTTCTTTGGCGACGAGATCGATCAGATATCCGTGATCGATCCGTTGAAGGGTAATATCCGCGAGCAGATCAAGCACGCAGCCATATACCCCGCGAAGCACTTCCTTACATCGCCGGATCAGCTCAAGCGAGCTATAGCAAGCATCGAAGAGGAGCTCGCCGAGAGGCTCGAGTATTTTCGTGAAAACGACAAGCTCCTCGAAGCGCAGCGTTTAGAATCGAGAACGAACTATGACATCGAGATGCTTCGAGAAATCGGCTACTGCAGCGGAATAGAAAACTACTCGCGTCATATGGCTGGTCGAAAACGGGGCGAACGCCCTCACTGTCTGATAGACTTTTTCCCCGATGACTACCTGATGGTAGTCGATGAGTCTCATCAGACTATACCGCAGATACGCGGGATGTTCGCTGGAGATCGCTCGCGAAAAGAGGTATTGGTCGAGCACGGGTTCCGTCTGCCTTCGGCGTTGGACAATCGGCCGCTCGTCTTCGATGAGTTCGAATCGCTGATCGACAAGATGATCTTCGTTTCGGCGACTCCTGCCGATTTCGAGCTCGAAAGATCCGGGGGTGTAGTTGTCGAGCAGGTAATCAGACCGACCGGACTCGTGGATCCGGAAATAATCGTCCGGCCGGTCAAAACACAGGTCGACGATCTTCTGGAGGAGATACGGACGCGTGTCGAAAAGAACGAACGGGTCCTCGTCACTACTCTGACAAAACGAATGGCCGAAGATCTTTCCGACTATCTCGCGCGTCTCGGAATCAAGGTTCGCTATCTTCATTCGGAAATAGACTCGATAGACCGAACCGCTATCATCCGCGATCTCCGGCTCGCCGAATTCGATGTGCTCGTCGGAATAAATCTCCTGCGTGAGGGGCTCGACCTTCCGGAGGTCTCGCTGGTTGCGATTCTCGACGCCGACAAGGAGGGCTTCCTTCGCTCGGAAAAGAGCCTGATTCAGACCGCCGGACGTGCCGCGAGAAACGCCGCGGGCCAAGTCATAATGTATGCCGACAAGATGACGGATTCCCTCAAGAGAGCTATGGATGAGACCACCCGTCGTCGCGAGATTCAGCTCGCCTACAACAAAGAGCACAATATCACGCCGACTACGATTCTCAAGACGCGCGAGCAGATAATACAGGCGACTTCATTCGCCGATTCGCGCACCGTCGATCAGGCCGAGGAGATGCTGCCCGAGTTCTACCGCGAAATGCCGGCATCGAGCAAGATCGAGTTCCTCAAGCAGGCGATGCAGAAGGCCGCCGAGAATCTCGATTTCGAAAAAGCCGCCTTCTACCGTGATGAAATCCTCCGCATATCCAAAGGCGGCAGAGCCAGCCAAGGGCGGCTTAAGCTCTAGAAATCGCAGGCAATTCCCTCTTTGACAAATCTGCGTCAAATCCACTATTGATGATAGAGCGCTCGTGAAGACTATTGAACTCGTGTGCAGGTCGGGTTCCGGAGCGAGCGAAGCGAGCGTAGAAACCCGACTATTGAAGATTCCGCATGAAGAAGAAACCCACACGGAGGGTGGGTCACCCGACGAGGCTCTTTTGTGCTTTGAGAACGCTGAACGATTTCTATAATACACATACAAATCAAAGGCGACGGTCAGTGTGGCCCGGGTCTATTGACCCGGGTTTCAGAGAAAGCCGGGCTACAATTGTGAAACGCAAGTCCTTCGATGATGCCGGTCACGTTCACTTCTTGACCTTTACCTGCTACAGGCGCCAACAGCTTCTGACCGATCCTATCGTATGTCGAATAATCACGATCTGTATTGATCAAGCCCGTACCAGATGCGACTTCAAGCTATATGCGTGGGTTCTGATGCCGGAGCATGTTCATCTGCTTATACATCCTGTGGACGATAAGTACCGCACGAGCAAGATCCTGAAGTTTATCAAGGCGCCGGCTGGCAGGAAGATTATCGCATATTGGCGTGAACATGCCCCACATATGTTGCACCATGTTCGCGTGGGTTCGCGAAAGAACGAGAATCGATTCTGGCAGGCAGGAGGCGGTTTTGACAGGAATCTCTTCGAGTTGGATCGGATCAGAAAAGCGATTGACTATATTGAATATAATCCGGTTCGTCGGGGACTGGTTGCCGCGCCATCACAATGGCGTTGCTCGAGTGCCGCGAGGATGAGGAGCGGGGATACTCTGCTGGAAACGGATGAGATAGAGTTGTTCTGATGCTCGCACAGAAACACTCTCAGAAACCCGGGTCAATAGACCCGGGCCACGCCAGCC
>CAYQCE010000085.1:0-8534 GCA_964415885.1 uncultured Ignavibacteria bacterium
AGAATACATACGCGATCAGGTAGACCACGTCATCGATATCAGCGGAATCGGAACAATCCACATCGGCCGTTTCGACCGGAACCGGCGCGGTACCACCGCCGAATACGTAGTTTATCAGAAATACGATATCATCGATATCGACCGCCTCGTTAGCGTCAACATCGCCACACATGAACATCCTGCATTCATAGTCAACGATAGAGAAGGCATCGACTGCCGCTTCGACGACCGATCCAGCGCTCTCATCCGAGACCTCGAATCGAATCCGGACGACGTTGTTGGGCTCGATATAGTCGTTGGCCAGGAACTTGTGAACGAACCAGCCGCCATCGGCCTGGTCCACCGGTCCGACAGTCTCGACCTCGACCCAGCTCTGGCCGTTGTCATCCGAGAGCAGCACGGTCATTACATCCTCATGAATGGCTCCGCCGCCGCTGTTCGAATACCACCTCGCATACTGTATCAGCGGGTTGGTGCCGGTCAGGTCAAGACGCGGTGAGGTCAGCCTGGTTGTGCCGTTGTCGACATCGGAATTGCCGGCAGAATTCCCGGTCAGGAAGCACTGGCCGGAGCCGTCAAAATCAGTAAGCGGATCGCCGTATGTGCCATCGCCCAGCGGAACTCCACGCTCCCAGTTACCATCGGAGGCATCTCCGGTCTCGAACCAGCCGGTGTTGATCTCGAAGTCATCCTCGAACACACTCACGGCTTCCGTAGCCACCGCAACCGGATAAAATGATGCGGGTGCGCCTTCCGGATCGACCAGCATCTCGCCGTTGTCGGCCTCAACCTGAATGTACCAGCTCAGATCGTCGCCGCACTGAGCCGCAGGCAGCGTGACTGTGAACTCGCTCGGATTGGTCTCGGTTGCCGTTCCCTCGACAAACTCTCCACCGCTTACAGAGTAGAAGAACTGCATCGTTCCACCAACCGGTGCGGCAGTGCCGGACTGCAGATAAATCAGAAATTCTGACTCCTGCTCGGCCTGCACCCACTGCGGCTTGCCGTCCGGATAAACAAAGCTGAGCGCCGGTAGTTCGGGGCAGGGCATGCTGTGATCAGCAAATCCCGAACATATCTCGTCGAAGTGCGGCGTACCATTGTAGATGTCGCCATCGTCGTCATCGAGAACGAGCCAGTCAATCACTATCTGCGGAGTGATCTGGTCCCCTGTGTGTAGCAGGATCGAATTGATTGCGAGTCCCCCGAGAATCTGACGATAGTCATCGGGATAGTTGACCTGAAGCTCATTTCTCACACTCCAGACGCTCCCGGAGAGGAGTCTGCCACAGTAGTGCGACCCGCCACTACACGGATATTGCATTGTGTTCTCAGCAGTTCTCAACGGCACGCTGCACGCACCATAGAAACCGTACGCGAGACCCGGATCATCAGTGATCATCATCGCGACAATATCGCTCATCCCCTCGCCATACTGATCCTGTCCGCTTCCACCGGAGGCGACCAGATGATGGCCGTACTCATGATAGATAACGGTCGAGAACGCCGTGTTCGGATGCCCGCCACCTGACTGGCAAAAGTTAATAGCAGAATAGTCGTACCACGCGTTCCCCGGGCAGTAACCGTCCGTGCGGTTGACCACCACCGGGAAGTGGGTCTGATAGGCGATTACTGGATATTCCGGATTAAAGCTCAGTGCCATATTGCGGACCATATTGGCATGCAGGTAGCCGTTCACCTGAGAACGGATCAGCTCCGAATTGCCGGTGTTGTGCTCGAGGTTCGCCGGTCCGGGCGGTATGCCCTGCGTGACCACCAGATCCGCCATCCCGACCCAGTTCTCGATGTCGAAATACTGGCCCTCGAGGTTGGATGATACTATCACCTGGTCCGTACCCTCATGCGGGATCACGAAATCACCCATCGAATCAGCGTATACCGTCTGGGTACCGGCCTTAATCTCGGCAAACGGAAGGCCGATCGGAACCTCATCGCCGCACTGCTCAGATAGAAAATCTTCTGTCGCGAGTCCGGAGACATTGCCTGCTATGTCCTCGAAGATAATCCTGTTCTCGTCATAAAGTATCTCGCCGGTTTCAGCGTCCGTCACGAGGAGTCGCTTCTGATCACCATCGACACTCCGTGCCTCCACTGTAAATGCCAACTCCGGCTCTGTTGATGAGTCCGGGTCACCTGCAAAGATCACCTGTTTCGGCTCGCTGAAGCGCTCGAGTGCCGGATACGAAGATTGTATCATGATTCGTGACGCTGTGAAATTGACGGATGCCTTGTCGGCTCTGTCAAACTCGCCGACATTCTTGATCGTGGAAGCGGCGTGCACCAGCGGATAACCAGGTTCGTTTCGCACGAGGAGCCTCAGCTCCGATCCATACACCGGGATACCGTCAATCTGCTGAAGATATCTCACCTGCGTAAACTTGTACTGTCCGGTCTCGGGGTCATACACAACCGGGATGACATCCTGACCCGACGGAACGATATTCCCCCGCACAAGCTCATCCGGATTTGCACCGAGAGCCCTGGCATATGCCAAGCGGAAATTCTCCGCCGCTTCGATTGCGCTCGATCCGCCACCGAACGGCTTGCCGTAAAGGGCTCGGATATCTCCTTCATCCGTGTACGTAACGACGCCGGGGTGATCGATTTGAAGTTGTGATAGTGCGCTCTCCACTTCGGCCTTGTCTACCGCCAGGGCTGCCACGGATAGCGCAATAACCATCAGTGCAGTGAAGGCTGACTGCAGGATTATCCTGTTCAACCTCTTACGAATCATGCTGTCACTTTTCGAGGCTTTCATTTAGTGACTCCAGATTTAAGAAACAGTTCTGAGTATTATTCCAAACATTCCTGAGGGACGAACATCACCGTGGTGAGTCCTTACCGCATGCGACATTTGCGCAACAACGCAATTCATCCGAACCGTTTAATGACAGTAATCTGATCGCTAATACAGATGCGAATGCAGGTACCCGGTGCACTGATCCCTCGATGAGTTTTTTAGTTCACAATGCAGATAAGAAGAACTAATTGCTTAATATGCCTTGCATAATATAGCACGAATCACCATATTTGCAAGTTCAAACCTTTCAGTGGCTTCCATAGAGTAAACGCTCTCGATGCGGAATTGTTCGGCGGGAATCTCAATCGGACGCAATTACTGCGTCGGAGATTGCAATGGAACGGCGAACGGCGCCGACGTCGTGCACACGCACTATGTTCGCCCCGTTGTGAGACGCAATTACCGACGCCGCTATCGATTCCTCGAAGCGCTTCTCCGGCTTGTTGCCGGTAAATGATCCGAGAAAACCCTTGCGGGATGCTCCGATGAGGATTGGGCAGCCGAGATCGAAGAACTCGGGGATTCGTCTCAGAATCGAGAAATTGTTGTCGAAAGTCTTGCCGAAACCGATTCCCGGATCGATTATGATCTTCTCCCGGGATACACCGGCAGAGACAGCGGACTCTATGGACTCGGACAGATATCCTTTGATCTCGCCGATCAGATCGTCATAGCACGGGTTAACCTGCATCGATTTCGGCTTACCCTTTATGTGCATCACGACTATCGGGACATCGTAACGCGCAGCGATTGAGCCGATCTCAGCGTCAAAATGCAAGCCCGATATATCATTTATCATGTCGGCACCCGCTTCGAGTGCAGCCTCGGCAACCTTCGATTTATACGTATCTATTGAAATCGGAATCTCGCTGCGGCCGCGGAGTTCCATTATGATCGGCAGAACCCGATCAAGCTCTTCCTCGAGAGGCAGCGGATCGGCACCCGGTCGCGTCGACTCCCCTCCGATATCGATGAAATCCGCGCCCTCCTCAATCATCCGCTCGGCTTGCTTAACAGCACTGTCGAAACGGATGAACTTGCCACCATCGGAGAACGAATCCGGGGTGACATTCAGGATGCCCATAACATAGGTGCGGGTAAAATCGAAAATTGCGCCGCGTACTCTTAGCGGCGCAATCTGTCTTGGTCTCGATTCTATCATGGATTTTAGTTCTCGCTGACTCTCGTCGGCGACTCTTCCGGTTCCTCACCGGCTATGAGCGCATCCAACTCGGAACCGTCGAGCGTCTCCTTATCGAGAAGTGTCTCCGCGACCTTACGGAGCACATCGATGTTGGTCTCGAGAAGCTCGAGCGCCTTCTTCTCGGCGCGCTCCACAATCGCCTTGATCTCGGCATCTATAAGCTGTGATGTAGCCTCGGAGTAGTCCTTGTAGCTCGCGATTTCGCGCCCGAGGAAAAGGTCGTTGCTCTTCTTCCCGAATGTCAGAGGACCGACCTTGTCGGACATACCCCACTCGCACACCATCTTTCGAGCGAGATTAGTCGCCTGCTCGATGTCGTTGCCTGCGCCTGTAGTGTAGTGATCGAAAACCAGCTTCTCGGCGGCACGGCCACCGAGCATATGCACCAGCTTCTTCTCAAGGAAATCCTTCGAGTATGTATGCTTTTCATCAACCGGCAAGTACGACGTCAACCCGAGCGCCATGCCTCGCGGCACAATAGTAACCTTATGGACAGGATCCGAACCGGGCATCAGTTTCGCTACCAGAGCGTGCCCCGCCTCATGATAGGACGTGGTTTTCTTCTCCACCTCGGAAATAACCATCGAGCGCCTCTCGACACCCATCATGACCTTATCCTTGGCCTCCTCGAAATCCCCCATCGTGACCTTCTCATGATCTCGCCTCGCGGCGAGCAGCGCTGCCTCGTTGACCATATTCGCAAGCTCCGCGCCGGACATGCCCGGTGTCCCGCGAGCGATAACCTCGAGATCGACATCTTCACTTACATTGATCTTCCTGACATGAACATCGAGAATCCCCTCACGACCCTTGACGTCCGGCTGATCGACCACGATCTGCCGGTCGAAACGGCCGGGCCTGAGCAGCGCCGGATCAAGAACATCCGGTCGGTTTGTCGCGGCGATGAGAATTACCCCGTCATTGGATTCGAATCCGTCCATCTCAACGAGCAACTGGTTTAGAGTCTGCTCGCGTTCGTCGTGTCCACCGCCGAGTCCGGCGCCGCGATGACGCCCTACAGCATCGATCTCGTCGATGAAGATAATGCACGGAGCGTTCTTCTTGCCCTGATCGAACAGGTCACGGACTCTCGAAGCTCCGACACCGACGAACATCTCGACGAAATCGGATCCACTCATCGAGAAGAACGGCACACCCGCCTCTCCGGCGACGGCGCGAGCCAGAAGCGTCTTGCCCGTACCGGGTGATCCAAGCAGGAGGGCGCCTTTTGGAATCTTGCCGCCGAGCTTCTGAAACTTGCCCGGTTCTTTAAGGAACTCGATTACTTCCTGGAGCTCTTCCTTTGCTTCATCGCAGCCCGCAACATCGGCAAATGTCACCTTCGGCTGATCCTCAGAGAGCAGTTTCGCCTTCGACTTGCCGAACGAGAACAAACCCTTGGGTCCCCCGCCCGACTGCATCTGACGCATCATAAACAGCCAGAATACAATTATGAGCAGCCACGGCGCAAACGCTATGATTGCGGTCCAGCTAAACGGCTGCTCTTCGGCCCGAATCTGTACGTTCGCTTCTTCCAGACGTCTAACAAGAGTCGGGTCCTCAATTGGAAGCCTGACTTTGAATTCGGTGTATGTTCCTGTTTCGCCGTTAACGATGTGCTCGTACGGCTGGCGGAACTCGCCGTGGACGTTGCGATCTATGATCACAACTTCTGATACATTACCCGCTTCGATCTGATTGATAAAGTCGGGGTAATAGTCGATCTTGGCCACTTCAGTCTGACCGGTGTAGTATAGCTTGATGAAGAAGATCAGTACGATTACGATGACCATCCAGAAAAACAACGGCCGGGCGCTCTTCTTCCAGTTGAAATCGTTATCCTTGTCGTCCTTCTGGGGAGGCTTGCGACCAGCTGACGGCGGGCCTTTTCTCGACTCGTTGTAGAGCTTGCTGCTGAAAAAACTAATCATCGAATTTCTTTTCACCTTCATATTTGAGCGCCGCAAGGTACGGCAAATCTCTGTATTTACCATCGTAGTCGAGACCATATCCGACTACAAAGCGTGCCGGAGCATCAAACCCGACATATCTTATACTAACATCGACCTCGCGACGTTCTTTTTTATCGAGCAAAGCCACGACATCAATGCTCTTCGGGCCGTAAGCCCGGAAAGTGTTGTAGATATAATCCAAAGTCCGTCCGCTGTCAATTATGTCCTCAACGAAGATCACGTATTCTCCGGCAATGTTAAGGCTCAGGTTCTTGGTCAGAATTACGTCCCCCGTCGTACCCGTATTCCTGCCGTAACTGTCGAGTTCTATGAAGTCAACCAGACAATCTATGGTGAGTTCCCGCACCAGGTCGGCAACGAACATGAAACAGCCTTTCAGAACACCGACTATGACCGGACGTCTGCCTTCATAGTCGACAGAGATGCGATCGGCGAGCTCGGAAACCCTCGACCTAATGGCCTTGTCGTCGAAGAGTAAATCCAGCTCTTCCGGAGTCTTCGTCCTGTATAACGTGCGCCCTTGCATCAAGTTTCACAACCTTGTCTGTTTGCCCGGTTACTTTCGCCTCCTCGGCAACTCCGATTCCTGCGATCCAGATAATCTCCCCTCGGGATACGAGCAGCGGAATCTCCATGCGCAACGCACGCGGGATTTTCCGATCCGTGAAGATGTCGGAGACTTTCTTTCGTCCCGGAGCGCCGAGAAGATGGACTCTGTCTCCGGCCTTCCAGTTCCGAATCACGCAAGTCCTCTCAAGGCAGTCCGAATTGAGAAACACCGCCCAGTTATCGGAACTGTATACTCCCACATTTGCATTATCAGTAATCTCACTGTCAACTTCAAGGTTAAACTGCTCCATCACGGTCGTTCCGGGCACCTCGATACCGGCTTCGAACGGCGCAGTTTCACGCTTGAAGACTATGAGATGATACGCTCCTCTCTCGACCGACACGCCTTCTTTCAAATCGGCGCGAGCGCCCGTTCCGGCTCCGGTGAGTCTGATTGCGTTTTCGACAAGCCTGCGGTCGAGTGACGCTGCATTCCGGCTCTCCGTTGAGAGCCCCCTGTAAGCTCTACGAATCAATTCGGTCTGAATCAAGTTTTTCGTTTTCAAGAAATCACCGATCTCTATCACAATCTTGCCCAGTCGGGAGGTCGAAACCGCCTTTCTCCAAACTTCGGATACCTCGGCGTCGATATATGCCGAGACCTCTCGAGCGGATTTTGCGAGATTGCTGACGCTCTCCACGATCTGCGGGTTGAATTCTCGCTGAAAGTACGGTATAAGGCTGTTGCGCACGCGGTTGCGGGCATAATCAAGACTCTCATTGGACCTATCGATCAGGTATGTCCGGCCGGCAGCGTTCAGGTAGTCGACAAGGTCGCTCTTGCGGCACTCGATAACGGGGCGAACCACGAGCCCGCTCTTCGGGAATATTCCCGCCGCACCCGAGATCCCGCTGCCCCTGATTATGTGCATCAGCGAGGTCTCAACGACATCATCCTCGGTATGACCTACTGCGATCCGGGATGCTTCCGTCTCGGCGGCAACAGAATGGAAAAAATCGAGGCGATAGTCGCGCGCATTTCGCTGAAAATTCCCCGATTTGAGCAACTCACGATCACGATCTGTCACGACGCGAAAATGAGCCTTGACGTTCAGCTCATCCGCGATCCTCCTGCAAAGGACCTCTTCGGCCTCAGAATCCGCGCCCCTTGTCCGGTAATTGACATGCGCAAGCTGAATCCGGAAGCCCATTTCACCGCTGAGCTCATGGAGCAGGTAGACCATTGCAACTGAATCCGGGCCTCCGGAGACGGCACACAACACGGTCTTCCCCCGCCCGATAAGCCGGTAGTGCTCAATTGTCGCAGCGACACGCCTCACAAGCGATTCGGGGTCATGCATCGATAAATCGGTCATCCAACCAAATTTACAATGACTCGACATATTTCCAAAGTCATTTGAAAACATTGGCACCAAGACAAGCTTGGTCTTGTTTAGCGTTGAAAAGGGCGTGCGGGAAACTCGAATTGAATCATCTCTTTGGAAATACATACATGTCCGTCGTAGACCTGAGCGAGATTAGCACTTTCGCACAGCTTCCGACTGTGGACTTCATCATAATCCAGCCGACTATACAAACGGAACTTGATGCTATTGCTTTATTCGTCAACGTGCCAGCGTCGAGACTCAACCATGGTGTTGATGGATCTGGGGTTATAGTCGGTATCGTTGATCTTCCTTTAGACGTTACACATCCAGATTTTATGTGGCCGGATAGTACAACCAAAGTCCTCTACTACTGGAATCAGTGGAAATCCAATGGCATTTAGGTTCGGTCAGGTGCTGCCCGCCAAAGGCGAGTGTGACCTGACCGTATAGCGGCATAGACAAAGGGCGATTCGAAGAACGCCAGATCACACGCCCGCGGAACGCGGCCGCAGGATCTGGCGCAACGAAGTTTTTCAACAGGCCCGAAGACGGGGGTCTATCTTCTCTTCTTCTGCGAGCAATCGAAAAGCTCTCAAAAG
>CAYQCE010000086.1:0-8126 GCA_964415885.1 uncultured Ignavibacteria bacterium
GCGCAGCGACAGTAATACAACATGGGAGCAAAGACTCCGATGTCATTCCTGCGAAAGCAGGAATCCAGCATAGTGAGTAGGGCAGAACCCTTTAGCGGTTCTGCCATCAGGATTTCGCAGGTCAGGAGCCCTGCGCTCCTGTCATGAACTTGAAATATACGGAGATTTTCAAGGATAGATTAAAGCATGGTAACTGAAAGACAGAACATACTCGACAGGTCGATCGAAGAGGAGATGAAGTCGAGTTACCTCGACTATTCGATGTCGGTTATCACGGCGCGCGCGCTGCCGGATATCAAGGACGGCCTGAAACCGTCCAACCGACGGATCCTCGTCGCGATGAACGACCTGAATCTGGCGCCCGGGCGCGGGTATCGAAAATGCGCGAAGATCGCCGGCGATACGTCCGGCAACTATCATCCGCATGGCGAACAGGTCGTCTATCCGACTCTTGTGCGCATGGCGCAGGATTTCAACATGCGCTATCCGCTCGTCGACGGTCAGGGGAATTTCGGTTCGATTGACGGCGACAACGCGGCGGCGATGAGGTACACCGAAGCGCGTTTGACTCCGCTCGCGGTGGAGATGCTCGCCGATCTCGACAAGAATACGGTCGGCTACGTCCCCAATTACGACGAGACACGCGAAGAGCCTAGAGTGTTGCCGTCGAAATTCCCTAACCTGATCTGCAACGGCTCCTCCGGTATCGCGGTCGGAATGGCGACCAATATACCTCCGCACAATTTGAATGAGATAGCCGATGCGCTTGTGGCGATCATCGATGATCCCGATATGGACGACGACGAGCTTCTCGAGCGGGTCTCCGGTCCCGATTTCCCAACCGGCGGAATCATCTACGGCAAAGACGGGATTCGTCAGGCCTACCTGACCGGCCAAGGCCGTCTTGTTCTCCGTGCGAAGGCGAATATCGAAAAGCAGAAGACCGGAAAAGAGCATATCATCATCTCCGAGATACCGTACCAGGTCAACAAGACCAACCTGATCGAGAAAATCGCGGATCTCGTACGCAACAAGAAGATCGAGGGTATTTCCGACCTCCGGGATGAATCAGACCGTGACGGAATGCGGATCGTGATTGAGCTGAAGAAGGATACGCAGGCCTCGATTCTTCTGAACCAGCTATTCAAGCATACACAAATGCAGAGCACATTCGGCGTGAATATGCTCGCGCTTGTCGACGGCATCCCCAGGCAGATGAACCTCTCGACCGCACTCGATCTCTTTCTCGATCACCGTCATACGATAGTCACGCGTCGTACTCAGTACGAGCTCGACCAGGCTGAGAAGCGTGCGCATATTCTCGAGGGTTACCGGATTGCGCTCGACAACATTGACGAGGTAATCGCGCTGATCAAGGCCTCCAAGACGCCATCGGATGCCAAAGACGGCTTGATGAAGAAATTCAAGCTCTCTGAGATTCAGGCGCAGGCTATTCTCGATATGCGGCTCCAGAGGCTGACCGGCCTCGAACGCGACAAGATCGAGAAGGAGTATCTCGAACTGATCCAGACGATCGAACGGCTGAAGAGTATTCTCGCCTCCAAGGCGAAGCGCATGAATATCATTAAAGAAGAGCTGATTGACCTGAAGGAGAGGTTCGGAGACGAGCGCCGCACGCTGATCACCGATGAGGACGAGGAGCTGACTCTCGAAGATCTTATCGCCGAAGAGGATATGGTGATCACTATCACTCACGGCGGTTATATAAAGAGACTGTCGACATCGTCCTACAGAAGGCAGCAACGCGGCGGCCGCGGAGTGATAGGGATGGAAACCAAGGAAGATGACTTCATCCAGCACTTATTCATAGCATCGACCCATGATTACATTCTGTTCTTCACTACGCACGGTCGCTGCTACTGGATCAAGGTGCACGAAATTCCGACCGGCGGCAGAATGGCAAAGGGGCGTCATGTCACGAACATGATCGAACTCCAGAAGGACGAACATATCTGTGCGTTCCAGCGGGTGAGACGGTTCGACGAGGGCTCGTTTATCGTGATGGGTACGAGAAACGGCGTAGTCAAGAAGACTATGCTGACAGCATTTTCGAATCCACGCCGCGACGGAATAATTGCGATGAATATCGACCCGGCCGAGGACGAGCTGATTGACGCAGCCATTACCGACGGTACGAATGATGTCGTGCTTGCCACACATAAGGGTAAGGCAATCAGGTTCTCGGAGGAGAACGTGCGCGCTATGGGTCGGACGGCATACGGTGTCAAGGGTATCAACCTCGACTCGAATGACTACGTTGTGTCGATGGTGGTTGTCAAACGGTCGACGTGGCTTCTCACGGTGACCGAGAACGGTTATGGCAAACGCTCCGAGATCGATGACTACCGTGTCACGAATCGTGGCGGTAAGGGCATAATCAACATGAAGACAACCAAGCGGAATGGCAATATCGTTGCGGTTAAAGAAGTTGTCGACAAAGATGAGTTGATGATTATCACTCATCACGGAATCATCATCCGCTCGCCCGTAAAATCGATCCGCTCTATCGGTCGCGCGACCCAGGGAGTTCGGTTGATAGCTCTCGATGAGGAGGATTTTGTCGTCGATGTCGCACGGGTGGTTACCGATGCACACGGCGATCAGCCCGATGAGCCGGAGGTTGTGAAGGGCCCGGACGATGCTCTTAATACCGACAATAATGATGAGGATGAGGGCTGAAACGGCGAGAAGAGGAAACACTAAATGGCGGGGATCCGATGAGTATGCTTTGGAGCGGTTTTTTCCTTCGCCCCGCAAACTTTAGGTCGCATCGGTTGTTGTGCTTGTTGTAGCTCAATGAGATATCGACTCAGCCGATACCTATAGCAGGGGCAACAGACGGAGGAAAGATGCGATATCTGATAACCGGCGGCGCTGGCTTTATTGGCTCGAATCTGGCTGCGGAGCTTGTCTCGAGAGGAGAGAGGGTCCGCATCATCGACAACTTCTCGAGCGGCCGTCACGAGAATCTCGAAAAGATCAAGAATGACATCGAGTTAGTGGAGGGGTCGATAACTAATCGAGCACTTGTCGACGAGACTGTCTCCGGTGTGGACTACGTCCTGCACCACGCTGCTATTCCCTCGGTCGTCGAATCCGTCGAGGATCCGGTCGGCTCGACCGATGTCAACGTCGGCGGTACGATCAACGTTCTTGACGCCGCACGCAGAAACGGAGTCAAGCGCCTCGTTTTTGCCTCCTCCGCCGCTGTATATGGGGATCTGCCTGACCTCCCGAAATCAGAAGAATCTGAGCTCAAGCCGTTATCTCCATATGCCGCAGCCAAACTGACGGGCGAATACTATTGCAGGGTTTTCTGCGAACTCTATGGTCTCGAGACGGTTTGTCTTCGCTATTTCAATGTGTTCGGCCCGAACCAGGACCCGCAGAGCGAGTACGCTGCGGTTATCCCGAAGTTTATCAACTCTCTCCTCTGCGGGGAAAAGCCGCGTATATTCGGCGACGGTCTCCAGACGCGAGACTTTGTTTCGGTGAGGAATGTGGTAAATGCCAATCTTGCGGCTCTGAAGTCCCCCAAAGCTGTCGGCGAGAGTATAAATGTTGCATGCGGGATGCAGAACTCGCTTCTCGATCTCCTCGATGTTCTTCGGGATTTGATACACTCCGATGTTGAGCATGTTTTCGAGGACGAAAAGCCGGGTGATATAAAGCACTCAGTTGCGGCAATCGATAAAGCACGCGATCTTCTGGGCTACGAATTGGAGCAGACGTTCGAGGAAGGACTCGATCAGACGATCGACTATTTCAGGAGATATGCAGGTGACGGCATCCAGGCACGGCAGTGAGGCTGTAGCGGGCGGCAAGCCGTCCGGGGCAGGATCAATCGGGATGAAGCTCGATCCGCGGCTCTACATCATCGCTGCACTCGTGATAGTGGCGTACATTCCGGTGCTCTACGGGCTCATTTCTGACTGGTATAACGATTCCAACTATTCGCACGGCTTCCTCATAATCCCTGTAAGCGTTTGGCTGATCTGGCGTCAGCGCGCAGAGATCGCCAAAACGAGGATAGAGACCAGCAAGCTCGGACTCCTCGGCATAATCGCCGCACTTCTTATCTTCATCGTCGGTACTGCAGGAGCCGAGTATTTCAGCGTACGGTTCTCGTTTGTGCTGCTCGTCGCCTCGATTGCTCTCTATTTCTTCGGATGGCCGACCTTCCGCAAAATATGGTTCGCGTTCTTCTTTCTGCTCTTTATGATCCCGATACCGTACGTAATCTACTACGCCATGACATTCCCGATGCAACTGTTCGCATCCAGGATAGCCTCCGGGTTGCTCTCCGTGATAGGCCTGCCGCTGATAAGATTCGGCAATGTGCTGTACCTGCCGGGCGGGACCGCACTCGAGGTCGCGGAGGCGTGCTCCGGACTGCGGTCGATAATGTCGCTTCTGGCGCTCGGTGCGCTGTTTGCGTATATGACTCAGGAAAACAAGGTTAAGGCAGTCGTATTGTTCGCGTCCACCGTCCCGATTGCGATACTCGGTAATGTCATGAGGATATGTTTCACGGCGATCGGCACATACGCTATCAGTGATAAATTTGTCGAGGGTACGCTTCACGAGTTGGCGGGCCTTCTCGTATTCCTGTTTTCGTTTATAATGCTCTTAATAGTAGGGTCACTGCTCAGATGGAAAGAGTTACCGGTAGATACTACCTCATTATCGCGCTCCTCGTAGTCGCGGGCGCAATATCATACACGCTGCGGTATGTGAGTGTGCAGCCGGAGCACCAGTCCGACTTCTCTGTCATTCCGCTCGAAAAGGATGGCTGGGAGGGACGAGAGCTTCCGCTCGCCGACTGGACCCTCGATGTGCTGAAAGCAACGGACAACACGAGCCGACAGTATATTGCGGGCGATGAGCTGTTTACCTCGCTTTTCATCGGCTATTTCAAGGACCAGAAGTACGGCTCACAGATTCACTCGCCACGTCACTGCCTGCCCGGCGGAGGATGGGGGATTCTGAGTCTCGAGCCGATCGAACTCGACATCGACGGCGAGCGTCTTTCGGTAAACCGGGTCCTGATCGGTGATGACCGCCAGCGCCAGATAGTCTACTACTGGTATCGCACCCGTTCAGGCGAGCTGACGAATGAGTTTGCCTTGAAGTTTGATCTGGTGAAGAATTCGCTGTTCCTTCAGCCGACCGATGCCGCTATGATCCGTTTGATGACTTTTGTGAACCGTGGCGAGGAAGAAGAGGGGGACAGGATACTTAAGGATTTTCTGAGATCATTTCTTCCCTCGATAGAAAAAAGCTTGCCATTTGAGCGAACATAGTCCAGTTTTCCGCTTATGAAAGCAACCACAGCTCTAATAAGAAGCCTCCGTCCCGAGCAATGGATCAAGAATTTTATCGTCTTCGCCGCACTTATCTTCTCTCGTGAGTTCACGAACATCGAGATGATCGAGTTGAGCGTGCTCGCGTTCATAGTGTTCTGCTTTTCCTCGTCCGCAATCTACCTGATTAACGATGTAGTCGACTACCGGCAGGACAGTTTGCATCCCGAAAAGAGAAACCGCCCGATAGCCTCGGGTCATCTCACGAGATCATCCGCAATCGCGGCGGCTGTGCTGCTGATTTTCGTGTCGATAGTCATTTCAGTGAGCGTGTTTGATGTGTGGACGGTGGGCGTTGTCGTAGCTTTCGTAGTTTTGAATGTCGTCTACTCGTTCTGGCTCAAGAACGTGGTGATACTCGATGTGATGGCAATTGCCGGAAGTTTCGTCCTTCGAGCGGTCGGCGGCGGATTGGCGATCAGTGTGCCGATCTCACCATGGCTGGTCGTCTGCACGATCTTGCTTGCGCTTTTCATAGGATTCGGGAAGCGACGCCACGAGCTGAAGTCTCTCGAAGAAGCCGCGGCCGGTCACCGCAAGAGCCTCGAACATTACTCGTTATACTTCCTCGACCAGATGATTGCGGTCGTGACCGCGTCGACGGTCGTGGCATACACGTTCTACACGCTTTCGCCGGAGGTCAAAGACAAGCTTGGTGTCAAGCACCTCGAACTCTCGATCCCGTTCGTGCTCTACGGCATTTTCCGCTATCTGTACCTCATCCACAAGCAGGATCGCGGCGGATCGCCGTCCCGGATTCTGGTAACCGACATTCCGATTCTCGTAAATGTACTCCTGTGGCTGGCCACGGTACTGATACTCATGCAAATATAGAATTTTGAAACCGTCTTGTGAATATCGGCGTTTGCCCTTATTATGACGTCCTGCGGCTGCTATGACGGGCATTGAATGGGAACTGTATTGTTCTGACCGATAAACCCACGCGGAGGTACCTCTGATGAGCGCTGAAAATAACTCCAATGAGATGATGAGATGGGACCTCGATTCGATCTTTCCCGGAGGATCGGAGTCGAAGGAATACAAATCGTATCGCGAGAGGCTGAAGGACCGGATAGAGAAGACGCTGAAGGATTTCGATAATCTTCCCGATCAGGTGCGGGCCGACAACCGCGACCAGTTCAAAAATGTGATCTTCGATTATCAGCACATTGTCGATGATCTCGAACTCGTATTCGCATTCGCCGAATGTCTGACTGCTCAAGATGTCGAGGATACCGCCGCTCTCGGCGCGATGCAGGAGATCGATGTCATGCAGTCGCAGGTGAAGAATCTTCTCACCAAACTTGAGGCGATGGCCCGTGGATGCAAGGACGAGGAATGGAACGCGCTGCTCGCCGATGATCAGATGAAGAGAATCGCATTTGCGCTGAACGAGATTCGCAGGCACGCCAGGATGAAAATGTCGGAGCAACTCGAATCATTCGCCAACGACCTCGCAGTGAACGGGTTCCACGCCTGGAATCGCCTGTATGACAAGATGGCTGGGGATCTTCGTGTCGAGTTCGAGGAGAATGGCGAGATGAAGACGCTCTCGATGGGCCAGCTCGCGTCCAAATTCGACAGCCCGAATCGTGATGTCCGACGGAACGCTTTCGAGAAGCTTGAGGGCGCATGGGAGACGCGTGCGGAGTACGCCTCGATGATCCTCAACTCGATCGCCGGGTTCCGTTTGACCGTATACAAGCATCGCAACTGGGAATCGCCGCTCTTTGAGCCGACCGAGATGAACCGCCTGCAACAGAAGACGCTTGACGCCATGTGGAACGCTGTCCGTGACGGCGTCCCGAAACTCGTACCGTATGTCGAGGCGAAAAAGAAGATGCTGAGTATCGATCGGTTCATGTGGTACGACCAGACCGCGCCGGTCGGCAAGAGTGAGGCGAAGATAACATTCCCCGATGCGAAAGAGTTCATCATCAGGAATATCAAGCCGTTCTCGGAAGAGATGGCGGATTTTACGAAGATGGCGCTCGACAGTCGCTGGGTGGAGGCCGAGGATCGTCCCGGCAAGGCCGCCGGCGGATTCTGCACCGGGTTCGGACCGAAGAAGGAGTCACGGATTTTCATGACCTATCTCGACACGTACGGCGATATGATGACACTCGCGCACGAGCTCGGGCACGCGTGGCATCAGAATGTGCTTAAAGACGAACCGCCGCTGGCGTCCGAGTATCCGATGAATCTCGCGGAGACGGCGTCGATTTTCAATGAGCTTCTTGTCACCGATGCCGCGTTCGAGGCGGCGGATGACGAGGATGAGAAGCTGATGCTGCTCGATATGAAGCTCGCACGGAGTCATGTGCTCTTTTCGAATATCTTTGCACGCTACCTTTTCGACACAAAGTTCTATACCGCGCGGAAGAACGGGGTTGTGCCGAGGAAGAAGCTCGATGAGCTGATGGAGCAGGCGCAGGCCGAGGCGTACGGCGACACGCTCGATGCGTCCGGCAAGCACAGGCTGTTCTGGGCATCCAAGCTCCATTTCTTCCTGACCGGGATACCATTCTACAATTTCCCGTACACGTTCGGTTTTCTGTTCGCTGGCGGTGTGTATGACCGTGCAAAGAAGGAAGGCGCTGATTTCTTCCCCAAATACAAGGCGCTTCTGAAAGACACCGGTTCGATGACCACCGAGGACCTGGCGAAGAAACATCTGGATGTGGATCTGACGAAGGAAGATTTCTGGCACGACGCGGTTGCACGCATGACCGCCGACGTCGA
>CAYQCE010000087.1:0-7568 GCA_964415885.1 uncultured Ignavibacteria bacterium
GCTTAGTGACGAAGCCAAGGCCAAGATCGGTGTTAGAATGGTCGAGGTCATTGCCGAACCGCTAACAGAACTTGTGGCGAAAGTGCTTGATCCTGGCGCGCCCCGCGAACTAGAGAGGGTCGACCTAGAGCTTCACACAAGCTTAGGCGAGGTTAAATGTATTTCGTGCGGGGGACTTGAGGAGGCTATTCGAATCCTGCGGGATTTCGATTTTGATTTGGTGTTTGATGACAGCAATGGCATAACTCTTTCTGATCCTCCTCCGCTTATCGAAGGGTAGTTGCTTAGCGCGGAATTCTCCTTTGGTTCTGCCATTCTTCGCCGCAATTCATCTAAGTAGGCTTGGTACACCCGCTAAAGTGTTGCACCTATCAACTATGGTCCCCGCGGATAGTGACCGACTGGCGTGGCCCGGGTCTATTGACCCGGGTTTTGAAGGGTGTTTCCGTGTAAGCATCAGAAGAACTCGATCTCGTCTGCTTGCAGCTTGATGTCCTCGCTTTTCAATCCGGCAGCGCTCGACCAACAACATTGCCATGCCTCAGCAACCAGTCCGCGGCGAACCGGATTGTACTCAATATAGTCAATCGCCTTTCTGATCCGACCCAAGTCGAAGAGATTCCTGTCGAAACCACCCCCTGCCTGCCAAAATCGATTTTCGTTCTCCTGTGAATCCACGCGAACACGATGCAGCATATGTCGAGCATTCTCACGCCAATACTCAATGATCTTTTTGCCAGCCGGTGCTTTAATGTGTTTCAGGATATCGCTCGTGCTGTACTGGTCGTCCACTGGGTGAACCAGCAAATGGATGTGCTCCGGCATCAGAACCCATGCATAGAGCTTGAAGTTGCATCGAGTACGGGCTTCACTAATACAGTTCGCAAGAATACAACATGCGAACGAATCAGTCAGAAGCTGCTGGCGTCTGTAGCACGTAAAAGTCAAGAAGTGGACGTGACCAGGATCATTGAAGGACTTGCGTTTCATAATCATAGCCCGGCTTTCCTCTGAAACCCGGGTCAATAGACCCGGGCCACGCTGCCTCTAGTGGTTTTGCCATTCTTCGCCGCAATCCAACTCTTTTAGACCTGGCGCAACCGCTGAAGGGTTGTGTTGTGCCCTGCCCAACTCAGTTCTTCATTGACCTACAGCTCTCCCCACGGGTAATAATCTCCGCGGTCGATGCAGTGATGACCGTCCGGTTCTGCAACAAGATCCATCGTTGCAGACAGATACTCATAGTTGGGCGCATACTCCGAGATGAATACAACCGTATAGGTCCCCGGTGCGAGATCGGTGATCTGGAAATGCAGATCGTACAGGCAGAGACACGGGCATGGATAGTAGTCAAATTCCTCCGTCTCGGTCACTGTGATTTGACTGCCATTAACATATACCTCACCGTATATCACATCCGGACAGCAGTTGAAGGTCGTGTTCAGATGCGCGAACTCGAGCACTCCGGATTCGTCGTACGACCAGGTCACACAGTCGAGATTCGACGGCAGCGTATCCGGCACCGCAGCGCCCTCGCCCTGATACTTGCATCCGCTGTACGCCAGAAGCCCACCGGACGGATCCTCACCCAGACACGGCGCCGGGCCTCCACTGAAGACGTAGTTGACGAGATATACGACATCATCGATGTCGGTTCCACCCGACATATTGACATCCCCGCAGTCCCCGGCCTTCGCGGTACTCACTGCGACTATTACAAACACTATTATCAGAACGGAACGATAGATCAAGCGTGACATTGTGTTCCTCCTCCGGAGTGTACAAGGACTTGTGTTCTGAAGCCGGCTCTAACGATGTTGATGCTTATATAGGTAACGTACTCGACGTTTGCGAGTGTGTCAAGACATATGGCGCGGCGGTAATAGTGGTCGATTGCGCTGGACACGCTATCAGATTCGAGCACCAATGTGTATGATCTGCTGTATTTCGGTTCACGTTTTTCCACCGATAATAGACTTGACCCCGCGCGGATGTCAATTTACATTGAGGGTGATCCAGTTCTGTTCTGTGCAATGCAGTCAATGCAACCGCTCTCAACGGTTGCCAAAGATCTCAGTTCGGATCTTGTGGGATACAGGATCACCGCAGGGTCAAAGTAGAAAGGCAGGCCGCTATGTTTGCAGGAAGAGGGACAGCTGCAATTCCTATTCTCGTATCACTGTTTCTTCTGCTCATGTTCAACCTCGCAACAGCTCAGAAGTGGGGCGATGTTACCGATGAGGAATGGGCAGCCACTCCACCACAGGAGTTCCCGGACTCACCGGCTATGGTCCTCTTCGACCATGGGGATATCAACTTGTCCATTTCGGAGATCGTTTTCGAGAGACACGTGAGAATCAAAGTCTTCAGCAAGGATCGTGCGGAGGATGTCACCTCCGTCGATATCACCTACTACGATGACGACGACTTCAAGGACTTCAAAGCCCAGACAATACTCCCAAACGGTAAGAAACATGATATCGATGATGAGTTTGAGAAGAAACTCGGATCAACGAAGACACTTACTTTCGCATTCTCCGCGGTTGAAGACGGTGCAATCCTTGAATACAAATACAAGATAGTTCACAATCGATACAGTTTCATGGATCCGTGGTACTTTCAGAGCGATGTCTTCACAAGAAAATCGCGATTCTCTGTTGTAATGTATCCCGGATTCAGCTACAACGTCTTGCGCTCGAATATGCCCGCGAGAAAGAGACGTCCGACAGAAGAAGAGCTGACCGATTTCGGTACGATTCTCTCCAAATTCACATGGGAATTGGAGGATCTTCCGCCCGCAAAGGAAGAACCGCTCATGGCGACCGCGGCAAGCTACCTTGTTTCACTCAGATTTCAGTTGCAGACCTACAAGGACCCGTACACGAACTACACATTCATAAAGTCATGGGGCGATCTTGGCTCATTGTACACCCATGAACTGGAAAAATTCGCCTCAGCCGAAGGGGAGATAGCGAGCATTGCTTCACGAATCTGCGCGGACATGACGAATATCGACCAGAAGCTCAAGGCCCTCTATGATTTTGTTCGCGATTCGATTGAGACACGCAATGACGACAACGAGGGATTCATCGAGAGTGATGGCGCTCGGAAACTACTCACTCAACGTTACGGCAGGGAATCAAACAAGAATCTCCTTCTCGTGACGCTTGCGCGGTCTCAGGGAATCAGTGCCTATCCCATGCTGATAGGTACGCGCGGTTACTCATCCTGGAACCCGGGATTTCACCACCTTTCCCAGTTCAACCATCTGATCTGTTTCATTGGTGAAGGCGATTCCGGCTTCGCTCTCGATACCGAGATGCTCTCTGTACCGTTTCCACACACTCCACCGTATGATCTCGTCCCGGGCGGGCTTATTCTGGATGGAGAGAACTCGAGGACAGTGGAGCTGATACATCCTGAGAGATCGAGTGGAATGGATAACTTCACCAAAGTGCATATCAATTCCGACAACAGCGCTGTATGCTCCATGTATGTTTGCCTGAGAGGACACGAACTCAGCTTATATGATGAGTACCTTCTGGACTCAATCTCGCATGGCAAGATTGCGGAGAAACTGACCGAACCACTCGAGACAGAGCATGACATAACATCTGCTTCCGCGTTCTTCGATGTTGAGGGAGATAGTCTTGCCATACATATAGTCGCTGAGATCGCTGAATTCTCACGTTCTCTTGGCAATAGACATCTCATTTCACCCTGTGTGCTCAGTCTGGCTCGCAACCCCTTCGAGGACGACTACCGCTTCTTCGGAATCGATTTCGCCTATTCGTTTACGCGGAAGCAGACTACTGTTATCAATCTGCCTGACGGCACCAGCGCCGCTGAAATGATACCCGACGCCGATTATCGAATTGTCGACGGCTACTATACGCGGTTTGCGTTGACGAGTGGCGCAACTGTGAATGTAATGGAGGAACTGTGCCTCAAGAGGGCAATTTTCGCTCCGGGTGAGTACGGCGATCTCAAAGCCATGTTTGATCTGATGGCCGCGTCTGCCGAAAACGAGATAATGCTCACAGCTTCAGAAATGTAGCCTTTCACATGGGGGGAGTTCTGAGATGAACGCCAGATTCTTGAGATGGTGGACGCTGTGCTTGAAGCTGCTGCGAATAGTCGTAGTGCTTGTCGCCATGCAGAACTTCGCGTATGCAGAGGACACTGCGGCGGATGCAAGGGTGATATCGGAGAACATAACCTACAAGATTTCGGGCAACAGTGCGAAGTTAACAGTCTACCGCAAGATTGAGGTCTATAATGCGGATGGTAAAGACTACGGCTATTTCAGGCTCAGCGAGGACAAGTTCCAGAGAGTAAAGTACTTCTCCGGTACCGTCTATGACGCAAATGAGAGAATCATCTTCGTCCGAGAAAAAGACGACGCCGAACCTGTCTGTGGATATTCCGAATACTCGCTCTACGATGATGTTTGTCACAGGAATTTCGCGCTCGTCAGCGATCGGTATCCGTTCACGCTGGAATACGAATACGAGGTTGAGCATAAGTCGCTCTATTTCTGGCCTGACTGGCGACCACAAAAGTCAATACCGGTCGTCGAATCGCAGTATACTCTCATCGCTCCGTCCGATCTCGAGTTTCGTGTGGAAACGCGTGGCGGAGACATACAGCCGATGGTTTCCAGCGATGGAGACAAAAGCACGTACACCTGGGAACTGATCGATCTGCCGGCGGTCAAACGTCAGAAGTACGCCTCCCCGGATTCCGAACCGAGAACGCGGGTTGAATTCTCTCCGCAGGACTTTGAGTTTGGCGGTTGCAGATTCGACGCGAGTTCCTGGATCGATCTGGGTACTGGATACTCATGCCTGATCAAGGACTGCTTTGAGCTCAATGATGAGCAGAGGGCACACTGCGACACAATCGCAGCGACGTGCACTTCTGATATCGAGAAATGCAACGCCCTGCATGAGAGCCTGTCATCACGACTTCGGTATGTGTCGATTGAGATTGGTGTTGGAGGATGGAAACCGAGCAAGTCGAAAGACAGTTTCAGGCGCGGGTATGGCGACTGTAAAGACCTCTCCACAGTCTATGTCTCCATGCTGCGTGAAATGGGTATAGCGGCTAACCTCGCACTCATAAGAACACGTACGGCCGGCGAGACATCTCCTGATTTCCCCACCATGGGGAGGTTCAATCACGCAATTCTGTATGCCATCATCGCAAATGACACGATCTGGACAGACCCGACATGTCAGTATTGCAAATTCGGTGACCTGCCGTGGTTCGATGAAAACACGTATGCTCTCGGAATCACAGAGAACGGCGGCCGACTAATTCCGACTCCGGGATCAATGCCCAGTGAAAACCTCGTCTTGAGAAAAGCAAGAATCTCTCTGAATGATGCCGGTTCGATCTCGGCGGAAGTCGATGTTACTCTCAGAGGTAACGTCTATCATTTCGGTAGAGCCTATCTCGATGAAGTATCGCGAGAAAATCTGGAACGGCTGGTCAAAAGCGATCTCGTTGGGGTTTCTGCCAGCTATCAAATTGACAGCGTGGAATGCATCGATCCCGGAACCAGCGGTGAGGAGATTTCGGTTCGAGCATTCGGAACATCCCGGAACGCGGTCTTCACTTCCGTCGA
The DNA here is from genome assembly GCA_964415885.1 of uncultured Ignavibacteria bacterium. GTDB lineage: Bacteria > Zixibacteria > MSB-5A5 > JAABVY01 > JAHJOQ01 > CAYQCE01. The sequence goes on from CAYQCE010000087.1 coordinate 5,630, forward strand.
TCATACTTATATCGATCTGACATTCCTGGCGCCACTGCGCAAAAGAGAGAAAACGTCCCTGTCGGACAGATCACAAGCTATCGAACTGCTGTTCGCTCTCGGATACAGCGATACGATAACAATACTGACGCCGGACGGCTGGGGGTTGTCTGAAACGCCGGATGATGCGGAAATTGAGAATGAATTCGGATATGCAAGTGCAAGACTGCAGGCAAACAAGGATCATCTCCTCATGGTCCGTGAGAAACGCCTGAATTGCCATGCTGTTCAACCGGAACAGTTCGGAAGATTCGAGGAGTGCCGTGCAAATTTCGAGAAAGCGTGCATGGATGTCCTTGTGCTAACCGCACCCTGACGTGTTGACATACTGGGTTTGACAATGGCAAAGCACCCGGACGGTCAAGCTGCAGCCCCAACCCACCAAAAAGGGCTTGTTGACAAACCCTGCGGCCTCATGCAGAGCTGTCATCGCGAGGAGTCCCGCAAGAGCGGGACGACGCCGCGATCTCATAGTCAGGCAATACTATACGGCTACTTTGAGATTGCCACGCTCGCTACGCTCACTCGCAATGTCCGTTGTCGTGTGGTTTTTCAACAAGCCCAAGACGTCTGGGCAAGCCAGAATCTACCAAATCGATGGTCCAGCATCTCTTTCTCCCTCGGCCCCGTCTCAGCTTTGTATAATATAGCTTGTGCACGGCGAACACGTGTTCGGGGCGAACGGCAGCCATAACTGTCATTATACCAACGTTATAGGTAAATCTCAAAAAATGCGCCCAACCCTCCGCGAATAGGGGGAACAAAAGTTAGACATTTGTGTTCTAACGGGCAGAATTAGAAAACAGACTCTTGACACACTCAGCAGACAAGGAGAATAATATGTTTGCAAATCCCAAGACTTACGTAACGGTTGCCATTCTGGCGGTGACGATGCTCTTTGTGGCATCCTGTTCCGATGACGATGATGACAATATCATCAATTCCACCCCGGCCACCTCTACAGTTATGGTCATTCACGCTTCCCCCGATGCTCCGGGCGTTGATGTCGTGATTGATAACAATACCGCTGTAACCGGCCTTGGCTTTCCGCAGAACACCGGCTATGTCGATCTGACCGCCGGCACTCGCAATGTTCAGGTTCGCGCCTCCGGCACAACTATTACTGTCATCAACGAGAATCTCTCACTCGCGGAGAATGCTACGTACTCAGTTTTCGCTGTTGATTACCTGGATGAGATCAGCGTGCTCGTTCTCGAGGATAATCTTGCGGCTCCGGCTGCCGGCAAGGCGCACGTTCGTTTCGTGCACCTCTCGCCTAACGCTCCGGCTGTTGATATCGGCGTGAAGAACGGCCCGGTCGTGTTCCCGGATGTCGAATTCAAGGAATTCGTCGGCTTCACTCCGCTCGATGCGGGAACGTATGACCTCGAGGTCCGTCTCGCCGGAACCGACACAGTCGTGCTGCCGCTCGACGGTATAACACTGCAGGCCGGCACGATCTACACAGTGTTTGCGAAGGGCCTCGTTGGTGGATCCGGTTCCCAGGCGCTTGGTGCTGAGATTATAGTTAACAAATAACCCATACACCGAACCATACCCTCAGAAGCCGGGATTATCATCCCGGCTTTCTGTTTTTGCGTGACATAGTGGCTTATTCGCGCGGAGGCTGGATCGGCCGAATGGAGCAGGCTTTTTTCTCAAATGTCAGACAAACTCAAAGCTGCCAGAGAAAGGAGATAATAGAAGCGCAAGTCGGAGATCGTGGACCTCGAAGGGATCGAAACCTGGCAGAACAACGAAGAATACGATGGACTCAACATCCTTAACTAACTAACTTACGATCAACACTATTCCAATTCCGGCTGAAGCAGTACAAAAAAACGACTAGGAGTGTGTCGGGATACCCTGCATAGATTCCGAATTTATGCGGGTGTGATTT
>CAYQCE010000088.1:0-7506 GCA_964415885.1 uncultured Ignavibacteria bacterium
TTAATATAGATTCGTAATTTAAGATTTTGGGTGGATTAGCGCAAGGTCTTTGAGGATGTCGTATGTTCTTGATTCGAACTCCAAGTTACATTAAATTCCCTCCATGTCCAAATTCGAGAAAGTCGATCTCTCCAAGGTTAAGCGGTACTCCATCACGGAGCGCAAGAACAAAGTGGCTGTCGAGCTGTTCGGTAAGCCGGTGAAGGCCGGTTCGCTCGAGGGACTGCCGAAATTCCTCGATTCGCTGCCGCATTTTCTCAAGGCCAATGATTTTCGTACGCTGATCCGTCGAATGGCGCACGCGGTGCTCGGCGACCGACGGATCATCATCATGTCCGGCGCGCACACACTCAAGGTCGGACTGTCGCCCATTTTCGTCGATTTTCTCAGATTCTACCCGAAAGTTCATTTCGCGACCAACGGCGCGGGCCTGATACACGATCTCGAGATCGCATTTTTCGGGTCTACATCCGAGGATGTCGAGGAAAATCTGAAAGACGGCTCATTCGGGATGGTGGAAGAGACCGCAAAACTCTATGCCGCCGTTGCGGATATAGCATCCGAAAAGAAAATCGGTCTCGGCGAGGCGGCGGGAATTTTTCTCGAAAGCGAACAGCCCGAGTATGTAAGCTACTCTGTGGCATACAATTGGTACAAGAACGACGCCCCGTACACGGTGCACATTTCGGTCGGGACCGATATCATATGCCAGCATCCGGAGTATGATGGCGGCAAGATGGGCGCGGGATCGCATGAGGATTTCAAGCTATTCTGTCATTCCGTGGGCGGAATCAAGGATGGCGGCGTAGTGCTGAATATTGGATCGGCTGTGACGATGCCGGAAGTTTTCCTCAAGGCCCTCACTATCGCGAAGAATCTCGACCAGTCACTCGGTGACTATACAACTGCGAATTTTGATATGCTCCAGCACTATCGTCCGCTGGTAAATGTCGTCAAACGGCCTCAGGTACTCTCTTCCGACGGTTTCTCCATCACAGGCCATCACGAGATCATGATACCGCTTCTGATTGCCGCAGTTAAGGATACAGCGGCGGGTGGAATCGGCGACTGATCTTGAAATCGAACAAACGAACGAAATTGTTGTTTATAGGTATTGGAGTAAGTTCCGATACATGATTAATGAGGGTGGTGATTTGATGCAACATGACGATGTGAACAGACCCGGTCAGGAAAAAGCAATTGGAGAAACAGAAGATACCGAGATGCAAAGGAGTGAGTTTATGGGAGATACCAGTACAGATAAGATCAAAGAGGCGCTATCGCTGCTCGAAGAGGCCGCAAAGACGAAGAAGGACGAAGTAGCATTGCTCGTCACCAACAAGTATGACAACGTCAAGGACGTCTTTTTGACAAGAGAAGAGCAGACCCGTGCGGCGATCAAGGGCGCTCGCCAGTATGCCAGCGACAAGGCTGAGCATTACTACAAGACCGGCGAGGAAGCTGTGAAGGAGTACAGCAAGTCGATCGACGAGGAAGTTCATCGTAATCCGTGGCAGTATATCGGCGGTGCCGCAATAGGTGCGCTGCTGCTCGGCTACATCATGGGGAGAAAGAACTAAGCATGTTCGATTTTCTGGCAAAATTCCTCAAACGAGTCGGAGTCACGCTTGTGGTGGAGGGCAGCCAGAAGACCCTCGATCTCCTCAAAATCAAAGCGGTTGCAGGATACCTCCACGCCGTCGAGCAGATGCGTCAGTCGGCGATCGGTATCATAACGCTGTTCCTTGCAGGGCTGCTGATGCTCGCGGGTTTCGTGGGCGTTCACTTCGGTCTGTTCGTACTTCTTGACTTGTCTCTCGAGACGATCGCTATCGTTACGCTCTGCCTCAGTGCAATCTATCTGATTATCGGGATACTGCTCGTAGGCAAGGTGACATCCGAGAAGACGTGGATGGAACTGTCCGGTGGAGACAAGCTGGTCAAGAAGGTGACTGAGCCGCAACAGAGGCGCTAAACAACGCTGTGCTCCGCATAAACAGGTTTTCTGCGAGAGGCTTGCTTGCAAAAGCAGGCCTCTGTGCTATTCAGAGTGCTTCTCAGAGTCTCCCACCTTCCGCAAGAGTAAATTTTACAAGATAATCGACACAATCAGCCTCGATCATTGTTGACCTATATGATGAATGAGTTGCTTCTTACTGTTTTACACACGGACAAATCTGCCCGGAGACGGCGTGGCTCTTGTACGTTTCCCGGGCTACCCTCATGCATTCTGAATAGTAACTTACTGATTCTGCGAAGGAGGCGGAAATGGCACACAAAGAGATTGAAGCTGCAAAGATAGATGATCTGAAATCGGGCGAGATGAAGAAAATAGAGAAGGACGGTGAGGAGTTCATCCTCTACCGAGTCAAGGATAAATTCTTCGCTACGGGCGCGACCTGTCCTCACTACGGTGCCCCGCTCGATCAGGGCGTGCTCGATTGCGACCGTGTAATATGTCCCTGGCATCATGCCACATTCTGCGTAAGCGATGGTGCACTTATCGAACCTCCTGCGCTTGATGAGATTCCCAGTTACGAGACGCATCTTGATGGTGATAGTGTGATGGTCAGAATACCTCCGAAAGCGGAGAAAGCCGAGAAACCGGTTATGACCGAGCATAAACCGGCGAAGGACGATAGAATCTTCGTGATTGTCGGCGCCGGTGCCGCAGGCACGATGGCGGCACAGACTCTGCGTGAGGAGGGCTTCCTGGGACGAATCATCCTCATTACGCGCGAGGACAGGATGCCGTATGACCGGCCAAACCTGAGCAAGGAATATATGGCCGGCAAGGCAGAGCCGAAGTGGATGCCCATGCGGTCCGACGACTTCTTCAAAGAACACGACATCGAACTTCAGAAGAATAGAGAGGTTGTGGCGGTTGATTTCAGGGAGAAGAACATCAAGTTCAGCGATTCTACCGGATTGACTTATGATAGGCTCCTGCTCGCAACGGGCGGCGCGCCAAAGAGGCTGAATATTCCCGGTGCGGATCTCGACAATGTGTTCACGCTCCGGAGCTACGATGATGCCGACCGCATAATCAAAGCTGCCGAGAAAGCAGAAAAAGCCGTTGTCATCGGCGCGAGCTTCATTGGGACCGAGCTCGCGAGTTCACTCGCTGAACGGGACGTGAACGTAACGGTTGTAGCGCCGGAAGCGCAGCCGTTCGAGAATATCCTGGGCGATAAGGTGGGCGGTGTCTTCCGAAAAGCACATGAGGAAAGCGGCACAATCTTCAAGCTCGAAACGAGGCCGACGGAAATATGTGGTGACGGCACCGTAGAGAAGGTCGTGCTCGAGAACGGCGATGAACTCGACGCCGATTTTGTGGTTGTCGGAGTCGGTGTAGCACCCGCGACAGCATTTATTGACGGGCTTGAGAAGTACGGAGATGGCAGCCTGCCCGTTGATCAGACATTCAGAGTTGCCGAAGACGTTTATGCTGCGGGCGATATCGCCCGCTTCACCGACTGGCGTACGCATGAGATCGTTCGGATCGAGCACTGGCGCACTGCGCTTCAACATGGCAGATACGTTGCTCTGAATATGCTCGAGAAGGATGCTCCCTTTCGCTCGGTACCGTTCTTCTGGACCCAGCAGGCAGGGCTGAACTTCGGATATGTCGGGCATGCGGAAGAATGGGACGAGATCGTAATCCACGGCGATCTCGGAGAACGGAACTTCCTCGCTCTCTATATAAAAGCAGATACCGTTCTCGCCGTTGCCGGAATGGGACGCGATCGAGAGTTGGATGCAGCAGAGGTACTGATGCGCACCGAGCGGATGCCGTCAGCAGCCAGGCTTAAAGACGGCGAGCCGAACTTCACTGCGATGCTTTCGATGTAAAATAGGAAACAACTCTGATGGGAAAGAAGAACGGCACACCGGTATCCAGGCCGTGGAGCAGAGACCATGAATCGGTTCTCGAGGAGCTAAACGTTTCCGGCGACGAGGGGCTATCCCGATCGGAAGTTTCGGGCAGAAGAGCCAAGTACGGAAGGAATCGACTGAGAGAGACCCGGGGGCGTAGCGCCCTCAACATATTCATCGATCAGTTCAAGAGCTTTATCATCGCGCTCCTTGCGGTGGCGTGCGTGCTCTCATTTGCGTTCGGAGAGCATGTCGAGGGATTCGCCATTGCCGCGGCGATCCTTATAAACACCGCAATCGGCTTTTTCACCGAGCTCAAAGCTGTCAAATCGATGAGCGCGCTGCGTAAGCTGAGCGCAGTGAACGCCGTGGTTCTTCGCGATGGGTCAACTGAGGAAATACCGGCGCACGATTTGGTTGTCGGTGACATCGTAGTCCTCGAAGGCGGCGATGTTGTCACCGCGGACCTGCGTTTGATCGAGGCAAACAAGCTGCAGGCGGATGAATCCGCGCTGACCGGAGAATCGGTGCCGGTGGGGAAAGGGACGGACGCAGTAAGCGAAGATTCAAAGCTCGCTGAGAGAGTGAGTATGCTTTTCAAGGGGACGGCTGTCACGCGTGGTTCCGGACGCGGTGTCGTAGTCGCAGTTGGGATGGATACGGAGCTCGGTAATATCTCCGCGCTCGTCGGAGAGGCAGAGGAGGAGCAGACACCGCTCGAGAAACGCCTCGATCAGCTCGGCAACAAGCTCATCTGGATAACGCTCGGCATCGCGGCGCTTGTCTCTCTGATCGGAATTCTCCGCGCGAAGGATGTCCTGCTCATGATTGAAGCCGGAGTCGCACTTGCAGTCGCTGCAGTGCCCGAGGGATTGCCGATTGTCGCAACAATAGCTCTCGCCCGGGGGATGATGCGAATGGCCAAACGAAACGCGGTCATCAACCGGCTGGCATCGGTCGAAACGCTTGGCACGACCAATGTGATCTTCTCCGACAAAACAGGGACACTTACCGAGAATCGAATGACCGTGCAGGCAATCGCGATGAGCGACGAGACGATCGCGATTAAAACAGGCGATTCGATCGACGACGATGCGTTTTATCGCGACGAGGAAAAGATCGATCCGACAGAGAACGAAGTCCTGCACAAGTCGCTGCGGGTCGGAGTCCTCTGCAACAACGCCTCCCTGAAAAACAACAAGTCGGACGACGATGACAATGGTTCCGAAGGTGTCGGCGATCCACTCGAGATTGCACTCCTTCGGGCCGGGTTGTCCGCGGGGATCGAGCGGGACGATCTCCTGGATCAAATGCCGGAGGAACGAGAGGAAGCGTTCGATCCGGATACGAAAATGATGGCAACATTCAACCGCGCTGACGGTGAGCTATTCGTCGCGGTGAAGGGGGCGCCGGAGACGGTGATCGAGATCTGCAAGGCGGTGTTGACGGACGATGGCGAGTCCGAACTCAGCGACGGTGATCGTGATGAATGGTCAAAGCGAAGTGAGGAGATGGCCAGGGACGGTTATCGCGTAATTGCTGTGGCATACAAGAACGAGGAGAACACAGAGGCCGAGCCATACGAGAATCTCACGTTAATGGGTCTCGTTGGTCTGGTCGATCCTGCACGGAGTGATGTTCCTGATGCCATCGAACGATGCCGCAGCGCGGGGATGCGTGTCGTAATGGTCACCGGCGACCAGAAATATACTGCACTAAATGTAGCGAAGGAAGTAGGCATTGCCGACTCGGACGATACCGAGGTTGTGGAGGGCGGCAAGCTCGATGATTTTGATGCTCTCTCCGAATCCGAGATCGATGAGCTGGCGAGAACCTCGATCTTCGCTCGAGTTGACCCTGAAGAAAAGCTGAACCTGATATCTATCTATCAATCACGAAACAACGTTGTCGCGATGACCGGCGACGGTGTCAACGACGCCCCGGCTCTCAAGAAGGCGGATATCGGTATCGCAATGGGCGAGCGGGGCACGCAGGTCGCACGGGAGGCCGCCGACATGGTCCTGAAGGATGATGCTTTCCCGACGATTGTTGCCGCTGTCGAGCACGGACGAGTCATTTTCGGCAACATTCGAAACTTCGTGCTGTACCTGCTGTCGGGGAACAGTGCCGAAGTTCTCGCGATCGCAGCGGCATCTCTCATAGGCACTCCGTTGCCGCTTCTGCCGCTTCAAATTCTGTACCTGAATTTCATACTCGATAGTTTCCCGGCACTCGCGCTCGGAGTCGGTGAGGGTGGCCCGAATATAATGGAGAAACCGCCGCGGGATACGGACGAGCCGGTCATGACGATGAGCGGCTGGACATTTATCGGTGGGTATGGGTTGATAATGGCGGGTTGTGTAATGGCGTCGCTGTTCATCGCGCTCGAGTGGCTCGAATTTGATGAGACCCAGGCGGTCACGGTATCATTTATGACACTTGCGTTCAGCCGGCTCTGGCATGTTTTCAACATGCGTCCGTTCGATGCTCCGATTCTGAAAAACGAGATCACGCGAAACCGTTATGTCTGGGGGGCGATAGCGCTTTGCATCGTGCTGATAATGGCTGCTGTCTATCTGCCGGGTATATCCCGAGTGTTGAACACGACGCCCCCGGGTTTCAGCGGATGGATCGTCGTTTTGGTCATGAGCCTGATGCCGCTCATCCTCGGACAGATCGGCAAGGAGATACGGCGCGCGCGAGCGTGAGGGCTGTTTGAGTTGTCTGTGCATACGCAGCGAATCAGCGCTTTGATAGTGTTCCGTCAGTTCCTGATCCCGCTTTAGCGGGATTGTGAACTGACGGTTCTCCAGTAGCTAACGCAACAAACCAACGCGAGGTTGCGGCTCTACGCTTGTTACATGCTAACGTATGTTTCGAATCAATCGGGCACTGGATTCCCGCTTTCGGGTTTGTCTAACGCCAACCCCTCGCGGGAATGACAGAGAGAAGTGGCCTGCTTAACAGCAGACCCTTGCGGGAATGACAGGCAGTCGTAGGTCAGGAGCCCTGCGCTCCTGACGTTCGCGCCGAAGGCGCGATTCAGAGTGTTACGTCAGTTCCTGGTCCCGCTTATAGTGGGATTGTGAACTGACGACTTGTTCTGTAGGTGAAGGTCTGGTAGTCCATCTCTCGAATAGGTTTCTTCGTCCTGCAAATGACTCTCACGTCAAAAATGCAATAAGCACCACACAAATAAAAATCCGCCCCAAATGCGGGGCGGATCAATGTGGTCATCAAGATGCAGCCGACGCTTCAGCGCGTCTCTTTGAAGAGCACGTGCTTGCGCACGACGGGATCATAGCGCTTGAGCTGGATACGGTCCGGAGTATTCCGCTTGTTCTTCGTCGTTGTGAACGTGTACGGAGACTCGGTGCTCCTCATCTTGATTGTCTCACGAGCTTTTGCTTTGGCCATCTTACGGCTCCTGTATCGTCATCGGATATTTCTCGATCCCTCTCTGTTAGAACCTCGGCACGGCGCACGCCCGCCTTGACTCACAGAGACACAACAATTTAAAGGGTTATCGGTTTCACGCAAGCGAAAAATCACCTTCGGTCGGTGCTGATCCACGGAGCCGTTCTCGCAGGTCTTGCTTCCGCCGGCGGCAGAATCCAGACCTGCGAGGGG
>CAYQCE010000089.1:0-7506 GCA_964415885.1 uncultured Ignavibacteria bacterium
CCCCGACTGCAGTCCAGACCAGAGTCGCGGTCGTAGTCGACGTATCCACTACCGCAAGATCAGTGATCGGCGCAGGTGGGACAGCATCGACAGGATCCGGATCGACGACTTTGTCATCACTGCAGGACCAGAATAGCAAGGCAAACGTGAAAAGAGAGAATAAACCGTACCCCCCGGAACAACGCTTTTTCATGGCGCAATCCTCCCTGCAACTGAGTTGTAAGACGTATTCGTACTGTGCGTCAGCTCTGTGGTGCCCGCCCCCTCGGGTGAAGAGATCCTATAGGAGGGTACCCCTCTGCCTAAATATGGCACATGTATATCCTCGATGTCAAACATTATCCCATCAAATCTGGCCGGCGTGTTAGCATCTGTCAGTCTGCTTCGAGTATCCGGACAGGTCCGGCCCGAGTCGCCAGCAAAGGAGAGACACTCGAACCGAACCCATCTCAGGAACTACCGTTTTGGGAGAAGCAACGATTTGGAGTTAGTGGTAAATGTCAGCTCACTCCCTGTATTCTACTACTAATCAAAAAGTGTGCCAGTCTCAGAGGCGCAGATGCGAGAGTCTCACAAGTCGCTGGAATACAATGTCAAATAACCTGAATTAAATCGAAAGGAGACTCTGAAGATTCAGTGCTTCCATGATTTTGTGTAAATTCGCGGCCATCCAGCAGCCCAATCGGGGACAAATGAATAGAATAATGTGTCAAGGTTATAATCTGGGGGTCCGAGGTTATAATTTGACTGTGCAAGTGAATAGAAACGGGAGTGCAGGTTATAATTCGGCAGGGTCAGGTTATAATCTGGCTATGGAATGAATAGAATCGGGGCGACATATTGTAAAACTGTGATGTCAATACATGGAAGACCTGATACCGCCAGGCGGTGGGACCAATGCTCACTTGATCCGAACTCCATCAATGTAACTACTGCAAATGAGCCTGCCATCGTCGCTCCGCACAGTAATCAGCATGCTGTAGTCCCTGTGACTCTCGCAATTTGATGGTACAAGAACCGGCATCACATGGTATGCGTTCGGGTACTGCGAGCGAATCAGGTACCCTTGAGGGCTGGATTCTGTTCCTCTGCTCTCCTCTATCATAGGAGGTGCCTCGCTCAGATATGCTCTCATTGACTCCATATCGATCCTCACCGTGGCGCGGACTTTCCTCTGTGGAACAAAGAGGTAGTTCACCAATGCTCGATATTCGTCGCCTGAGTAAGGTAGATTCGTAACCGGAAACCACACAAATACCGTGTCGGACCTCTGAACGGTCGACGTCACACGCTGGACCGGCAGGTTGTAAATGTTGTTGGGGCTGGCAGTTAAGTCTTCCACGAGCGCAGCCTGATAGAAGGGTATCAGAGGAGTATTCCGTGGAAGTGTTAGAATAGCCATATCATCCACGACTCTTCCATCGGGTGCCTCGACGTATCGCCCAAACAGAAAGACCTGATCAGCCGTCGGCATGTCCGGGCTCGTTTTGTGAAACCACCCGGAGTTTTCTGTCAGCAGTATTAGACCTTCGTGGTCTTCCGCTATTCGAACAGAATACATGCTGGAGTCGGCTTCAATGGAAGATTGCGAAGTGTGGAGGGAGTACGAGTGTCTGACTTTCGCAATCCTGAAACCGACGCTGTCTGTCTCGAGGAATGGAGAGTGCTCGAGGAGAGTCGTTGAGATCAGGCGGTAGCAGGTCCAGGGATCGATAAAGAAGCTCTCGTCGTTCATATCGTGCCCGGGACCAGGCACGGCGAGTGGTGGGACAAAGCTCACTGATTTATCATTGAGAGGAGTGTAGGAAACCGCTCGCACAACTGGTGTTCCCCTCTCGGCGAGATCACGAAGCTGGCGCGACCGAGCGTTCCCTACGAGTTGTCTTTCGTTAAATGAAGATTTGGCGTATCGCTCCCTGTCAAAGTGAATAGGCGCAATATCGCGCTCCCAGAGGGTCCTACCCGAAGACCGCTTGCGAATGTATGCCGAATGGATGCCCGTAGATTCGAATTTCCCGCTAATAGAATCTACATCTACGGTCGACTCTGTCGGATCAACTTCGAATTTTCCAAGCAAGGGTATATCCCTTCCGAGGTCATCAAGATAGTTTACGATATGCCCCGCCTGAGAATGGGCCGCTCCCAACAGCTCCATTTGATCCAACCGGATTTCAAGTTCAGTAGGCGAAAGCGTGACCCTTTCGAAGAACTCGTTCTCAAGGGTAAGCGGATTGGGGTCCAGGTCTTTGAGTAGAATCCGGTACAGTTGAATCGAACGGTCGCGATCGGAAGCGATCCCCAAATCAAGTTTACTCAGTTCCCTCATCGCTGCTTCATATTCGACAGCGCCATCGGCTAACGCACCAGCCAGAAACAACAGAGTTCCCTGCCGAAGTCGTTCTCGATCATCGCCCAGTCGATCAATGCTGATCGACAACCGAGTCGAGCTGGTGGTACAGGATACTGCAAGCATGAGTAGCGCAATCAGAAGGCAAATGACAGATTGAAAAGCAAGTTTCACGATTCCCCCTGACCTGTAGTGACGACCGCTCCATCGTCCCGGCAGAGCAACATCGCCGGGAAGAGGCTATGAGATGTTTTCGGATGTGCTTTAAGCCCACGGAAGCAGTCTCTACTTCTTTGGACGTGGAATCGCTGCTATCGTTGAAGCAGAAACCAAATTATGGAGAGTGGCATGGTCTACCGCATTGCACTTCGCTTAGACGCCAGTGTATGGCAAGGGCTGTGAGATAGAGTTCGTGTCCCCTGTATCGCACAGAAATCTGTTGTGTGCCATCCGCCCTGAAACAGGCTTAAGGCTACAACGGCTATATCAATATGCCCTCTTCCCAGCCGATCCGTATCAGCTCGATCTTCGAGAGATCCGCCGTTCCGAGATGATGTCGCGTGTCGGCGAGGAGAATATGATGCGGCGGCGGCTTGATCGGGCTATTCTCTCCGAAATAGCTCTCCCGTTTTGCCTGCATAATTGCCAGCCCGACAGCATCGCACGCCACCGGGTCGGTGCCGACCACTAAGCCGTTGTAAACCCATGTGTACTTATCGTCAAAGTGATGTCTCCCGACACCATGAAACAGCGGAGTGAACATCACGAGAACGTTCAGCCGTGTCTTCCCCTTGCAGATCGGCAGATGCCAGAGTGTCGCGAGATCGGCGCAGTAGTTACCATGATAATTCCATGGCTGCGGATCGAACATGATATAGTTCTTCAACAGGCTTCCGACACCGGACCAGTGATGAGTTCGCATCGGGCGGGAGTTGATTAGTGCGGTGGAGTTCTTGAATACAGGATCGTGCAGTACCCCGCGGTCATCGATACTTATGTTCTTCTCTGCTACACCCGCATTTGCGATATGTCCGGCAAGGGCGTTTTCGATGGATTCCGGCGTAGGCAACGGACCCCACTCATTCGACTTTATGCCGACGATGTCTTCCTTGTCAAAAAGCTCTTTGAAAGCCTCCGACGGCTTCTTCACGTCAAAGAGCTTGACAATCGCCTCGTCGATCATTCTCTGCACCACGGAGGAGTCAATGTTGCCGTCCTTGTCAAAGAGATTCTTGTCTCTTATGAGCACTACACGCGTCAGCTTCTCATCGTCCGACGCGAAAAGCTGAGCATTGTACGCAGCGCCCAGCATTAGCACGGCTGCGCTGCGCACAAAATCGCGCCTGGTTATCATCTCCGGTCTCTGTCTCATCACTCCCGCTCCAGCTCATCTATTGTGGTTAACTTGGCCTTTGCCTTCTCGATCTGGTCGACAGCCATATTCCTTGATGGCGCATCCAGCACCGCAATCAGATAGTTCGACTGCGAGTCGATTCCGACCCAATTCTCGCTGTCTATCTCCGCGAATCCGTCAGATACGGCCTCCGGGGCATAATTCTCGATGAGGCTGCGCTTAGCCACCGGAACATCCGACTCCGAGGGGTATTGCACGATTAGAACATGTGCATCTCCCGGTTCGTATTTCCCCATTACGGCATCTGTTTCCGGACTCAGATTCAGGATATTCTCGCTGGAGATGTAGTAGTGGTAGTTGAGCGATGTGTGAAGATGGAAGAATCTCACTGAATGCACCTGCAGTCCGCCGGACGGAAGAACTCGGACCAATGCCGGCTTTGCCACATCGCCCTCTATTCTCGCAGCTATGGCATCGGCTATCTCGAGCACGGCAGGCTTTGTTTCACTCGACTCCATCTCGGCAACTACCGATACGAGGTACCTCCCCTTCCAGAACACGACAGTCCCGGAATAGATTTCCGCGCCGCCACCCGGCGAGGTATGCTCCTTTTCGCGAGAGTGACTGAACACGCCGTAGGCGTCCTCAGGCTTGCCCATATCGAAGATCTCGACTGTAATAGGGGGCGCATCGGGTTTTGTGTAACGCTGGACGATCATATCTTGATAATCGTACATGCGGTAGATTTCGCCGGCACCATTCATGTAGTCATAGATGCCGATAGTATCATATCTCTCTGGTTCGCTTTCAGCAGTCCATCCCGCAACTTGTTCTGGTAAGAATGATGTCATGTTATCACCCCCGATGTCACTCTGGCCACCACATCCGAGTAGAAGAAGAAACGCCGCGAAGAGAATCCCGGCGGCGACCGTAACTCTGGGAATCAGCATTTCACACTCCGTGTCTTTAACTGTTTGAGAAGTGGATAAACACAATCTTCCGGTATCTTCTGACCCGCAAGACAAAGAAGTGACCGGTTGCCGTTCTGGCGGGAGGAGACGTTCATGTCAATCAAACAACCGTACTCGCAGTTCAAGCACTTTTCCGTCTGGATATCGATCCGTTTTGCGGTGGCAGCCGCAACCTCAACATCGGCCTGGTTCCATGACGGGTCATACCCGGCGGATTCGAGTTCGATATTGTGCAGACGAACAAAAATAAGCCGACCGCGGTCGAAAGTCATCGTTGCCCGGCATAGGATGCGGTCGCCATGAGCGAGTTTGAAACGGCTCTGAGTCTTATCGGATATCCGCGCAAAACAAGTGTCATCGAACAGGTCAAATCCCACGTGAGCGCTTCGGAAAATGACGAGCCAGTTAACGAACGCGTACCTCTCCCGACCCGGATTGCCGTACGCGCGGAGGTTGGGTTTGATTGCAACAACGGTCGCCTCCAGTTCAACCTCCCTCCCGACCAGGTCCTCGAGCCAGTAATCGAGATTCTCGAGATCGCGCTTGAACTGACCGTACTCCTCGTCCGAGATCTTCAGCTTCGGTTGCTGGATATACTTCTCCTCATAGTAATGCTTGCATGAGAAACACTTCCGCCCAACATGCTTGAACTTCTTCGGGCACGAATGCCCCTTGTCGAGAAGGCGGCACTTCCATATGAACGATATACAGCCCTCGGGATAGCATTTCTTCTCGTTCAATATATGATGAGGGGTCACGACGCTGCCGAATCTGTGATGAGACGAGTGCGGGCAGCTAAAGATATCGGGGCGCTTGTAGAGATTGGTGTAGATCTTGCGCATCAGCTTAGCCCTCCTCCTACTCAGTATACGCATCAGCCGCAGATACGCAACGATATAATTGTGATACCGGGTCGCTCCGTTTCGCATTGAAACACATGGCGCATGGGCGCTTGGCCTTCAGGCATCCAACAGAGTATCGGGGATCTCCCATATTTTGCGATCAGCTCGAGATCAAAACAGGTCAAAACCCGCGTTCATCCGCAATTGCTCCTCAGAACATAAGCAACTGTACTATAACGACTTAGTTAGGCCATTTAGGGCGACTTAAACCGCATTCCCGCCGTATGGCACCATCATTGCATTTGACCGTGGGTGCTAACCCAAATGAAAGGCGGGAAGATCATGCAGGTAAGATTCACGCTAACAATGGATGAGGCTAACGTTGCAGGTAACCCGTACGATTCGATCGTAATCGACTGGATCGCCGAAATGGACCAGGACGAGGTCCTTCGGCTCTCGCAGCAGTGGATAACATCGCAGAATTTCCTGACGCAGCGTATGGTGGGGCTGACGCGAGTGGGAGAATCGTCGCTCACGATCGAGCCTGTTGACGACCCGAATTGAGGGCCGTTATGATGACTGCAGAAATCAAAAGACTGCTCTCTGAGCTGCCGGTGCAGATCGGCGATTTGTCGGAGTATACCGATAAGTTTGAGCAGTTCATGAGCACACATTTGGAGCCGGTGCCGATTCCGCTGGTTTATCTGGCGATTATCATTGTGACGGCTCTCGTCGTCTACAATCTCGCCAAGACTGCGGTGCGGTTTGCGCTGTTCGTCGTCCTTCCAACGATTGCACTGGCGGTCATCATCCCGGCGATCTTCCCGGACTTCGCAGCAGGCAAGGTTGTGCTGATTGCAGGGATAGCATTTTTGGGACTCTTCCTGTTCAAGAACTGATTCTCCCCACAATTAAATCTCCGCTATGCTGTCTGCGATGGACGTGATACTCCCTTTGGCTTATCGAAATCGTATCGTGCCTCTACCGTACCTGTAGGATCGATCCAACACTCGGAGCCCAAAACGATCCCCTCCCACTTTGAACCGGGTATCTACTTAGTTGCATAACAGCGCGTTACATCAAATTCAATCGCTGGCACGGATGTTGCAAAACTCTACCACGTAAGCGTTGAACTAACATCTGGTTTTCTTCCGTGCGGGAACGGGAACCGTCATACAGATCGAATTTGAGCGCTGGATGGCTGTGCCGAACGGTCTGTGTGCTTCGATCAGCGATGTCCAAATCGGCTGCAAAGCGGTTTCCTGAAGGAGGAGCGAATGGCGGACGATCGAGTCTGTGCTATCTGCGGCAAGCGTATGCGTTTATTCAAAGGTATCTACATGTGCCTTGAATGCAACGACAAGTACGGCGAGTACTACAATTTCTTTTCGTCCGCTGCAAAAGATCTTAAGACCAGGGACGGACGCGACGCGATCATGATCGAGTGTCCCGGTGCGACCATCTACGACGAGTCGAATCAGAGTATAATCCGCGGTGTGAGCTGGAACGATCCGAGAGATTATCGCAAGGGACACGAAATTGTGGGTAGGCCGATTTACGCGCCCGGACACGAGAAGAAGCGGATGATACCTAAGGATAACGCAGATCGGATCGGCCGCTGCAAGGCGTGTCAGGATTTCACGGTTCGCATGCGGATCTTTAACAACCAGAAGATGAAGGGTGAGTACACGCATGAATCCCCGATTCTGCCGAGGGATCATCCCGGTGAGAATTTCAATCCACGCAAGCCGGATAACGGTGCGAACCCATCCCCCAAATAGCTTCACAAATCTACATCAGGCGGTCCCGCCACTCACACAATAAATCTTGACAATTGCGGGAGAATACTTAGATTCTGCCTTGGTCTAAAGGCGTGCGGTGAGAAATCCGCATCCACCTTCAGAGCATGAATGGCGGTGTAGCTCAGCTGGTTAGAGCAGCGGAATCATAATCCGCGTGTCCGGGGTTCAAGTCCCTGCACCGCTATACTGA
>CAYQCE010000090.1:0-7304 GCA_964415885.1 uncultured Ignavibacteria bacterium
CGATTTGGCTTGACTTTAGCCTCTCAATTCTCGATATTTCGTGCTTATACTGGTGCAGGACGATTTGATCCCACTGTTTAACGCTTTGACATTTACTGACTTATGGACGAGTACCTGATCTTCAGCTTCAGAACCGTTTCGAAAATCAAAAGACTTATCGTAATCCATAAAAACGAGGTGTTTGTATGGTAGGAATTGTAGGATATGGTGCGAAGATTCCACGCCACCGCATCAAAGTTGAGGAGATCGCAAAAGTATGGGGCGCGGATGCTCCCTCGTACAAGAAGGGTCTCCAGCTCACCGAGAAGTCGGTGCCGTCCCCGGATGTCGACACTATCACGCTTTCGGTGATGGCGGCTCGGTATGCTCTTAAGCGGGCTGGAATCGACGGCTCCGAAATCGGATCGGTCTACGTCGGATCGGAATCGCATCCGTATGCGGTTAAGCCGTCCGGCACGATCGTGGCCGAGGCTATCGGCGCGGTGAACGATTGTCATTGTTCCGACTATGAATTTGCCTGCAAGGCCGGATCGGAGGCGATGTTCGTGAATCTCGGTCTGGTCAAGTCAGGATATATCAAGTACGGTCTCGCTATCGGCGGAGACACATCTCAGGGTGCGCCCGGCGATGCTCTCGAATACTCCGCTGCTGCCGGTTCCGCAGCCTTCATCATGGGAACCGGCGACGGTGTTGTCGCCGAGATAGAGCATACTTATTCATTCATGTCTGACACACCGGATTTCTGGCGCAGAGAGCATGAGCACTACCCGCAGCATGGCGGTAGATTCACCGGCGAGCCTGCATATTTCAGGACTGTGCAGGGTGCATCCAGGGCAATCCTGAAGAATTCCGGGATGAAGCCGGAGGATTTCCAGTTTGCTGTTTTCCATCAGCCGAACGGCAAATTCCCGATGAGAGTCGGCAAGATGCTCGGATTCAAAAAAGAGCAGATGGAAACCGGATGGCTGGCTCCCTGGCTCGGCAATACCTACTCTGGCGCATCCCCGATGGGCCTGACCGCGATACTCGATACCGCCAAGCCGGGTGACCGGATCTTCATGTGCTCCTATGGTTCCGGTGCCGGTTCGGATGCCTTTATCTGGAAGGTGACCGACCGCATCAAAGAGGTGCAGGATCTGGTTCCAAAGACCCGTGTCCAGCTCGATGAGCACAAGGTATATGTCGACTATGGCACCTATGCCAAGTTCCGCAAGAAAATCCTGAAGAACAAGTAGAGGTGAAGATATGAGAGAAGTTGCCATAATCGGCGTCGGCATGAACAAATGGGGAGAGGTCTGGGAGTCATCGCTTCGCGACATGTATGTCGAAGCTGCTCTCGAGGCTATCAAGGATGCCGGAGTCGATCACCTGGACGGGATGTATGTCGGCAGCATGACGCCCGGCCTGTTCGTAGGACAGGAGCACCTCGGGTCGCTGCTTGCTGACTATCTCGGAATGAAAGGTCTCCCGTGTACGCGCGTCGAATCGGCGTGTGCATCCGGTGGAACTGCGCTCAAGAGCGCGTTTTTGGAGGTCGCATCCGGCCACTCGGATATAGTCATAGCCGGCGGTGTCGAAAAGATGACCGACTGCTCAGGCGATGACGCAACCTACGCGCTTGCTACCGCAGCCGATCAGGAGTATGAGGTTTTCCACGGTGCCACATTCCCGGGACTGTATGCAATGATGGCTCGCCGCCACATGCATGAATACGGCACGACGCGCGAACAGCTCGCGCATGTCTCGGTCAAGA
Organism: uncultured Ignavibacteria bacterium; assembly: GCA_964415885.1. Lineage (GTDB taxonomy): Bacteria > Zixibacteria > MSB-5A5 > JAABVY01 > JAHJOQ01 > CAYQCE01. The sequence goes on from CAYQCE010000090.1 coordinate 1,754, forward strand.
ATCACAAGAACGGCGCGAAGAACCCGAAGGCGCAGTACCCGTTTGAGATTACGCTCGAGCAGGTGATGAGCTCGGTAATGGTCGCCGATCCGATGAGAGTCCTCGATTGCTCTCCGATCACCGATGGCGCCGCGTGCGTGGTCGTTGCCGATCTGGAGACTGCTAAAAAGGTCGCGAAGCATACGCCGGTTAAAATCATCGGTTTAGGGCATGCGACCGACAATATCGCACTGCACACTCGCACCTCGCTGACAAGGCTCGATGCCACAAAGATGGCCGGTGAGAGAGCCTACAAGATGGCCGGCAAGAAGCCGGAGGATATCGATGTCTGCGAGGTACACGACTGTTTCACAATCGCCGAGATAATGGTCATCGAAGACCTTGGATTCTTCGAGAAGGGCAAGGGTGGTACAGGCGCAGAATCGGGCGAGACCCACATCGGTGGACGTATCCCGATAAACTCATCCGGTGGACTGAAGTCGAAAGGTCACCCGGTTGGTGCGACCGGAATCGCTCAGGCAATCGAGATAACAACGCAGCTTCGCGGTGAAGCTGGCGACAGACAGGTCGAAGGCGCCAAAGTCGGAATGTGCCAGAATATGGGCGGCTCCGGCGGCTCGACAGTAGTTCATATCATGGAGGTGGCATAATGTTTCCATCCAGACCATGGCGTGAGAACCCACAGAGATATAGATTAGAGGCGCAGAAATGCGAGAAGACGGGAAGCGTCTTTTTCCCGCCGAGACTCGTTGCGCCGGGTACGCTTGACAATTCCACACTGAAGCCGTACAAGCTGCCCGAGGATGGTGAAGTTTTTACGTTCACCGTCATCGAAGTCCCGCCGAGTCAATTCAAGGATGAGGCTCCGTATATCGTCAGCATCATCAAGCTCGCAGATGATACAAAAATAATGTGTCAGCTCGCTGACTGTGAGCCGGACGATGTGAAAATCGGAATGAAGGTGAAACTCGAGTTTCGGAGAGTACAGACTCACGGCGAGCACGGGGTTCTGTCCTATGGTTACAAGGCTGTGCCCGCGCTGCCGGGCGTTACGACGGTGTAGCCTATGTATCGCATAGAATCGAAGATTGACACCAATTCGGAGGACTTCAAAAAGAACCGGGAGGGAAACCTCAAGCTGACGTCTCAGCTCCGCGAACGTCTTGCGGAAGTCAAGAAGGGCGGACCGGAGTATATGGTCGAGCGACATCACGAGCGCGGCAAACTAACCGCAAGAGAGCGGCTCGACCTCCTGTTCGACAAGAACACTCCATTCCTCGAGCTGTCTCCGCTCGCCGCGTGGGATCAGTACGAGAACGAGGCCCCCGGCGCCGGCATGGTCACCGGGATCGGGGTCGTGCACGGCCGCGAGGTGCTTGTGGTCGCGAATGACGCGACCGTCAAGGGTGGAACCTACTTCCCGATGACTATCAAGAAGCACGTCCGAGCTCAGCAGGTCGCGGAGGAAAACCGGCTGCCGTGCGTCTATCTCGTGGACTCCGGCGGTATATTTCTCCCGCATCAGTCCGGCACTTTTCCGGATCAGGATCATTTCGGGCGAATCTTTTATAACCAGGCACGGCTATCGGCGAAGGGGATTCCGCAGATATCGATCGTGATGGGGTCCTGCACCGCAGGTGGGGCGTATGTCCCTGCGATGTCGGATGAGGCCGTAATCGTCAAAAAGCAGGGCACGATTTTCATCGGCGGACCTCCACTGGTTAAGGCCGCTACAGGCGAGTCGGTGACGGACGAGGAACTCGGCGGTGCGGATGTGCACTGCAGAATCTCCGGCGTTGCCGATCATTTTGCTCAGAATGACAAGCACGCGCTTGCGATCGCGCGGAATGTCATCGAGTGCCTCGATCGAGAAAAGAAATTCCCGCTCGACATCGAGACGCCCGAGGATCCGCATTATGATCCGGAAGAGCTGTACGGCATCGTGCCGACCGATCTGAAGAAGGCCTTCGATGTTCGTGAGGTTATCGCGCGCATCGTGGATGGCTCGCGATTCCAGGAATTCAAGGAGCTTTACGGAGTGACACTCGTATGCGGGTTCGCTCGCATCATGGGATATCCTGTGGGAATTCTCGCCAACAATGGCGTGCTCTTCTCCGAATCATCCGTCAAAGGCGCACACTTCATCGAGCTGTGCACGTCGCGCAAGATCCCACTGATCTTCCTGCAGAATATCACAGGCTTCATCGTCGGCAAGCAGTATGAGCACGGCGGAATCGCCAAAGACGGCGCGAAGCTTGTGCACGCTGTCGCAAATGCCGATGTGCCGAAGTTCACGGTAATAGTCGGAGGTTCATACGGCGCGGGGAACTATGCCATGTGCGGCCGAGGCTATTTCCCGAGGCTGCTCTGGATGTGGCCGAACTCGAAGATATGTGTGATGGGTGGCGAACAGGCGGCAGATGTGCTCCTTACGGTGAAGATGCGTCAGCTCAAGAAGAAGGGGATCGAGATGACACCGGGCGAACAGCGTGAATTCAAGCGTCCGGTGCAGGAGAAGTACGAAGCGGAGTCATCGCCGTACTATTCGACGTCCCGTATCTGGGACGACGGCGTTATCGATGCGCTCGATACGCGAAATCTGCTTGCGCTCGGAATCTCGATGTCGCTCAATCAGCCGATACCGGATCAGCGTTACGGCGTATTCAGAATGTAAGGGGGATGCATGGCTTACGAGACATTGAGCTACGAGAAGAGCGATAACGTCGGCTGGATAACATTCACGCGACCAGAGATCCACAATGCGTTCAACTCGACGATGATCGAAGAGCTTTACGAGCTGTTCGAGAATATCCACAAGGACAAGAAGCTTCGAGTGGTCGTTATAACCGGCGAGGGGAAGTCGTTTTGCGCGGGTGCGGATCTTAACTGGATGCGCGCTGTCAAGGATTACAGTTTCGAGAAGAACTTCTCAGAGTCGATGAAACTCGCCGAGGTGTTCCACCTGATTTATACTTGTCCGAAGCCCGTAATTGGCCGGATTAACGGCGCAGCCATCGGTGGTGGCACGGGATTCGTTGCTGTTACGGACATAGCGATCGCCTCCTCGAAAGCTATCTTTTCGTTCTCCGAAGTCAAGATCGGTGTCGTGCCGGCGTGCATATCGCCCTACGTAGTGAAGCGTGTCGGCGAGGGCCGTGCGCGCGAGTTCTTTCTGACAGGGGAGAGGATGAAAGCCGGGAAGGCGCTCAACGCCGGGCTGGTCAATCAGGTAGTTGAGCCGGAGAACCTCGATGATGCTGTCGATGCGATGATCAAGCAGATTGTGTCATCCGGTCCCGAGGCGATCAAATGCTGCAAGACTCTGCTCGGGACTATTGCCGAACAGAATATGCAGGATGCGAAAGTGTATACGGCGCGTGTGATCGCTGACCTTCGAAAGTCGGGCGAAGGACAGGAGGGAATGGACGCGTTTCTAAACAAGCGCAAACCTAACTGGGTCGAAGAGTAGAGTCTGGATATAATATGAAAAAGCTGTTCAACAAGGTGCTGATTGCTAATCGCGGAGAGATAGCCTGCCGGATTATCCACGCCTGCCGGGAGCTTGGAATCAAATCCGTGGTTGTCTGTTCCGAGGCGGACCTGAAAGCTCTGCATGTTCTCGAGGCGGACGAATGGGTGCTGATCGGACCGCCGCCGCCGCTCGAGAGCTATCTCGACATCGATAAGATCATAAAGGCCGCGAAAGAGACCAGCTGTGAAGCGGTGCATCCGGGGTATGGGTTTCTTGCCGAGAACTCCGGATTCGCGAAGCGTGTCGAAGATGAGGGTTTGACCTTCATCGGATCGCACGCCGAGTCTATCAAAGTGATGGGAAACAAGGTGGAGGCACGTGAGCTGATGATCGAAGCCGGAGTGCCGGTGATTCCCGGAATGAGAGGCGCCGCGACGGATATCGAGCTGTTCAAGAGCGAGGCGGAACGCGTAGGGTATCCCGTGCTTCTCAAAGCCGCCGCTGGTGGCGGTGGCAAGGGTATGCGCATCGTCTACAAGCCGGATGATCTGAAGGATGCACTCGAAGGCGCACAGCGCGAGGCAAAGTCGGCGTTTGGCGATGACACCGTTTTCCTCGAGAAGTATGTTGAGAATCCGCGTCATGTGGAGTTTCAGGTGTTCGGCGACAAGCACGGCAATGCTGTGCATGTATTCGAACGCGAATGCTCGATACAGCGGCGTCATCAGAAGATAATCGAGGAGACGCCATCAGTTGCGGTGACGCCGGAGATACGCCAAAAGATGGGCGAAGCCGCAGTTAAGGTCGTCAAAGTCGTTGACTATACAAACGCCGGAACGGTCGAGTTTCTGCTCGATCAGCAGGGCAATTTCTTTTTCCTCGAAATGAATACGCGTATCCAGGTGGAACATCCGGTGACCGAAATGGTGACTGGCGTCGATCTGGTCGCTGAACAGATTCGCGTAGCGGCGGGAGCCGAGCTGTCTTTCAAGCAGAGTGATCTGCAGCAGAGAGGGCACGCGATAGAGTGCAGGATATATGCAGAGGATGCCGAGAACAACTTCCTTCCGGCAGCCGGTAAACTTCACTATCTGAAGGAGCCGACCGGACCGGGGATTCGCGTCGATTCCGGTGTCTACTCCGGTTTCGAGGTATCAGTGTACTACGATCCGATTCTGTCGAAGCTGATTGCCTATGGTGACAGCCGCGAAGCTGCAAGGCACCGTATGCTCAAAGCGCTCGACGAGTATGTCGTGCTCGGAGTGACTACGTCGATTGAATTTCTGAAGGATGCGCTTAATCACAAGGAGTTCATCGAAGGGCGTACATATACTAATTTCATTCCCACACATATGCCCGACTGGGAGCCGGATGAGGACACGCGCGAGAGCCTCTTGCCGTTCATCCTCGGCGGTGGAGCGATATCCGCGCAGACGGCTAAGAGAGTCGTACCGACCGGTGAGGGGACGGCGTTGATGCCGACGCCGTGGCAGACTCTCGGCAAATGGGAAATCTCGATGGGGTCATGACATGAACTACGAATACAGATACAAGGGCGATGATTACTCTATCATGCTGCAGAAAGCCGAAGAGGGATTCAAGCTTACCTACAGTGATACTGAAGTCCCGCTTGTCGCGTTGAAGGTCGACGACCATACTTTCATGCTCAGCGCTAACGGCGTCAAGAAGATCGTGTATGTAGCGCAGACCGACGGCAAGATATACGTGCATGTCGACGGCTCGGTGCATGTCCTCGAGGATATCGTGGCGCAGGAGCAGGAGGCAGGCGGTGCCGAGGAGATAATGGACGGCGTCCAGAAGATCAAGGCGCCGATGCCCGGGAAGGTTGTCAAGATTCCGGTCGAAGAAGATCAGCAAGTCGCGGCTGGTACAGCCGTCTGTATAGTCGAGGCGATGAAGATGGAGAACGTGGTGATCGCGAAGATCGACGGCGTAATCAAGAACGTGGCATTTAAGGCGGGCGACCTCGTAGACACCGACGCAGTCATTCTGGAGATAGTCGCGGAAGAGTAAAACGGCGCGAGTTGAGTAGGGCACAACCCTTTAGCGGTTCTGCCA
>CAYQCE010000091.1:0-6859 GCA_964415885.1 uncultured Ignavibacteria bacterium
CTACGCCTCCGCTGCCTTGCGCGCGGCTTTGCGTGAATTGAGGACTTTCCTGAGGGTGAACATCAGGTCGACGTTGTGGAACGGTTTTGCGAAGTAACCGTCGGCGCCTTCCTTCATGGCCATATCGGGGGAGTACTTGCCCGAGTTGCCGGTGATGAGAATCACCGGTATATCATTGTGTTTGGACTTGATCCGTTTCATGAGTTCGATGCCGTTCATGGCGGGCATCACGATATCAGTCACAACAACATCCACATGATCCTTCTCGATCTTCGCGAGAGCGGTCTCGCCATTATCTGCCTCCACCACTGAAACTCTCTGCGCGGACAAGAGATCTGAGAGCAGCTCCCGTATCGACTTTTCATCGTCGACTACAAGCACTTTCGGACGACCGGAACTCTCGACCAGCTTCAGCTTGGCCTCGAGAGTCTCCTGCTTCAAGGGCAGGGCGAGAATATCGAGCGCACCCAATTGATGCGATCTGAGGGCATTCTCGGTTGTCCAGGTCTTACTCGCCATTATTATCGGAATCCACTGGTACTTCTGCGAAAACTTGATCTGCTCGAGCATCGAGAAGCCGTTTTCCTTGCCGAGCATACACTCGGATATGATTAGATCGAGATCCGGGTTCTCATCGAGAGCCTTCAGAGTATTCTTGTAGGATCTTACAGTCGTGACGTTGTGACCGAGTCGGTTCAGGGTCAGGCCCAGTTCGGTCATCTCTTTCGAGGCTGTACGTATAAGCAGGATGTTCATTGCGAGTCGAGTCTCCTGTTAAGGCCTTCGCTTTGGTTCGATGTCGTCACTATTTCGTATCGGAATTTCCGGGAGCGGGCTTAGCGAAAGTGGCCAGAATCAGTTACTAATGTCTGTGTAGAAGTTACGGCGTCATAGCCCGATCGCAATCTCTGCCACGTAGAGGCGCTCTTCATTGCTATCTACCCCGGGAAATCTGTATTATGCCATTAAACCAAGGTATTCGGAACAGCTCGTGTCATCTCTTCATTGTGCATAGTAGGGACGCGACAATAGACGATCTCGAAGATAGTTCGAGATTTCGTAACGATACTGATTATGGATGTCGAAAGGTGTGATTTAGAGATGGCTATAAGAGATCCAAAGGCTCCATTGAGCAGCAGTTCGAGGAGGATTCTTGATATTCTGAGGAAGGGGCTGTCGGTGCGGCAGGTATCGGATCGAACCGGTCAGTCGATCGACAGAGTACGCGACAACATTAACGAGATGATTGTAAACGGTCTCGTGACCGAACAGGAGGGTCGCTACAAGACTACCGGCCCCGGCCTCGAGAAACTCAAGTGACGGCTCTGAAGCGAAGGGCAAGACAGACAGAAGCCGCCCGGTGACGGGCGGCTTTTTCTGATCTGAATACTCCGGCCTAAATCTCCCGCGAGAGCTCGACGAGCCTCTTGTATGGTATTGCAACCCAGCTCTCGGCGGTCATCGCGCCGTTCTTCATGCTTATCATCGAAACTTTAGCCGCCGTCTCTTCGTCAGGCGCTTCATAGATATCGCAGAAATCATATCCTCCGAGCAAAGCATAGTGGGCGATGAACTTCACCTCAGGACATTTCTCATGAACCTGCGCAATCCAGTCCTTGCCGAGGCTTTCCCGGTCCTTCATCTTCGCCGCGACGTCGGGCGACAACTTTGTCATCAGAATAAATGTCTTCATATCATCCTCCTCTATCAGGTCTGATTGACATTGGGCTCTGGTAGTAATGTAGTGGATGATAACAGATTAGTGAAGCAAAATACAGAGATCAGGCGACGAGTTCGCACAGCCACGCCGCTGCGAAGGCGCAGTAGGTGCCGTACGCATAGCCGATAAGGGCCATCAGGATCGAAACAGGAACGAGGGCCTCATGGTGATACGCGGCTACGACCGGCGCAGATGCCGCGCCGCCGATGTTGGCCGCCGAGGATATCGCCACCGTATGGACATCGACTCTGAATATCCTCGCACCCGCGAGTATGAAAGCTCCGTGAATGAAAATCCAGATGAAACACCCCGCCACAAACCAGGGGGCCTGTTCGGCAAGCCCCGCTACAGATGATCTCGCGCCCATATTCGCCACGAAGAGGTAGATAAGTGCCATCGCGATCGGATGCGAACCGGGGATTTTTCGCGCGGGAGTAAACGAAACCAGCAGTGCGAATGTCGTGACAAGCAGTATTCGCCATGCGCTGGTCGAAAGAACCGGCTGAACCTCCGGCATTACCGGTGCAAGGGTGGATGCGGCAAATGTGACAGTGAATCCGACGAAGAGGAGATAGAGCACGTGACGCATCTCGACTTTCCCTTTGTCGGTCGAGAGCTCTCCCGCCGCAATTTTCAGCCGCTCGAGACGGCTCTCGCTGACGCCGGTAAATTTGTTGAATTTCTTCGCGAAACTCTTGGATGAAAGAAGCAGGGGCAGCCATATGAGATAGACAGCATTGTCGGCGATCACCGCAAGGCCGAACTCTCGGCCGGGAGTCTGCAACCCTTCTGATACGGCAGCCATATTACCCGTGCCGCCGATCCAGCTTCCGGCGAGCGCGCCGAATCCCTTCCACGCCTCCGGTCCGAGAAACGACTTGACTGCAAGATAGCCAATCGGTGCGCCGATAACCACACCGGCCGTGCCGAGCATCATGACGAATATTCCGCGACCCATCACTTTCACTGTGGCCTTCACGTCGACATCGAGAAGCATCAGGACGAGAAAGAGAGGAAGGACGGCATCGCCCATCCAGTTGTACACCTTGGATTCGTTGGCCATGACGCCAGTATTTGAGAGAATAACCGGTATGACATAGATAAAAATCAGCGGGGGGACATAGTTAAACAGCTTCCAGCCGGTCTGCTTTTCGAGGAAAAAGAAAAGCGAGCAGATGCCCGCGAGTATCGCAAGAATTCCGACTGGAGATGTTACAATGGCTGTGTCCAGAGCAGATGCCTCCGAATTCTATTTCGATGGTTGATGATACGGCAGACGCAGGAATAGTGCAATTAGTTTCTGGCAAATGTGTCATAATCGGGGTGAGCGAATGTTAAATCTTGACTGCCCCATTGAGTGTGGATATATTACATTTACTTCAGATGCGTACCGGGATGTGCGCTGCTTCGGATGCGGACACCATCGATCCTGCGAAGGAGACTACATTGTCGAGAATCCTCAATTTCTTTCTTACACTGGCGTCTGTCGGGTTTCTTGCAATAGTCACCGTTCTCTATCTCGGCTACGACACGAGCGAGCGGGACGTGCTCTTCCAATCGTCGACTCTCGCTGCGGACAGTCTGCAGAATGCGGAGATCGAGTATGTCGGATCGAAGAAGTGCCGGTTGTGTCATGCTGACGTCTACAAATCGTGGCTGAAGTCTCCGCATGCCTCGGCTTCGGGACAGCTAACCGAGATGCGGCTGCACGACACGGAGTGTGCTGAGTGCCATACGACAGGGTTCACGAAGGACGGCGATCTGCTCGAAAACGTTGGCTGTGAGGCTTGTCATGGTCCCGGTTCCGAGTACCGCAAAATGCGCGTCATGAAGGACGAGCAGCGGGTACATGAACTTGGTCTTCGCGTGCAGAGTGAGATGGTTTGTATCAGATGCCACAACGATCGATGTCAGCATTTCGATGGGTTCGACTACATCCAGTCTTTTCTTGACGAGGACGCTGTTCACGTCTTCCCGCTCAGGAATGGTACAATAGCCCCCTGAATCGCAAGTCAGGTTTACAGCCACGCCTTCCTCCTCCGGGGCTTGTTGAAAAAGGACAGGCAGCAGGGTTCGGTCAGGTCCTGCCCGCCGCAGGCGGGTGTGACCTGACCGCATAGCCGCATAAACAAAGGGCTATTTGGAGAATGCCAGATCGCACGCCCGCGGAACGCGGCCGCAGGATCTGGCGAAACCAAGTTTTTCAACAAGCCCCTCCGGAGAGGGGCACTGTCTCATTTTGCTCCGAAATCTCCGCATTTCAAACCGAAAACACCGTTGAACCATAGGCTTAAGTTCCTGCACGGTAGTGTCGACAATAATTATGATGTGATGTCTTTAGCTCAGCTTTGAGGGCAACTGGTATATGATATCCATAATCGGCTTTGCAGTCGTACTCGGGTCGGTGCTCGGAGGATTCACCTTAGCCGGTGGAAAAATCCCAGCCCTTCTCCACGTTTCTGAGTTCCTTATTATCGGTGGGGCTGCGATCGGAATGATCCTCATATCGACACCGATGACGACGCTCAAAAGGTTGATAAGCCAGGTGGTCGGGATTACCAAATCCGGTCCGTCGAAGGACGATTATGTCAACCTTCTTGTGATGATGTATGAGATTTTTAACGTAGCCCGTCGCGATGGAGTAATAGCGCTCGAATCGCATATCGAGTCACCGCACGAGAGCGAAATTCTCAGTAAGTATAAGAGATTCATCGGTGATGAATTCGCCGTTGCGTTCTTCTGCGATACAGTTCGGAGTATCACGACCGGCGCCGTACCGGGTCATGAGCTGGACGAGATAATGGAGCTCGATCTCGAATCGCATCACGGGGAGCAGGAACGTCCGGTCTCGATTCTGACCAAGGTCGGTGATGCGATGCCGGGCTTTGGTATTGTGGCGGCCGTGTTGGGGGTTGTTATAACAATGATGCACATTGACGGACCCCCGGAGGAGATCGGCCACTTGATTGCTACCGCGCTCGTCGGAACGTTTCTCGGTATTTTCGCTGCATACGGATTCATACAGCCGACAGCGATGAACCTCGAGCAAAGAAACGCAATGGATGTCGGATACTATGTATGCCTTAAACAGGGGCTTCTCGGCTTCAATCGCGGCTATGTGCCGTCGTTTGTCGCCGAGTTCGCACGACGCAGCATCTCACCCGAAGTGCGGCCTGACTTCAAAGAAGTCGAGGACGCATGCCGTGAGGCGAAGATGGGCAATCGATAGGGGAGGCTGTCCCGCGTGGATGACGAAAAAGAACAACAACCAATCATAATAAAGAAGAAGAAGGGCGGTCACGGTGGCCATCACGGTGGCGCGTGGAAGGTGGCGTATGCCGACTTCGTTACGGCCATGATGGCTTTCTTTCTGGTGATGTGGATCGTCGGAATGTCTCCGGAGATCAAGGAGAATGTGGCTGCATATTTCAGCGATCCGATCGGCTTCAACAAGGGCGGCTCGGATGGTGTTCTGCCGGGCGGAAAAGGGCCATTCGAGGGTAAGGGAAAGACGATCAAGAAAGAGATCAGGATTAAGGAGAGGGAAGCTGAAGTTTGGGATCAGCTTCGCGAGGTGGGTCGGAAAATCGCCGAGAGGCTCGAGCGTCTCAGCTCCTTTGCCAAGTACAAGGACAAGATCGAAATCGAACTCACGCCGGAGGGCTTAAGAGTACAGCTAATCGAGTCGAACTCGGATTCGTCGTTTTTTGCCAGCGGATCCGCCATCATGCGCAAGGATGGGGAGGAGGTTCTTCGCGAAATCGGTGAAGAAATCGCTAAGCTCTCATACAAAGTCGTGGTCGAGGGCCACACGGACGCCAAACGATTCTCGGATGGCGCAAAATACACTAACTGGGAGCTTTCTGCAGACAGAGCAAACACCGCCCGCCGTGTGCTGATCTCCGCCGGGATGGAGGAGGCAAGAATTAAGGAGATACGTGGCTTTGCCGCCAACCAGCCTCGAATCAAACACAATCCATCAAATCCCTCCAACAGGAGGATTGCTGTCATCGTCCTAAACCAATATGCCGCAGGCAATTTTGAGGACGTGATGGTGACCTCGAAAGACGATCTCTGGCTGCCGTAACGAGACTGTCCAATAAGTGCGTTTCTTCGTTTGGTCAGTTCCTGCTTGCCGCAGGCGAGTGTGAACTGACCGTTCGAAAGTCGAAGATACATATGGTCGTGACCGAACGATCGGCAGATCACAATCCCAATTCTCATTGGGATCAGGATCTGCCGAAACCGTTTTGGTGCTTTATGAGACAACCTCTAACCACCCCCCGCTAAAGCACCTAACTGGATACGAATCATCCTTTTTTGGGAACTTCGGGTCTGCTTACTCGTTAACAACATAGTAATTATGGTTCCAATTAGGGATTTTTTCTCTTGCGTTAGAAGCGATCGAGATAGTAATAAGACTGAGGGCGACAATCGTGCGGTCCGGCACATTCAAGCCGGATTGAGCGGAGAAGCTTGAAAACACTAAACCTGTTATTGTAGGTGCAATCAGTATGCATATTTCACGTAAGTCGGATTATGCTCTTAGAGCGTTGAATTTCATCGCCAATCAGAAGCCGGGCAAGAAGAGCTCAATAACGGAGATCGCCGAGGCCGAGAGCATCCCGAGAGATTTTCTCGCCAAGATTCTCAAGGAGCTCACCCGCTCTGGCCTGTTGAAGTCATATCAGGGAGTGACAGGGGGATACCAGCTCGCTCGTCCCAAGGAGGATATCACATTCCTCAATGTTATCGAGTCGATGGAGGGGCCGTTGCAGGTCAATCTGTGCGCGGGCTCGAAGAATGACTGCGGATGCGAGAGATTCGAGGGCTGCGAGATGAAGCAGTTCTGGGACAGAGTTCAGCAGAATCTCGTGGAGACTCTTTCCTCTATACATTTTGGCGATTCGAGGCTGCGCTACTCGCAAGAGCATTCGGTACAGGTGACCGAAGAGACGAGTTAGTCGCTCAGGCCGAACCTAATCCAATATTCTATAGGCCGGTGGTCCGAGATATTGCGACTTGAGAATTAGCTTGTAGTTTTCTCGAGCGTGTAATATAATTGACCGCTGTGGGGCAGTAGCTCAGTTGGGAGAGCGGTACGTTCGCAACGTACAGGTCGGCGGTTCGATCCCGCTC
>CAYQCE010000092.1:0-6244 GCA_964415885.1 uncultured Ignavibacteria bacterium
GGTTACGGCAGATCCTGATCCCGCGAAACGCGGGATTGTGATCTGCCGTTTGTTCGTTTACGCCCATACGTTTCCGTGATTTACGAGCGGTCAGTTCACACTCGCCTGCGGCGAGCGGGATCGACCCGAACCCTGTTGTATATTCTCGTTCAACCAGCCACGAGACTGCGTGTGTCCATCGGAGCGCAGAGCGGACGACGCGATACGAGCTATGTGCGGACTCACCGGAACTTCCCACAACTTCCCCTGCGCGAACAGCTTGACCCGGGGCGTCGTATGTGTTATTATACCGCTCTAAATTGTTAATTATTTCACGAGCCCAATCCTCATGGGCTCGGTTGGAGCGATAAGTGTAAGTCCATAACATACATAGTATTGGGAGGAAGAAATGGATAAACCTCAGCCGGTTATTGTTTCTGCTTGCCGTACCGCAATCGGAAATTTCCTCGGTGGTCTCTCATCATTTTCCGCCACGCAGCTCGGCGCGATAGTTGTCAAGGAAGCTGTCAAACGCGCCGGAATCGATCCGGGCACGATAGATGAAGTTATCATGGGCCAGGTTGTCCAGGGCGGTTGCGGACAGGCTCCGGCCCGTCAGGCAATGATCCACGGCGGAGTCCCCGCGCATGTCTCAGCAATTACTATCAACAAGGTATGTGGATCCGGGCTAAAGGCCGGTATGCTCGCGGCGCAGGCGATCAAGGCCGGCGACGGCGACTGCTATCTTGTCGGTGGATTCGAGTCGATGTCCAACACGCCTTATGTCATCCAGGGCGCCAAGTCCGGTCTCAAGTTCGGGCATAAGAAGCTCGATGATATCATGATTTCCGACGGCCTCTGGGATTCGTTCAACAATTATCACATGGGCAACGCCGCCGAGTATACCGCGCAGAAGGCGAATATCAGCCGTGAGGAACAGGACGAATTCGCCTACAATTCTCACCGCAAGGCTCTCGCCGCGCAGGAGACAGGCAAATTTGACAAGGAGATCGTACCGGTGGAGATTCCGCAGCGAAAGGGTGATCCGGTGGTTTTCAAGAAGGATGAGCCGCCGCGCCCCGGCACGACCGTTGAGGGACTCGCCAGGCTCCGTCCGGCGTTCCAAAAGGACGGCTCAGTGACGGCCGGTAACGCTCCCGGCTTGAATGACGGGGCATCAGCGCTGGTCGTTACCTCCGAAGGCTATGCCGAGGCGAACGGTCTCAAACCGATGGCGAAGATCGTGGGATACACTCAGGCGAGTGTTGAGCCGAAGGAGATATTCTTCGCGCCGATCGAGGCGATACAGAAGCTGATGAAGAAGATGGATGTGGATATCAACCACTGGGACCTGATCGAGGCTAACGAGGCATTCTCGGCACAGGCGCTTGCCGACGGCAAGGCGCTCGGCTGGGACTGGGATCGTGTGAATGTCAACGGTGGCGCGGTTGCGCTTGGTCATCCAATCGGAGCTTCCGGTGCCCGCGTGCTCACCACTCTGATTTACGCACTGAAGGACCGCGGCAAGAAGACCGGGCTCGCGACGCTCTGTCTCGGTGGTGGCAGTGCGGTAGCGATGGCAATTGAGCTCGTATAGGCAGAGACCAACGAAAGCTGAGGGAGATTTGAGATGAAGAATATATTCGTAATTGGCGGCGGCACCATGGGAAATGGTATCGCGCATGTTTTCTCGCAGAATGATTACAAGGTCACGATAGTCGATATCAAGCAGGAGTTTCTCGATCGCGCGCTCGAAACAATCAAGAAGAACATGGGGCGCGAGCTGAAGAAAGAAAAGATCACGCAGGATCAGATGGATGCGGCTATCGGGAACATATCGACGTCAACGAATCTCGATGACTGCAAGAATGCCGATCTCGTAGTCGAGGCGGCTACCGAGGATTATGACATCAAGATGGACATGTTCAAGAAGCTGGGCGATATCTGCAAGCCGGATGTTATCCTCGCGTCGAACACGTCGTCCATTTCAATAACCGAGATGGGCAAGGCATCGGGTCGTCCCGGCAAGGTTATCGGCATGCATTTCATGAACCCGGTTCCGATGATGAAGCTGGTCGAGGTAATCCGCGGTATGGGTACTGCAGATGATACGTACAATACCGTAGAGGACCTCGCGAAAAAACTCGGCAAGACGCCAGTTTTGGTGAATGACTATCCCGGTTTCGTCGCGAACAGAATCCTTATACCGATGATTAACGAGGCTGTCTACGCTTTGTTCGAGGGTGTGGCCGAGGCCGAGGCGATCGACACGGTGATGAAACTCGGTATGGCGCATCCGATGGGACCTTTGACTCTCGCCGATTTCATCGGGCTCGATGTCTGCCTCGCAATTCTCGAGGTGCTTCACGAGGGCCTCGGCGATCCCAAGTATCGCCCGTGCCCGCTTCTGAAGAAGATGGTCGAGGCTGGGTATCTTGGCCGCAAGACAGGCAGGGGCTTCTACGACTATTCGCAGAAATGAGGTAGAGGATGGACTTTGAACTTTCTGAAGATCATATCATGATGCGAGACTCCGCGAAAGAGTTTGCGGAGAAGAGACTGAAAGATATCGCGGAGGAGCTGGACGCCAAGGCTGATATGCCGGATGAGCTTCTGGCCGAGACTGCTGAGCTCGGCTATTTCGGGTTGCTTGCGAGCGAGGATTTTGACGGTCTCGATGTCGACACTTTGAGCTACGGCTTAGTGATCGAGGAGATTGCAAAGAAGTGTGCCGGCCTGTCGATTACTGTGTCGGTGCAGAATTCGCTCGTGATTCAGGCACTACAGAACTACGGCACCGATGAGCAGAAGCAGAGATATCTTCCTAAACTTGCCGCAGGTGAGATAATCGGTTCGTATTGTCTTTCGGAGCCGGACTCGGGCACGGACGCCGGTTCGCTCAAGTGTCAGGCGAAGCTCGAGAGCGATCACTACGTTTTGAACGGCACCAAGAGCTGGGTTACTTCCGCCAAGTGGGCGAAAGTGTTTCTGGTTTTCTGTCTGACGGATCCGGAAGCCGGATCGAAGGGTATCTCCTGTATACTCGTGGAGCCGGGGACCGATGGGATGAACCTCGGCGCTCCCGAGAAAAAGATGGGACTCAAGTGCTCGGATACTCGCGAGGTGTCATTCATCGATGCCAGGGTTCCGAAGGAGAATATTCTCGGCGAAGAGAACCATGGATTCAAGATAGCGCTCTCGCTTCTCGATAACGGCCGGATCGGTGTTGCGTTTCAGGCGCTCGGTATCGCTCAGGCGGCGTTCGATGAGGCTCTCTCGTATGCACAGGAGCGCAAGCAGTTCGGACAGCCGATCTCCAAGTTCCAGGCAATTCGATTCAAGCTTGCCGACATGGCGATGAAGATCGACGCTTCACGGCTGATGGCGTACCGTGCCGCTGTTCTGAAAGACAAGGAGGGTCGGCACTCGCGGGAGATTTCGATGGCGAAGCTGTTCTGTTCGGAGATCGCGAACTGGGTCGTGAATGAGGCAGTCCAGATTCACGGCGGATACGGATATGTGAAGGAGTATGCGGTCGAAAGGTACTTCCGGGATGCCCGCGTGACCGAGATCTACGAGGGTACGTCGGAAGCGCAGAGAATTGTAATCTCACGAGATTTGCTTAAGGATTAGCTATGTATGACCTTCTGGAAAAACTCCAGGGATTCCGTGAGGAAGTGCGGGATTTCTGCGAGAAAGAGATTGCTCCGCACGCCAAAGAGGTCGATGAGAAGCAGATTTTCAGCGATGATGTCGCTGAGAGGATAAACGAGAAAGGTTGGTGGGGTTGTATCGTACCGAAGGAGTACGGCGGCCTTGGAATGTCGCAGGCGGAGTATGTCGTGATCGTCGAGGAGATGTCTCGTGTTTGCGGGTCGACTGCGCTGACATTCGCCGCGCACAATTCACTCGGCACTTACCCGATCAACACTTTTGGCAATGAGGATCAGCACAAGAAGTATCTGCCTGAGGCCGCCAAAGGCGCACTCGTGGCGTTCGGTTTGACTGAGCCTGAAGCGGGCTCGGATGCCGGCGGTACAAAGACCAAAGCGGTCAAGCAGGACGGCGGATATCTCATGAACGGCACCAAGTGCTGGATAACCTCCGCCGAGCCGTGCAAGTTCGCGATCGCCACGGCCAGGACGAGCGATGAGGGCGGAGTAAAGGGCATATCATCCTTCATTCTCGAGAAGGGTATGGAAGGATTCTCCGTCGGTAAGAAGGAAGACAAAATGGGATGCCGCGGTTCGAATACCGCATATCTGCACTTCGACGATCTAAAGTTACCCGACTCGCAGCTTCTGGGAGAGGAAGGCAAGGGGTTCAAGCAGTTCATGATCACTCTGGACGGCGGACGGATCTCGATTGGTGCGATGGCTCTCGGGCTCGCACAGGGAGCGTTCGAGTCGGCATCCAGGTACTCAATCGAGCGCAAACAGTTTGGCACGTCGATCAGCAATTTCCAGGCTATACAGTGGAAGGTTGCCGACATGGCAACACAGATCGAGGCCGCGCGTCATCTCGTCTATGGCGCCGCATGGTTGAAAGACCAGGGACGGAAAATGACCAGGGAGTCGGCGATGGCCAAGGTGTATGCGTCCGAAGTGGCGAACTTCTGCACGTATCAGGCGATCCAGGTCATAGGCGCCGACGGATTGACCGACAAGTACCCGGTCGAGCGTCATTTCCGCGACATGAAGCTTTGCGAGATTGGTGAAGGGACCTCAGAGGTGCAGCGGATTGTGATTGCCCGCGAAGTCTTGAAGAGCATGTCAAATGTCTGATAAAGTTTGGTAGGAGGAGATATGGCATTCAAAGAAGAAGGCAGAATATGGATGAACGGGAAGATGGTGGACTGGAAGGACGCCAACATCCATGTCTGTTCACATGTCATCCACTACGGCTCATCCGTGTTCGAGGGAATGCGGGCATACGAGACGAGCAAGGGCACGGCGGTATTCCGCCTCGGCGACCACATCGATCGCCTGATCAACTCCGCGAAAATCTATCGCATGGAGATTCCGCATACGCGTGAGGATATCTGCAAGGCGTGTCTTGACACTATTCGAGAAAACGAACTGAAGTCATGCTACATCCGTCCCATCGTCTATCGCGGCTATGACTCTCTCGGCGTCGATCCCAGGCCATGCCCGGTCGATACCGCAATAGCCGTATGGGAGTGGGGGAAGTACCTCGGCGAGGAGGCTCTCGAACAGGGCGTTGAGGTCTGTGTCTCCTCCTGGAATCGTATCGCGCCGAATACACTTCCGGCAATGGCCAAGTGCGGCGCGAACTATATGAACTCCCAGCTCATCAAGATGGAAGCTATCGCTCGGGGTTGTGTCGAGGGAATCGCGCTCGATTCGATCGGCAATGTTTCCGAGGGCTCGGGCGAGAACCTGTTCATCGTGAGAGACGGCGCTCTTATTACACCGCCGTTCGAGGCGTCGATTTTACCGGGCATCACTCGAAATACGGTAATGCAGTTCGCGATGGAGATGGGTATCAAGGTTATCGAGGCTAACATCCCGCGCGAGGCGCTCTACATCGCTGACGAGGTCTTCTTCACAGGCTCCGCAGCCGAGATCACACCGATTTCCATCATAGACAAGATTCAGATCGGCGAGGGCAAGCGTGGTCCGATCACCGAGAAGCTTCAAAACAGATTCTTCGAATATCTCTCCGGCGATGTTCCGGATACATACGGCTGGCTGGACATGGTATACGAGGAAGCGAAGGTGGGTGCGTGATGAAGATTGCGCTCGGCGCGGATCATCGCGGTTACAAGTTCAAGGAGCGTATCAAGGAGCTCCTGACTGAACGCGGAGATGAGGTCCTCGACTTCGGCACCAATTCGGAGGAATCGTGCGACTACCCGGACTACGGCGGGAAAGCCGCCGAGGCAGTGGCGAATGGTGCCGCGGATTTCGCGATAAATATCTGCGGATCCGGAAACGGCATGTGTATGGTCTCGAACAAGCAGAAGGGTGTTCGTGCGGGACTCGCGCTGAATCCCGAAATGGCGGAGATGACACGCCGTCACAACAACGCGAACGTGCTCTGCATGGCAGCGGATCACACCCCGGATGATCGCATCGAGCCGATAGTGAACGCATTCCTCGAAGCCGATTTCGAGGGGGGCCGCCACGAGCGACGCGTTAAGAAGATTCACGATTCCTGCTGATAGCGTCTCACGATATCTGAATTGTGATAGCATTCGTAGCGCAGGATCCCCGTGCTCCTGCGTTGCGCTATGGGCGCGATT
>CAYQCE010000093.1:0-6163 GCA_964415885.1 uncultured Ignavibacteria bacterium
ATTCCCGCGAGGGTCTGCTGTTAAGCAGGCCCGAAAGCGGGAATCCAGTGCACGTATGATTCGTTAACTGGCCCGGCATGTAATCGACCAAAGCAACAACCTCGCGTTCGCACCGCTCATTCCAGAACTCAATCTGTCGCAGTTCGTTGTGTCGGTTCCCGCGGCAGGCAGAAGCCTGGCACCGAGTGGGTTTTCCTCACGCATACAATATCGAAACCACAAGGATCTCGACCTACGAATCTTTGGAATCCGGACTCGGATGCTCATGTGAGAAGACAACCAACCGGATCTACTCCGCCAGCTCCTTCACATACTTCTTCACGAACAACGCCGTCACTTTCATCTTCAAAAGATCCTCGATCTTGTGGTCTTCGGCCGCCTTTAACACAACCTGATGACCGAGGAAATAGCCAGTGCGGATTGGAGAGTCACCGATACCGGTGAATGTCCCACCCTCGAAGAACCTCTGACGCGGCTCCGGATCCTTAGACGAAAGCGAATCAAGCGCAGCCTTCGCCATATCCGGAAGCCACCGGTAGCACCAGCGGACATACCCGCCCTTAGGATCGTGCATACCGATCGTTCGGTGTAGATTCGACATGAAGATAGTCGACAGCGGTGGATCGGGCAGGACGAGACGAGTCATGTATATCGCGAGCCCCTCCTCATACAGCATCTGATACAGCGGGAGGTTGCGGTACTTCACCCCAACATATTGCGCGCGGAGAAAGTGAGTATATTCGTGCGCGAGCAGGACGGCGAGATTGTCGCCTGTGAAGTATCCGAAATCGGGCGAGAGAGCCATCACCGGTTCTTTACCCAGCCAGATAACCTTGCCATTCACTCCCCGCATTCCCGGATAGAACAAAATGGTCGGTTCGGGTATATCGCCGATCAGCTTCTTGAGTTTCTTCGCGATGGCATGGCCGGTCTTCAGCCACTCGCGTGAGGAGAACTTGTTAATCCTTTTCACGGTCGACGGCACCCGCAAATATTCATACATATCCTGCATAGTCAATCGATCGCTCGGGAGATGTTTCTTGAAGATAATCTCGGAGTCGCTGTAAAGCTCAACGATTTTCTCTCCGCGTTTTTCGTGGTCTTTGTAGTCGGAGTAGATTTTCTGTGTCTCGGTAACGTAGTCAGCTTTTATCATGGGTTTCTTCATTTCTCCTGATTGCTCTCCTCGTGACCATCCCGTTCATCGTACCGTTCACCATCAGTATGCACCATATTCCATTCACAGTCAAATCCGACGCCCTTCTCGACCTCGAGAGGCTGTTCCGTATTCGTGCCCTTCTGTGTCCAGAGACGGTTGTTCGATGCGAACCCCTTATCCGTCGGATACTGATCATCACCGCCCGTATCGAGAAACAGCCCGAGGCAGAGGATATGATCGCGCAGTCCGCCACGGCTCGCAACATTCGATCTGCCGAGTGTGGTCGCTCTCTCCACACGATAGATATCATCGCCGGACTTGTCCCAGAACACGCCGATTCCGTTCGCGTTACCGCCGCCGAGAGAGAGGTTCGGCGCGTCGTAGATATCATCTCCGCCGTAATCGATCAACGTGCCGAGCGTGAAATCATGCCCGGCTCCCTGCGCCATGTTCATAGTCGCGTAGTAGTGATCGTCTCCAGATGAATCGATGAGAGCTCCGACCCCGAAGTGCGCGCCCGAACCCTGCACGTACCAGACGCCGTTGTATATGTCGTTTCCGGAGTCATCGGCGAGAATTCCGATCGCATACCAGTACGCACAGCCTTGGGCGAACAATCCCGCCGAGTAGACGTCGTCACCCTCGGCATCGATCAACATTCCGATTCCGCCGCCCCACGAGTGACCGTCTATGAAATCGGCGCGTTTGCCGAATCCGACCCCCTGCGCGAGATTCGAATTGTAGTCCTTCGTCTGCGACGCCGGAAACACGATGTCGAGCGTATCGGCGTGGTAGTCATCGTTGCCCGCCATATCGATTAGAAGCCCACAGCCTTTCGTGAACCCAAACCCCTGAGCGAGCTGGTATGCATGATAGCGGTCATCACCTTCGAGATCGGAGAGAATACCGATACCGAACTGCCCCGATCCCTGCGCACAGACATAGCCATCGTAGACATCCTTCCCGGATTTGTCGATAAGCGCCCCGACTCCGAAAAGCCCCACGCCCGAGGTCACGCTTTTCCCGGCGTATGTGTCGTTCCCATCGAGGTCAAAGAGATAGGCATAGCCCATCACTCCTGCACCGAATGTCGGCGAGTTCTTCTCGGTCGAGTGATATGAGTCATCGCCGGATATATCAACGAGAACAGATATCCAATTGGCTGTTGATACGTTTGCCGCGCCGCCGCCGTAAGTGTCGTCTCCGCCCGCATCTATAATCAGGAAGTACTCATCCTCAGGGTAGTTGTTATCATAACCGTCGGCGATTATGATCTTCCCGAGCGGAGTCTCCCAGAGAAACGAGAACTCGCCGTCAAAGCTCCGAGTTGTCAGCGAATCGATCCCGACCGTGACACCCCGAGCGAGGTCCTGCGCGAATGCATATAGATACTTGTAATCAACGAGCGCGCAGAAATCCTCAAAGGTGTGATCTTCGATCTCGGCTTCCGACGCAAGGTACTTCTGAACAACTCCGTGCATCTCATCGAGATCGAATCTCTCAGCCGCTTTCTCAAATGCTCTCTCATGGAAACCGGTCGTATCTATCGATGCGAATACAATGAGCGCAGCGAGTTTCTTTAGATCATCCGGCACACCCATAGCCTGCCTGACAACCGTCTGCAGGTCCGTACCCGTGAGTGGCTGATCGAGCCAGTGATGGAGATAATCGATGGATGCAACCAATGGGTCTCCCTCATCGAGCAACGGAAAGACATCTTCGAGCGGATCTCCTATCAAACCACGCCGCACTCCCTCATCCAAACGGCTGGATGCAAATCCAATGAGAGTATGGAGACGATCCGGATGTGATTTCAGGGTTTTCTTGAAGCTGTTCGTGTACGGTTCGATCTTGAAAAAATCGGAGTGGAGAGTGTAAAACAATGGCACTGTGAACCTGCCGCCACCGTAATTGGCCATATCTCCGTAGTCGAATATCATAGTCTCGCGCGTCAGGCCGACTCTGCGAAGAGCCTTGTCGAAAGGATCCGTCCTGAAAGCCCCCGGCGGCTCGAGGCACGAGTACGACACCAGAGTCAACATAACAACCGCAATGATCAACTTAAGCTTCATTCTTCCTCCGACAGAAATAAACGGTACATAACGAGTAACCGAGTGTGCGCGATAAGTCAAGTCTGAACTCGGGTCGATTTCGGAGTATTAACATCTACTGCCGCGTCGATTTCTCTTGATGATTCAGAACTATTCGTTATATTCGCCTTTGCTAAAAATTTCACAAGGAGTGTGCGATGACTCTGAAACAGCTTCAGCAAATGGCAAAAGAAAGCGACGTCGAATTCATAGATCTGAAATTCTCGGACCTCCTCGGACGCTGGCGGCATCTCAGCCTTCCCGTGGAGGCTCTCGACAACAAGCTCCTGACCCAGGGTGTGGGCGTGGACGGCTCCTCGATTACCGGCTTCGCGAAGGTGAAATCAGGTGATATGATTCTCCTGCCCGATACCACGACCGCATTTATCGATCCGTTTTTCGACCGCCCGACTCTTTCGATGATCGGAGATGTTGTCGAGGTTGAGGAGGAGATATTCCCGTTCGACCGTAACCCCCGTTCGATAGCCTCGCACGCCGAGAAGTACATGAAAGACAGCAAGATCGCCGAGGATTCCCTGTGGGGCCCGGAGTTCGAATTCTATCTCTTCTCGAATGTCCTTTTCCGTACGACCAACGAATCCGCATACCACTTCGTCGATTCACCCGAAGCCGAGTGGAATACCGGCGAGGATGATCCGAACAACTACGGCTACCAGATTCCATACAAGAAGGGGTATCACGTCGCCCCGCCGTCCGACCAGACGTATGGCCTCCGCTGTGAAATGGCGGCAGTGATGAAACAGCTCGGAATCGAGGTCAAGTATCATCATCACGAGGTAGGCGGAGCATCCCAGGAGGAGATAGAGCTCAAGTTCGGGACTCTGCTCAAGATGGCGGACAAGGCAATGTTGACCAAGTATATAATCAAGAACATTGCCATGAGATACGGCCTCTCCGCCACATTCATGCCCAAACCGCTCTACAACGAACCGGGTTCAGGGTGGCATGTCCACCAGTACCTGATCAGAGGCGGCAAATCGCTTTTCTTCGAAAAAGGCAAGCCCTCTAATCTGTCGAATATCGGTAGACACTATATCGGTGGGCTGCTAAAGCATGCTCCAGCGCTTCTCTGCTTCACAAATCCGTCGACCAATTCCTACAAGCGTCTCGTGCCCGGCTTTGAAGCCCCGGTGCGCGGAACATACTCTACCGGCAACCGCTCGGCGGCGATTCGTATACCCGGGTATCAGTTGGATCCAAAGACATTCCGCATGGAGTTTCGGCCCCCGGATGCTACATGCAATCCGTACCTCGCATTCGCTGCCATGCTTATGGCCGGCATCGACGGCATCAAAAACAAGATCGACCCGGGCGAGGAGGTTAACAAAGATATTGCAGCAATGTCGAAGCGGGAATTGAAGAAGATTCCGATGTTACCGACCTCCCTATCCAATGCAATCGAGGCGCTCCGCCGGGACCATGACTTCCTGATGGAAGACGGGGTTTTCAGTAACGACACAATTGAACACTGGATCGAGCTGAAGCAGGCCGAGGCGGATGAAATCCGGGTACGACCCCATCCGCATGAATTCAGCCTGTACTATAATTGTTAGGTTTGACCGAGACGTAGACACCGCACTTCTTCGGATACTGTCATGCTATCGGTGACCCGGATAGATACTCATCAAGGTCCTTAGGCTTGAGAGCGAACTCTCCACCCTTCGCCACCAGCTTGTATCCCATGCTTGCATTCAATCTCAGAATTGGATCGTTGGCTGAACGCATATCAGTGGTGACGGTCTCGTTTTCGGGGAAATCCTCTATCAGCTTCAGGTACAGCGCGGCTTTCATCCATCTCCCGAGCCCCCTCCCCCGATACTCGGGGAGCACACCTGTCATGGCCTGATAGATATCTTTCGCACCCCACGCGTATAATGCGGCGTTTGTAAAGCCGATCAGCTCGTCGTGTCTAAACATCATATAAGAGTAATGCTGCACCTTGTTCTTCTCTCTCCACTTCGCCTGTCTGCGCCACTCCTCGGGCGAGACAGCGTGCTCGACTTCGGTCTCCTTCTCGCTCGGCATATCAGCGATGAATCGAGTGTAGAGTTCACAGAAGCGCTCGACAAGGTGATCGGAAATGTGATCGTGAAACTCGACTCTGATATCGGGATTTTGCTCAGGTATCTTTGACAGCCATTCGCGCATCAGGTCAACATTGGCGTCGTCTCTATGCAGGCGGTAGCGATGGAGCACGCTTTCCTCTTTCGCACCCCAGGCAAGCGCAACCTGCGAAATCCGCTCACCGGCGGTCATTATGAAGCCGAGCGCAGTGTTGCATTCGGAGAACCTGGATTTCAGCGTCTCGGCTACGATTCTGATAACTGGTTCTGGTACAGGGTCGTGGGTTGAGTCCATGTGGATGTACCCCACGTTGCGTCCTCCGGCATCCTCGTGGATTCGGAAGTTCGCCCACGCCACAGGCTCGGAACCGTCGAGCACTACCCATCTGTCGTAAGTGGGGTTGGTCTCACGAAACGACGTGAGTCGCTCGCGCATACGCTCCCATCCCCCACCAACTCGATCGGAGCCGAACTGTCGCCACAGAACCTGAAGGAGATCGTAGTAGTTCTCCCACAGATCATCGCTCACATCAGCCCCGAACAGCGACACTATTCGATACATTGACGGATTCCTTTGTGACATCTTCCTCAATTTACGATTCCTGACGGATTATAAACAGATTTGCCCGTTTCTTCTTTTGCAGCTTGCAAAGTCAACGAACTTTTTGTAACATCTTAGGTGAGGTTCACTTTCATCTTTTGTTTTAATCAGCTATATGATAAAGAATCAAAAGACCTCGCCCAATAGATTCGTGAAATATCCGGATTAGACGGTTGTCTGGTTCTATCCTTTAAGGAGGTCAAATGCAGAAAAAGCACTCGCTATGCTT
>CAYQCE010000094.1:0-5735 GCA_964415885.1 uncultured Ignavibacteria bacterium
GGAATGACAGGGGGAAATTTGCCTGTTTAGCAACAAACCGTCGCGGAAATGACAGGCGTAGGTCAGGAGCCCTGTGCTCCTGACGTTCGCGCCGAAGGCGCGATGGGGACAGAAGATTCAACGTGAGGTAGCGACTTGACGCCCGTTACATGCTAACGTATGTCTCGAATCAAGCGGGCGCTGGATTCCCGCTTACGGGTTTGTCTAACGCCAAACCCTCGCGGGAATGACAGGGGGAAATTTGCCTGTTTAGCAACAAACCGTCGCGGAAATGACAGCATTGTACTTTGCATAGTTCCGTCGATTTCTTTCCTCGCAGTTACGGATGAGCAGACACATATGAGACTGCCGCGCTCCCTTTGTTCGCTCGCAGTGACAGCCTGAGCGGAGACTTTCAGCGATATCTCGCGGCAGAAAAAAAGCCGCTCCGATCAGGAGCGGCCTTGCTATTCAACAGAGAGTCCTGCTACAGGCGGACAATTCGATCCCGGTTGTTCTTGACCTTCTTGCAGGCGTTGCGGGTATCGAGTACGAGTTTGGAGTTGTCGACGATCCACTGGTAGCGGAATTTGGTGTGATCGGTGACGATCACCACTATGTCCGCCGATTTGAGACCGTTCGCTGTCAGCTTCACTGACTTCTTGGCACCGGTGTCAAACTGCACCGATTCAACGTACGGATCGGAATACTGGACCTTCGCGCCGCGATCCTCCAGCAGACGGATGACGTCGAGTGCCGGTGATTCGCGGATATCGTCGACATCCTTTTTGTACGACACACCCAGAACAATGACTTTCGACGTGCTGAGCGCCTTGCCGAAACTGTTTAGCGCCCGGCTGGTTCTCTCGACCACATACTCCGGCATGTGCGAGTTGATGTCGCCTGCGAGTTCGATAAACCGTGAATAGTAATTCAGCGATTTCAGTTTCCACGAAAGGTAGTGTGGATCGATCGGTATGCAGTGTCCTCCGAGTCCCGGTCCGGGGTAGAAGGGCATGAAGCCGAACGGCTTCGATGATGCGGCATCGATAATCTCCCAGACATCGATCTTCAACCTGTCACACATTAAAGCCACCTCGTTAACCAGCGCAATATTCACCGAGCGGAACGTGTTCTCGAGGAGCTTCACCATCTCCGCCGCCTGTGTCGATGAGACGACGTACGCGTGGCTGATAACTTGCTCGTATAACACCTTTGCGACACGTCTGCACTTGGATGTCGTCCCGCCGACGATCCTCGGCGTGTTCTTTGTTCCGAACTGAAGATTGCCGGGGTCGATACGCTCCGGCGAGAATGCGAGATAGAAATCGCGGCCCACGACGAGACCGGTCTCCTCGAGGTCCGGACGAATCAGTTCCTCTGTCGTACCGGGGTACGTCGTGGATTCGAGTACAACGAGCATATCCTTGTGCAGATGCTCTTTCACACGGTCGACGGCATCGAGGATATATGTTACATCCGGATCTTTGGTCTTCGACAGTGGTGTGGGGACACATATCGCGACACAATCTACTCCCTTGAGGCGCGAAAAGTCATCCGTCGCGGTCAGATTTTTGTTGCGAACCTGCGCCTGAATTCGTTCCGGCTTGACATCGGCTATATCCGAATCACCGGAATTCACGAGTTTGCATTTCTCTTTCGAGATATCGAAGCCGATAACTTTGAATCCCTCTTCGGCGAACTCAGTGGCGAGTGGAAGGCCCACATAGCCGAGGCCGATCACTCCCACGACCGCCGTTCTGTCTCTAATTCTGGATTCGAGGTCCTTGCTGGTCACCGAATACTCCTTCTTACTTCTTTTCTCCAGTATTCGAGAGTATCTCTTACTGTCGATTTGAGTTTGTACTTGGGCTTATATCCAACGGCCCGTTTGGCCTTCGAGTAATTTCCGACGAGTCTGGGTACATCCGACGGCCGCATCCGTTTCGGATCTCTCTTGACCTTGATATCTGCGGTTGCCATATCGAGAATGTTATCCAAAATATCACGTATCTTGTCTGCCTGACCCGAACAGAGGTGGTACGCCTCGCCGGCTTTGCCTTTTTCTGCCAGCAGGCGGTATCCCCGTACGATGTCGCGGACATCCGAAATATCCCGTTCGGCGTCCAGATTTCCTACCTCCATTACAGGCTTTAGCTTGCCCACCTCAATCTGCGCAACCTGCTTGCAGAAATCCGGCACAACGAATCCGAGACCCTGATTGGGCCCGGTGTGATTGAATGACCGCGCTCGGATAATGGGGAGATTATATCCCTTGAAATACTGGTAGCCGAGGAGATCGACGGCTGCCTTCGAAACACCGTATGGTGACACCGGAAGGAGGCGTGTATCCTCCTTGAGCGGCATCTCTGAAGGCTTCACGATCCCGTAAATGACCGATGATGTCACGATTATGATCTTCTCTATGCCTCTTACGTGCCTCAGTGCCTCGAGAAGATTCACGGTGCCCACAGTGTTGATCTCGAATGTCATGTCGGGATGATCGAAAGAGAACGGCACCGAGGAGACAGCGGCGAGATGGAAAACATACTGCGGCTTGACCCTTCGGATGTATCGCTCGGTCCTGGCTCCGTCTCTCAAGTCCAGGTCCGTGAGCGAGACTTTGGTCGTGAATCCGTGAAGTTTGTCGTGTGTCTCGCCTGTGAGCTGAGTGCCATAGACCTTATATCTGTTTCTCAGCAGCTCTTTCGCGAGATGCGAGCCGGCGAAACCGGGTAGCCCGGTGATTAGAGCACGCTTCAATTCAAGCCTCTTTCATCTTCATGCTTAGATGCTTCATATCGGAGTCTACCATCATCTTAATCAAACCCTCGAATGACACCCCGGGTTTCCATCCCAGTTCTTTCCGTGCACGAGAGGAGTCTCCAAGAAGAACATCAACTTCGGCGGGTCGAACGAACCGCGGATCGATTACTACATGATCCTTGTAGTCGAGACCAACGTGTTCGAACGCTATCCGCGCGAGGTCTCGCACGGAATGGTTGACATCGGAAGAGATCACGTAATCCGCGGGATTCTCCTGCTGCAGCATGAGCCACATCGCCCGGACATAATCTCCGGCATATCCCCAGTCCCGCTTGGCGTCCAGATTGCCGAGACGCAGTTCCTTTTCGAGACCGAGCTTGATCTTCGCCACACCGTGAGTGATTTTCCGCGTTACGAATTCGAGTCCGCGGCGGGGTGATTCGTGGTTGAAGAGTATCCCCGAACAGCAGTACATGTCGTATGATTCGCGATAGTTCACTGTAATCCAGTGCCCGAAGACTTTCGTCACACCGTACGGACTTCGCGGATAGAACGGCGTTTTCTCGGTTTGAGGTACCTCGCGCACTTTGCCGAACATCTCGGATGATGATGCCTGATAGAACTTAATGCTCTTGTCGACGAGCCGTATAGCTTCGAGGATTCTCGTAACGCCGAGTGAGTTGAATTCGCTCGTCAAAACCGGTTGATGCCATGACGTCGGCACGAAAGATTGCGCGGCGAGATTGTATACCTCGTTTGGACGAATCCGATCTATGAGAGTTATGAGCGAAAGCTGGTCGAGCAAGTCCGCCTGCTCGAGTGTAATCCTGTCTCTGTAGTGATTGATGCGCTCGAAGTTTTCCGTCGAGCTTCGTCTCACCATTCCGAATACGTCGTAGCCCTTGTCGAGAAGGAACTCTGCGAGGTACGAACCGTCCTGTCCAGTAATTCCGGTAATCAATGCGCGCATAATCACTCCCATCTAGCCAATTAATATGCTAATAAACCGGGGAAGTCCGCGTTGTCAATTAAATACTACCGCTGCAGCGTCTATCATCAGGACTTATGATGTATATAGCTGCCGTTTGACCCGATTGTTCCTTCGTTTTTTGTGGCAGAATCGGCAATAATCGCCTAAGATTGACGATTGAAATGCATGCTACGAGATTCAATGTACATGCGGTTGTATCTGTCCTCGCCATTCTGCTCCTAATCGGAGCGACGAATGGTGAGGAGATGAGTGCCCGTATCGATTTCCCTGCATCGGGGGATATCGAAACGCTCCGCGAAATTGTTAGCGCGGGTTTCAGCGAGCGTTATGCCGAGGCAGAATCGCTGGCGATCAGCCTCCAGTGGAGATATCCGTACCATCCAATCGGATTCATTATGCAGGCGGCGATGCTCCAATCGAAGATGCTCGACCACGAGCATTTCAGCTACCGGCGGGAATTCCATACGCTGATAAAACTCGCGAAGAAAAAGGCGCGGGATCGACTAGAGAAGAATGAAAACGATCCGTGGTCGTTATACTGCCTCGGGCTTGCGCACGGCTCCCATGCTGTGTTCGAGTCGCGCGATGGCTCATGGCTGACCGCTGTCAAACAGGGAGTCCGCGCGAAGAAGGCGTTCTCCAGATGCGTCGAGATTGATCCGCAATTTTATGATGCCTATGTTGGTATCGGTTCCTATCACTATTGGCGCACCGTCAAAACCGGTATTGTAAATTGGCTGCCGTTTGTGCAGGATGACCGGCAGCAGGGAATCCGCGAACTCGAGATCGCTGCCGACAGCGCACGGTTCTCATTCGATTTCGCGAAAGATGCCCTGATCTGGGTGTATATCGATACGGAGAAGTACGAAAAGGCCGAATCGCTCGCGGTTCAGATGCAGCAGAAATATCCCGAGGGTAAAAAATTCCTCTGGGGTCTGGCGCAGGCACGGGTTGAGGCAGAGAAGTACGACAGGGCACTGACGGCGTATGAGCGGCTGCTAAAGAAGGTGACAGAAGATCCGAACCGGGCTAATCACTACAATGAGATAGAGATACGACGCAGGATAGCCGAGTGCGCCGATGAGCTGGGGCGCTACAGCGAGGTGGTCGCGCACGCGAAAGTGGTGATGGCGCTTGAGATTGCGCCTGACATCCGGAATCGTGCCGGAGACGCCATCTCGGAACTGAGCAATCTGGCCGAGCATGCGGAGAAGCAAATGGAGAACGAGGCGATCAGCGGGAAAAGTGTGAATGGGAAGGCCGGAAATTGATCGACTGGCTGGTTGAAGTAGACGTCGAGGTCATGCGGTTCATGAATGTCACGCTGGCGAATCCGGTGTTCGACATCGTGATGCCGATCGTGACCTCAGAGATATTCGTCCGCTCGATACTCGTGCTTGCGGTTCTGATCATGATATGGAAGGGGGGGAAGTATGGACGGATAACGGCGCTTCTCGCAGTACTCGTCGTGATTCTCTCCGACCAGATGTCATCTACTGTTCTTAAGCCGTGGGTGGGCCGATTGCGGCCATGCAGAGAGCTGGATTTCCTGAATGTCCTGGTCAACTGTTCGTCCGGTTGGTCGTTTCCATCCGGGCACGCTACCAATTCGTTTGCGCAGGCGGTGCTCTGGACGGTTCGCTATCCCAAGCTGGGGTACTTTGCATACCCGCTCGCTGCGGTGATCGCGCTTTCACGGATATTCGTGGGTGTACACTATCCGCTGGATGTTCTCACCGGTGCGATTCTCGGCTCGGCGTGCGCGCTGGTGATACTCGGTTTGTACAAGTACGGGCTCTCGCGAATCCCCTTGCTGCAGGCTGAGCGCAGGCCAAAATTGCTTGACATAAAGGCGGTTTAGTATATAATAAGCAGTCGTCTTTGGACGACATACATACGTATAGCTATCTTTATGTACTCCGGTGTAGCTCAGTTGGTAGAGCAGCTGACTGTTAATCAGCGGGCCACAGGTTCGAGTCCTGTCACCGGAGCCAAAATT
>CAYQCE010000095.1:0-5484 GCA_964415885.1 uncultured Ignavibacteria bacterium
TCGTATATTACTATATCAACCAGATTTACACATCGCTGTCTTTGAAATTAACAACGTCTCGAGACGAGGAGTAATTTGCACACAACCGTTAAGAAGTCCCTCAAAGAGAAAGCCGTTATAGTCGGTGTCCGTCTATCCCGCCAGTCAGAATATCAGTTTAAGGAGTCTATTGAAGAACTCGCATCGCTCGTTCGATCGGCAGGCGGCAAGGTTGTATCCAGAATCACCCAGAACCGAAATCGAATCGACCCCACCTACTTCATAGGCAAGGGCAAAGTCTCGGAGATTCGCGACAAAGTAACTGAGCACGAAGCGGAGATCGTGATATTCGATGACGAGCTGTCGCCCGCACAGGTGCGAAATCTTGAGAAATTTCTCGAAACCAAAGTGATCGACAGGGGCGCCCTGATACTCGATATCTTCGGCAAACGGGCACGCACGAAAGAGGCCCGAGTGCAGGTCGAGATGGCGCAGCTCGAGTATATGCTGCCCCGACTCACCCGTCAGTGGTCGCATTTCAGCAAGCAGGTCGGCGGAATCGGCACACGAGGCCCCGGCGAAACTCAGCTCGAGACAGACCGGAGGCTGACAAGAAAACGCATTTCCACCCTCGCAGAGCGCCTGGAAAAGATAGACCGGGAACGCGAGGTCCAGAGACGGCGCCGTCAGGGACTCCTAAATGTATGCCTGGTCGGCTATACGAACGCCGGCAAATCGACCCTTTTCAATGCACTGACGAAAGAGGACGTGTGGGTCGAAAATATGCTGTTCTGCACGCTCGATTCGACATCAAGATCGTATCATATAGGCAACGGCGACAAAGTGATTTTCACCGATACGGTCGGATTCATCCGCAAGATTCCGCACCAGCTCGTGGCATCATTCCGCGCGACGCTGGACGAGGTCCGCCTGGCGGATTTGCTGCTCCACATAGTCGATTTTTCGCATCCTCACTACGTCAAACGGATATCGGATGTCAACGGGGTCCTGGAAGATCTCGGAGCCGCAGATATCCCCAAGATCATGGTGTTCAACAAAATAGACCAGTCGCCGGAGGCCTATCTTGAATTCGGTCAGTTTGTCGTTCCGGATGAGAACAAGATGTTTACTTCTGCAACGGAGCGAATCGGTCTCGATCTACTGGTTAAGAGAATAGCAGGTTTCGCCGACAGAAGTAAAGAAGGGGCGGATAGTCAAAAGGTTACCCGTAAAGGACAGTCGCATGGGCAGGAACAAGGTCCTGATTGTTGACGATAATCCGAACATGTCGGCGCTCCTGTCCGATATGCTCGATGTTTTCGAATTCAGTTCCGAACAGGCGAAAGGCGGCGTTGAGGCTCTCGAAATGCTCGGGAATCAAGACTTCTCGATGGTTATCACAGACCTGCGGATGCCGGAGATGTCCGGATCGCAACTCTTAAAGACGATTAAAGAGAAGTATCCCGAGATGCCGGTCGTTGTAATATCAGGCTTCAATGTTGGAGATGACGAGGATGATATCCTTTCCACTATGGCGGACGCTTTCATCAACAAGCCATTCCGCATGGATGACATCGAGAAGATATTGCACAAATTCAGCAGTTCCGGCTAAGTCAGACCAACCCTGTCATTGCTTATCAGTCTTTAGCTCTCATCACAGGTGATTGAACACAACATAACGACAATCACCCAGAACAACTACATCTTTTTCAATACGAGCAGCGGCGCCTCGGCTGGACAACCCAGCCTGAACGGGAACCAGTGCCCGACGCCCGAAGAAGTATATAGCTGAGATTTCCCGTTTTGATAGTGTCCCCAGAAGTAGTTCGGTGGGTCAACGGACTCGAATAGCGATCTGCCTCCGACGCCAATCTGTCCACCGTGCGTGTGACCCGACAGCGTGAGATCGATGCCTATCTCAGCGGCTTTCACAAAGCCTCTCGGCCTGTGCGACATCAAAATCTTGAACGAATTCGAAGGAGCAATGGCACACGTTCTTTCAACAGTGGCGTTCAGGAACGGGTCGACATCGCTCCGAAGAATCCTCGGATCATCGGCACCACCTATGAATACAGGCGTGCCGCCGATTCGAATCATCAGTCCGTCATTCACGAGAAGCGGGACCTCGCTGCGATCGTGGAAACGCCTCGAGTGCTCGACGCCGTGGTAATACTCATGGTTTCCAAGTGAAGCAAAAGCACCAAATCTCGGCTTCAATTCCTCGACGAGCCGTATAGTCTCCCGCAGATCGGGGACGACATCACATATGTCACCGGTAAGGAGTATGATATCCGGCTTCAATTCATCGGCTCGCTCGGCGAGTTCCTCGAAATCAGCCAGACTGAAGTACCTCCCGAGATGCATGTCCGACAGGTGCAGTATCGAGACCCCATCGAGAGAATCCGGGAGTTCATCATATTCGAGCTCTTTGCGGTATATCCTGACGTCATTGAATGATCCCGCAAAGCCCGCAGTACCTGCACCCAGGGTGGCGATCGGAATAGCGGCGGCTGCCTTCCGCAGTATGTAGCGACGGCCGCTTACAGCGGCATCCTCGTCCGCGCTTTCCCTGACGTGCCTGCCCATGCGATTCTGTATGAGATTCAGGATACTCGAGAGAGGCAGAGACAGCGTGGTTCCGAGGAGCATTACCATACAGAAAGATGCGGTCGTGGCTCCGACGCCAATCCACAACCGTGAACCGTTCGAGTATCCGTACGACATGACGAGAATACCGATCACTCCGAAGACCGGAAGAGCGAACATCGAATACCGAATCAGCCGTGACTTCCACCAGGGCCGATTCATGAAGCGAAGTACAACAATCGAGACGATCGCGAGGGCGATCATTATACCTATTATGAACTTAAACATCCAAATCCCTGTTTTGTAACTGCAGCATCACCAAAATTATACGCGCCACACGCTATTCTGATTAGTTCAAGAGCCATTTTCAAGATATTTGTTGGATGATACCGATGCGGCTCGTATCTATTCATTGATATGAGAGTGGCTGTACACAGGAGCTTGGGTGTGGGCTATCCCGAGGACGCTCCGTTTCATCCCGGCGAATTGTATCCTGAGGCGCCATTTCCGGACACGCAGGCGGTCCCCAATCGTGTCTACTCCTCCGTGCGCGAGCTTTTCCGGCTGCAAGGCATC
Organism: uncultured Ignavibacteria bacterium; assembly: GCA_964415885.1. Taxonomy (GTDB): domain Bacteria; phylum Zixibacteria; class MSB-5A5; order JAABVY01; family JAHJOQ01; genus CAYQCE01. The sequence continues at coordinate 3,142 of CAYQCE010000095.1, forward strand.
GATGCCGACAGATACGGCTCACCTGAGTGGAATCCGCTCGGAAGCCTGATTGAACCCGGCATGACAGTTCTGATCAAGCCTAACTTGATCAAAGAGAACCATCCGCGCGATCCTGAGGGATGGCGGTATATGATGACCCACGGCTCGGTCGTACGCGCCGTGTGTGATTATGTGGCGATCGCTCTCAATGGCAGCGGCCGGATAGTTATTGCAGACGCACCGCAGACAGATTCATCCTTCGATAAGATTGTCCGAATTCTGCGACTGGACGCCATTAGAGATTACTTCACCTCCAGAGGATTGGACCTGCGTCTCGTGGACCTGCGTAAGTTCGAATGGGAATCGAGGGACGACGTTGTCGTGTCTCGGCGGGATCTTGCGGGCGACCCGGAAGGATATGTAGAATTCAATCTCGGGAGACGAAGCTACTTCTATGGCTGCGAGGGCGAGGGACACTACTACGGCGCCGACTATGACACGGCTCAGATCAATGAGCATCACCGAGGCGAAACGCACGAGTATGTGATCGCCGGATCGGCGATCAAGTGTGATGTGTTCATCAATCTCCCGAAGATGAAGACGCACAAGAAAACTGGTGTTACGCTCAGCCTGAAAAACCTCGTCGGGATCAATGGAGACAAGAACTACCTTCCCCACTACACCGAGGGAACTCCCAAAAACGGTGGCGATCAGTTTCCAACCGCCTCGCTCATGACGTTTCGCCCCCACTTTGGATGGAAGGGGCATATCGAGTTGACGGAGCATTCTACAGACAGGAACAGCGAAGTGTCGAGATGATTGCGCGACTGAAAAAAATCTACATCTCGCTTCCCGCGTGGATGAAACGGGTAGTGGCCGTGGTGCCATTTGAGTATCGACTCGGATCCAGCTTCCGCGCAACGCTTGCCTTATTGCGAGAGTCAGACAAGTGGAGTCAGAAGCGTGTCAGGGGATACCAGGAGACTGAACTGGGTCGTCTTCTCGACCATGCAATCCGGAATGTGCCGTACTATGAAAGATACAAGCGGTTCTTGACCAAACCTGCATTCGAAATTCTTCGCGAGATAGAGCCGGTCACGAAATCAGAAATTCAGCAGAATCTCGACCTTTTCGTCGTGCCTGAGCACCTTCGAGGCGCACACCATATCACATACACGGGCGGGTCGTCCGGCAAACCATTAAAGATATACCAGAATGATGACGCGCTCGAGAAGGAGTGGGCGTTCATGATCGCGCAATGGATACGGGCGGAATACCGCCTCGGAGACAAACGAGCGGCGTTTCGCGGTGTGGAATTCAGGGGCTCGCAAACCGATATCGTGCGTGAGAATCCCATCTACGACGAGATTCTCCTGTCACCATTCGACCTTACGGAGAAAGCGCTCGAGCGATATATCAAGGAGTTGCGAAACTTCCGTCCTCGGTTCCTGCGTGGCTACCCATCGGCGATTTCAGTACTCGCGAGTTACATCCGAGACAACAAGGTTACTCACCTTCCCGACATCAAGGGCGTGCTATGCGGTTCTGAGGGACTGTTCGATGGTCAGCGTGAGCTGATCGAATCCGCGTTCGATGCGCCGGTCTACTCCTGGTACGGCATGAGCGAGAAAGTCGTTCTTGCCGGTGAATGTGAGAGATCAAATCTGTATCATGCGTTCCCACAGTATGGGATAACGGAAATCGTCGACTCAAATGGCAATGTCACATCAGAACCGGGCAGCGAGGGTGAAATTGTCGGCACCGGCTTTCTGAACCGGGTAATGCCTTTCATCCGGTATCGTCTCGATGACTCTGCTCGAATCGTGGGAAACCGCTGCAGCGAATGCCGCAGGAATCATCTGTTGTTGAGCGATGTCAAGGGACACCGTGTGCAGGATGCGATCATTGGAAAGTCCGGCGGCAGGATATCGATGACCGCGATTAACATGCACGACAAGACATTCGAGGGAGTAAGGCAGTTTCAATTCAGACAGACTCGAAAGGGTGAGGTAACGCTGTTTCTCAAGGTTTCACGCGAGTTTTCGGATGAAAAGAGAACACTTATACTGAAATCGCTGAAGAGCAAGACTCGCGATGAAATCGACTATGATATTCGACTCGTGGATTCGATCGATGTTTCCGGGATGGGAAAGGGGATCTATCTGAGACAGGAGATAGACTCCGACGAGTAGAAGCACCAAATTCGGAGAATCAAATGCCCGCTTCGATCAGAAGCGGGCATTCTGTGTTTATGCCGGGTATCACCCGACGGTCAGATCAGCATCCAAGACACGGTTCCGGGCCGCCGGAGAATACATACGCGATCAGGTAGACCACGTCATCGATATCAGCGGAATCGGAACA
>CAYQCE010000096.1:0-5382 GCA_964415885.1 uncultured Ignavibacteria bacterium
TAGCCCTAGGGGGAATCGAACCCCCGTTTGATGGCTGAGAACCACCCGTCCTAGACCACTAGACGATAGGGCCACGTATTCGTCTCACATGTGCGCTCGAAACGCGTGACCAATTTACAAATTCTCTGGATTTACGCAATCGATTTCTTGAGATTCACAGCAGTCGATACAGCGGGTAACGGGGCCATCACCATCGGCAAACACGCAACAATCCGGCGCAGGTATTCGGACGGCACCTGGAGATGGGTCTTCGACATCGGAAGCTCTCAGGGGGCGGAGCAGGGTGGTCCAGCCGGTCACTTCCTTTCCCGAATCATGACTTGTTTCGAGCTGGTGACAATTGAACTCTGGCTGATCCTTATATCCCTGTATCTCAGAGGATCTCTGTCGACTGCGGGGTCATAATCCACGTCAATCTTGTTATCCAGAAGAGAGCTTCTGAAGTCCTGCGGATTTTGAACTTCCGCGGCAACTATATAGGGTGCGTTGGAGAATGCAATATTGAGTGCTGCGTTGACGGCCGAATCGGTAACTGTCAGAATCTCGCTCTCGAATCGTTCAATGAACTCGGGGTCCTCGATCAGGATCTCATCCAGCATGCACTCGGTCTTTGACAGCGGAGAGTCCATTCTCAACGGGAAACTGTTTACTATATATCGCTTGATTCTGTCGATGTCTTCGGACGGTAATCCGTTTCGGGCCACCTCCTTGATCGATTCCAGGCAGAGCTTGATTGCAAACTCGAGATTCCCCTCGATAGTCGCGGACTCCACCATGAAGATGCACTTTCTTCCTGAAACGAGATCAATGATCCCATTTGTCGTTGGGCCTGAATTCGCGGGATAGAGTTTGCCGGTCACATGTTCTGCAATTGATCGCTCGAAGACGAGTTCTTTCGAGAGGATGCCGGATCGTGCGATACTCCCGCCGATATAGTGTGCGGCTGCCAGAGCGGGGTAAAAATCATTTCGATCGAGCTCGATCGGAATACCGATCGCGAAGCTGGAGACGCTGTTGGGTTGTCGCTCGATAAGCACTACCGTGGTGTCCTCGACGGCAAATTCAGTTTCCAGGCCAGTGCCGTCGGCCTTAGCTCTGAGTGAATCGAACGCGGTTATGATGAATGAGTGCAGCGAATCAGGGACGTTGCCGGAAACTCCGACCGCTATGTTGTCCCGACAATAGTATCGGCGATGAAAATCGGTCAGGCTCTCTGCAGCAATTTCGGCTCTTTCTGATACAGCAGTGTCTGTCGAGATTGACTCACGACCGGTGATAAGGTTGTGAACCAGAGCAGATGCGGACGAACGAAAAACCGAACGGTCGATCGTGACTGACTGTCGTGGGCAATCTGATTTCTGCAGGGCGAAGGCGGGGCGGAGGAGAGCATCTCTGAATGACTCAAAAGCCTCGAACAGAATCTGCGGTTGCGCAGTGATTCGGAAGTCGGTGGATAGAAAACCAGCATTGGCTTCAATGTCTGCCCCTATGCTCTGGAGTCTGTCAGTGACCCCTCGGCCGGGTCCATCGTCCTGCATCAGGATGATCCTGGCTGTCTCTGCTGCTGTACCGGGGCTGTGCGGCGGATCGTGACGCGTACCGGCCATAACCATCAGTGAGATAGTCCCGATATCTGCCGTTGAATCGATGTTTGCGACGACAGGATAGGATAACCGCTGAGCCTCGGATTCGTCATCTCCGCATCCGCTGCAGAAAATGAACGAGACAATTAGAATGGAAAGAGTGACCGGTATGTACTTCATCGAGAGTCCTCGTCCATGTGCCTGGGATTCAACGTTACAACCGTTGCTGCATGATCGATGAAATACGTCTCGAGTGCATTTTGGATATCCTCTACTGTCAGAGACTCGAGCATCTTGATGTAGTCGTCGGCCATACGATAGTCTCCGCCCGCAAGTTGATAGAGACCAATGATCTCAGTCCGCGCAGATTGATCGTCGAGACGCTTCATATACTCCAGTTTCAGCGAGTTTGTGACCCGGTCGATCTGCTCCTGAGATATAGATCTCTCTGACAGGGAGTTTACCTCGGATTCGAATCTTCCGAACACGGTATCGAAATCGGCATGATCCTTCAGCTCGATATCGATGGTGAAGAGATATGGGTCCTTTTTGCCGGGCATGCTGGCGCTGGATGACTCGATTATGTTCATCTCATAGAGCCTTTCGGAGATTGCGCCGCATTCTCCAAACAGTAGTCTGGCCGCAACCTGCAACGAAACCAGTTCCGGAGTATCGAAATTCAGATCGGGACCGTGATATCCAATCATCATGCGTTTGGTGGCCGTCGAATTCGGCCAATCGAAATCCCTCCTGACAGTCTTCCGCTGTTCGGGTTCGGATCGTGTCTGCGATGTTGGCGGCAGAGACGGTTTCCAATCGCCGTACTCTTCGAGTATCCACTCGGCGGCCTTAACTGGATCGAAATTGCCACAGATGACGATCGTTGTGTAGTTCGGCGTGATGAAGATTCTGTCGAATCTGAATACGTCCTGGATTATTAGATGTCTGCCGAGGTCGCTCTCCCAGCCGTAAATCGGATGCCTGTAGGTGTGTCTGCGGTAGGCGTGGCGGAAAAGTTCCTGCCGGAGAAATCCGGCCGGTGAATCATCGATTGCCTGTGTACGGGACAGCTCTGCGACCGGAATGAACTGTTTGAACAGGTCACGAGTCAATTTGAAATTCATCATCCGGTCGGCTTCGATTTCCATGATCCGCCGAAGAAAGACGGGCCGCACTGTCAGCGAGAATCGTATGAAGTCCTCGGTTGTCTCCGATTCTGTCACGGCGCCGGTAGGAATGACAGCATTGAAATAGTCAGGTATTCTGTCAGTTCCCTGATATGCCATCATCTCGATTATCCGCGCAATGCCTGATGCCCCTGCGCGTGTTTCATCCCGCGAGCCGGCATTGATAAATGTCGTATATGTGACAGACTCGGCCATACTGTCGACGCAGGTGAGAAGCGTCAGGGCGTTAGGCAATACAGTCTTCTCGATCGCAAGATGGAACCGTGGCTCCGCGCACAGAGTTGAAACCAGTAGAAGCCCGGCGAGGCATGCGTTGAAAATATGTCTCATCGAATCAAACTCCTTGTCAGATGAGATTTAATAAAAGTTTTTGAAAGCAGGCAAGAGGAGGTTTAGGGTCGGAACTCCAAATCTGCTGTTGATGCACAACGACTCTAATCGTCTATCCATTAGGTGTTGAATTGACTCGATGGAGATAAGCAAGATGAGAATTGAAATCGTATACACGCTTCTTCTAACGCTGCTGATATCAACTGGGGCGGCATATGGTCAGGGTTGGGACGAAGCAACGGTGAATCTCTATTCTGTTTCGATCGAAAGCTCTCGCGATGCGGAGTTTCTCACAGAAGTTGGATTGGATGCCGTGTTTCGCGGTTCCGACCATACCTATCTTGTTCCGATGTCGGCACGGATAGCGCGCTACGTGGAGAGCAGGAATATGGATGTATCTCTCGTTGTGGAGGATTTCGAGCGCGATGACTGGATGATATACGTTCCCGATCACGATGTTGCTGTGAAACCGGAGCTGGTTCCGTCGAAATCGCAGGGCGTCATTGCGACATCGGGCGTTACGCTGGTCAGCAAGAGTCTCACCCTCTCGCTCGGCGCAGATATGGCGGACGCACGCTTCACGAGTCTTCCTGAGTTCGATGTGCCGTTTGTCTTCCGAACCGAACGGGCACTTGGCAAAGTCATCTCGGATCAGGTTACGATCGACTCGATAATGGGTCTCATCTCGACCGACAGCATTGAATCGTATGTACGGCGACTCGAGGAGTTTCAGACGCGCTATACCTTTTCCGACTCTATCATATCCGCGCAGAATTGGCTGATGGACCGCTATGAGGCGCTCGGCTGCGAGGTCTCTATCGATTCGTTTGATCTGACGGTACCGGCTCCATACGGGGAGAAAGGATACAACGTCGTTGCAGACTTGCGCGGCAGCGAGCTTCCTGAGGATTACGTGATCCTCTGCAATCACTACGATGCGGTTGTGAATCAGCCCGGTGTCAATCCCGCCGAAATTGCCCCGGGTGCGGATGACAACGCCAGCGGCACGGCGTTCTGTCTCGAAATCGCACGCGTGCTGAAAGATTTCGAAGTGACGAAGACTCTGCGTTTCATCTCGTTTTCATCCGAAGAGCAGGGCCTTGTTGGGAGCTACGGCTATGTCGCCAATAACCGGGATCAAAATATCGAGGTAGTAATCAACGCCGACATGGTTGGGTTCACGTCCGACGACCTACCGGACGCCCTCATTTATCAATATGATATCTCGATTCCTTACTACGATCTTATCGCTGACAAAATGACAACGTTGACTGATCTCGAGCCTCGACCGGGAGGCGGATCGGGCAGGTCCGATCATTATCCGTTCGTGCAGGCGGGATACCGTGGATTGTTTGTGCAGGAGGGAGACTTCAATTCCGTAAACTACCATAAGGCGACCGATCTGGCAGACAATATGGATTTTGATTACATGACGAAGGTTGTCAAGTCTTGCGCCGTGGCGGCATACGAGATAGCAATTGCGCCGCCGGTTGTCGACAGCCTGCGAATCGTAGATCTCGGCAAAGCTGACATGTTCGGGATCGAATGGAGACCGATTGATTATTCCGGCGAACATTCGTTCGAGATTCTGGTTGGTCGCCAGCCGAGTACATACGACATGACATTCACCGTTCCGGGAGGCTCAAGCTCGTTCGTCATTCAAAATCTGACGGAGGGGGCGCAGTATTTCATAGCTGTGGGCGTCTCTTTCGGGGATTCGCTCGAGAGCATCGCCTGGCCGGAAATATCGGGCGTGCCGAGAGCCAAACCGGATGCGCCGCAGGAGCTCGTTGCAGAAGCAGGGTACCGATCGGTCCTCCTGAGCTGGGAGAAGCCGCTGCAACAGGATGTGGTCGGTTACAGAGTCTTCCGTCAGGCTGACGAGGGAACGTTTGAGCGCATTGCAACCGCGACCGAAATATCTTTCGTAGATAGCCTCGATTCACCTGGAGAGGAGAATCGCTATTTCGTGGTCGCAGTAGATGAGGACTCTAACGCGAGTGTAACATCAGACACGGTGACTCAAGCTGCCCTATTCTTCGATCGCGAGACTCTGGTTGTGGCTACCCCTCCCTCTCAGGCTCATTTCTATGATATGTCGGTAGCCATGCGAAAGTACAGGACATTCCTCGTCGACATTCGCTGTGACATGATTCTGCTCGGCAGTGACTCGCTCGGAATTGCAGATATCGGGCGCTATCGGAACATCATCTGGATTGCTGACGGCTATTCGAGCGTGGGCGAATTCATGGACGAACTCCGCTCGGTGTCGGACTGGGGAT
>CAYQCE010000097.1:0-4759 GCA_964415885.1 uncultured Ignavibacteria bacterium
TGGGGAACATTGTCTCTTACATCGATTACAGTCATTCTGGCGATTGTTCTACTAGTGCTGACCTATGAACACGGATCCGCGATATACACCGAAGCGTCAAGCATTGTTCACATAGCCATAGCGAAAGTTGTTGTGTTTTCTGTTCTGTATACCGCAATCTACTGGTGCAACAAGAACTACAAAGCCACAATGCATAATGCAATTATCAACAAGCACAGGGCCAATGCCTTATCAACATTCGACATTTTCGCTCAGTCCGCGCATGACAACGTGACAAAGGACGCGGTGCTCATTCGGGCAACAGATGCAGTTTTCTCGCTGTTGTCATCGGGCTATACTAGTCGGGATGCTGACGTAGGAGTGAATTCACCCATAATGGAGATTATCAAGAGCCCTATGAAAAGCGAATGATCTTCGCCCACTTTTCAGACCGGGTGACCCGGGTTTCATCCTCAGTCCCGGGATGCTCTAAGACTACCGTAACATAAAACAAGAGAAGGCAGGCCGTTCGGCCTGCCTTTCAAATTGCGGAATTTCGCCAATCGGCTACTGTAATCTCAGCAGCTCGACATCGAACACGAGTGTTGAATTCGCCGGGATCGGACCGACCGCACGGGGACCGTACGCGAGATCCGACGGAATAACCAGAATGCGGCGCTCACCGATCTGCATATCGGCAACGGCCTCATCCCATCCCGGGATCACTCGGCCCTGGCCGACATTGAACTGGAACGGCTGTCCTCTGTCGCGGGACGAGTCGAACTTGGTGCCATCGAGAAGCCACCCTGTGTAGTGCACAACGGCGACCTGACCGGACTCGGGGGATGCTCCCTCGCCCTCCGTGACAACCAGATACTTCAAACCGGAATCGGTGGTGACAGTGTCAGCGTCAATCTGCGGAATGCCCTGATCCGTTGCGGACTCCTGAGTCTGCATCTCCTGCTGCTCTGCCGGCTGCTCAGTCTCGGTCTGCTGGCCATCCTCTGCGCCGCCGCAGCCGAGGGCGAAGAGCATGCATAGAATAGAAAGAAATGAAAGAAGTAATCTCATTTTCTCCTCCGTAAGTTTGGGCGTCAGTCTACTATGCTTTGGGGCGAAGATATGCATTATGGATTCAAATGCAAACTTTTAATAATCTCGGTTGGGAGTATGTTCGGATTGCCCATTGAACAAAATTGTAACTGAGGAGTCAGATATATAGACAAAAAAGTGCCCCATCCACCTGCCGCAGTGGATGGGGTCCGCCCAAAACCATAGCTTAACGAATCAGCATTCTCAGCTTGCCCAAGCCGAGCCAACCAGAGACTTAAGCTCTTGTGTATCCGCCTTCATATTACGCAATATCTGTGCCAATATTGAGCACCGGAAATCAAAAAACTCTCCATTTGTAAGATACTTGTTAACAAGCGGTTATGAGAACGGTCCTATCCATGCATCGAGGGCCGGATATCTCACACAATCGCAGAATCTGCATCCCCTAAGACAAAAACAGCCGACCATGATTCATAACCGGCTGTAGTTCAATATCTTGCGAAGGAGCGCGGTTCTCCCCGAAATTATCAAATCTCACGCATTCACATCTTGTACTTCCGCATCTTCGATCGTAGTGTTGCCTCAGGAATCTGAAGGTATGCCGCCGCGCGGCGGATCACACCGTCCGATCCCTGGAGGGCAGTCCGGATTCTATCTTTCTCGAACGCCGCGAGTTGTGCAGGAAGCCCGGAGAGATCGTCATAGTCGCGTTCTTCATCCGGTTCGGCGAATCGGCTGTTTATAGCTTCGACCACCTCGTCGATGTTCTTTCCCTTCTCGACCAGCGCGAGTTTGACCTCGTTTTCGAGCTCGCGGACATTGCCCGGCCAGCGATATCGGATAGCTGACTCGAGGCGGGATCCCTCGATGTGGGCATCGAGTTGTTCCTCGCTCCATCCATGACGCGCAAGAAAGTACTTGACCAGCTCTACAATGTCCTCCCTGCGCTCACGCAGGCTCGGCAGCTCGAATGTCATTACCGCGATACGGAAGTAGAGGTCTTGACGGAACTTGCCGGTTGCAATGCCCTCCTCCAGGTCTCGGTTCGTTGCGGTAATCAGCCGGAAATCGACCGGTCGCGCGACTGTGTCGCCAATCCGTACCACGCGCTTCTCCTCGAGGCAGCCGAGAAGCTTCGCCTGGAGTGTAATCGGCAGCTCGCCGATTTCATTCAAAAACAACGTGCCGCCGTTCGCCGCCATAATCAGGCCGTCTCTCGTCTCTACCGCGTTTGTATATGACCCTTTGACGTGCCCGAACAGCTCGCTCTCGGCCAGACCTTTCGGTATCGCGGAACAATTCACCGCGATGAGCGGTCCGGCGGAACGGTTGGACAGATGATGTATGTACTTCGCGAGCTGGTCCTTGCCTGTGCCGGTTTCGCCGGTGATCAGGATCGGAATATCGGAGTCCTTGCAGTTCTCGACAACCTTCAGTACCGATCTCATTCTGCGATTAGCCGTCACCAGATGCACCTTTTCGCCCGTAGCGCCCTCCACGACATAAATGTGCTTTCTGGGTTCTTTCGATTTCGGCTTGCGGGTCTTGCGAATAAACTCAATCTCGAGCCCGAGAATGCCGAAAAGCTCCTCTGCCATATGACGGTAGAACACCCGGTCGGTTTCCTCGACCCAGGAGAGTTTGGAAGCCCGCTCGTAGAGGTCAGCGAGCTCATATCCGGCGTTCAGTTCATTCAGAACCGACTGTGCGTACTCGAGATGCTGACGGCTGTCGACGAAACAACGTTTCTTGTCGGCTATCTCGGCAAGCAGCTTCAGCGATTCCGCGATTTCCAGCTTCTCATCGATTTTTTGCGCGATATTGAGCGCACGGTTGATATGATCCTCGGCTTCGTCATACCGGCGCAATCTGAATAACGCAGAAGCTTTCAGTCTCTCGGACTGGCTCACGAGGTCGCCGTCGGCGGCGATAGTCTCTCCGATCTCGAGCGCGCTCGAGGATGCGTTCAGGGCGTCATCGAGATTGTCGAGCGCAAGCGACAGTTCAGCTTTGTACTCGTAGTAGATCGCCATCTCGCGCTTAAGGTCGTTCTTGCGGATAATAGAGAGCGCATTTGTGAGATTGCGCCGCGCCGAGTCGAAGTTCGACAGACGAATCTCCGCGAGCGCGAGCGACAGGAATGATCTCGCGAGGTTGAGCGAATTCCCGACACGTCCGTTCATGTCGGCAGAGATAGAGAGTTTGTCGACCGCTTCCTGAAGTTCGCCTTTGCGTATCGCCACCTGGCCGAGATTCCCGCTGACCTTGGCCTGCCGTCCGATATCTCCGATCTCGTTGGAGTACTCGAGCGCCTCGTTCAGGAGTTTCTGTGCCTCGCCATAGTCTGCGCGAAGGTACCGTATACCGGCTATCCGGTTGAGTGTGTCTATAAGGCCCTCAATATTTCCGGATCGCCTGTAGGCTGCCGCCACATCACGGTACTCTCGTTCGGCGTCGTTCGGTCTTCCGACAAAATTATATGATCGAGCGAGCTCCGACTGAACCTGTGCCAGAAGATCGTGTTCGGACGTCTGACGCAGGAGGTCGTACGCTCTCGCAGCACTTGAGATCGCCTCGGTGTAATCGCCGATCTGATTTGCCAGTTGTGCACTTGTGAGCAGAAAATCGACGGAATCCCGGCATTCGGCGGAGTATGACTCCTCCAATGTCAGGGCAAGCTGCAAGGCATCCTTCAGGTCGCCTCTATCGGTCAGCTTCCTGAATTCATCGAGCGATGTTGAGAATTCCGTTAGCTCTTTCTGCACAATGACACCTATCTTTTGTGCTTGTCTACCGTGGTTTCCATAGTTCTCGGTTTGTCATCGAACCCGAGTTTAATCTTCACGAAGATCCAGAATCCAGTCGGATTCCATGACCCGATCGACGGTCTCATAAACACGATTCCGCTAATACCGCCTTTATCCGGATCGCTGACGGTCCATGGATCGTCACCGTCGTCATCCTGCCACGGATCACCTTCGATCACGTTCCCGTCTCCCTCGCTGCCATCCATCGGCAGATTGACATTGCTCGATCTCTCTTTCTCCATTGCGACGAGAGACTGCACTCCGAGCATCATCACGAGCAGAGCGACCGTGATCACAATCGCTTTGTTGAGCCTCATTAGACACACTCCTTAAATATCTGAAATATGTGTAATATCTATCCCAATCATTAAACGCTTCACAGACACAATCGTTCAACGGCCTTTGGCGGTAGGCGAGGGGCTTGGGCAAATGATATTGGGCGGATAGTCAGTTACATCACCATAATACGCCTCAGACCCCGCAGTGTCAAGATGTTTTGCCGGATGCGCGTCTGTGGGTACAGCGGTCAGGAGCGCAGGGCTCCTGACCAATGAACATGATATCTATTCCTGCTGCCAGCAGTTGTCGAACCAGTCCTCACAGGTGCAGGGCCACGGTACATTGCCCTGAAAGACATACGCGATCAGGAATACGATGTCATCTATGTCTAAGGTGCAGTCACAGTTACTATCAACGCAGCACTCATGAATGGTCGGTTCCGGACCACCCTGAAAGACGTATGTAATCAGATATACGATGTCATCAATGTCGACACCTCCGGAAGCATTAGCGTCCCCGCCGAAACAATCCGGGATGAAATACCCGCACACATCATTGTCCGCCGCCAAGGAGCATGATTATTTAGGTGCAGACGTTAGCCTCGGAAATGGAGTCGCCTGGAATTTCTCCCGCGTCACGAG
>CAYQCE010000098.1:0-4705 GCA_964415885.1 uncultured Ignavibacteria bacterium
AAGCGGCGTGGTCAGCCAGAGAGTAAGTGTCATCAGCAGTGTTATCGTTCTTTTCATAATTTACTCCTCGTTGGCCTCGAAGGCGGTTCTCGTCGAATCCGGACTTTCCACACATAAGCTTTGGAAAGGCGGACTGCTCAGTCGAGCAGATTGAGCGCCACATAGCCGTCCAACTGAGATTCCGGATACGGCAATATAGCAATTAAAGTAGACTGCGCAAGTCTAAGTTGTGAGAGATTCGCGGGTTTAAATGAGGAAGAGACTGGGATCATTGAACTTCAGCTTCCGGACATCGTAACGAGAATTTCTGCGTCACCCAATTCTTGATGATGCAGAGGCTTGTGACGTTAGGCTGTTATCTGCAGCAATACTGGCCAAAATCAGCGGGGATAAGTGTTGATTTGATGACGAATTTGTTGCATCAAAGCAGAAACAACTATGGCAGTGCAGCGCCTTGTCACTGGAGCTGAATAATGAAGACATACATCGATTGTTTCCCCTGCTTTTTCGAGCAGGCTATCCGCGCCGGACGAATGGCGACCGACGATGAAAGAGTGCTGAAAAGACTTGTCGATGAGCTTGGTATGATGCTCAGAGAAGTCAGCCTCGATAGTTCCCCGCCGGAGACAGGTCGTTATGTTTACCAGTTGGTGAGCAGAGTCACCGGTAATCTCGATCCCTACAGCCGGCTCAAGCGAGAGAGTACGAAGCAGGCATTAGCTCTGTATCCTACTCTCAAAAAGACTATTGAAGAATCGGAGGACAGTCTGCTGACCGCTATCAGAGTTGCTATCGCCGGCAATGTGATCGATCTCGGAGCGAGTGCCGGTTACAACATCGAGCAGGCCGTGGAAGAGGTTCTCGATCAGGAATTCGCAATCTGTGACTATTCCGCTTTCAAGGCTCACTTAGAGCGCGCAGATCACATTCTGTACATTGGTGATAATGCGGGCGAAGCTGTTTTTGACAGACTACTCATAGAACAGATGAACAAACCGGCTACGTTTGTTGTACGGGAGAAGCCGGTCATTAACGACGTCATATTCGAGGATGCGCGTCAGGCCGGTCTTGACGGCGTTGCTACTATTGTATCCTCGGGAACTGACGCCCCGGGTGCGATTCTGTCAACATGCAGCGAGGAGTTCAGAGAGATGCTTGCGAAAGCAGAGTTTGTCATCGCCAAGGGGCAGGGCAACTATGAAGGCCTCTCAAACGAGGCGCGTCCTGTTTTCTTTTTGCTCAAGGCCAAATGCCGCATAATTGCGGAAGATATCGGGGTCAGCAGGGGTGACATAATCTTGAAGGCTATAAACGTCTAAAATTCTGGATACGCTTTGAAAGCTCTTGAGACCAAGCCTGCTGGAACTGCGAATTCCTTAGTCGGCCGTTCAGGCACTATTCTCTCTATGATCTCTTTCTACGGTCTCTCAGGCAGTACGCCACCGCGCGTTGAGATATTGAAAGCGCCGAAATAGCCGAGTGCACCACCGCTCCAATTCGTGTTGGGGTTCGCCGGTGTGGGATCGAGGAAATCGTTCCCCTCGTCGCTTGCCCATACTTCGGACAGAGTCAGGAAATAGAAGAACATTGTTCTGTCGAGCGTATACAGCTCGACTTTGGTAAAGTCACCCGGCTGGAGAAGATTGTGGAAGCCGCTGTAGTCTACGGATCTTCCGTCGGTGAATCGTCCGTCGTACAGATAGAAATCCGGCAGATACTCGCCGTTTGCCGATATCGTGATCCGGGCATAGTCTGATCGGCTCGGAGGATCCTTGAAATGAACGTGAATCAGCCAGCCCTCATCCTCATCGGGGAACAGCTCATTGTCTATCTCGTACTCGAGGCCCAGTGAGTCGATCAGGATCGGTTCTTCCATTTTCGCGGATGCCTCGAAAGTTCTACCGTCCACGATCACAGTTGCATGGTATGTTCGTCCGGGGTGCGGCGGAAATGAGCCGGGTGAAATGTACTCGCCGGGGTGGAGATCGGGATCGCGTTCTATCAGCGTATCCGCATTGCCGAGATCATCCGTGATCGCTATGGACGCGCCCGATACCATCTCGACTTCGTTCGGGCCGTAGAAGTTCGTGGAACGACTGACCCGGAACTGAGCTTTACCACTCGTATTCGTAAGATATCCCTCGATTACGAGCATCGGTTCGGAATCTTCCAAGTTCACATCGATCACATCCTCGCAACCGATTGCAAATGAGAAGATCAATAATATGAGTAGGTCTTCAGCTATCCGAAATGCCTTCTTAGTGAATGAGGTCATCACTATTCGTCCTCTAAAACGTTCGCGTGTATGTTATCGACGGCATAATCGTGAACAGTGCAATTCGAACAGCTTCGGTTCTGCTCGGATCTCCTTCTGCCTCACGGAATTGGATGGCGTAGGCATTTCGGCGTCCGTAGGCGTTAAAGATCGAGAAGTTCCAGCTCGATTCTTCGTCGACCCATGTAAGAGCCAGGTCCAGTCGATGATATGCCGGCATACGGTAACCGTTTCGTTCGGTGTACAGGTTAATGACACGATCATCGACGATGTACTTGCCGGACGGGAAAGTCACGGCGTTGCCCGTATAGTAAACCCAGTTAACTCCCAGAGTCCAGTCCGGGTAAAGCGAATACTGCGCCGCGATCTCGATGTCGAGAGTTCGGTCCTGTCGCGCGGGGAACCACTCTCCATCATTGATGGCGTCGAACTTTTTCTCGGTTTTCGATATAGTGGAACTGAGCCAACCGGTGAGCCGACCCATCTCCTTTTTGAGCAGGAACTCGAGGCCGTAAGCTCTTCCCTTGCCGAACACGAATTCCGATTCAACGTACTCGTTGAAGAATACGTCCGCGCCGTTCTTGAGATCGACTTGATTTCGGAGATCTCTGTAATACACCTCCACGGATGCCTCGTACTTGCTCTCTTCGAAGTTTCTGAAGTAGCCCAGGGCATACTGGTCCGCCGATCCCGGCTTGACTCTCCGGGTGCTGGGATGCCAGCGATCGAACGGTGTCATCATTCCGGTGAGAGTCGACAGCAGATGCAGATACTGAGTATTGCGCGCGCAGGAGGCTTTGACAGAGTTGTTTTCGTCAAGCATATATCGTGCGGTGAGCCTCGGCTCCAGTGCGGTGTGGTGCACTATTACTTCGCCGCCTTCATACTGTGTCACGGATATTGGCAGACCGTCGGAGTTGAACTCGTATTCATCTCCTGGCCCCAGATGAGAGAAGCTCGTAAATCTCAGCCCGTAGTCGAGACTCAATTTCGAAGTCAGCGACCACTCGTGGTTGGCATACAGCGCGCTTTCGATGGCATACTTGTGGTCAAGCTTGAGATTGTTGATGTTTCCCGTTGCCTCTATCTCTCCGGGCTGGAAGTTGTGATACGATACCTGGCCGCCGAACTTGAACGTGCTTTGCGGATTTGGGAATATCTGAAAATCCTCCTTGAGATTGACGGTGCTGATCGACGATCTCATCTCGATCAATTCGTCACCGTTGTCGATGCCGATATCGTAGTTGAAGAAGCTGTATATCAGAGATGAGTTGAGAAAAAGCCGATTGTTGAAGATGTGGTTCCAGCGAGCGGTTCCGGTAGCGTTGCCCCAGTCGATACTGAACTCATCCTTGTATCCGAGAGCGTCTCGACCAAAGTAGCCGGACAGGTATACACGGTCGTTTCTCCCGAATCTGTAGTTTGCCTTGAGATTCAGATCGTAGAAATAGAGTTGTGTATTCCGGACCTCCTCGTCCCGGGACAACTTCAGAAACAGGTCGAAGTAAGTCCTTCGACCGGAGATCATAAATGAGCTGCGATCCTTTACGATCGGTCCTTCGACAGTCACACGGGAGGAAATGAGCCCGACGCCGGCCTTGCCCTGAAACTTCTTCGAATTCCCTTCTTTCATCTTGATGTCGAGCACGGAGGAGAGTCTCCCACCGTACTCGGCGGAGCCTGATCCCTTGATCAGCTTCGCGTCTTTGATGGCATCGGAGTTGAAGACGGAGAAAAACCCCATGAAATGCCCCGGATTGAACACGGTAGCCTCGTCGAGCAGAATGAGATTCTGATCGGAACCGCCTCCGCGGACGTGAAATCCGGTGTTGCCTTCGCCCGCCTCCTGGACGCCGGGCAGTAGCTGAATAGTCTTCAGGATGTCCTGCTCACCGAAGATAACCGGCACGGGTTTGAGCTGCGCAGGTGTCAACTCGATCGATCCCATCTCGACTTTGCGTAACTCCCAATCGAGAGGCTCGGCTTTGACTATGACGGACTCCCCGATTATCTGTCTCTCCGCCAGGAACATATCCAGGCTCAGATCGGAAGTCAGGCTGACCGTGGTGTCCCGATGCTGATACCCGACCAGCGCGTAACGGATTGTGTATTCACCTTCGGGCAGGGTTAGGGAGTAGAAGCCGTAGGTATTTGTCAAAGCGCCGCTGCCGGCCTCGACTGCGTATATAGATGCACTGATTAGATCTTCATTGCTCGCCGAGTCGCGCACGTAACCGCTGAGAGTGAATTCTTCGGCGGCAGCATCCGCTGACAGATACGTGATTACCGTCAGAACCAGAGAGGCAACGAGCCGCCAAACAATGGGCATCATTGATCGGGAGGCCGCCTTGAGTCCCCCTCTACTGTCGATGTAGTCATCCACCCTGCGAGAATATTCTGTGGAGGAGTTCATGTCAAGCGGATTAGACT
>CAYQCE010000099.1:0-3823 GCA_964415885.1 uncultured Ignavibacteria bacterium
TGCAATTCGGAAACGAGCATTTCACTTTCGAGGAGGCATTTCTCGAGTCGATCAACTTCCCGCACTGCGTGTCACATAAGAAAACTCATGCAGGCTTCAACAAGCGAATCAAGGAGTACCTGCTGCGTCTGAAGTGCAACAAGCCGGTCAGCTATTTCGAACTCCTCGCTTTTTTGCAGGATTGGATAGTGAAACACATCCTCAAGGAAGATGTCCGCTATGCTGAGTTTTATCACGCTGTAGTCGGAGACGAGAAAGTCAACAGCTCCTCCGCCTGAAATCATCCTCCTTCGTCACCAAATCTGCAAATGCCGGGAACAGCTCTATCCATTGGCTGTTACGCTCAAAGAGGACGACTTTACTCTGATAGTGTCAGTGTTGAAGTGAGGTTTGTAATGGTCGAAAGACGGGATACTGTTTACGCCCAAACGATCACACCGAACAGACAGGGTGTTAACATAAGCAAGGAAAAGTACGACACAATCTACCGTGCGATTATCAAGGTGCTGAAGATCAATAGATCAATCCAGTTTGGAGAGCTCGCTCGCCTGGTCGAAAAGCACTTGAAGCGACCGTTCGACGGTTCAATCGCATGGTACACTACAACCGTCAAACTGGATATGGAGAAGCGCGGCATTATAGAGCGCATTCCGGACGAGAAGCCTCAGCGGCTCCGCATGGTTAGATAGAATCTGATAATCAATGAGCTGAAATTCCTACTACTCCTTCAGTATTTTACGCAGGACCGTATGAAGAATCCCGCCGTTCTTGAAGTACTCGAGCTCGACCATCGTGTCGATTCTGCATGTGACTTGGAATTCCTTTTCTCCGTCGTCGCTATTCGCAATTACGGTAAGCTCTTCTGAAGGTCGAATACCTGCGTCGAATCCACGAATCTCGTAGACTTCCCTGCCGGTCAGTCCAAGAGTGTCAGCGCTCTCACCATCCCTGAACTGAAGTGGAAGGACACCCATGCCGATGAGGTTACTTCGGTGGATCCTCTCGATGCTCTCGAATACCACGGCCTTAACTCCGAGCAGGTACGTTCCCTTTGCAGCCCAGTCACGGGATGATCCCATGCCATAGTCTCGTCCTGCTATCACAATTAGCGGAGTATCGTCCTCCTTGTATTTCATCGCCGCATCGTAGATACTCATCGTTTCGCCGGTCGGATGGTAGACCGTATATCCGCCCTCTTTTCCCGGAACGAGATGGTTATTGATCCGGATATTGCCGAATGTCCCGCGCATCATTACCTCGTGGTTGCCGCGCCTCGACCCAAACGAATTGAAGTCACGCGGTTCGACGCCATGGTCGATGAGATATTCTCCGGCAGGACTGTCGACCGCAATTACTCCGGCAGGTGATATGTGATCCGTGGTGACAGAATCCCCGAGCATCGCAAGCGCACGAGCGCCGGTTATGTCCTGCATAGGCGGAATCTCCGGCGTCAGGTCAACGAAGAAACCCGGTTCGCGGATGTAAGTCGACTCATCTTTCCACTCATATATATCTCCGCCGCTTACCTCGATTTCGTTCCAGCGCGGATTACCGGTGAATACATCGGCATATTCGTCCTTGAACATCTCAGGCTTCAGAGCCTTCTCAAGCGTCTCGCGCACCTCGTTCTGACTCGGCCAGATATCTCTCAGATAAACATCCTCGCCGTCCCAGCCTTTGCCTATCGGCTCTGATTCAAGATCGATATCGACTCTGCCGGCGAGCGCATAGGCAACTACCAGCGGGGGCGAAGCCAGATATGATGCCTTTGCCTGCGGATTTATGCGCCCTTCGAAGTTGCGGTTTCCGGAAAGCACGGCCGCAGCCACTATACCCTCATTCTCAACCGCCTCCGTGATAGATTCGGGAACCGGACCGCTGTTACCGATGCATGTCGTGCACCCATAGCCGACAAGATGAAACCGCAGCTTTTCGAGAAACTCAACCAAACCGGCCGCTTTGAGATAGGCCATCACGACCTTGGAGCCGGGAGCAAGCGAAGTCTTGATATGCGGCTTGACCTCGAGCCCGCGTTCGACCGCGTTTCTCGCAAGGAGACCCGCTCCGATCATAACTGATGGGTTCGACGTGTTCGTGCAGCTCGTAATTGCAGATATTATGACCGAACCGTGATGAAGTTCCGCACTACTGCCGTTCATCGATACATTCACTCTCTTGTCGAGTTGGTCGCTTTCGAGTCCAAATCCTCTCTCCTTGCGCGGTTTGTCCAGCGACGACAAGAACGAGGCCTTGACGTCGCTCAGTTTCACACGGTCCTGCGGCCGCTTGGGGCCCGCCATACTTGTCTCGACCGTGCCCATATCGAGATCGAGCGTTTCAGTAAATTCCGGATCGGATGTATCGTCGGTACGGAACAGCCCCTGCTCCTTGCAGTACTTCTCGACGAGGTCTATTAAATCCGGCTGGCGATTGGTCCCGCGAAGGTAATTCAAGGTCTCCGCATCCACAGGGAAGAATCCACACGTCGCGCCATATTCCGGCGACATATTCGCAATTGTCGCACGATCGGCAAGAGAGAGTGACGACAGTCCTTTGCCGTAAAACTCGACAAACTTCCCGACCACACCATGTTCGCGCAGCATCTGAGTTACCGCAAGCACGAGATCTGTGGCGGTCACGCCCTCCTTCAATGCACCGGTAAGCCGTACGCCGATCACTTCAGGTGCGAGCATGTATATCGGCTGACCGAGCATGACGGCCTCCGCCTCGATTCCGCCAACCCCCCAGCCGAGAATACCGAGACCGTTGATCATCGTGGTATGCGAATCCGTGCCGACCAGCGTATCAGGAAACGCCGTCTGTTCGCCACCCTCCTCGCGGGACTCGACAACCCTGCCGAGATACTCGAGGTTGACCTGGTGCACTATGCCCGTCTCAGGCGGTACAACGCGGAAATTGTCGAACGCATCCTGTCCCCAGCGAAGGAACTCGTAGCGTTCACGGTTACGTTCGAACTCGCGCTTCGAGTTGTACAGGAGAGCTTCCGATGATCCGTACTTGTCAACCTGTACCGAATGATCTATGACGAGATCGACCGGGACTTGAGGGTTGATTTTGCCGGGATCACCGCCGAGCCTCCTGATTGCCGAACGAAGCGCAGCAAGGTCTACGACGGCGGGTACACCCGTGAAGTCCTGTAGCAGCACTCTTGCCGGTAAAAAGCCGATCTGTAGAGGCTCGTCCAATCTCGTATTCCAGCTTGCGAGGCTCTTGACGTCCTCCTCCATCACATGATAGTTGTCACAATTCCGAAGAAGCGACTCGAGGAGGATTTTTATGGTAAACGGAAGCTTAGAGATCGCACCAATTCCGGAGTCTTCGAGAGTATTCAGGCTGAAGTATTTGAAGTCACCTTTTCTGGTGGAGAGCTTCTTACCTGCGCCAAAGAAGTCTTCGCTCATCTCGGCCATTCCTTTCTAATCGACACGCAAATCCGGTTCAGTAGTTGGCATTCGACCCATTATCGCTTTAACGTATCTGTTCTTCTCTGGTTCCGCCACAGGCATTCGGAGCTTCCGCCCAATCGAGTAGGGGGAGGGGTTAGCCCACTCTCCGTCTCACACCACCGGGCACACCTGCTCGGCACCACGGCGGGCCACGCCAGCCGAACTTTTCCTGTCACTCCCCGCTCTTTCCTGTCACCCCCCGCCCCCTCCTGTCACCCCCGCGCAGGGGCTTGTTGAGAAACCTCAAAACCTCAGTCTTTGCGAGTGAGCGCAGCGAGCGTGGAAATCTTAAAGCAGCCGCATAGTATTGCCTGACTATGAGATCGCCGCGTCATTCCGCCTCCGCGGGATCCTCG
>CAYQCE010000100.1:0-3608 GCA_964415885.1 uncultured Ignavibacteria bacterium
GACCAGGAGCCTTGTATACAGCGACCAACCCATGGGCCAGCTCAAGGGGCGGCTTGCCTATTCAGATAGGAAGCTGCTCTTCGAAGATTTTTCCATAACAGGGGACAGCAATCAGACGAGGGCCTCCGGCGTGCTTCCGATAGACCTCGCGTTCGGGTCCAGAGAAGAGCGGATTCTGAGGGACGATTCATTACGCTTTGACATCGCAGTAACAGGCACCAGTTTCGATCTGGCCGTTCTTTTCTTCGAAGATATCGAGTGGTTTAACGGTCGGTTCAATGTGGATGTCAGCGGATTCGGAACATTCAACGACATGCGATTCAGAGGGAACGCGAAGATCGACAGCGGCGAGGTGAAGGTTTATCAACTTGCCAATCCAATACAGGAGCTGCGTGTCGATGCCGACTTCGAGCAGCGGGAGATCAGGATAAACGAGCTGATCGGTACGATGTCCCACGGTAAGAAATCAGGAAAACTGTGGGTGGACGGCAACGTCAATCTGCAGGATCTCTCCAAACCCGCATACGACTTGGTTGTGCACGGCGACGACCTGCCGATAGTGTATGATCTCGGTCTCATAGAGGCCACCGTTGACACTATGACAATATACATCGAGGGCAGCGATCCACCGTTTGCCGAGGGTGATATCGATCTGACGAGATTCTGGTACGGCGAGCCTTTCTACACAAATGTGAAGGGTGAAGCGCTCGCGGCTGCGGACACCGGGCAGGGTTTCAGTTATCGTATAGAGATCAGCATACCGCAGAACATGTGGATCGAGAATGATGAAGCCGACCTGGAGTTGGGCGGTGACCTCATTATAATCAAGCAGGGCCGGGATGAAAGCTTTCTCGGCAAGCTCGAGACTATCCGTGGAAAGATAAACCTGACGCAGCTTAATCGAACGTTCACTGTAGTGCCCGGCGGGGAGATAATGTTCAACAATGTCGAGGAATTCAACCCGACGGTGAATATACAGCTCACAACAACTATTCGCGATTCTGTGGGTGTGCGAGATGTCTGCATGCAGATCACTCGGACGCTCGAGAATCCGAGAATCGACGTCTGTCCGGATTCTGACGTATCGATCGAGGAGGCGCTGACGTTTCTCAATCCACTGCAGGGTGCACTGGGTCAGCCTGCAGCTTCTGATACCGCCGCAGCGAGCCCCTCTCTTGCAGGAAGGCTGTCTGTCGGCGCGGCCGGAATTGCTATAAATCAGGCGGCGAGATACTTCGCGCAAAGTCTCGGAGTGGAGACACTGGAGATCAACCCGTCCCTCACGGGAGATAAAGTCGGTGCTGATCTGACAGTTGGTTTCTATTACAATCCGAAACTCTATATTTACGGATCGAGCCAGACCTCGGCGCAGTTCCTCGAGCTCGGGTTCGACTATCGCATCTCGAAGCACGTTTTCCTGTCCGGCCAAAGAGACAGGGACAATCTCTATCATCTGAATCTCAATCTGAATTGGGAGTTCGAATGACCCACCTGATCCGCTGTGCGATTTTGCTGTCTCTGGTATTCCTCTGGATAAACGTATCTGCATACGCTCAGCGTGACTTGAAGGTTAAATGGCTGGCTCGCCGTCCACCGATCAGCAAGGTCGAGATAAGCGGAAACAGATTTTTCGATGACGGCCGGATCAGGGATGAGATTAGATCTCAGGCCAACGGGTTCTGGCAGTCGGTGCGGCTGCGGGGAAAGCACCAGTTGCGGAAGGACTCCAAGAGGGTTGACATGGCGGCAGTTACGTACCTCTACAAGTCCAACGGTTTTCTCTTCGTCGAGGTGGAGGAGGAATTCGAGATAGCGGAGGACAGCTCCGCCATAGTCAAGATAAGTATTACGGAAAACGACCAGTTCTTCGTTCGAAACTCGATGACTACGAGTGAGCTCGGATCATTCAGGGAAGAGGTCGATCATCATCTCCGGCAGCACAAAATTGGCGAGCCAATCGATCTCTACGAGGTTAACCAGACTCGATATGACATCAAGACGGTCTACGCGAACTCCGGCTATCCATACGCCGAGGTGGTGGATTCAGTGGCGGTTTACGAGGATATTGACAGCGTGGATATCGTCTTCAAGATCGATCGCGGTCCGCTGACACTTTTTGGAGATGTCGTTGTTGACAGCCTCAAATTCACCAGACCGCACACATTCACTCGCGAAATACTGTTTGAACCGGGGGACATATACAGCCGCCAGAAGATCATAGATTCGAAACAGAGGATCTATTCGACCGGACTGGCGAGTTTCGTCGATCTCTCGGTGATCGAGGATACGGCACAGTTTCAACCCGGCAAGTATGATGTCAGGCCCAATTTCAAATTGAAAGTCAGCGAACGAAAGCCGAAGTTCGCCAAGGTTAGAACCGGTGCCGGACAGGACCAGGAAGAAGATCTTGTTTGGGATGTCGGATTCGAATTCGGAAACCGGAATATATCAGGCCGGGCTCGGCAGGTAAGATTCGAGTTGCTCTCTTCATTTCTGGTATTCAAGTCAGACTGGCGTGTCATTAAGGAGCGCTTCGCGTTTGACTACACCGAGCCGTGGCTCTTCAAGATACGGATGCCTCTCACATTCAATTTCGCAGCCGAGCCGGGGATTAGAGCCCGGGCGCAGGACTACAGGATATCGCGAATAAACCTCGGGTTGTCATCGAGCCGTGAGTTGTCGCGCTATCAGAGAATCTGGGGAGCCATATCATACGAGAAGGTAAATATCACGGGTATCCCCGAGAATCAGCTCGAGCAGTTGAAGGAAGAGGAGGGAATCAGCGTTTATCGCCGTCTTGCCGTAACATGGGAGCGAGATACACGCAACAATCTGCTTCTGCCTGTCAGTGGAACGCTGATCAGGTTCATGGGAGAGCATGTCGGCGGATTCCTCGGCGGTGACAATCATTTCGAGAAGCTCGAGGCAAGTGTCGCGCGATACCAGAACTTCTCCGGTTCGAACATCTACGCGTGGCATTATCGTGCCGGCTGGGCGTTCGGCAGCGGGAGCAATCCGTACGTCCCGACCACGGACCGTTTTTACATGGGCGGCGCCAAGACAATCCGCGGCTACAGAGCTAACGAGGTCGGCCCCAAGGACGAGAGAGGTCGACCGGTCGGTGGCCGTGTACTCATCCAATCCAATCAGGAGATTAGACGACCGCTATTCTGGAAACTCTGGGGGTCAATATTCATTGATGTCGGCAACAACTATGATGACTGGGATGACATCCGGATAGACAATCTGCTCGTATCCGGCGGTGCAGGCGTGCAATACATATCACCCGTTGGGCCGATACGAATCGACTACGGGCATCGCTTGATCCACCCGGGCTACCCGAAAGACGGACGATTCCATCTCTCGATTCTATACGCTTTCTAAGATCAGTGCATCTTGACGATCAGTTTGCGATCCCGATCGAACCAGGTTTATCCATTTCTAACTTACAGGCAATTCCCAGTTAATAATTGGGGGCGATAATGATTGCGACTGCAAGCTTATGTTGGAACCTAACGGAAGCCTACTTGGCGCTTTTTGGTCCCACCTTCATTAAGCATCGAGGCTGCAGCTCCGAAGCCCCGTCGGAGCTGCTTCTTTTTTAGGCG
>CAYQCE010000101.1:0-3591 GCA_964415885.1 uncultured Ignavibacteria bacterium
CCTTGAGTCTGTGCAGTCAGATCACACACGGCTGCGGCGGACCCGGCTGGACTAAGCCAATACCTGAAATAAACGGTCTTCGCGAGCGAAAACAGCGAGCGCGGCAATCTCAAACGGTGACGTACTATGCTGCCTGACTATAAGATCGCGACGTCGTCCCGCTGTGGCGGGACTCCTTGCCATGATGGAATCTCGCCAGTACTGATACTTCAACAAGTCCCTTTGACGGGAGCTATCAAGTCTGACCCATGGAACAACGTCTACTTCATCTCAGACATGATTGCGTCGAAAAGTTCTTCCGGGGCGACAAGCTTAAACTTGAGGTTTGCGTCATCGACGAGACCCTTGGCCTTCTCCTGCTTATCTTTCGGGCATACGAAGATCACGGGGATCTCGTAGGCCTTGACTGTTGAGAGCATAGCGCTGAAGATGCTCTTGTCTTCGAGACGCAGGAATTTATGCAGGTTTCCCACCACCACTGAAACACTGTCGG
Organism: uncultured Ignavibacteria bacterium; assembly: GCA_964415885.1. Lineage (GTDB taxonomy): Bacteria > Zixibacteria > MSB-5A5 > JAABVY01 > JAHJOQ01 > CAYQCE01. The sequence continues at coordinate 494 of CAYQCE010000101.1, forward strand.
ATGGGTTAAGAAGCGTCAGGTGCTTTCCGTGGTTGTCCCAGCCATTCGAGAGCGGAAGAGTTTCATGTCCTTCGACGACGATTGATGTTAGAACCTGAGGGTCGGTTCCCTCCATGTACCCAACGACTTTCATTTTTCCTCCTGTGGGCTTTGCAGTTAACAGCTATATTCTGAAACTAATGGTCGACGGCGGAAAATTCAAACCTAAACCTACATTGCCATTTTGTACATCGGCTGAAGGACGGTGAGACTTCAGTCGATCGAGAATAGGCCCCTTGAGCTATATTACATTATAACAACGATTTTCCCGAGCTGGTTTCCCCAATCTGACTCTACGACAAAGATATAGATGCCACTCGCGACTAACTCATTGTTTGTCGATCGCATGTCCCACTTGGCGTGAGAATCGGTGTCGGTGAATGCCCCCGGATGATCAATCGACCGAACCTTGTCTCCGCTGACGGTGTAGATCGTTATCGTGCACTCGGGTGGAAGATTTACGAAGTGGATACGCCGCTGATGATCGGTGAAGCCGGTTCTCCCGGGGTCCTCATATCCGGCCGCCACATACCGACCGTCTCCCATGTACGGATTTGGATAAACAGATACCTCTATCCCCTTATCTAGGACAGTCTGTGCGTCATTGACGGGCCATATCTCAACGACATTTGACAGTGGTGAGTTCTCCAGCGAGCCGAAGGCGGAGGAAAGATCTCCGAAATCGAATGCTGTCACCGAGAAATACCACGGCACCGAGCTCAAAAGATTGTCCATCTCATATTCGTATTCATAATACTTGTGATATGCGGTGCTGTCTCCCGTCATATGGTCAACTTCCCAGGTCCAGTTGGAGGTGATCGAGCTGTCGATATCGGCGGTAACTTCGCCACTCAATATCTCGTCGGCAAATCTCTTCCTAATTTCGCTCGCAATCTCCGGGGAACCATCCATCCAACCGTCAATAGAATTATTCCATCCGACAGCCTCGAAACAGAAGATATCGTCACCGTAAACGAAGCCTGTTCCGTCATCGTCGCACGAATAGATGGACGGATCGAAGCCCTCGCCGTAGAGAACTCCAAGCGAATCGAGCTCGAATGGCGTCCGGTCGGAAACCCACTCTTCATCGGAGGGATCCCATCGGAATCGCCGGAAGTTGAATATGTCTCTCGATTCAGTCAGCGCAAGCTGATCCATGCGCGGCTGTCGTCCGAAGTAGACATTATAGCCTTCGAAATCCTTCAATCGCGTGAATGGATCGACAAAGTTCTCAGTCTTGATACCATTGAAGCGGATTGTCACCTTGTTGTTCTCGGTCGTGAATCTGAGGGATGGAGCCGGTGGCGGAGTCGCGGCCTTGAAATCCGGGACGCCGTCTCCCGCATAGTAGAATGTATCGATTACGATCGAACCGTTCGGCATGGTATCAATCTTCTCCCAGAACGAACCGCGGTTACCGTCGTTGTCTGTATCTACACCGGGATTGTCGTAGACCCAGTAGGCCCAGACACAGTTCTCGGCAACATCGGAGAAATCTAGACGCTGATAGAATTGATCCGGATTGTATCCGTTCAGCATCGTGTTTTCGAAATCGGAAGGGCTTCGATGGAAATCTTCGCCGCCTACATAGGCGATAGTCAGCGGCAGGGTCTCGCCAATGTTGATATCGAACGGCCCGGTGGAGAGAAGATACCGTGCATCCCCACCCCGTGCTATCTCCTGTGGCGTTCCGCCCCCGGGTGGAAGCCAGCCGAAGTCGGTGTAATCCTCGGCCGCGAAAATCTGGTCGTAGTCCTGCTCACCGTTCGACATCAAATAGTACTTGGCTCTATCACCCTCCGGAGTCCCGAGTCCACCTGTACCGAAATTCCGTCTCGTCGCCTCATACATCGGTCCCCAGTCGAACGCGGCACTGGGGTTCGAGGTCCACCAGTTGAAGGCCACAGATGTCAGCTTTTTCGGAGTCCGCATCACCCGAACGCCCGTGAGTCCGAGTACGGACTGATAGTCAAAAAGACCGTCATCCGACGGGTCCCCGTCATTGTCGGCGATCCAGGCAAAATCTATTGTGTCGAGGAATCCACTGCCGAATTGTGATGGGAATGTCTCTCGATATCCGCATATATCATCGGTCCACGCTCCTCTCGCTCGGATAACATGCGAAACGTCGCCATCGACCTGAAGACCCAGGTAGACATTCTCGAGCTTGCGAATACCGATATTGGTTATCTGGTAGTCGATAAGAATGAAATCCTCGGCGTAGTCGACACTCCACGAGTAACTGCTCTGCCTGATTTCGATTCCGAGCGGTTTATGACGGGTGCCGTCCCAGTCGGCGTCGACCCAGTTTGAGGCAGTCAGAGTGTCGGTATAGACTGCGATGTAATCGAGATCGGATATCGCGGAGTCGCTGTACGCAGGATCGGCGGGTCTCGTGGATCGCTTCTCGATGGCGCATTCCGGATCGCCGCATGGCCAGGTCTCGTAAATATACTGCCATCCGTCCCAGCCGGTGGAGACGAGAGTATCTTCCCCGACTATCGCGCCGATCCAGAGCCCCGTGGCGTAGAGGTAGTCGTGCTGAGTACCGGCAGGATATTCGCATCCAGGTGCAGCGGCACCGGTCTCACAATCGTAGTAGCTCTCGTTCATCGCGCCCATGAAACCCATATTCGATATTGTAAGGTTAAGGCTGTTATACCTGTGGGTGCATGTCTGGTAGTTGGGTGTTTCTGTAACGAGCGATTTGTAGAATCCGGATGGTCCGGTTCTTATCCCATCGTGCTTGCCGATAGACAGAGCCGGTGGACACATCAGGCAGACGAGGATCCCCGTTGTCAGGATGAACGCAAGTCTATTCATGCATATCTCTCAATGCTGCATCGAACGCCACTGACACAATAGTATACGCACTGAATAAACGCTGCTCTGGTTCGAATGTCAAATACCTTCAGGGCATAGAAAAAGCCCGCTCTGTGAGCGGCTCAGGGTGTTGACAAAGTAGTCGGCACCTTTTTTTGACTTTGCCATTTTTTGCGGGAAAGACTATATGATGTATATTCAAGTCATATACTAAGGGCCGGGCAGCCCGCCTTTCA